>NZ_BJXA01000024.1 GCF_007990755.1 Nocardia ninae NBRC 108245 | reverse complement strand
GGCCTGCGGTGCGGGCGCGGCCTGCTGCTGGGACGACGAATCGTCGACCGTCACGCCGTGGTCGGTGACCAGCGCGGCGAAACCGCCCGCGTAGCCCTGCCCGACGGCGCGCACCTTCCAGCTGCCCTGGCGGCGGTAGAGCTCGAGCGCGATGACGATCGACTCGGTGCTCAAGCCCTCGATCTGGTACTCGAACAACCGATTACCCGTCGCGTCCGACACGATCGCGGTCGGCGCGGGGAATTGCCCGAAGTTGCTGTTCGCGTCGTCCAGTGTGATCACCGCGCGAATCTGCGCGATATCGGCGGGAACCGAGTTCAGCGACACGGCAAGCGAGGCGGGCTGCCCGGCGGGCGCGGGCTGCAGGTTGACCCCGGGTCCGCTCGGCTGGTTGAAGAAGACGAAGTCCGCGTCGGAGCGGACCTTGCCCTGCTCGGTGACCAATAGTGCGGAAAGATCCGCCGGCGCCGTGAGCTGGATGGAGACCACCACGTCGTTCGTGGCCAGCGGACCGTTTTGGCCCTTGGCGAGTGTTGCGGACAAGTTAGACCCTTCGCTTGTCGGTGCGTTCGAATGCCACTCTACGAGAAAGGCGCGGGCAACGGTTCCGGTAAACACCCTCGTTGACCCCGACAGTTGCCGGGGCATCGGCTAATGTGTCGACACGCAGTTGGAATGTGGGGTTTTTCCATGTTCCCGTAACGAGACAGCGAGCAAAAACACCCTCATGGCGCAACTGTTCGAACAATCCAAGAAGGTGATCGAGGCGCACCTCGCCGGGACGAGCCTACGGGCGATATCCGGGTCGATGATCGCCTACGAAGGCAACGTGCAGTTCAAGGCGGCCGGTTTCGGCGGCGGCGACGGCGTGCTCGCCGGACTCAAGCGCCGCGCCACCGGCGAGAAACTCGCGCTGATGGAGTGCTCCGGCAACGGCCGCGTCTTCTTCGCCGTGAACGGCCAGCACGTCACCGTGGTCAACCTCAACAACGAGACGCTGCAGGTGGAGTCGCAGCAGCTGCTCGCCTTCGCCGGGAATCTACGCACCGACGTGCGGTTCGCCGGCCTGCGCGGCGCGTCGACCGGCGCGGGACTGTTCACCACGACGGTGTCCGGGCAGGGGCAGGTCGCGCTGCTGTCGGCGGGCGGGCCGCTGATCCATCTCGAGGTGTCGCCGCAGTACCCGCTGGTGGTCGACCCGGATGCGTTCGTCGCCGCGCGCGGCAACCTCAATCAGTCGTTCGTCACCGACGTCTCCTGGCGCACGGTGGTCGGTCAGGATGCGGGCGAGGCGTTCTCGCTGCGCTGGGACGGCCAGGGCGTGGTGTTGATCCAGCCGGCGGAACGGTAAGGGCGAGCGGATGTTCGAGAAAGTCAACAGCAAGGTCGTCAAGGTCAACGTCGGGATGGCGGGTGGCGTGGCCGCCCGCACCGGCGCGATGCTGTTCTACACGGGTGATGTTTCCTTTGCGCCGCACCAGATTCCGGGTGGCCAGGCGATGGGTGGCGGCGGCGGGTTGATGCGCATGGCAGGCCGCATGATGGCGGGTGAGCACGAGCGCACCATGCTGGCGCAGGGCACCGGTGAGGTGCATTACGGGTTCGCGGGACTGGAAGTCCATGTGGTTCAGATGCAGCCGGGTGCGATGCTGCGGGTCGAGGCTTCGCGATTGCTGGCCAATACCGCGGGTTTGCAGAGTTCCATTGTCTCGGTGATGAGTTCGGGTGGCAGCGGGGGCGGTGGCGGCGGCGGACTGATGGGTGCGCTGCGCGGCGCCGCGACCGGGGCGCTGACCGGCCAGGGCATGTTCACCACGCAACTGTCCGGGCAGGGTGCCGCCGTCTTGCTGGCCCACGGCGGCTTCCTGGAACTGCAAGTGGGCGGCCCGAATCCGATCGTGGTGGACCCGCAGGCGTTCGTCGCCGCGTACGGAAACGTGCAGACCGAGCTGAAGACCGCGCTCAGCTGGCGCGACGCGGTGGGTCGCGGTTCCGGCGAGGCGATGCAATTGCATTGTGTCGGACAGGGTGTCGTGTACGTGCAGGCCTCGGAAGAGAAGTTGTGACCATGACCGATATCTTGAATCCGATGAATCTCGGTGACAGCGACAATATTCCGGGAAACAGCTACGCCTACTGCATCGACCTGAACAAGCCGTGGTTCATGCGCAAGGGCGCGATGATCGCCTACTACGGCGACATGCGATTCCAGATGCTCACCCATGGCCTGCAGGGCGGGCTGATGCACATGGTGGCGCAGCAATTCTCGGCGCCGCTGTTCACCGGCGACTACGTGGTGGCCGAGGGGCACGGGAAGCTGATCATCGGCGACCGCGGCTACGACATCAATTCCTATGACCTCGAGGACAACGGCAACCTCACCATCCGCGCCGCCAACCTGCTGGCGTTCGAGCCGGGGCTGTCGCTGAACCAGTCCATCGTGCCCGGCTTCCTCACCCTCATCGGCACCGGCAAGTTCCTCGCCTCCTCCAACGGCCCGGTCATGTTCGCCGAGCCGCCGCTGCGGGTCGACCCCGAATCCCTGGTCGGCTGGGCCGATTGCCCCTCCCCCAGCCACCACTACGACCAGCGCTGGATCTCCAGCTTCCTAGCCGCGGGCGCCGCGCGGTTCGGCGTCAACTCCGGCGAGGAACGCCAATTCGATTTCACCGGTGCGGGCACCGTGCTCATCCAGTCCAGCGAGAAGGTGATCAGCGACGCCATGCTGGTCCGCACCATCGAGGGCCAGATCCAGAGCGGCATCACACCCACCGGACTGCAACGTCTGCAGGGCGTCATCGCTCAGCAGTTGGGCGGGCAACAGGGGTACTGAGTACCCTTGCGCCGCGGCGGGTCCCGGACTGCGCTACGTTCGGACAAAGCCAGCCAGACGTCTGGACAAGGTGGTCGATACCGTGGCGCGACGTTCGATGCTCCTCCGTACGTTGGCAATCGCTGCTGCCGCTGTCACCAGCGCCGGCCTGGGTCCCGCGGTGGCCGTGGCGCAACCCGCCGCACAGTATGTCGCGCTCGGTAGCTCCTACGCGGCCGGGCCGGGGATCGCGCCGGTCGCCGACACCGGGTGCGCCCGATCCGCGCAGAACTACCCGCGCCTGCTCGCCGACGCGCTCGGGCTCGCGCTCACCGACGTCACCTGCTCGGGCGCGACCACGGCCCATATCCTGGATACTCCGCAGCGACTCCGGGACGGGCGGTCGGTACCGGTGCAGCTCGACGCGGTGACCGCCGACACCCGGCTGGTCACCGTCACCATCGGCGGCAACGACCTGCGTCTCGTCGGCACCATGATCACCCAGAGCTGCGGTAACGCTGCCGTCCAGGCGTTTTCGCTGCCCACTGCGGCGGCCGATGTGGCGACCCGCGGGTGTGCGCTCGGTGGCGGCGATCTCGCTGGGCCGTCGATGGATACGGATTACGGTCGCGTCGAGCAGGCGCTGGTGCGTATCGCCGACGCGGTGCACGCCAAGGCACCCGATGCTCGCGTGCTGTTCGTCGACTATCTGCCCGTCGTCGACCGCGAAGCCACCGCATGCACGGCCGTACCCCTGCAACCGAACCAGGCGAGCGCCGCGCGGGCAGGCTATGACGGGCTGCTCGCCGCGACCGCCCGCGCGGCTCGCTCGGCGGGCGCCGACGTCATCGAGGTCGACCAAACCCACACACCGTGCACACCCGCGCCGTGGGTCACCGGTTTCGCCGATCCCTTTACCCGCACACCGGATCTCGCCGCCGTCATGAGCTCGTACCATCCCAACCTCGACGGCATGACCGCCATCGCCGAGCAGATCGCAGGCCTGATCAGCAAGTAACGGCCCGGCCGAACGACCCTCAGTCATCCTTCGGATCGTCCGTTCGGCGGACTCGGTGGCGCTCGGGGCAGGGTTAGTTTCCCGGCAGGACTTCGTGCTGGGAGGCGCCATGAGTGTGGGACTGCTGCTCGTCATCATCGTGGGGGCGATCGTGCTGATCGTGAAGCGGTTCCTGGGGGAACCGGTGGACGCGCGTGACACGTTTCTGACGCCGTTGATCCTGGTGGGTGTCGGGATTTACAGCGTCACCAGAGTCGAGGGGCTCAATGGCGTCGACATCACCTGGTTGGTGATCGGTGGCGTGGTGGGCATCGCGTTCGGTGCCGTGCGTGGCACCACGACGGTGCTCTTCGAGCGGAACGGGCATCTCTGGCAGCGCTACACTGCGAAAACCCTTGGCGTCTGGGCGGCTTCGGCGGCGGTGGGTTTCGGCATCAACGCCCTCGGCAGCACCATGGGGATGCATCACGACGCCAAGCCCATCACCCTGTCGATCGGTATCGGCATGCTCGGTGAGATGTGCACGCTGGGACTGCGTGCGCTCGCGACCGGTATTCCGTTCGCGCCGGACAAGAAGACCGCGGCAACCAGGTCCGAGACGGAGATCCTGCGGCAGCGGCTGAGCACCGAACGCTCGACAGCACTGCGCGACGGCCTCGACTTGCTCGAGCAGTTCCGCGACCGTAGGCGATGATCACGCGCCGATCATGACGTCTCGTGCTGGGCGGCCCATCCGTCACGCAAGATCGTAGTCAGGTCGGATCTCGTTGCTTGCCAACCCAATTCGCGATACGCCCGGCCGCTGTCGCTGACCAGCAGCGGTGGCTCCTGCGCCGCAGGCCGATGCTCGACAGCGATGGCCCGACCGGTCAGCCGGGTGGCCTCGGCCACGAGTTCGGCGACACTGGTGCCACCGCCGCTGCCGATGTTGTACCGGCGGCACGCACCGCGCTGGGGCAGGTGTGCGACTGCCGCCGCGAAAGCTGTTGCGGCGTCCTCGATATGCACGTAGTCGCGCACCGCGGTGCCATCACCGTTGATCGCCAGGCAAGGCTCGTCGCCCGCCGCTACGGCGAGGATGCGCGGCACGATCCTGGTCGGGTCCGGGTCGGCGCCGCCCGCGATATTGAACAACCGCAAGACCACTGCCGCGAGTTGACCGGTCGCCGCCTGCGCGGCGATCACCGATTCGACGGCCGCCTTGCTTGCGGCGTACGGATGTGGCGGACGGTCCGGCAGTTCCTCCGACATCGGCTGCCGGTCCGGCGTGCCGTAGATCGACGCGGTGGACGCGAACACCAGCCCGCCCACCTGCGCCGCGGCCATCGCGCGCAGCAGCGCGACCGTGCCACCGACATTTACCTCGAAGTAGCGCAGTGGATCGGCGAGGGACTCGCGGACGCGAGTGAGCCCGGCCAGATGACACACCACATCGATGTCGCGGACAGCCACGGCCAAGGCCTCCGGGTCGAGCAGGTCGGCGGTCCGAACCGGACCCTCCCCCGGCGTCCCCGCGCCACGCACCAGCCCGATCACCTCGTGCCCGCTGACCCGCAGTTGCTTGACGACGGCACCGCCGAGGTAGCCGTTCGCACCCGTCACCAATACCCGCACCCGCACATTGTCGGGTGCCGAAGCGCGCGGTCGGCCACCGGGCCGACCGGAGCTACTCAGCCGACGGTGCGCCCTTGATGAACCAGTTGATGATCTCCTCGCCCGCGAGGATGCCGGTGGCCCGGGTGATGGTGAGGTTGGGGTGGGTCCAGTTGAGGTGTTCGAGTTCGCCGTGCCGTGGGCGGATGGCGTAGTCGGCGGCGCGCAGCATCTCGGCGTCCAGGGCACCGTCGCCAGCGGCGAAAGTTTCGGCCTCGGTGGCGAGTTCGCCGGATTCGAGCAGACGGCGGCGGACCTCGGCGACGGCGTGGCTCTTACAGACGACATCGGGCATCGAGTAGATCTTGCGGCCCTGCTGGGAGGCGGACCAGCCACGAGCCCGGCACCAGGCGTCCCACTCGGCCAGGAAACCGGCGGGGACTTCCTTGGGGCGCACGACCAGGTAGCAGAAGAGGTCGTCGGCCTCGCGGAACTTGGTGACCCACGAATCATCGATGCGGTTCCGGAGTTCGGCGGTGACCTCGGAAAGTGTCGCGCCGCCCGCACGGACCTTGGCGTCGATGTCGATGCGCCAGCGCAGGTCCGGCACACCGTCGACGAGGATGTTGCCGCCGTTGCTGGTGATGGCGTAACGCCAGGGGGCACCGGGCAATTGGATGCGGGTGAACTGCTTGATGGTGCGGGTGGTCGTCGGGATGACGGCGGCCGGTTCGGTGAGGGTCTGCATGCGCAGCGCGGCGGCGGTCGTCATGAACGACAGCGGCGCACCCTCGAGATGTTCCACGCAGACAGTCGGCACGTCGGCGGTCGCGCTGAAGGCGTTGCGCGAGTAGATCATTGTCCGGTCCAGGTCGGTGGCGACCAGCGTGCGTCTTCGGGGTCTTCGTAGCTCCATCATGTCTGCTGCACGTCCTTGATCAGTCCCATACACGAGTAGGCCAGGTCGGGCACGACCTCGACCGGCACGCCGCGGGCCGCGGCGAGCAAGCGAATGTGCGCGTGTTCGGGCGCCTCGGCGTCGCGCACCAGCACCAGCCACGGCATCCGCCGCAGCAGCACCCGGGTGGTCTCGCCGACGCCGGGCTTCACGAAATTCACACTGGCGACGCCGTATTCGGCGCGAACCTGCTCGACCGAGGCCCAGCCCGCCCAAGTCGGCGTACGATCGCCGTCCCGAACTGCCGCGACCGCCGCGGGCACTCGAGCGCGGACGACATCGAACGCGGCAGTCACCGTATCGAGCAGGCGCTGCGAGACGTCGTCGTCCGCGAGTTCGCGGTAGTACTTGGCACCGTGGAACTCGCCCGGCCCGATCAGCGTGTCGTTCAGCACCGTGCGGGAAACCAGGCCGGACACAGTCGAATTCAGGCAGGCGGACGCGATGAGGAAGTCGTCGCGCGTGCCATAGGTGCGGACGCAATGCCCTGGGTCGGCGAGCACGGCGAGCTCATTGTTGAACCGCGCACCGCCCGCCGCGTGGTACGCGTCGAGCGCCTCGGTGAGCTCGCGCGTGATGGCGCCCTTGCCGGTCCAGCCGTCCACGAACACGATCGAAGCCGGATCATGATGGCGCGCAAGGTAATCCAGTGCGACAGCATCGATACCGCGATCCCGCACGATGGAGACCGCGTAGTGCGGCACGTTCAGGCTCCCGGCGGCCCGCCCGGAGCGCAACCAGCGCCGCATGAGAATGCCGATCGGTGTGCCCGCCCGCGCCAGCGACACCAGCACGATGTCGTCGCCACGTTCGGCCACCACGAGTTCGGCGACGGTGGCCACGGCCAGCGCCAGCCGTTCGGCACTGTCGGCGAGCACCTCGTCGAACAGCGAACGGTAGGCGGCGTCGGGCTGGTACTCGATCGGCAGCGACTCCGCGTAGTGCGCGACACCGGATTGGATGCGCCGTTCCCGTTCGGCCACGTCGGCTTCGAGGTCGACGTCGGACAGGTCCTTCAACAGCCACGAAACATCTTCGGCCGCATACGAACCGAAGTCGGGTCCGTGCAGCGGTTCAGGCAGTGCGCGCGCCACCGCGGCACCACCGCGCGCGGCATGCAAGGCACGGGGATCGGCACCGGGGATCACCGCGACAAGTACGTCGGCGCCGGAGGCGGTCAGTGCATCGACGAGCCCACCGTCCTCGACCAGCGCGGCGGTATCGGCGGGCGGGTCGATGACGACGACCAGCACCGGATCACCGGTTTCGGCCGGCGCGGCACCGCCGGGCCGACCGGAGAACTCCGCCGTCCAGTGCGCGTTGTACAGGTAGCGCGGCGCTTCCTGACCCGATTCCGGTGCGGTGAAACGGAATCCGCGACGCAGCGGGTATCCGGGCTCGTCCAGCACGTAGGCCGGCGACCGAGTGGTGGTCTGGTAGCGAGTCGGCGTGCCGGAATCGGCCAACTCCGCCGCGAGCCGCAGCGGCAGATACATCAGCTCCTCGTGCGCGAGCACGATCACGGGCCGTCCGGGGCACGTCAGCTCGAGCCGCGACCGCAGCACCTCGTGCGCGGCCCCGACGGCCGCGTCGAACGCGGCGAGGTCCGCCCGCAGGATCCCGTGCCTGCCACCCTCGGGCACCGTAGCGGGCCAGGGCAGCTCAATCCGTTCGAACGAACCACGCTGTGCGGCAATGGGATTCAGTTCTGGTCCCGGCAGCTCCGCGACCGCGTCCACCAGACCGTCGGGCAGCACGGTGCGCCCCGACGCCAGGCAGACGGTCTCGATGCTGACGCCCAGCTCGGCGGCCGCCTTGTCGAAGGCGATGCGATCGGCGTCCAGGCGCATATCCACCAGCGAGGCGAGCAGGTAATGCGAGCGCGGCGAGAAGGCGTGCAACGCCCGAATCGCGTCGAGCGCCGTTGCGCCGGTGGAGATTTCGTCATCGACCAGCACCAACGGAAGATCGTTCACGAAGATATCGGCGGGCACGGGTTGGAGCAGATGCGAGGTGGCATGCGAGTGCCCCTCCTCGAATCCGGTGAGGGTCTGCGCCTCGGCGACGTCGCGCCGCGTCGAATGCAGATAACCGACCGCGCCGATCCGCGCCGCCACGCAATGCCCGAGCCCCGTTGCGGTTTCGGCGAAGCCGAGCACCAGCGCCTCGCGGTCCCCGAGCAGCTCACGCACCAGGTCACCGAGCCGATTCCCGCCGTCGAGCACCACTCGCGGGTCGGTCGGCAGATGCTTACCGAGCACGGTGGACACCAGCAGATGCGCGCGCCGCGGATTGCGGCGCAGGCCGGGCTGAATCAGTTCCGCGATCGCCAGCTCGGCGGGCAACGCACTGGCCTGCCCGGCATCGATCGCGCTGTACGACTCTTCGTGGTGCAGCTGAAGACCGAGAGTTTTTGTCGCCCAGGGAATTCCGACAACATCGAGCGCAGCGCCGGTCATACCGTTACCAACGCCGTCAACAAATCCACGAACGAAACTCCCTTATTCGCCACACCGAAAACCCGCGCCCGCAACAACGTCTGCCGCGCCCAACTACGGTGCGGGCGCATTTCATTCATCTTGTTCCGATAACCCGACGCCGCGACGCCGCCGACATCGACCTGCAGAATGTCCAGCGCGTCGGAGTACTCCTCGTGCGTCACCACCGACAGCGCGTGCACCGCCGCCACATGCGACGGATGGATCACCGTTTTGCCCTGGATCCCATTGGCCCGATCCAGCGTGATCTCCCGCAGCAGGCCGTCGAGGTCCCGGCTCACCAGGTACTGCCGGAACGGCACGGCGTCGGACTCCTCGAACGGCGCGGTGCGCAGTAACGGCCGGAACATCCGCTCGTGATCGGCGAAGTACTCCCAGACCGGCCCGGTGATCACAAAACCGGTCCCGTCCGCGCGGCCCAGGTAGTTCACGATGTCGGCGATCACATCGGCGACCACCCGCACGTCGTAGATCGTCAGATCCCGGTCGCGCCGAATGCCGAACGTCGAGCACATGTCGGTCGCGCCGACGCGCACCGCGAGCACCCGCTCCCGATGTTCGGCCAGCAGCTCCGCGATCAGCGTCAGCTCCTGATCGCGCGTCTGCCGGTGCACCAGCCCCGCCGATTCGAGCACCGGCATCCCGTAGATGGGCCTGCCCAGTCGCTGCATCGCGGCGTCCAGCGCGGCGAGATATTTCGGCCCCGTCGCGCTGTCGAACTTGGGAAACACGAAACCGGTCAGCACCGAGGCGCCCGCACCCAGCTGCTCGACGATCTCGCCGATCGTGTCCGCGTCGCGGACCCGGACGAACAGCAGCGGGTTCGAATCACCGTTGGCCGCCAACAGGTTCAGCGCGTCCACGGTCTGCCGTTTGGCCGGCTCGACCTCGTGATCGGCGACCGCGTCTTCCAGGTCGATCACCATCGAGCACACGCCGCGTTCGGCGCGTTTGCTGATGGTCAGTGCCAGGTCCGGCCGGGTGGCCGGTGCGTACAGCGTCGCGCCGAGGCCGACGGCCAGTAGTTCCCGATCGGTGTAGTCGTCGCCGAACGGCTCCGGCTCGCGGTGGAACAGATCGCGCGCCTCCGGTCCGTGCAGCTGCCGGAAATGCCGCAGCGGCATGCGCTTCCGCAGGGAAACCTCCCGCTGGACGGCGATGCCTGCGGTCATCGTTTTCCCACCCTCATTCTCGTCGTGGTCCTGCTTGTTTTCTCATTCGATCCACTACCCCGGCTATGAAGTCGGTGATGGTATCCAGCTCCACCACATAGGCCCAGTAGTTCGGGTGCCTACCTGTCAGTGTTTCGCTGATCCGGTCGATCCGTGCGGCCTGCGCATCCAGCACAGAGCCCCATTCGGTGACGAGCCCGCGACTCACCGCGAGCATTTGGGCGTCCCGCAGCCGAAATCGTACGGCCTTGGCTTTCTCTTGCGGGTCGGACCGTACTTCACGCAACGTGGCGAGCCGTTTGATGACGGCGTCGACCCGCTGCTCGGCCTCCGTGAGATACCCGCGGGCGGATGTGGTCAGATCAAGTGCAATCTCCGGGTTGTGCTCCGCCGCTGCCGCGCGCGCCCGGCCCAGGGCGGCCTCCGCGGCGTCGATGGCTCGCTGACTTTCCCGCTCATTGTCAGCTAAATCGGCCGAACTCGCAGCGTTGAATTCGCGCAGCAGGCTCGAGTACGCCGGTGCCAGGCCCTCGGCCTTGGTCCGGGCGGCGGCCAGCCTGGTGCTGACCGAGGAGATCGCGGTCTTCGCGGCGGTGGCCCGGGTCGGCGCCTGCGCCAACGCGTCGGTCAACCTCTTGGTCGCCGCCTCCAGCCGGTTCGCGGCCTCGCGGACCGCGGCGGCGGACGCGCCCGGCCCCAGGGCTTCCAGTGTGATGAGAGCCTCATCGACGGCCGCGGTGTGTGCGCGCACCGAGGGGTAGTTCGCGTACTCGGATTCGGCCGCCTGCCCGCGCACGCCGGCCGCGGTGACCTTCACCTGGTGGGCGAGCTGCGGCACCGTGCCGAGGATGGCGACGGCCTGCTCGAGCTGGGCCTGATGACCGCGGTAGAACTCGTCGACGGCACGGGCCGCGTCGGTCAGCTGCCTGGTCACCGTCGCGGTCTGCTGCGGGCCCTGCGCCTGCGGGGTTCCTTCGCGTTCGGCCTGGTCGAGCTGCTCGGTCAGCGCCACGTACGCCCCCGCCGCGTCGTAGCAACGGCCGCGCACCGGCTCCCAGGCCGCGGCCATTCGGCGGTCCGGGAACACCTCCTCGGCCGCGTGCACCGCAGCCTCGGCCGCGCTCTGACGCTGGTCCATGTCGAGGAACGCGGACGCGAGCGAGGCTCGCGCCTGCTCGATCCATTCGTTGTTCCCGGACGAACGGAACCAACCACGCCTACGACCCGCCACGCCCCGATCTTAGAGATCTCTCGTGTTCACCGAGGGTTCTGCGGGTTCCTACGCAAGTTCGCGGAAACCTACTACTGTCGTAAGGCGTACCCGGCGATTCGGACATGCTGGGAACCAATGACGGACTATTGAAAGGGAATCCCGCATGGGTGTCAGTTTGTCCAAGGGCGGCAATGTCTCGCTGACCAAGGCGGCGCCTAACCTGACCGCCGTCGCAGTCGGCCTAGGGTGGGACGTACGGACCACCACCGGGGTTGACTTCGACCTCGACGCCAGCGCGATCGCGACCGGCGCGGACAAGAAGGTCCTCTCGGACCAGCACTTCGTGTTCTTCAACAACCTGAAGTCGCCGGAAGGCGCCATCGAGCACGCCGGCGACAACAAGACCGGTGAGGGCGAGGGCGACGACGAGGTCATCAACGTCGACCTGGCCAACACGCCGCCGACCATCGAGAGCATCTTCTTCCCGGTGTCGATCTACGACGCCGAGACGCGGCAGCAGTCGTTCGGTCAGGTGCGCAACGCCTACATTCGCGTTGTCGACCGCAGCAACAACGAAGAGCTGGCACGCTACGACCTCACCGAGGACGCCTCCACCGAGACCGCGATGGTCTTCGGCGAGCTGTACCGCAACGGTGCGGAGTGGAAGTTCCGTGCCATCGGTCAGGGCTACGCGGCCGGCCTCGCCGGTATCGCCCGTGACTACGGCGTGAACGTCTAACGCACACTTCACAGTAAGCAGGGGGCCCGGTGACGGGCCCCCTGCTTGTGCGCCCGGGCATCCGGGTGCGCGGGAACCCTGCGGTGTGCAGCATCGTTGGACAAGCAAGGGTTCTCCGGCCACGCTGGTATCAGCGGCGCCGAATCGGTTTCATCAAACAAGCGCTCGGACAGCTAATCGTCCGGTCGACGCAAACGAAAGGTCCCCGCGTGGTCGTGCGCATTTTCGGCATGTCGATCATCGTGACAGTGCTGTCGCTCGTCGTCGCGTTCCTGTACAACGGACCGACGGCCTTGGCGCTGGTCTTGATCCTCGGCATCCTCGAAGTATCACTGTCCTTCGACAACGCCGTCATCAATGCGACGGTGCTACAGCGGATGAGCGAGTTCTGGCAACGGATCTTCCTTACCGTCGGCATCCTGATCGCCGTGTTCGGCATGCGCCTGGTCTTCCCGCTGGCCATCGTCTGGATCACCGCGGGGCTGAACCCGGTGAAGGCGTTCGACCTGGCGCTGAGTCCCCCCGAGGGCGACGCGGCGTACTTCCCGAACGGCGACCCGAGCTATGAAACGCTGCTCACCGACGCGCACCCGCAGATCGCCGCGTTCGGCGGCATGTTCCTGCTGCTGCTGTTCCTCAACTTCATCTTCGAAGAGCGGGAGATCACCTGGCTGTCCTGGCTGGAGCGCCCGCTGGCCCGATTCGGCAAGCTCGACATGCTCTCGGTGGTCGTCGCGTCCATCGGCCTGGTGCTCACCGCGGAACTGCTCACCCCCGACGACAAGCGCTCGACCGTGCTGCTCGCAGGCCTGCTCGGCATGGTGGTCTACATCGTGGTGGACGGGCTCGGCTCGATGTTCCACACCGAGGAGCACACCGGTGACGGACCGTCGGAGCTGGTCAAGGCCACGGGTAAGGCCGGGTTCTTCCTGTTCCTCTACCTCGAGGTGCTCGACGCGTCGTTCTCCTTCGACGGCGTGATCGGCGCGTTCGCCATCACCGCCGACCCGATCATCATCGCGCTCGGCCTCGGTCTGATCGGCGCCATGTTCGTCCGGTCGATCACCGTCTACCTGGTGCGCAAGGGCACGCTGGCGGAGTACGTGTACCTCGAGCACGGCGCGCACTGGGCGATCGGCGCGCTGGCGGTCATCCTGTTCGTCTCGATCGGCGTGCACGTCAACGAGCTCGTCACCGGCCTGGTCGGTGTCGCGTTCATCGGTGCCGCGTTCATCTCCAGCATCCTGCGCAATCGCCGCGACAACGACAAAGAAGTGGAGAGCGAACGAGAGCCGACCCCGGTAGGCTGATTTTCGGCAGGCAGCCGAATACTCGTGCGGCAGCGGCCACTCCCTCGGGAGGACCGCTGCCGCTCCCATTTCTCTAGGGGGATCACGCCGATGGCGAACGACAGCAACGCCGGTGGGGTCAACCTGTCCAAGGTGACCCTGTCGAAGGCGACACCCAGCATCAACCTCACCAAACCGGGTGAGCAGCAAGGCAACATGCGGGTCAACCTGAACTGGTCCAGCGGTTCGAAGGGTTTCTTCCGCAGGTCCAAGCCGGTCGACCTCGACCTCGGCTGCCTCTACGAACTGGCCAACGGCAACAAGGGTGTCGTGCAGGCGGTCGGCAACAATTTCGGCGCGCTCGACGCCGAGCCGTTCATCGCGCTCGACGGTGACGACCGCAGCGGCAACGCGACCGGCGGTGAGAACATGCACATCAATCTCGCTCGGCCCGCACTGTTCCGGCGCATTCTGATCTTCGCCTTCATCTACGAGGGTGTGCCGAACTGGGCCGCCGCCGACGGTGTGGTCACCCTCTTCCCGACTTCCGGCCCGCAGATCGAAGTACGGCTCGACTCGCCGGTGGACGGTGCCCGTTCCTGTGCCATCGCGCTGCTGCAGAACCAGGGCAGTGGCATCACGGTCCACCGTGAAGTGCACTACATCAACGGTGCGCAGAAAGAGATTGACGAGGCTTACCGCTGGGGCATGAACTGGCACAGCGCCCGTAAATAGAACACCCCCTTTCGCGCGGGATAGACCGCGTGACCAGTGCGTTCGGTGGACATTCAGACCACGTTCAGTTGACTCCAGATGCTGTAGGAGATCGATCGCCGGTACCGCGGCGCTCCGACGTGAACTGGAGGAAAACCCATGACCACCACCCCGAATGTGCTGCTCGTGCACGGCGCCTGGGCCGACGGGTCCAGCTGGAACAAGGTGATCGAGCGCCTGCTCGACAAGGGCTTCGGCACCGTGATCGCCAGCCAGCTGCCGCTGCGCGGCTTCGCCGACGACGTCGCCGCCGTCACCCGCGACCTGGACGCGCTGACCGGTCCGACGATCCTGGTCGGCCACTCCTACGGTGGTGCCGTGATCAGCCAGGCAGGTGCCGGTCGCGCCGACGTCACCGGGTTGGTGTTCGTCGCCGCGTACGCCCCCACCGCGGGCCAGTCCGCCTTCCAGATCAACCAGGAATTCGGCCAGGACCTGCCCAGCGGCGCGGACCTGGTGAACATCGGCGCCGAGGACGTCCCGGACCTGATCATCGCCCGCGACCGCTACCACGCCGACTTCGCCGCCGACGCCGATCCGCGCGAGGCCGCGCTGCTCGCCGCCACCCAGAAGCCCACTTCGGTGCTGTCGCTTGCCGGTTCGGGCACCGCGACGCCCGCGTGGCAGACGCTGCGGGACAACACCTGGTACCAGATCTCGGAGCTGGACGCGATGATCCACCCGGACCTGGAGACCAAGATGGCCTACCAGGTGGCGACCGAGGATCACATCGTTTCGCTGGCCACCGGGCACGCCGCGATGATCACTCAGCCGGATGCCATCGCCGAGCTGATCGCGCGGGCCGCCGGTCGGTAAGGGCGGACCACCCGACATCCCGGCCTGCGTCAGCCGGTGGGCAGACTGCCGGCTGACGGGACGCTCGCCGTCGCGCCGAGCAGATCGCCGATGAGTTCGAGATACCTTGTCGCGCCGATGGTTTCGGCATGGGATCGAGCCTCCCAGCGCAGTTCGACGGCCCGCTCCTGGTCGCCGCTGTCGTGCCGGACCGCGGCGAGTTCCAGCAGCGCCGGGATCAGCTCGACCGGCGAGTCGTAGCGGCGCAGCAGGCCGACGGCCCGGTCGAGCAGGTCCGCGTCCACGCCGCCCGGTGCGGCGGAAGCCATGGCGCGCAAGGCCCTTCCGATGGTGCCGGGGGTATCCCACTGTTCGGCCAGCTCGAGTTCCGCGGCGGCCAGTTCGCGGGCCTGCGCGCGGTCGCCGAGGCGCACCAGTTCCATGGCCGCGGAACTGCGCCACGGGATGTGGGCCGGGTTGCGGATGCCCACCGCACCGACACGGCGGCCGCAGTCCAAGAAATGCGCGATCGCCTGGCGGGAATCGCCGCGGGCGGCACACAGCAGACCCTTGACGTGAATGACCACGGTCCACTCCCAGGTTTCGGGGTTGGCATGCTCGGTCACGCTGTCGAGCCACTGCTCGGCCTCGGTCAGGCGGCCCAGCCCGAGCAGAGCGTGTGCGTACTGGGCGACCAGTGCCAGCGGCGGCCGAATCGACTCGTCGCCCAGCGTGCCGACGGTCGGCGCGACCTCGCGCAGCACCCGGCGGTAGTCACCGCAGCGCAACAACACTTCCGAATGCAGGATGAGACGGTAGACGTCGATGGTGCCGAAGTGATGGTCCTTGCGCTGTTCGCTGAGTTGCCTGGCCAGCGCGAGGTCGCCGGACCACATGGACAGGTGCGCCAGCAGGCCGATCAGCTGCTGCGGCAACACCTCCCAGCCGCGGGCCGGATCGGGTTCGGCGGGAAAGCGGGCGAGGGTTTCGCGCGCGGTGTGCCGCACGCGGAAGGCGTCGTCCCAGGTGAGTATCGCCGTGGTGATCTGATCGGTCGAATCGGTGCCGCGCAGTGCGGCGATGTAATTGCGCCAAGACGCCGAGGTCAATCCGGCGACCGACCAGGACGCGGATCGAATACTCTTGGCCGCCAATGGGTCTCGACTTTCGGTCTCGGCGAGCACCTCGTCGACCAGCGCCATCGCCGCGTCCGACTGCCAGCGCGTCGACATCGTCCAAGCCAGCGGAATGAGCGCGGTCGGCGCGACCTCACGCGCACGCTGACTGTGCAGCGCCTCCTCCAGGTGCGCGCGGGCCGCGGCCGGGTTGGTCCACAACTCCAACTGGCCGAGGCGAACGAGGATGTCGTCGCGACCCGCCGGCGCGGTGATGCGCAACGCCGCCGCCAACTGGCGCACGGCGTCGACGATCAGGCCGTGCCGCAAGCATTCCTCCGCCGCGTCCAGCAGTACCACCGTCCACCGCGCGTACTGCACGCCGACCAGATCACGAAGGTAGGCGGCGACCTGCCTGGCCGAGTAGCCTGCGCTGCGCGCCTGTTCGGCGGCGGCGATCCGGATCCGGTCCGCGTCCTCGCGGCGGCCGAGCCAGCGGATCGTGTTGCCGATCAAGGGATGACGGAAGACCGGTGGCTTCACCGAAGTCAAAATTCCTGAGGCGGCGAGTAATTCGCAGCGGTGCTCGATCACGCTGACCGGTTCGTCACAGGCGGCAGCGAGCACCTCGATGGTCGGCGCCACATCCGCCAGCACGGCGAGGGCGCGCAGCATGGCGACCCCACGCGGGGAGTATCGGCCGAGCAGTCGGCTGATCGAGCGCGAATAGCAGCCCTCCGGTAGATATTCCGGGATGCGGTCGTGGTCGCGCAGTGCGACCAGGTCGGTGATCAACGCACCGGCCAGCAGCGGGATATCCGCCGTCACCTGCTGAATATCCGCGGCCAGGCCCGGCGGGCACACCGCCCCGGTTCGCCGCTCGTACAGGCCCTCGATCGCGGCGACGCTGAGTCCACTCGGCCGCAAGATCGCGACGGCGAGCGGTTCCAGCTGTGCATGCAGATCGAGAATCGCCGGCTCCCAGGGACGTTCGTCCAACGCCAGCACGAGTAGCACACGCATCCGGCGTAGCCGTGGTGCCACCGCCGTCAACACCCGCGCGGAACGCTCGTCCAGGTGCTCCGCACCATCCACCAGCACCACGTGCAGATCCGCCGACGAGTCCTGAATCAGCTTGGCATGCAACGCTTCCACCAGCTGAGCATCGGAGTCCAGCGCCGACACTTCGACACCGGACAGCTCCGTGATCGCCCCCAGCGGCGGCGCACCCTCCCACGGCGGCGGCAGGTCCACCCGCCGTGCATCAGGCACCCGCCGCGCCAACTCGTCGAGCAGCTGTGTCTTCCCGAACCCCGGCCGCCCCGAAATCACCACCAACCCACCGCCACCCGCGGCGGCCCGCTCGGTCCACGCCGCGATCCGTGTCAACTCCTGGTCGCGTTCGAACACCAGCGGTGCTGCGGAATCGGGTTGCGGTACCGGTGCCAGGACAGGTGCCGATGGTGGTGTCGCTGGTGATGGTGTCGCTGGCGGTACTGGTGCTTGCGTTGTCTCCGCTGCCAGCGGAGCTGGCGATGCAACGAAAGCCGGTACCGGGGCAGGCGGCGTCGGTGTCGCCGTCGGTGGCGATGCTGGTGCCGGCCACAGCGCGGACACCATGGCGAGGCGATGTTCAGCGCCTGGTGGGAGCGGTGCCGATTCCCTGACCCAGGCGGTGTCCGAAAGAAGTTGCGCGGCGGCATCTTCCGAACTATCAGCGGCCCGAGCGGGCACACCATCAGACACAGTCTGTCGCTTAAGACGTTGCGCTACAACGGCAGTCGAGTCAGCAGTCTTCTCGCTCGCACGCGGTTCGGCGACCGGGCTCGGTTGCCTCTCATCGTGCGGTCGTTGCGGCGCCCGGTTTACCACTACTTCGCCGGACAGGATCTGTTTATGCAGGGCGCGAAGTTCCTCCCCCGGTTCGACGCCCAGCTGATCCACCAGCAAGTTACGCGTCTCCCGGTAGACGTCCAGCGCCTCGGACTGACGCCCGCGCGAGTACAGCGCGCGCATCAGCACCACGCGTGGACGTTCCCGCAGTGGGTGTTCCGCCGTGAGGACGCGCAGCCGATCGATCACCTCATCGGAACGGCCCAGTGCCACAGTGACATCGAGGCTGTCCTCCACCACGGCGAGCCGCCGCTCCGCCAGTGCCGTGCGTTGGCGTTGCGCGAACGGGCCGGGCAGTCCGGCGAGCGGTTCACCGGAGTACAGGGCGAGGGCCTGCGCATAGCGGTCTTCGGCACGCGCCAAATCGCCGGCTTCGCGGGCGCGGCCCGCCTCCCCGACCAACCGGTCGAACACGCCGAGATCGGTCTGCTCGTCCTCGATCCGCAGCTGATATCCGCCGTGACCGGACAGCAGCAGCACCGGTGGCGTGCGTGGTTTACGGTCCGGCTCGAGTGCTCGGCGCAGCGCGGACACATACGTCTGGATCACGCCGACCCCGCTGGCCGGTGGCACTCCGTCGTACAGCGCGGCGAGCAGGCTCGACGCCGACACCCATTGCCGACGCCGGAAGGCCAGTACGCACAGCACGGTCCGGCGCTGTGGCGGGCCGAGCGGCAGGATCTGCTCGCCGCGGTGCGCTTCCACCCCGTTGAGCAGCGTCAACCGCACCGCGGGCGGCGAGCCCGCGACCGCCTGATCCATCCGTTCTCCACCGCCTCACTCCGACCTGGCCCGACCAGGGTAAGCGGACCGGCGTCCCGTGAACACGGAAAGCATGCGCACCGCAGGGGCGGTGACCACTGCGTTCGCCGGCTGTCGACACGGTCGGGACCGGTCGCTGAGCTGGGCGTTCGGCAGGTCTCGAGCAACCGTTCAGCAGCGCCCGGCACGCTGTCCGCCGAGGTAGGCAGTGACGCACCTCGCAGCGCGAAACAGGGAGACGAGACAACCGTGCACACCGTGGTCAAGGTCGCGATCATCTATTACTCGGCAACCGGCAGCGTGTACCGGCTCGCGGCGGCTGCCGCGGCGGCCGCCGAAAAGTCTGGCGCCGAGGTCCGGCTACGCAAAGTGGGTGAGCTGGCACCGGCGCAGGCGATCGCCGCCAACCCGCTGTGGTCGGCCAATCACGCGGCCACCGGGCACGTCCCGGAGGCGCAGATCGCCGACCTGGACTGGGCCGAGGTGATCCTGTTCGGCAGCCCGACCCGCTTCGGCTTGCCCGCCGCCCAGCTGAAGCAGTTCATCGACACCGCGGGCGGCCTGTGGAAACAGGGCGGTCTGGTGAACAAGGTCGCCTCCGCGTTCACCGCCACCGGCACCGCGCACGGCGGTCAGGAATCGACCATCCTGGCCATGAACAACACCTTCTACCACTGGGGTTCGATCATCGTGCCGCCCGGCTACGCCGACCCGGTGCAGTTCCGCTCCGGCAATCCCTATGGGGCGAGCCATGTTTCGAACAACGGGCAGATACCTCCCGGCGAAATCGAGTTGGCCGCCATCGAATTCCAGACCGTCCGCGCGATAGAGATCGCCGCCGCGCTGCAACGCGGGTTCGCGCAGGGGTAGCGCGAACTGGCCGAGCGGCTAGCCGACCGAGATCAGCGCGCCGGGCGCGAACCGCGGCACCGGCGGCGGCACCGGCCGGAAACCGCGCGGCCGGGCCCGCAGAAACAGAAAGAACAGCGCGACCAGCAGCACCGCCCTGCCCCACACCCCGAACTGCACGACCTTCTCCATATTTTCCCAGGGCAGGCCGGAACCCAGCGCGTAGAAGTACCGGAAAACGCCGATCCCGAGGGCGGCGTCAGCGACGAAGTAGGCCGCGATCGCCGCCCACGGCACCTCGAGCAGCACCAGGAACGGCACCAGCCACAACGTGTACTGCGGCGAATGCACCTTGTGGAACAACAGGAATCCGCACAGCATCGCACCGCTCACGCCGACCCACGGGAACACCTTCGTGGCGAGGTATCGCTTCCAGCCGAGCCACATGGCGAGTGCGAACGCCGTGAGCACCAGGGTCGGTGAAGCGATAGACACCACCTGCTGGAACACTGCCTCGCTCTGCGTATCCGGCCCGAACAGCGGCCGAAGTCCCCAGTACCAGATGGAATTCGTGGTGATGTCGGCCTGCCGCAACTGCTGGAAGGTGATCGAGGCCCGCCACCCCTCGTACCCGGCCAGCGCGAACGGCAGGTTCACCGCGATCACCGTGCCGATCGCCGCGCCCGCCGTCAGCAGCGCGCCGCGCACGTCCAGGCCGGTGTCCTCGCGGTCGCGTTCGACACCACCGGTGAGCACGTAGGCCAGCAGCGGCAGCACGAAAATCCCTGGGTACAGCTTCAAACAGAACCCGAGACCCAGCAGCACCGCAGCCACCACGCCCCTGGTGCGCAACGAATATCGGGTCCACGTCGCGACCACGTACACCGCGGCGACCGCCGTGCACACCACCGGGAGTTCCCAATTGTGGAAGGCGTAGAGCACCAGCGGCGGTCCCGCCGCCCACAGCAGCGCGGCGGGCCCGGCGAGCCGGGCCAGCATCCAGGCGGTCAGCAGCGCGAACGGCGCCAGCAACAGCGCGGAGTGCCGCAGGAACTCGGCATCGTTGTCCGCGCCGAGCGCACCCAGCCACATCAGCGCGCCGCTGAGCACCGGATACTCGACCGCCCCGCCGACCAGCGTGCCGTCGTCGGTGATGCCACCGTGCACATAGGGAAAGACGTGCTCGTTGATATCGCGGCCGAGCCAGAGGAACTGGATATCGGAGTAGCAGACATCCGAATCCTTGGTGACATCGAATACCGTGCTGCGACCGTCGGCGGTGAACGGCGCTCCCGCACACCGCGCCTTGTTCGCATACCCGAGCGCCAGGGTGAGCCCGCACAACACGAGCAGCACCGCCGCGAGCGCCGTGCGACGGGTCACGCGGCGCGCGATCAGGTCGCTGATGGCGAGTCCGGTCGGCATGAGCACCACCCTAAGTGGCACGACCCGGCCTCGTCTGTATCCCCCGCAGATACGGACGCGACAGCTGATTTCGTACGCAGATGGGTAACTCGTCGGGCACGCCCAGGACCCGACCCGCTCGTGACCGACGGCCCGCGACGGCAGCCCGGACGCACCCACGACCGGCAGAAGTCGCGGAGAGGCGGGGGAGTTTCGGAGGTCAAAGGGCGTTCATGTAGCCTTGTCGGGTTGCTGACGCAACGACCCTCCTGCCACGGAGAGCCCGTGGCCGTTTCCTAGTCCACAGGAGGTGATTGGTCCGTGCGTCATTACGAAGTGATGGTTATTCTCGATCCCAGTCTGGACGAGCGCACCGTTGGTCCGTCTCTCGAGACGATGCTCAACGTGGTTCGTACCGAGGGCGGCAAGGTCGACAAGGTCGATATCTGGGGCCGCCGCAGGCTTGCCTACGAGATCGCCAAGCAGGCCGAGGGCATCTACGCGGTGGTCGATCTGACCGCGGAGCCCGCGACCGTGAGCGAACTCGATCGCCAGCTCGGCCTGAACGAGTCGGTGCTGCGCACCAAGGTTCTGCGCCACGACAAGTAGTCCCGCAACCCTCGATTGCGTCGGTGCCTGTCTCTAGGCTACGACGCAACAGCGAGACGCGGACTGCACACCGAGCAGGAGGAACCACATGGCAGGCGACACAGTCATCACCGTCATCGGAAACTTGACGGCCGACCCGGAGCTTCGATTCACGCCCGCGGGAGCGGCGGTGGCCAATTTCACCGTCGCGTCGACTCCCCGGATGTTCGACCGTAATTCGAACGAATGGAAAGACGGCGAAGCGCTTTTCCTGCGTTGCAATATCTGGCGCGAGGCTGCGGAAAATGTCGCCGAAAGCCTGACCCGGGGTTCCCGAGTCATCGTGAGCGGGCGACTGAAGCAGCGCTCCTACGAAACTGCTCAGGGTGAGAAGCGCACCGTCGTCGAGCTCGAGGTCGACGAAGTCGGCCCCTCGCTGAAGTACGCCACCGCGAAGGTCAACAAGACCAGTCGCGGCGGCGGTGGCGGCGGTGGCTTCGGATCCGGTGGCTCCGGTGGCGGCGGTAACTCCGCCCCGGCCGGTGGTGGCGGTGGACGTTCCGGCGGTGCCGAGGACGATCCTTGGGGCAGTGCGCCCGCGGCAGGCTCCTTCGGGGGCGGCGGCCGCGTAGATGACGAACCGCCGTTCTGATAACGGCAACTCATAGGTCTACCTCGCGTGGACCATCACTGATTACGGAGTAAAAGACCATGCCTAAAGCGCCAGCGCGCGAAAAGGTGCTCAAGAAGAAGGCCTGCGCATTCTGCAAAGAAGCCAAGTCCGGAATCGTCAACATCGACTACAAGGACACGGCGCTGCTGCGTAAGTACGTCAGCGATCGCGGCAAGATCCGCGCCCGCCGCGTCACCGGCAACTGCGTGCAGCACCAGCGTGACATCGCGGTTGCCGTCAAGAACTCGCGTGAGGTGGCGCTGCTTCCTTACGTGTCGACGGCTCGCTGAGTAAGGGAGGCACGCAAATGAAGTTGATTCTGACTGCTGACGTGGACAACCTCGGTGCGCCCGGCGACACCGTCGAGGTCAAGGACGGCTACGGCCGCAATTTCCTGCTGCCGCGCGGACTGGCGATCGTGGCCAGCCGTGGCGCCGAGAAGCAGGTCGCGGGCATCCGCCGGGCGCAGGACGCCCGTAAGGTGCGCGACCTGGATCACGCCAACGAACTGAAGCAGGCCATCGAGAACCTCGAGTCGGTCTCGCTGTCGGTGAAGACGGCGGGCACGGGCAAGCTGTTCGGCTCGGTGACCCAGGCGGATGTCGCCTCGGCCATCAAGGCGGCCGGTGGGCCCGTGGTCGACAAGCGCAGCATCGAGCTGCCGAAGTCGCACATCAAGTCGACCGGCAAGCACGGCGTCGTGGTGCACCTGCACCCGGACGTGGTGGCCAAGTTCGACCTGACGGTCGCTGCCAGCTGATATAGCACCACATCGAAGACCACTCCCGTGTTCGGCACGGGGGTGGTCTTCGGTTGTGCGACGCTGGCCACTCTTCTGAATAACTAGCTGTTTGCTCATTACCGGGCACTGCCATACGGAACATTTTCGGCAGATCGACGCTGGTCACAGGGTTCCCACGCGCAGGCCTGTGGATACTCAGGAAACCGACCGGTGGCAATGTGATTCAGCTCATAGCCGTCACCCGTGCTGTTAACCCAACACGCCCGGCTGTTCAACTTGGCCGACACGCCGCGACTTTATTCATCCACACGTGGATAGATCGGTAAATCGATATCTATCTGCGGGTTTTCGCGGGGTGACCTGGGTTTTCCCCAAGTAGTACACAGGGGGTGCACACAGTTAGGTGAACAGTCCCCAAGTTATCCACAGGTGTGTGCACAGTGGCGTTTGGCGACCACCCTTCGGGTCGCCTAAGTTCGTCGCTACGTCGTGCACGAACGGCCCGCACGTCCGGAAATCGTGGATACCGCAACGGTAGCTGGAACCCGCAGGTGGTCTCGGTCCTCAGCCGCTGCGCTGCGGCAGCGTGTCGGAGCACCGAGAGTAGAACGATCATCAATAGCGTGGGCCCCGGTGGGTAGAGAGAGGACGGTCGAGTCTCATGGCAGTCGTCGATGACCGCGGGCACGCGAACTTCCCGCCCGAGCCCCCCGGTGAGGACTTCGGGCGCCAGCCACCGCACGACATGGCGGCCGAGCAGTCCGTGCTCGGCGGCATGCTGCTGAGCAAGGACGCGATCGCCGACGTCATCGAGGTCATGCGGCCCGGCGACTTCTACCGCCCTGCCCACCAGCTCATCTACGACACCATCCTCGACCTCTACGGTCGCGGCGAACCCGCCGACCCGGTGACCGTCTCGGCAGGCCTGGACCGCCGCGGCGAACTCAAGCGCATCGGCGGGCCCCCCTACCTCGTCACGCTCACCCAGACCGTCCCCACCGCGGCCAACGCCAGCTTCTACGCCGAGATCGTCGCCGAAAAAGCCATCCTGCGCCGCCTCGTCGAGGCCGGCACCCGCATCGTCCAATACGGCTACGCCGGCGCCGACGGCCAGGACATCGCCGAGGTCGTCGACCGCGCCCAGGCCGAGGTCTACGAGGTCACCGAACGCCGCACCACCGAAGACTTCCTCCCCCTCGAGGAGCTCCTGCAGCCCACGATGGACGAGATCGACTCCATCGCCAGCCGCGGCGGCATCTCCCTCGGCGTCCCCACCGGTTTCACCGAACTCGACGAACTGACCAACGGTCTGCACCCCGGACAGATGGTCATCGTCGCGGCTCGACCCGGTGTCGGTAAGGCCCTAGCCCTCGACACCCCCCTCCCGACCCCCACCGGCTGGACCACCATGGGTGAAGTCCGCGTCGGCGACGAACTCCTCGACGCCAACGGACACCCCACCCGCGTCGTAGCCGCCACCGACATCCTCACCGACCGCCCGTGCTACGAGGTCGAGTTCTCCGACGGGACCGTGCTTGTCGCGGACGAGGAGCATCAGTGGCTTACCGTCGCCCGCTCCCATGGGTTCCGGCCCGCGGTACGGACAACCGGCGACATCGTCCACACTCTTCGTTCGGCGGATGACAGTCTGAACCACGCAGTGCCCGGCACCGCGCGCTCCGGATCCCGGCAGATCGTGGACGTCCGCAAGATCGACACGGTTCCTGTGCGCTGCGTGGAGGTCGACAACGGCGACCACCTTTATCTCGCCGGGCAGACGATGGTGCCGACGCACAACTCCACCCTCGGCATGGACTTCATGCGCAGCTGCTCGATCAAGCACGGCCTGCCGAGCGTCATCTTCTCGCTGGAGATGAGCCGCACGGAAATCGTGATGCGTCTGCTGTCGGCGGAAGCGAAAATCAAGCTCGGCGACATGCGCTCGGGCCGTATGAGCGACGACGACTGGACCAAACTGGCCCGCCGGATGAGTGAGATCAGTGAAGCTCCGCTGTTCGTCGACGATTCACCGAACCTCACCATGATGGAAATTCGGGCGAAGGCGCGGCGCCTGAAACAACGCCACGATCTGAAACTCGTTGTGGTGGACTACCTCCAGCTGATGACCTCCGGTAAAAAGGTCGAATCCCGGCAGCAGGAAGTCTCGGATTTCTCGCGAAATCTGAAACTGCTCGCCAAGGAACTCGAGGTTCCGGTGGTCGCGATCAGCCAGCTGAACCGCGGTCCTGAACAGCGAACCGACAAGCGCCCCATGGTGTCCGACCTTCGCGAGTCGGGCTGCCTGCCCGCGTCTACCCGCATCCTCCGTGCCGACACCGGTGGGGAAACCACGCTGGGCGAGCTTCTCACCAGCGGGGAGCAACCGTTGGTGTGGTCGTTGGACGAGCGCATGCGGATGGTCGCGCGCCCGATGGTCAAGGTATTTCCCAGCGGGCGCAAGGAGGTGTTCCGACTGCGTCTCGCCTCCGGGCGTGAGGTCGAAGCCACCGGCAACCATCCCTTCCTGACCGTCGACGGCTGGATTCCACTGGAGAAGTTGGCCATCGATGATCGTCTGGCTACGCCACGCGTCGTCCCCGAGCCGGTGCAGACGACCCGGATGGCGGATGCCGAGGTAATCCTGTTGGCGCACATGATCGGTGATGGATCCTGCGTCAAACGCCAGCCGATCCGCTACGCCAGCGTCGACGAGGAAAATCTCGCGGCTGTCACCGAAGCGGCAACTCATTTCGGTGTCACCGCCGCGCGTGACGACTACGCCGCCGCCCGCGTAACAACTCTGCGTTTGCGCGCCCCCGAACGTCTCACCCATGGCAAACGCAATCCCATCGCGGCATGGCTCGACGAACTCGGCCTTTTCGGGTTGCGCAGCTATGAAAAGTTCGTTCCGCAGCCCATTTTCGCGCTCCCCAACGATCAGGTCGCGCTGTTCCTCCGTCACCTCTGGGCAACGGACGGCTCGGTGCGCTGGGACGCCAAAGGCCATCAAGCTCGCGTCTACTACGCATCGACCAGCCGCCGCCTCATCGACGATGTAGCGCAGCTGCTGCTTCGCCTCGGTGTGCACGGACGTATCAAGCAGGTCCGCAAGGGCAACTACCGCCCGTGCTGGCACCTCCTGATCGACGGTTCGGACGACCAGACGATTTTCCTGCGCGATGTCGGAGTACACGGCGCTCGCGGGAAGGCGGCGGAGGCGGCACTGGTCGAGCTGGAACCGATGGTGCGCAACACCAACGTCGACACCGTGCCCCGGGAAGTGTGGACCAAGGTTCGGAGCCTGCTGGCCACCAACCACATGACGCACCGCGAGTTCTCGGCGGCAATGGGCTCGCGCTTCTGCGGCTCGACCATGTGGAAGTGCTCCCCCAGCCGGTCGCGCCTCGCCCGGGTCGCGGCGGTCCTCGATGACGCCGAAATCGAGATGTTCGCCACCAACGACGTCTTCTGGGACAAGGTCGTCGAGATCACCAGCCTCGGCGAGCAGGACGTCTACGACGGCACAGTTCCCGGCACCCATAACTTTGTCGCCCAAGGTGTTTCAGTGCACAACAGCCTCGAGCAGGACGCGGATATGGTCATCCTGCTGCACCGCCCCGACGCCTTCGAACGCGACGACCCACGCGGTGGCGAAGCCGACCTCATTGTCGGCAAGCACCGTAACGGTCCGACCGCCACCATTACCGTTGCGCACCAGCTGCATTTGAGTCGGTTCGTGGATATGGCGCGCGGTTAGGGCGCGTCGGGCTGGATTTATCTCTCCGCCGTTATCGGTTTCGGGTTAGCGAGGCAGAGATATCAGCCCCCGCTGTCGGATCCGCAGGGCGTTGGTCGAAGCAGTCCAGGAGTGACAGCATCGCTTGACCGGAATCGGAGGTCATCGTATTGTCGTTGATCGCCAGGGGTTTGACCATCGGGGAGGGGGCACGTTGAGCGTTTCGTCGATTCTGCGAAGAAGTTTCGCCGCTGGCTGCCTGGCGTGGAGTGCGACGATGCTGGTCGCCTGTACTGAGGGCTCGACCGATCAAGGTTCCAGCACCGCGGGTCCCGCGACGACATCGCCTGTGACGACTGCCTCCATGCAGGTGAGCGTCCCACCAGCACCGGTCCAGACCGGCGCCAACCCTGTTCGGTTCGATCCCTGTGTGCGTGTGGGTGACGACCTGGTGACCAGGGCAGGCTTCGACCCGGCGACTCGCGAGAGATACACAGCCGAAAGCGGTTCCGGTACTTTCACAGAAATCGGCTGTCAATTTTGGCGTGAAACACTCGTCGATGGCGAACAGTACCCCACTGGCGGGGCGGCTGTGACGTCGAGCGACCTGACTCTGGACGATATCCGAAAGAACCCGGGCCACAGCATATTCAACTCCGACACGATCGGCGGGCGTGAGGCTGTGTTGTATCGAACCCCTCAGGTCGATGGCGGGTGTTGGGCGTCGATCAAAGCCTCCGACGGGATTTTCACGGTCGGATTGATCGTACCGCCTGGTCCGGTAGCGGTGCCGCCGCCATGTGACCAGATCCGCGATCTCGCCGAGATCTTCAGCGAATCACTCAGCACCAACTAGTGCCGCTACTCGACGGACCATGCCCCGCACGCGGAACGTCCGCCGACGCAACACCGGCCGCGAGACAACGTTGTTCGGCTCCACTGCAATGAAAAGTACAGAGTTAGGGCATTATACGGATGGCAGAGACATTCGCAGCGAACCCCAGCGAAATTGCTGGTCTGAGTAACCTTGTCTCCTCGATCGCTGGGGACGCTTTGCTGGTCTCCAGCTTCGTGGCAAAGGAGGGGAGGGCTGCGGAGTGGCTGCATGGGCCGATCATCGATACGCTGGTGACCCCTATCAATGACGCGGCCGACTGGATGTCTCGACGTCACGCGGTGCTCGCGAATACCACCCTGGGCACAAGCATCGAGCTCAACAAAGCCGCCTGGATGTATCACAGCCAGGATCAGAAGACTTACGCCGAACTGAACGCACATACCGAATCTATTATCGCGGCGGGTGACAGCACTGAAGAGATCGGCGTGACCGCGCAATACACCGGTGCCGCCACTTACTCGAAGCCGGAGTCTTTCAAACTCGAAGCGCCGGCTGCGAACAAAGAGGAACTCGCCGGGCTCATCGCCGAAGTTTTCCCGGTACTCGGCCATGTGAACGAGTCCATCAAGAGCATCACTCGCGCGGCGGGAACCGAATACGATCCACTGGTCTCATGTTTGGAGCCGATTCCCGGAAATTGGTCCGAGATCCGCAGGCTCGGCGAGGTTTACAAGGCAGCAGGCAACGGACTCGAGGCGTGCGGCAAGAATCTCGAAGCGGGAGTGAAGCGGATCGACGGCAGCACGAATAGCAAGCCCAACTGGGACGGTGCAGCCTCGGTAGCCTTCAGCGACTGGGCGACCAAGCAGGTCGCGGCAATGCAATGGGAAGGCCCGGTCGGTCGAATCGTCAGTGATTGCGCAGGAGCCGTCTCCGACGAGATCAGGAACGGTATCAAATTCATCCTCCAAAAGCTATGGGGAATGCTCAACAAGTACGTCGATTTCGACGATATCAAGGGCGCTCTCAAGTCGGTCGCCAACATCTTGTCGGCAGCCGTTCCCGGCCTCGGAGCTGCCCGCATCGCCAAGCTGGTCGTCGACATCGGCTATCTCATCAAAGCCGCCATCGACGTGGTATTCAAGATAAAGGAGCTGGCCGATGCATTCAAGAAGCTTCTCGATATCATCAAAGATCCGGTAGGCCAGTTGAAGGAGAAGGCGAACCAGAAGCTGGACGAGGCCATCGCGCCGGTCACCCGGAGGATCGATGACGCTACTCGTAAGGCGGCTCTCGCCAAGGATATTCAGCAAATCTCGCAGTACGGCGACACCGTGAACCGCCCCACCGAGTCATATGACGCCGGATCCGGCGCCGCACCGTGGGAGAACGCGTTATGACGAGACCACAGTGGGGCAACATACGGGAGCCCGACCTCGACCCTCAGGTGGACGCGATCGCCCGGAAGGTCATGGACGCGGTAGACAATCTACGTACTGCCACTATCCGATTGTCCAACATCGATGTTGACGAACTCTTCGACAGTCCCACCGAGGTGTCCGAGGAATTCATCGCAATGGTCGCCGGTATGGACACCGCCTCCCCGGCGCTGAAGGCATACGCCGAACGCGTCAGTACCGGTGAATGCCGTTGGCGCGACATCGAAACGCTCGCTCGCCCGGTACCACCGGAGGTCGCCGAGATGAAGAACTCGCCGCTGTTCATCTGGCCGTGGACTCCGGAGCCGCCGCAGCAGCCCACCCCACCACCGGCCCCGATGTGGCCACCCACTCACGGCCCCACCCGTCGCCCGCGATCAGGCGAAACCGTAGTCGGTCCCAGTGACTGGCCGGACGACTTCGAGGACCACCCCGATGAGCGGCGCTGGCGCTGACATGGGGCGGCCCCGGAAGATGATCGGCCCGATGTCGCTGGTGTGGACGTTGGGTGTCGCGGTAGCAGCGGTGGCTTTTATGGGGGGCGCGCTGAATCTAGGTGCCGCGATTGTCCGGTGGACCGGTTCGCAACTCGCCATGGCATTGTTTCTTCCGGTGAGCGTCGCGCTGGGCGCAGGTGCATGGATGCTCGTGCTGGCGGCAGCATGGCGGCTACGCCGGAATTACTTGCGGCACAACGGGACCGCGATGTCTGCGGTAGTCGTCGAATCGGATCTGCGATGCAAGCAGGGGCTGGGCGTACTCAACTTCGATTTGTGGTTGGTGAAGGTTGAAGCCGAGTTTCCGCACCCGGAGTCGGGCGGTGACGCCCGCGTGCAGAAACAGTTCTTCTATCCGCAATTCCGCGAGGTCAAAGCACGTGCGCTGGCCGAGCGCCTGAGCGTCGGCTCCTCGGTTCCTATTGTGGTTCACAAGAATTCCGCATTGTTCGACATTCCCAAAAGGCCCGTCTGGGCCGATATCTGGTGAGCGCACCGACCCGACGCCTTCGATGGTTTTGAGATTCTGTCTTGTCCCGCTCGTCCGTGCCGAGCCCACTTCGACCGCCGCTAGCTCTTCCTGCGCCCCAAGGCGGTGACTGCGTGAATCGGCCTGCGATCCTGATCGATATCGGCGGCGTCCTCGTACCCGACTATCTGACCGCGGCCGCCGCCGAGTGGAGCTCCAGACTCGGGATATCCCCATCTGCCTTCCTCGCTGCGCTCTTCGGCGGAAGTGACGACCAGGTACTGATCGGCCGTATCAGCGAGGAGTCCTGGTGGCGGATCGTCGGAGACCGGCTCGCCGTCGGCCCCGATCTGATCAACACGATCCGGTGCGATCTAGCGTCCAGGGAGACATGGGATGCCACCCTCGTGGCGAGCCTGCGAAACGTCCACGGCTTGGCGAAGACCGCTGTCGTCAGTAACGCCTGGCCACATATTCGCACCCGGATGGCGAACGCCGGGCTTCTCGACATGGTCGATGCCATCGTGTTGTCATGCGAAGTCGGGTATGCCAAGCCTGACCCCCGCATCTACATCGCGGCCCTCCAGCGCGTGGGTGCCCGTCCCGAGGAGGCACTCTTCATCGATGACACTCCCGGCCATGTCGCGATCGCACGCTCACTCGGTATGGCTGGTCACCTACACACCAGTACCAGCGACACTCTTGCCCGGATCCTGGAGTTCCTACCGCCGGGCTGAACCGACCGCGCCGCCCGTTCGAGACTGCCCAACCTAGTCAGGCTGAAGAAATGCCATCGAACTGAGACAACGGCTGGTGGCCACGACGGCTCATACCCGTTCCGTTTGCAGCACGGGATAGTCGGTGTAACCCTCGGCGCCGCCGCCGTAGACCAGGTCGCGGGCGTATTCGTTGAGGGGGGCTCCGGTGGCGAAGCGGGCGGGGAGGTCGGGGTTGGCGATGAAGAGGCGGCCGAAGGAGAAGAGGTCGGCCAGGCCGGTTTCCAGGATCTTTTCGCCTGCGGCGGGTGTGGTGGGGGTCGGGCCGTTGAAGTTCGCGATGAGGGTGTTGGACCAGCGTGGGCGCAGGTCGGCGAGGGCGGGGTACTCGCCGCGTTCGATGACGTGGAGGTAGGCGAGTCCGAGGGGGTTGAGGGTGTCGAGGAGGGTGCGGTAGGTGGTCCGTGGATCTTGTTCCGCGAGCTGGTTTTCCGGGTTGTCGGGGGAGATGCGCAGGCCGACGCGTTCGGCGCCCACTTCGGCCGCGACGGCCGTCACGATGTCGACGGCCAGTCGGAGCCGGTTGTTGCGGGAGCCGCCGTAGCGGTCGGTGCGCTGGTTGGTGTTCTCGGCCAGGAATTGCTGGATCAGGTAGCCGTTCGCACCGTGGATCTCGACGCCGTCGAAGCCGGCCGCGAGGGCGTTGCGTGCTTCGGTGGCGAAATCCTCGATCGTGGCGTCGACTTCGGCGGTTGTCATCGCGCGCGGCGTGACATGGTCCTTCAGCCCCTGGCCGGTGAAGATCTGCGCGTCGGTGATGCGCACGGGTGAGGGTGCCAGCGGGGTCGCGCCGCCCGGCAGGATCAGCGGGTGGGTCATCCGGCCGACGTGCCACAGCTGGGCGAAGATGCGCCCGCCCGCCGCGTGCACCGCATCGGTCACCTTGCGCCAGCCTGCTACCTGCGCATCATCGACGAGGCCGGGAATGCCGGGGCCGCCTTTGCCGAGAACGTTGGCGTAGATGCCTTCGGTGACGATCAGTCCTGCGCTCGCGCGCTGGGCGTAGTAGTCCGCGGTGAGCGGGTTCGGGACGCCGGTGGAGTCGTCCGCGCGTCCCCTGGTCATCGGGGCCATCGCGATGCGGTTCGGCAGGTCGAGTGCGCCGCGGCGGTAGGGGCGTAGCAAAGGGCTGTCGGACATGGGTTTTCCTTTCGCGAGGGTGGATCGAAGGTCAGCGAGCGAGTGCGGTGACTTCTACTTCGATTTGCCAGTCGGGCTGGGCGAGCGACGACACTTCGAGCAGGGTGTCGGCCGGGTAGGGCTCGCTGAGGAACTCCTCGCGAAGCTGCATGACCTTGTCGAGATCGGCGGCCATGTCGGTGACGAAGATGCCGACCTTCACCACGTCATGCAGGTCGGCCCCGGCCTCCGCTAGAACTCGCTTGATGTTGGCGAATGCCTGCCGCCCTTGTTCCAGAAAGTCGCCGGAGACGGTGCGTCCCTGCTCGTCGATACCCGACTGCCCGGACACGTAGATGAGGCCGTTCGCCTTGATCGCCTGCGAGATCTTGTACGGCGCATACCAATCGGGGGTGGTAGCGATCTTCTCGATGCGTTGCGTGGTCATCGTCGTCCCTCTCGGAAGTTGTATGTGCATGCAATAACTGTAGGTGCATGCAGATGTTGTCACCACACCTGCCCGGCTGTCAACACCGGACGGTGCCCTGAGACCGTCGGGGTGGGTTCCAGCGTTCCGCGATGCCACTACAGTCGGCAGATTGCCGCTGGTGTGATGAGGAGTTGGTGTGGGGCGGTCCCGGAAGATGCTCGACCCGATGGCGCTGGTGTGGATGCTGGGTGTCGTGGTAGCAGCGGTGGCGTTTATGGGGGGTGCGCTGAACCTGGGTGCCGCGGTAGCCCGCTGGACCGATTCACAACTCGCGATGGCGCTGTTTCTTCCGGTGAGCATCGTGCTGGGCGCCGGGGGATGGATGCTCGTACTGGCCGCCGCATGGCGCCTGCGCCGGAATTACCTGCGGCGAGCCGGAACCGCGATGTCTGCGGTGGTCGTCGAGTCGGATCTGCGATGTCAGCAAGGTCGGGCTGTGCTCAACTTCGATTTGTGGCGGGTGCGGGTCGAAGTCCAGTTCCCGCACCCGGACTCGGGCGGGGACGCCCGCGTGCAGAAGCAATTCTTCTATCCGCAATTCCACGAGGTCAAAGCGCGTGCGCTGGCCGAGCGACTGAGCGTCGGCTCCTCGGTTCCCGTAGTGGTCCATAAGAAGTCGGCCTTGTTCGACATTCCTAAACGACCTGTCTGGGTTGATATCTGGTGATCGGCACCGATGGGGCGGAGAAATGGTGAAGCGACAGGAATGAGTTTCCGGCTGGCGGCTTATGCCGTATGCATCGAGGACGGGCGGGTGTTGCTCGCCCGGCACGTGCCTCCGGATGGTGCGAGTAACTGGACTCTTCCGGGTGGCAAGGTCGAGCATGGGGAGGATCCGTTCGATGCGGTGATCCGGGAACTCACCGAAGAGACCGGGTATCGGGGGATTATCGAACGCCTGCTCGGTGTGGATTCGCGGGTGATCCCCGCGGCCGCCGCACGTGCCGGGACCGAGCACCAGAATGTCGGTATCTTCTATCGAGTCCGTGTCAGCGGCGGCCGACTTCGGCCCGAGTCGAATGGTGAAACTGTCGAGCCGACATGGACTCCCCTCGCCGACGTCGACCGCCTGCGCCGATCGTCACTGGTGGACATCGGTCTCGCCCTTGCCCGGACGCTTCCAGCGACCGGTCATGTCGCTGACGTGCCAGTGGGCGGCTTGATCCAGTACTGAAGCGCCTTGGACGTACTGACGGTCTGCGGGGTCAGTCGAGGATGGCGTAGGCCTCTACTTCGACGAGCACGTCGGGCTCGAAGAGGTAGTCGACGCCGATTGCGGAGAGCGGCGGTAGGGGCTGGGGGATTCCGAGTTCTTCGGTAACGCGGTCGATTCCGGCGACGAAGTCGTGGTACTTGTCCGGGGTCCAGTTCGTGACGAAGAAGCGGAGGCGGACTACGTCGGCGAAGGTTGCGCCGGCACCGGCGAGGCCGACGGCCGTATTGCGCAGCGCGTGCGCGAGTTGACCGGCGAGATCACCCGGGGCGACGGGGTTTCCTTCGGCATCGCGGGCGATTTGGCCGGCGACGTGCACGTGGCGGGTGCCGGTGCTGATCGAGACGTGGTGGTAGGGAACGGGGGTGAACATGCCCTCGGGGGTCAGCAGTTGGACGGCCATGGTGTTCCTCTCGGAGTAGGTATCCGATGTCTACCTGGTGCCCCGAGGACACTTCAACGAGACTAGGTGTCATGCAAGAAACCGCCCTCGCACCTTCGGACAGCCCGCAACTGACCGCGCAGCACCGTGAGTTGCTGGATCAGATGCTCGACAAGTGGTCGCTGCATGTCCTCGACGCGCTGTGCGAAAGCCCGTTGCGCTTCAACGAACTTCGTCGGGCGATCCCGGTGGTGACGCAGAAGTCGCTCACGGCAACGCTGCGGCGGCTGGAGCGCAATGGGATGGTCGACCGGATCGTGACGAATACCCGTCCGGTCGCCGTGCAGTACCGGATCTCACCGCTGGGCAAGTCGTTGCAAGACCTCATCGACGCACTGTTGCGCTGGTCCACCGTCACGTTGCCCGATGTCGAGCGGGCCCGGGCGCGCTTCGACGACCAGGTCGAAGCCGAGCAAGAGCGAACGCTGTGAGGCAGGTAGGCGAAAGTGGCTGCGCCTCTGAGACATTTGCCGACAAGCTCCCGAAACGCCGACTATCGCGCTATCCGCACTTCGACGGTGCACCTCCAGTTACCCTGAGGTGATGCGATTCCGGTTCCGTCGGTATGCACTGACCGTACTCGCCGCTGCCGCGTCGACGATGCTGCTATGCACGAACTCTGCTGCGGCTCCGCCGATTCGCCCGGTAGCGGCGCCGCTCGGAAACTTCCTCTGGGGTGTCGCGTCCTCCGGATTCCAGTCCGAAGGCCATGCGCCCGACAGCAATTGGACCCGCTACATCCCCAAACACCCCGATTACGACGCGTTGCACGATTCGGTCGACTTCTACAACCGCTACGAATCGGACATCGATGCGGCCGCCGCGCTCGGCGTGCGAGTGTTCCGCGTCGGGATCGAATGGGCCCGAGTGCAACCCGCGCCGGGGGTGTGGGACGAGGAAGCGTTCCGGTTCTACGACGCCGTCATCGCAGCTATCGCGCGGGCGGGAATGCAGCCGATGATCACCCTCGACCACTGGGTATACCCGGGCTGGGCGGTCGATCGCGGCGGCTGGCGGAACCCGGGCATGGTCGGTGATTGGCTGGACAATATGCGTACGGTGGTCGATCGCTACGCCTCCCGCAATCCGCTGTGGGTCGCGGTGAACGAGCCGGCCGCCTACATCTCGCACGAGGTCCGCAGGGGCGCCGCCGACGCCGGCGAGATGCTGGATCGGATCGCGCAGGCGCACAACGCCATCTACGACCACATTCACCATGTGCAGCCCGGCGCGCAGGTGACGAGCAATGTCGGTTATGTCGCCGGTGCGGAGGGCGAGGTCAACGGGTCGTTCCTCGATCGCATCGGACACCGGCTCGACTACGTCGGCATCGACTATTACTTCGGTTACGACCCGGTGCAGTCACTGCTCGGCGGCATCAGCAGAGCCACCGGATCCGCCATGCCGAGCCTGCCGGGCACGAATATCTGGGATCTGCCGTTGCGGACCGAGGGCATCTATTACGCGCTGCAACACTATTCGCGCCGCTACCCGGGTAAACCGCTCTACATCGTCGAGAACGGCATGCCCACCGAGAACGGCCGACCCCGGGCCGACGGCTATTCCCGCAGCGATCACCTGCGTGACACCGTCTACTGGATCCAGCGCGCCAAGGCCGACGGCATGAATGTCATCGGCTACAACTACTGGAGCATCACCGACAATTACGAATGGGGTAGCTACACACCGCGATTCGGGCTCTATACGGTGGATGTGCGCACCGACCCAGGCCTGGTACGCCGCCCCACCGACGCGGTCGGCACCTACACGCAACTCGTCGCCGAGGGGGGTGTCCCCGACGGCTACCGGCCCACCCGCGGCCCGGCCCCCTGCTTCCTGGTCGACCCGCCAGCCAGTTGCCTCGGCCCGGTCGGGGTCCCGTAACCACCAGGTCACGCCCGGGTCGGGTAGCTGAGGCCTGCCCAGATGGTCGACCATAGGGGCATGTCGCTCAGCACGCACGAAGCCGATCTGTTCGAGAGTTACCGGGGTCGCCTGGAAGCGATCGCCTATCGGCTGCTGGGCTCCGCCGGTGACGCCGAGGACGCCGTGCAGGACGCGTACCTGCGCTGGCATGCGGCCGACCGGACCCGGATCGAGACTCCGGAGGCGTGGCTGACCAAGGTGCTCACCAACCTCTGCCTCAACCAGCTGACCTCGGCCCGCGCCCGGCGGGAAACCTATGTGGGGCAGTGGCTGCCGGAACCGGTGCTGGCCGGCGATCGGATGCTCGGCCCGGCCGACACGGTCGAGCAGCGCGAGTCGGTCTCCCTCGCGATGCTCACCCTGATGGAGCGCCTGTCGCCCAATGAGCGCGTGGTGTACGTGCTGCGTGAGGCTTTCGGATACTCGCATCGGGAGATCGCGGAGATCCTCGACCTGACCGAATCGAACTGCCAGCAGCTCTACCGGCGCGCCAAGCAGCACGTCGGCACCGAACGGCCGCGCGCCGAGGTCGACGCGGACACCGCACGCCGGATCGTCGAGGAATTTCTCGCCGCGGCGCTCAGCGGCGATACCGAGCCACTGATCCGGCTGCTCACCGACGACGCCGTCAGTATCGCCGACGGCGGTGGGCGACTGCCTGCCCGCAAGATTCCGGTCGTCGGCGCGTTCGACATCGCGCGGTACCTGCGTCACGTGTTCCAGCCGACTCCGGCCAAACGAGCCTTCGTCGGCGACGACGCGGTCTTCTATGCCGTGGTGATCAACGGTGCGCCCGCCGTGCTGGTCGAGGTCGGCGAGCGGGTGTACGGGGTCGTGGGTCTCGAGCCGTCCGCCGACGGCGTCGCGGCGATCCACATCCAGGTCAACCCCGACAAACTGGCACGCATCACTCGTCAGTGGGCGGCCGCCGGGCCGCAGGAGCCGATCATCCGGAAGTGGTGACCCACATCACAAGAGCTTTCTGTCAGGGATCGCGGGGCTGTCCGGTTCAGGAGGTGTACGCAACCACAGAGGAGCTCGCCATGAAGCATCGCATTGTCGTCCTCGGCGCCGGATACGCCGGAGCCATCACCGCCGGTCGCCTCGCCAAGCGGCTGCACCGCGACGACGCCGAGATCACGCTGGTCAATGCCGATCCCGAGTTCGTCGAGCGGGTGCGCATGCACCAGCTCGCGAGCGGCCAGGAGCTGGCGCCCCGCCCGCTGCGCGACATGTTCGCGGGCACCGGGGTGCAGGTGCGGGTGGCCCGGGTCGACGCGGTCGACGTCGACGGCAAGACCGTCGATCTCACCGATGAGCACGGCGCCGCGCCCCTCGGCTACGACAGTCTCGTGTACGCCTTGGGCAGCACCGTGGCCGACTACGGCACCCCCGGTGTCGCCGAGCACGCCCATCACGTCGCAGGTAAGCAGGCCGCGTTGCGGCTGCGGAAGCGCTTGAACGAGTTGGCCTCCGGCGAGACCGTGCTGGTGGTCGGCGGCGGCCTGACCGGTATCGAAGCGGCCACCGAGATCGCCGAGGCCCGCCCGGACCTCCAGGTCGCGATCGCGGCCCGCGGCGGGGTCGGCGACTGGCTCAGCGACAAGGCCCAGCGCCACCTGCGGCGTACCTTCGAACGGTTCGGTATCACAGTGCACGAGCGCGCCGACGTCGTGCGCGTCGAGGCGAACGGTGTGGTCCTCGCGTCAGCTCCGGCGGCGGGTGCAACGCCGATCCACGACAGTGCGCACCGGATCCCCGCCCAGTTGACCGTCTGGACAGCGGGTTTCGCGGTGCACCCGATCGCCGCCGCGACCACCCTCGAGGTATCGGCGAGCGGGCAGATCGTCGTCGACGGCACCCTGCGCTCGGTGTCGCACCCCGATGTCTCCGCGGTCGGCGATGCCGCGTTCGCGATGGGCGTGGGCGGCCGGCCACTGCGGATGGGTTGCGCCACGGCTTCTCCGATGGCCTGGCAGTGCGCCGACGCCCTCGCTGCGCGGTTGACCGGGCGCAAGGTTCCCGAGACCCTGATCGGCTATGCCAGCCAGTGCATCAGCCTCGGCCGCCGCGACGCCATCGTGCAGAAGGTGACGCCCGACGATCAGCCGACGTCCACCGTCCTCACCGGCCGGTTCGCCGCCCGCGTCAAGGAGCTGATCTGCTCGGGGGCGGCGTGGAGCGCCGCGCACCCCACGCTGGGGATGCCGAGCCGCCGCCGTCACCTTGGGGCCGGCGCGGTGGAAGCTGAACTCGTCGCCCAATGACGGGAGCCGCTGTGGCGCAGTCGAAGCCACCGGTCCGCGAGCGGCGGACCGGTGGCCGAGCTTCAGTCGGCTGAGTGGTAGTCGGCCGGATCTTCCGCGAATGTTTTCTGCATTTTCCGCGAGATCCATTGTCCGGCGGTGGTTATCCCGAATGTGTCGTGGTCGCCGCCCGCGAACGACCCGATCGGATCAATGGCCGCATCATGATCGGGCAGATAGAAGAACGGGATCGACAGTCGTGACGAGGCATTACCGAGTTCCGGGTTGATCACCCGGTGCATGGTCGATACCCAGCGGCCCGCGGTCCACAACGCCATGAGATCACCGATATTGACGATGAAACCGCCGGGAATGGTCGGGACGTCCTGCCATTCGCCGTTACCGTGCCGCACCTGGAGGCCGCCTATGTCGGTGTCCTGGTAGAGGATGGTCAGGCTGCCCCAGTCGGTGTGTTCGCCGCGGCGTAGTTGCCCGGGAAGTGGCGGATGGTGTTGTGGGAAGTAGTAGTTGACGGCCACCGAGGAAACATGGTTGTCGAATATCCGGTCGAAGAAATGTTCTTCGAGGTCGAGGGCCAGCGCGAACAACCGCATGAGGTCACCGGCCAGCTCCGTCATGGCCGCGATGTACTCGTGCCAGATGCTCTCGAAATCAACGGGAACAGTCGGCCATACATTGGCCAATTTCCATGACGCCCAGTAGTCGCCGAGGCAGTTACGTTCCTCGTCCGGCAAATCGCCGGTGACATGCGCCGAGAAGACTTCGCACAGGTCGGGTGGGGTCTTCAGGTCCAGGCTGTGCGCAGTCGACCCGCCGAGACGGCGGAATCCGGATACACCAGGCCGGTGCGCGACACGTTCTTTCACGGTATCGGGCAGTGCGAAGAATTCTCGATTCGTCACACACATCCGCTCGATCAGCTCCGCAGGCACCCCGTGACCCACGATGGTGAAGAAGCCGGAGCTCGCGCACGCTCGATTGATCGCTTCGGCAATCCTTGTGCGGCCCGCCGCATTATCTTTAAACGACAAGTCGATCACCGGGACAAACCCCTCGACCACGGTGACGGTCTGCTGTTCCACCATCGAACACCTTTCTCGAATACTGCGAGTTGTGTTGTGCCATGAAACTTTCGAACCATGGCGCCGTCGAGTATCCGTAGATCGAGCGTGGGCTGTACCCAGGTGCGAACGCAGGCGCGAATTTCCGCCGCGCGCAGGGCGGACGCGTGCGAGGAAGTTCCACCTCGAACCTCTTCGATGCACAGATCGTGCAGTCGCCGCGGGCAGCGTGTAGCGGAACTGAACACATTCGAGACGAGGAGTCATCGATGCCCCTACCAGTGGGGGCAAACGCCGCTCCCCCAGTGTTACTCATTTGTGTTGCTCGTCGCCTCAGGAGCTCGACTACGTAACGATCGCCGCCCCGTCCACGACGTTCCTGGTGACGCATGGCCTCGGGGGGCCCTGCCCGTCCACGTGCCGGAAATTGGAATGGGGATCAGGACATGGAATTTCGCGAGTTCTTCGCGCGACATCGAATCGCGACCGCCGTCGCGGCGCCCGCGGTGCTCGGGCTGGCGGCGGTCGTGGCCACCACGTTCGCACTGACGTCGACGCCACAGACGCGAGACACGCAGCTCACGTCGTCGGTCACCGAGTGCCACGACATGGTGAGCATCTCGGTGGCGGGCCGCGGGGACACGCCCGTCGCGGGGACGACGAAACTGCTGGTCGACGCCAACGGCAAGGAATTGCCCGCCGCGCTGTCCGGCGACCACAAGAGTGAATGGGTCGACCCGGTCGTCAACGCGCCCAACGGTGCCGTCGATCCGGGTTCCTACGCCGCGGTCTACATCGCGTACCCGGCGAACATGGCGACCTACGAGGACGCCGTCAACGCCGGTGCTGCCAATACCGAGCAGGTGATGCGCGAGATCGCGAAGGCTTGTCCCGACACCAAGTTCTCCATCGTCGGCTACAGCGAGGGCGCCGATGTCGTGCGCCGGGTCGCGATGAAGGTCGGGCATCAGGAAGCCGACAAGGACGGTGCCTACGGGATCGTCGACCCGGCCAATGTCGTCGGTGTCGTCATCCTCGCCGACTCCGGTCGTGGGGCGGGCGACGGGCCGTTCCCCGGCTCGAAGGATCCGTACGGCAACCCGGACGGCTTCGACCAGAAGTATCAGAACGGGAAGAACCCGACGCCGGGCCAGGGTGCCCTGCCGGGTACCAGCGGTGATTTCGGTGCGCTGAACGGCCGGATCGCCTCGTTCTGTTCCGACGGCGATCTCACCTGCGCCGCACCGGAAAACATCTCCCTGCTGCAACTCGTGGTCAATGTCGGCAGGCAGATCAATGTCGACGCGCTCGAAAAGGACGGTCTCACACCGGCGACCGGGCAGGACGTCGCCGTCGTGCTCAGCCGCATCGCATTGGCCGCGTTCGCCGACATCCAGTCGCAGCCGAACTGGCTCAAGAGCGACGAGACTTTCCTGCAGGTGCTGCTGAAGGTGTCGGATCCGGCCTACAAGCCGGGCCAGGCGCCGAAGACTCCGGTGAAGGCGGATGCGATCGCGGCCGACGACATGTCGCCGCTGGCCTACCTGCCGCAGAAGATCCTGAACGAGATCGTCGGGCTCATCGTGACGAACCAGAACACCATTCCGGTGGTCATGAACGACCCGTACAAGCTCACCCTCGGGCCGAACCACACCGGTCACCACTTCGACTACTGGCGTGACGCCGACCCTGCCAACGGAAAGCCGCTCACCTCCGCCGAATACGCGGCCGCCTGGATCACCCACCTGGCCAAGCAGGCGCAGGCGGGCAAGAAGGTCGACACCACCGCCAAGCCGGAACAAGCGGATCTCGCCGCCGTGTACAAGGCGGCCGCGGCCACCTCGACATCGCCGTCGGCCACGCCGACCAAGAGCGCGACGCCGAACACCAGTGCCGCGCCATCCACGACCAGCAGCGCGCCCACCACGACGCCGACCACCTCGGCGTCGCCGACCACCACCTCGGTCGCCCCGCAGTCGACCACCACAGCGGCTCCGACCTCGGTCACCCCGACCGAGACCGCGCAGCCGACCACCACCGTGCCGCCCACCACCACAACGGAATCCGTGGCACCGACCACCACCAGCACGAAGTAAGGGCTATCGGTCCACTGAAGACAAAACCCTGCCCGGCGCACTACGCGCCGGGCAGGGTTTTTGGTTGTGCGCAAACCAGCGGTCAGACGATGGCGTACGGGTAGGCGGCAGCGCGGTTCTGGAAGGAGAGGATGCGCAGGTTCTGCACGCGGCCGTCGCGGATCTCGATGGCGCGACGCACGGTTTCGCTGCCGTCCCAGGCGTCCGGGCCCGCCATGACGATGGGCAGGTATTCGAGCAGCGCCTCGGAGTTTTCCCAGGTGGCCGAGTTCCACAGGAAGGAAGGACTGTGGTCGACGGCGTAGTAGTGCAAGTCGTCGCCGATGGTGAACATGGGCGCGGTGAACGAGGTGGGACGGGCCCATTCGAAGGCCATCCCTTCGTCGCACGAGACGTCGACGAACAGAGTGCCGCGGGCGAACAAGGGCAGGTCCTCGTTCCGCACGAACATCAGCGGGTCCTCGGTGTCCTGGAAGATGCAGTTGACCACCACGTCGTATTGGGCGAGCATCTCGGCCAGCGGTCCGGGTTCCGGCGCTTTCAACGCGAGGGTCCGGCCGGGGTTGGCGGGGTCGCGCTCGAAGTGCTGCATCCGCACAGACGCGAACGGCGAGGCGACGGCCGAGACGCTGCGCTGGGTCAGCACCGTGACGTCACTGATCCCGAGTGCGTTCAACGCGCGGACGGCGCCGCGGGCGGTGGCGCCGAAGCTGATCACGGCGGCACGCATCCGCCGTCCGTAGTCACCGGTGGATCCGCGCAGCTGTAGCGCGTGCAGCACCGAGCAGTAGCCGGCCAGTTCGTTGTTCTTGTGGAAGACGTGGACGCTGAAGTTGCCTTCCTTCGTCCAGTGATTCATTGCCTCCCAGGCGATCAGGGTAAGCCCGCGGTCGACGGCCAGCTGGGTCATCCGCTCGTCCTGCACGCAGTGCGGCCAACCCCACACGACCTGCCCCGGCCGCAGTTGCTCGAGATCCTCGGCCAGCGGCTTGGGCAGCAACAGCACATCGCACTCGGCGAACAGCTCCGCCCGCGAGCGATGGCCGGCGACCAGCGGCGCGAGGTGTTCGTCGGTATAGCCGAAGCGATCGCCGTAGCCGTGCTCGAGGAAGACGCGGTCGCGAAGCCCGGGATCGATTCGGTCGAGGTGCGCCGGATGGATCGCCAACCGGTGCTCGTCCTCTTTGCGGGAGGTCGCGACTACACCGATCGTTAGTTGCTTCACCAAATGAGTCTACGCGCACTGACCAGCCCTGACCTGGTCGAGCGTCCCGAGCGCCGGCGCTGCCCGACGCCGAAGATCAGCGCCGACCCGGGACATCCGCAACCTGCCGATAATCGAGTGCCGACCACCGGGTATCGAATTAGGCTCGGGCACATGCGTTTTCTCGTGCCCTACCATCTCGACGAACACCGTCCAGAACTGGATGCGCCGGTGACCCCGGACGAGGTGATCACCGCGGATCTGCCGGAGGTGGCCGATCCATGGACGCGAATGGCGGTGATCTACGAGGCGGTCGCGGAAAAGGTTGCGGCGTCTGTCCGCAAGGGCGAACGCCCCGTGGTGGTGTCGGGCGACTGCACGACCTCGCTGGGCGTGGTGGCGGGGTTGCAGCGGGCGGGTGTGGATCCCGCGATCGTCTGGTTCGACGCGCACGGCGATGTGCAGACGCTGGAGACGTCCGCCTCCGGGTATCTCGGTGGGATGCCGCTGCGGATGCTGACCGGGTACGGGCGGCACTTGATCGCTGATCGAATCGGGTTGCGAGACATAGCCGAAGAACGCGCTGTGCTGGTCGACGGTCGTGATCTCGACCCGCCGGAGGCGGAGTTCCTGCGCACGGCACGGATCAGCCACCGCACCGTGGCCGACCTGGGTGACCTGCCGGACGGCCCGATCTACCTGCATCTCGACTGCGATGTGGTCGATCCCGGCGACCTGCCCGGCCTGCTCTTCCCCGCATTGGACGGACCGAGCTTGCAGGCAGTCTCCGGTGCGGTGCGCGCCATCGTGGACAGCGGCCGGGTGGCCGCCTTCGGTCTGGCCTGCACCTGGCGCGACGACCAGGGTGCCGCCGACCGGATGCGCCCGCTGGTCGACACCGTCTGAAACCCTCGGCCGACGGCGCTGACGCCCCAGGGTGACAGGGCCCACTGGCCTGGTCCGAGCCCCGAAAAGTGGATCTGTCGGATGATCGGATCTTCTGTATAAGCTCCCGTTCGATCGAAAGCGAGTGGAGCATGCCGGTGACCCATATATCTGTTCTGTGCCGAGGGGCGGTCGCGTGACGCGGCGCGGGTGGGCGCTGTTCCTCGCGATGGGTCTGATCTGGGGCGTGCCGTACGCCATGATCCGGATCGCGGTCGAGGACTTCGACCCGGTGGTCGTCGCGTTCGCCAGGACATTGCTCGGTGCGCTGGTGCTGTTGCCGATCGCGTTGTACACCAACGCCTTGGCTCCGGTCTTCCGGCGCTGGCGGCCGCTGCTGCTGTACACGGTGGCCGAGATCGTCGGGCCGTGGTTCTTCATCGGGTACGCGGAGACCACGCTGCACAGTTCGACCGTCGGGCTGTTGATCGCGGCGACGCCGTTGATCGCGGTGGTCCTGGTGACCAAACTCGGCCACGACCGCTTCGACCGGCGCAGGCTGACCGGGCTGCTGATCGGGTTCGCCGGGGTGGCCACCCTGGTCGGCCTCGATATCGACCTGTCCAGCCCCGCCGCCCTCGGCGCGATCGCGTTGACCACCATCGGTTACGCGGTCGGCCCGATCGTCATCAACCGGTCGCTGGCCGACCTGCCACCGCTCGGCGTGGTGACCGCTTCGCTGATCATCGCCGCCGTGGTCTACGCACCGTTCGCCGCATTGCGCAGGCCGACCAGCTACCCCGCCGACGCCACCCTGTCGGTCCTCGGCCTCGCGCTGATCTGCACGGCCGCCGCGTTCCTGTTGTTCTTCGCGCTCATCTCCGAGGTGGGCCCGGCCCGGGCGACGGTGATCACCTACATCAATCCCGCGGTGGCCATCGTGCTCGGCGTCGCGGCGCTCGGCGAACCGCTCACCGCGGGCATGGCGATCGGCTTCCCGCTGGTGATCCTCGGCTCCATCCTGGGCACCGCACGCAGTCGGGAGAAACCGGAGGAAGCACTGTGCACCACACCCGCGGCGCCGGAAGCGGCGGTCCAATTACCTGAGAGGTAATCGACGGAGTCCACCCGGCGCGCCCAGAATGGTGTCTCGCCGCCTCGACCGGAGGCGGCAGTGAGATCGGGAGGATCGGCCGTGTCGACGACCACCACAACCACCCACGCCGTGGTAGCGGAACTGTTGCGCCGCATCGGTTCCGGCGACGCCGACGCGATCGCCGAGCTGTACGCCGACGAGGTGGACTGGAAACTGGATTGGCCGGACGCCGAGCACGGCCGCGCCGCGACACCCTGGATTCGGCACCGCTCGACCGGCGCCGAATCCGCCGCGCACTTCCGCGCGATCGCCGAGCACCATGTGCCCGAGCAGGCGGCGACCGAGATCGAACGCGTCCTCGTCGACGGCGACCACGCGGTGGTGCTCGGCGAGATCCGGCAGACCGCGCGCAGCACCGGCCGCGCCTACCGCGCCCGTTTCGCGCTGCACCTGACCGTCGAGGCGGGCTTGGTCACCAGGCATCACGTATACGAGGACAGCCTCGCCGTCGCGCAAGCCTTCGAGGCCGATGCCTGATCCACTGCGCGATATGGATGATGTTGGGGTGACCGGAAAACCAAGCACCCCAGCAGACGTGGACAGCACCCGCGACGCATACGACGGCATCGCGGAGGTCTACACGGAATTCGTCGAGAACCACCTGGCCGGCCAGCCACACGACCGCGCCATGTTGGCGGTGTTCGCGGAACTGTTGCAGGCCAACGGTTCCGGTGCCGTCGCCGACATCGGCTGCGGGCCGGGGCGGCTCACCGCGCACCTGCACACCCTCGGTGTGCCTGCCTTCGGCATCGATCTGTCGCCGGAGATGATCGCCATCGCGCGGCACCGATATCCGGAGCTGTCCTTCCACGAAGGCACGATGGAACAACTGGCCCTGGCCGACGCCTCTTTGCGCGGGCTGGTCGCGTGGTACTCGATCATTCATCTTCCGCCGGAACGAGTCCCGGATGTGTTGGCTGAGTTCAATCGGGTATTAGCGGTGCAAGGGCACGCGTTGCTGGCATTCTTCGCGACCGACACCCCCGACACGGTAGAAGCGTTCGACCACAAGGTGGCTCGCGCCTACCGGTGGGCACCGGAGCGGCTTGCCGCACTGTTGCGGGACGCCGGGTTCACGGTGCACACGCGGATGGTCCGGGAGCCGGATCCGGGCGAACGATTCCTACAGGGTTACTTACTGGCAGTAAAGGTTCGCTGAAGACCGGGCGGCTACCGTCCGGACCAGGTAAGTTGGTGGTGTCGCGCAGGATTCATGGCTGCGCGCGGGCCCGCCCGACAACGTGGTCGATTCGTTTGCAACCACACCACTGTCGTCAGGGGGCGACCACACCATGGACCTCATCGCACCGATTGATGCCGTCTTCCTCCTCGCCGAATCCCGCGAACACCCGATGCATGTCGGCTCGCTGCAACTCTTCGAGGCGCCCGAGGACGCCGGGCCGGACTTCGCCCGGCTGACGCACGAGAAGTTGCTGGCGTGCAAGGACATCGACTCGACCTTCCGTAAGCATCCGGCCACCCTGTTCGGCGCACCGCAGCTGGCCTGGACCAAAGCCGACGACGTCGAACTCGAATACCACGTGCGCCGCCTCGCGGTGCCGCGCCCCGGCCGGCTGGACCAGCTGGTCGAGCTCGCGTCCGGGTTGCACAGCACCCTGCTCGACCGGCACCGCCCGCTGTGGGAGATCTACCTCATCGAGGGCTTGGCCGACGGCCGCTTCGCCGTCTACTCGAAAATGCATCACGCCCTGATCGACGGCGTCTCCGCACAACGCGTCATCCAGCGGACCTTGACGAACGACCCGGCCGCGACCGCGGCCAAGGTCCCGTGGAACCTGCCGAGGACGCCGCGCGAGCCCGCCGCCGAGTCGAGCAACGGGCTGCGTGGCGCGGCCCGAAACCTGTTGTCGGCGGCCGCATCCGGACCCGCCCTGCTGCGGACCGCACGCTCGGTCCTGGTCCAGCAGCAGCTGACCATGCCCTTCGAGGCGCCGCGCACCATGTTCAACGTGCCGATCGGCGGCGCCCGCCGCACCGTGGTCCGGTCCTGGCCGCTGGAGCGGATCAAGCAGGTGAAGAAGGCCACCGGGTCGACCATCAACGACGTGGTGCTGAGCATGTCCGCCGGTGCGCTGCGCGCCTACCTCGCGGAGCGAGACGAGTTGCCCGACAAGCCGTTGATCGCCATGGTGCCGATGTCGCTGCGCAGCGCGGACGACGTGGAGACCAATGGTGTGAAGGTCGGCGCGGCGCTGTGCAACCTCGGCACCGACGTCGCCGATCCGCTGGAACGGCTGCGGGTGGTGAGCGAGTCGATGCGCAAGAGCAAGGAGGTGTACGGCTCGCTGTCGAACCTGCAGACGATGGCGTTGTCCGCGCTGATGGTCAGCCCGATCGCGCTCAGCCTGCTGCCCGGCCTCGTCCCGCTGACCAATCCGCCGTTCAATATCGTCATCTCGAACGTGCCGGGCCCCCGCGAACCCATGTACTGGAACGGTGCTCGCCTCGACGCCACCTACCCGATGTCCATCCCGTTCGACGGCCAGGCGGTGAACATCACGCTGACCACCAACGCGGACAATCTCGACTTCGGTCTGGTCGGCTGCCGGCGCAGCGTGCCGGAACTCCCCCGCCTGCTCGACCACCTCGAAGACGCGCTGACCGCGCTGGAGGAAGCCGCCGTTTGAAAGAGGTCTGCCGAGCAAAACTAGAACGTGTTACTGTCAGACGATGGTGCACAGACCAGTCGAGGAAGCCGCGGCCGTGTCATGGCGATCGCTGCGGCTCGCGGCCGATTCGACGCGTCTGAGTTCGAGCGTGAGCTGACGAGCACCGCGGACAACTATGTAACTCGTTCTAGGACAAGCTGCAGCTCGTCGTTCGCGGCGGCGGAGCAGTGAGGGAGACCAGCACGCCATGCGTACCGAAATCTGCGAACGGCTCGGGATCGAATTCCCCATCTTCGCGTTCACCCACTGCCGCGACGTGGCGGCCGCGGTCAGCAATGCCGGCGGGCTCGGCGTGCTCGGTGCGGTCGGCTTCACCGCCGAGGAGCTCGAGGTCGAGCTGGCCTGGCTGGACGAGCACGTGCACGGCGTGTACGGCGTCGACCTGGTGATTCCGAGCAAGTACGAGGGCCAGGGCATCGATGGCCTGTCCCCCGAAGAGCTGGAAGCCAAACTGGCGGAACTGGTTCCGAACGGCCACCGGGATTTCGCCGAGAAGATCCTGGCCGACCACGGCGTGCCCGCGCTGCCCGACGGCGAGCGGCACAACCAGCTGCTCGGCTGGACCGCGACCACCGCGGCCCCGCAGGTGGAGGTGATCCTGCGGCACCCGAAGGCCAAGCTGGTCGCCAACGCGCTGGGCACCCCGCCCGACGACGTGATCAAGCAGGTACAGGACTCCGGCAGGCTCATCGGCGCGCTGTGCGGCTCGGTGAAACACGCGCTCAATCACAAGAACGCGGGCCTGGACTTCGTCGTCTGCCAGGGCACCGAGGGCGGCGGGCACTGCGGCGAGATCTCCTCGCTGGTGCTGTGGCCGCAGGTGATCGACGCCGTCGGCGACCTACCGGTGCTCGCGGCGGGCGGCATCGGCAACGGCCGCCAGGTCGCCGCCGCCATGGCGATGGGCGCGGCGGGCGCGTGGACCGGTTCGCTGTGGCTGACCGTCGAGGAGGCCAATGTGCCGCCCGCGCAGATGCAGACCTACATCGACGCGTCCAGCCACGACACCGTGCGCTCGCGGGCGTGGACCGGCAAGCCGTGCCGCATGCTGCGCAACGACTGGACCGACGCCTGGGAGCAGGCCGACACCCCCGACCCGCTGCCCATGCCGCTACAGATGATGGTGGCGCTGGACGGCGTCAAGCGCGGGCACCGCTACCCGGAGGCGGCCAAGGACGTGAACTTCAATCCGGTCGGTCAGGTGGTCGGCATGATGACCAAGGTCGAGCGCTCCGCCGACGTGGTGAATCGGCTGATCCAGGAGTACGTCGAATCCTGCGACCGGCTCAACAAACTCAACGGCGGACTGTAGTCACTCCAGCCAGCCTTTTTCGCGCAACACCGGGTCGGTGATGCCGCCCGCGCAGGCGAGCTGGTCGGTATCCCACCCGGCCAGCTCGGCCCCGTTGGCGTAGACGGACTGGAAGAACTCGAGCGCGGCGCCGACCGGGTCGGCGGTCTGACGGGCGGCGTCGTACGGGTAGTACGCCGAGTGGCCCGCGCCCGCGGTGATCCAGTGGGCACCGGCGGGGGTCAGCGCACGGTCGGCCAGTCCGGCGGGCTCGGGTGCGGTGTAGGAGTAGAACGTCGGCTCCGGCACTTTGTCGTCGCCGAACCAGAAGCCGGAGCTGATCACCTCGCGCGAGTACGCCTCGCGGGTCACCGGGTCCACCGTGTCGGGCAGCTCGATGTGCTGCGGCGAGAACCGCTGCACCGCGATATCGAAGGTGTGCCAGAACAATTGGACCGGGCTGATCTTTCCGGAGAAGGTCGCGCTGAACTCCTCGAGTACCCGGCCGACCTGACTCTGCACCTGAAAAGCGTGGCGCGCCTTGTCCGGATCGTAGTCACGGTGTTCGTCGTCGTCCTCGAACGGCCGGTGCGCGTCCGGTAGGTCGAACGGATTCGGGTGCGCCAGCACGACATCCACGTCCAAGTCGCGCAGACCGTTGCGCACCGCGCCGTAGAAGGTGGCCACCGACTGGTCGACGAGATCGATCTCGACCTGGGTGCCCTGATCGGTGGCGATGCGCAGCACATGATCGAAGAAGTCGAACGCGCAGGTGAAGACCGGCCCGTTGCGGGCAGACCCGAGCGGGACGGTGGTCCAGCCGCGCGCGGTGAGCCGGTAGGTCATGTGCCACCAGTGGTTGCGCCGGACGCCCTTGGCCAGCGCCACCTTGCCGACGATCTGGGCGAAGCGGTGCAGTGTCTCCTTGGTCGGCCGCCAAGAGTCCAGCGGAATCGCGGGCAACGGCTCGAATGGCACGGTCATGCAGAAAACGGTACGCCGTCGCGTCAGCCACCCCTTCAGTTGACCGTCTCAGACAGTGTAGACTTCGCGAGCGTCGGCTGCCGCGCCGTCGATCACCGCAGTAGCAGCACGAGGAGTATCCCCATGACGCCCTGGATTATTGCCGCCGCCATCTTGCTCGTCCTCGGTCTCGCCGGAGTGGCCGTGCTGATCGGGTTGCGACGCTCGGCCAAGGCCGTGCTCGCCGGTGGCGGCAGCTCGCTCACGCCGGTGCGCGCCGACAAACTCGAGCGCTTCGTGGCGAAGAAAGCAGGCTTCGTGGTCACCGCCGCGCACACTTTCGACGCGTCACCGGAGCGTGTCTGGGCCGCCCTCGACACCAACGGGTTCTTCTCCTGGCTGCCGCTGATCAACGGCATGCGCTACCCCGACCAGGACCGCGGCGTCGGCGCCACCCGCGTCTTCGACGGCTTTCTGGTAGCCGGTGCCGAACAGGTCGTCGCCAGGGAAGAGGGGCACCGGCTCGCGCTGACCGCGACCACCTCCTCGGTGCCGTTCGCCGTCAAGTCGATCGCCGAGGAATACGTGCTCAGCGCAACGGATTCCGGCGCGACCACCCTCACCTGGACGCTGGCCGCACAGCCGCGCCTCAGCTGGCTGCTTCCGTATCAGCTCTTCGCGCCGCTGGCCCGGCCGTTCGCGCGATGGAGTCTGCGCGGGCTCGCCAGTCGCCTCTGAGCGATCAGGCCGCGGCTCCGTCCTCGCCGAAACCGGGCAGCCAGCGCGCGACCAGCTCGACGAACGGTCCTTCCGCGTCGAGCTGGGCGCACACCCCGACGACGCCGGCGAAGACCCGGCCGAGCATGGCCAGCTCCGGAATCTCGGCGGGCGCCTTGACCGCCCTGGTGTTGGCCAGCGACACATTCTTCATGTCCAGCGCGCGAGCGGTGTGCCCCTGCAACAGTTCTCGGCTGATGTGCACGCTCTCGCCGCTGATCTGCGCCACGATCGGCGCCACCAGTCGCTCGATCGGGCCGAGCTCCAGCGCGTGGCCCGGCCGTACGAAACCGTTGTCGCGCAGCACGATCGCCAACTGTCCGTAGTCTTCGCGCACCGCACAGCGAGCCAGCTCGCCGATCACCGACGGAATGCCCTCCGGCAGTGCGATGGACGCGCCGAAGTCGATGATCCCGAGACGCCCGTCGTCGAGCAGCTGGAAGTTACCCGGATGCGGATCGCAATGCAGGTACCCGGCCCGGACCGGCGAGGACAGCGAGAATTCGACGAGCAGCCGGCCCGCTCGATCGCGCTGCTGTTTGGTGCCGTCGGCGATGATCGCTGAGAGCGGAGTGGCCTGCATCCATTCCGAGACAAGCACTTTCGGTGCGCTGGCGATCACCCTGGGGATCTGGAAGTCCGGGTCACCGGCGAAGACCTTGGCGAAGCGCCGCTGGTGATCGGCCTCGATCCGGTAGTCGAGCTCGTCGGCGGTGCGGTCGATGAACTCCGCGATCAGTGCCTTGGTGTCCGCGCCCGGCATCATGAGACCGAAAGCGCCGGAGAACATCTGGAGCATTTTCAAGTCCGACATCAGGGCCGTGTCGGCGCCCGGGTACTGCACCTTCACCGCGACGGTGCGGCCGTCGCGCCAGACGGCGCGGTGCACCTGCCCGATGCTGGCCGCGGCGACCGGCTTGTCATCGAACTCGGTGAAGCGTTCGCGCCAGCGGGAGCCGAGTTGTTCGGCGAGCATCCGATGCACAGCGCTGGTCGGCATGGGCGGCGCCTGCGACTGGAGCTTGGTGAGCGCGTCGCGGTAGCGGTCGGCGAAGCGGGGCGGAATGCTGGCCTCAGCCACGCTCAGTGCTTGGCCGAGTTTCATCGCGCCGCCCTTGAGTTCGCCGAGTACAGCAAACATCTGGTCGGCGGCCTTGTCGATGAGCTCGTCGTCGAGTTCGTCGCGCGATGCGCCGGTCATCATCGCGCGCCCGGTCGCGGTGACCCGGCGGGCCATGATGCTCATCGGCAGGCCGGCCAACTTCGCCGACCGCGCCAAGCCCTTACGCCTGCTGCCTGCCATGTTTCCCTCGCTTCGTTGCGTGCCCTTTACCCTATTCCGTCTGGGACAGTGAGGCAATGGGGCAATACGGCCGCACGAGTCGCATCGGCCGGGCGGAACAGCAAGGGAGATCGGGACTGCGGGCGGGGAAGACGCCGTCAGGCGGTCGCCGCGTGCCCGTTGTCGGCGTGCCCGTGCGCCGCGCCCACCAGCTCGTCGAAGCGCAGGATCACCCGCTCGTGGTACATCCCGAACAGATCCTCGAACAGCGCGACCTGCGCGTCGGACGGCCCGGAACCGGAGTCCCACACCGCCGCGAGCGCCCGCCAGACCAGCACGTGCAGATCCGGTGCGCCCGCGAAGAACGCCTCGACCGCCTCCGGCACCTCGAGCACCATCTCGCCGACCGAGTTCATGATGGCCCGCTGCATGGTGAGCCCGAGCGCCGTGAGCAGCCTGCGGACCAGCCCGACCTCGATGGCCAGAATCTGGCGCAGGTCCGGATCATCCTGGCGGGCAATGGCTTCCAGCTTGTCGATCTCCGCCTTGAGGACGGTCTGATCGATCGCCTGCTCGCTGCCGGTGTAGGCGAGCAGCGTCTCCATCACGATGCCGCGCTCGACATCGACGATGTCGCGGAACATCTCGGTCGCGACGTCTGGCATCGGAATCGAGAACCGGAACAGCTGCCGATACACATCGACGCCACCGGCCTCGCGGACATCGCGGATGGTGAAACCCTTGCCGCGGCGCGCCTCGACGAATCCGTTCGTCTCCAGCCGTCCCAGCGTCAGCTGCGCGGTCGCCCGGTTCATGTCGAACTCCTCGGCCACCTGCCGCACGGACGGCATGAGATCCCCCGGCTGATACTCCCCCGCGGCAACCCGGCGTGCCAACTCATCGGCAACGTCGGCGACTACCGTCTGGGATCCCATCGAAGTCACCTTTCGACTACGTTCGAATACGTCCCAGACAGTCTAAGGCCTACTGTGCCAGACTGCACGTGTGTAACACTGGTCGGCGCACAGTGTGAGGTGAGTCATGGCGATCCGGCGCAGCGGCGACAGTTCAGACGAGGGTTCAACGAGCAAGCGCTCGCGCCTTTTCGCGTCGAGGTCCGACGGCAAACCCCCAGTTCGCACCGCTGTTCGCAATGCGAAGCTCGCCGCACTGCCCTTGGCCTTCGCCGGTCGGCAGGCCGCGGGCGTCGGTAAACGCGCCCTCGGCAGATCGTCCGAAGAAGTCAATCGAGACATCCAATTGCGCACCGCCCAGCACATGTTCGAGGTGCTCGGCGAGTTGAAGGGCTGCGCCGCGAAACTCGGTCAGCTGCTTGCGATTTACGAACTGGCGCTGCCGCCGGAGCTCGCCGAGCCGTATCGGATCGCGCTGAGCCAGCTGCAGGACGCGGCCCCCGCCATGCTGCCGCGGACGGTGCACGAGGCCATCGCGGCCAGCATGGGTGCGGACTGGCGCGACAGCTTCCGGGAATTCGACGATCGACGGGCGGCCGCGGCCTCGCTCGGCCAGGTACACCGCGCGGTGTGGCACGACGGCAGGGCGGTCGCGGTCAAGGTGATGTACCCCGGCGGCCGCCAGGCGGTGGAGGGCGATCTGGAGCAGCTGCGCCGGATCTCGCATCTGGCCACCGTCTTCCTGCCCGGCGCCGACGTCAAGGCGGTCACCGAGGCGATCTGCGACTGCGTCCGGGAGGAACTGGACTACGCGGCCGAGGCCGAGTATCAGCGCGCCTTCGCCGTGGCCTACGCGGACGACCCGGACTTCTACGTCCCCGAGGTGGTCGCGCAGTGCGGCGACGTGCTGATCACCGAGTGGGTCGAGGGCACCCCGCTCACCAGGATCGTGGCCACCGGCGCGCAGGACGAGCGCGATCGGGTCGGCATGCTCATGGTTCGTTTCGTCACCTCCGGCTGGGGACGGCACGGGCTGCTCTATGCCGATCCGCATCCCGGCAACTTCCGCGTACTGCCCGACGGACGGCTCGGCGTGGTCGACTTCGGGGCCTGCTGTGCCTGGCCGCCCGAGGGTTTCGAGGAACTGGCGATCGACTACTGCAAGGCCTTCTTCACCGGCGGCGGACCCGAGCAGCTGGAAGCGGCGACCCGGCGGCACGGCTTCGTTACCTTCGGACGCGCGTTCGACAGCGACGCGCTCTACGCCGTTGTCGAACCGTGCAGTGAGCCGTTCAAGCACGCAACCTATCGGATGACGACGCCGTGGCTGCGCAAACAGGTGCTGCGCACCACCAATCCGCGGCTGTCGAATGTGGTGCGCGAGATGACGATGCCCGCCTACTTCACGCCGTTCGCGCGGGCCGCGCTCACGCTGGTCGGGGTGCTGAGCCAGCTGGAGACGGAGGGGCCGTACCGCGAGGAGATCCTGCGCTGGATGCCGATGCTGGCCGAGGCGCTCGGCACGCTCGAGGATCCCGACCCGGACCGGCCGGTGGACTTGGCCGCAGTCCGCGAGCAGCGGGCCCAGGCCGCGAATCGCCAGATGTCGGTCGGCTGAGCCGGGCCGTCCCCCACGGGCAAGGTACGACACCTACCGAGACATGCTGTCCCAGACAGTGCTAGGGTTCGGATAATTACCCCTCAGTTGTGCAGGGAGTCCGTCGGCAGCCAGCCGAGTTCTTCCGCAGCCGCTGGCTGAGCGTCCGCACCTAGGCCTACCGAGGAGAAGCATGGGCAGAATCATCGGCCGTCGTAAGCGCCGCAAGTCGACCCGAGCGCTCGCGGCGGGGAGTCCGCCGCAGAATCCTGCCGTGCTCCCGGCACGGACGCCGGACAGCTTGCGCGCGCGGGCTTTCGGACTCGGACTCGCCGGTACCGGCGCGGCACATTTCACGGCGCCGCAGGCCTTCGATCCGCTGACCGCGCGCGCATTTCCCCGCGCCACCCGCCGCTGGACCTATCGCAACGGGCTCACCGAAGTAGTACTGGGACTGGCCATCACCTTCCGGCGGAGCAGGCCGCTCGGGTCGGTGGGCTTCATCGCCTACCTCGCTTTCCTCGCGGCACGTTTCTCCGGCGCCCGGCCGGTCGAACAGTCCGGCACGCACGCATGGTGACCGGCACGGCCTGACCGGCGCGGTCGCGGACTTCCGGAACACGAGGGGTTGCCGGAAATCGGACCGCAGGCGGGCCTTCCTGGCCCGACCACTCCCACCGATGCGCACCACCCGCCCACCCGCGCACAAAACGAACACCAGCGGCGAGGGCGTGCACCGCGCAATATGATCGCGAGTGGTTCGACCGGGAGGGAGTGAGTGGTGTGACAACCGAATCGGTACTGGAGGCGCAGGCGCGCCCGAAGCGCTTCGCGGATCTGTTCGCCCATCGGCGCTGGATCCGGCGTAGCGACCCGTTCCCGCATGTGTACGCCCGCGACGTGTTCGTACCGGAGTATTTCGCGCGGATGAGCGAGGACCTGGCCCGGGTGCGTCGCGAAAGCCCCGACCTGTTCCAGCAGGTGGCGGCGAACTACAGCGCCGACGGGATCCGCCTGGCCAATCTGCGGGGCACCGCGTTCGATGTGTTCGCCTCCCGGGAATGGCACGACCTGGTCGCGGGGATCGCCGGCGTCACCGCGACCGGTGACGTCGAAGGGTCGGTGCATCATCACGCGCCGGGTGCCCCGTACGGGTGGCCGCACAACGACCTCAATCCCGCGTGGTTCCCCGGCGAGCCGCCGAGCCCCGACGAGGTGCGGCTGCCGGCCGACTCGGTAGACATCAAGTCCGGCCAGCGTGAAGCCGGGGTGCTCGCCCGCGAGTCGATCCGCGCGGTGGCTGTGCTGTTCTACTTCGGCAACCCCGAATGGCAGCCGGGCGACGGCGGCGAAACCGCGCTCTACAACAACCTTTCCGATGGTGAGAAGCTGCCGGAGCTGACACTGATTCCGCCACTGGATAATTCGCTGATCCTGTTCGAAGTCACGCCGCGCACCTGGCACACCTTCGCCGGCGGCAACATCAAGGACCGCAACAGCGTGGTGATGTGGGTGCACCGGACCAAAGACGACGCGGTGGCCCGCTGGGGAGGGGACAAGATTGTCTACTGGTGAACGCCGGGTCTGCCTGATCACGGGCGCGGGCGGCACGCTCGGCAACGTGTTCTGCCGCTCCTATTACACCGAGTACGACATCGTCGCGGTCTGCCGCACCCGCACGCCCGCGGTGCCCTCGCAGCTGGAGTCGTTCGTCGACCCGCTGGAGCCGGAAAAGCCGGTGCCGGAGAACAATTCGCGAGTCTTCGTGGTCCGCGCCGATCTCACCGTACCGGGCGAGGTGGAGCGGGTGGTCGATCTCGCGCTCGCCCGGTACGGCAAGGTCGACCTGCTGGTCAACAATGCCGCGCACGTCCAGTTGCAGCCGCGCGGCATCGTCGACGGTGACGCTTCGCTGGAGCAGTTCGATCCGCACTTCACCTTGAATGTCGCGGTGCCGCTGCGGTTCGCAGCCCGGCTGGCCCAGCGCAGCTGGCTGCACACCGGCGCCGAGAACCGCGCGGCGAACCGGAACATCGTCAACGTCTCCAGCATCTCCGGCTCGGAGGTGTATCCCGGGCAGACGCTGTACTCCGCGTCGAAGGCGGCGCTCAACCAGCTGACCCGGAATATCGCCGACGAATTCGCGGAGTTCGGGGTGCGCGCGAATGCCATCGCGCCCAACTCTTTTCCCGCAGTGGTACCCACCGAGCAGGTCGCGCAGGCGATCATCGAACTCGACGGCGGCAGCTTCACCGGCGGGGTGTTCGGCATCGGCGCGGAGCCGAGCGGGCCGGACGGCGCGCCCGCCCAGCTCGCCGAGGCCGAACAGTAACCGCTACCGGGACGCGCCGGTGACCCGCTCGGACAGCTCCCACAGCTGTTGCGCGAGCGCCTGATCCACCGCCTGCTTGTTGCTCGGCGGCTCCAGCTCGAGCCGGTGGAAGTAGTGCCCGTTGATGTCGTCGGCGGTGGTTGCCAAGTGCACCAACGGTTCCGAGCCCTTCTTCGGATTGATGAAGAACGGTTTGGCCAGCGGGGACCGGATGAGCGCGCCGAGGCCGAGCGGCGCGTTGTCGTACACATGGGTGGCTACCGCGCCGGGGTGGAACGCGGCGGTGACCAGACCGGTGCCAGCGGTGCGGCGCGCCAATTCCCGGGTGAACACGATGTTCGCCAGCTTCGACGCCGCGTAGGCGCCCATCTGGTTGAACGACCCGGTGGTCGCGTTGACGGTGTCGAGGTTCAGCTTCGCCATCCGGTAGGTCATGCTGGCGGTGTTGATCACCCGCGCCTGCGACTGCACGAGCCGGTCCAGCAGCAGGCTGGTCAGCAGGAACGGGGACAGGTGATTGACCTGGAAGGTCAGCTCGTTGCCGTCGTCGGTGGCGGTCCGCTTCGGCCAGGAACCGCCCGCGTTGTTGGCGAGCACGTCGATGCGCGGATAGCGGTCGAGCAGCTGGTCGGCGAGTTTGCGTACCTCGTCGAACCGGGCGAAGTCGGCGAGGAAGGGCTCCGCACCCGCCTTGGCCGCCACCTCGGCCGTCCGCTCCGGTGACCGGCCGACCACCGCGACGGTGGCGCCGCGGGCGGCCAATGTCGCCGCCGCCTCGGCGCCGATACCGGAGCTCGCACCGGTCACCACCACGGTCTTCCCTGTCAGATCCTGGTCCTGCACAGCCATCCCTGCCTCCTGAACATCGGCCAAACGCGAGCAGCCGGACGTAGTCGATCCCCGGCCTGGTACGGCCGCAGGTACGCCTAACTGACCTGATCGTCTTCGGCCCGCGCGGATTCAGCAAGGGGTGACGCGCCCGCGAAGTGCGCGGCGATGTCGTCGGTGGTGGTCGACCACACGCCGGGATGGTTCACCACGTACTCCAGCGCCTGATCCAGATACTTGGCCCGGAACGCCTGCCCGATGACGAAGGGGTGCAGCGCGAGCGCCATAACCCGGCCACTGTCGGCCGACTCCGCGTAGAGCTGGTCGAGTTGGTCCCGCACGATCCGCACGAAGTCGGGGCCGCTGGTCCCCTTGCCGAGGAACAGGGTGTTGTCGTTCAGCTCGACCGTGTACGGAACGCTCAGCATCCCGGGCACATTCAGCCGATAGGGCTGGTCGTCGTTGGTCCAGTCGAGCACGTAGCTCAGGCCGAGCTCGGCCAGCAGCGCCGGGGTGTGAAAGGTCTCGGTGAGCGCCGGGCCCATCCAGCCGCGCGGCCTGCGCCCGGTCGCCCGCTCGATCGTCTCGACCACCTCGGTGAGGTAGTCGCGCTCCTGCTCGATCGTCATATCAGCCTGGAAGATAGAGTTGTTCTTCCCGTGCGCCAGCCAGGCCCAGTCCCTCGCCAAGCCCGCCGTGATGATCTGCGGATTGTGCTCGACCACATCGGAATTGAGCAGCACGCTGGCGCGAATACGGTGCCGGTCCAGGATCTCGGTCAACCGCCAGATGCCCACCCGGGGGCCGTAGTCGCGCCAGCCGTAGTTCAACGGGTCGGGGGCGAGGCCGGCGGTCCCGGGGAAGATGCTCGTCGAAGGCTGATCCACCTGATAGTGCTCGACGTTCAGGCCGACATAGAAGGCGACGCGAGCGCCGTCCGGCCAGCGAATCGGGGCGCGGTCGGTGATCGGGCTGTAGTCGTAGAGCTCGTTGTCCATGCGTCGATTCTCGAATCTGACACTCATGTCAGGTTCAATCCCCGCGCGGCGTGAGATACCGCACAGGCCCGCGGATCGGCGGCGATTCGGGCGAGGCAGCCGCGCCGCGACGGTGTGTATTCTCCCCGGCGGACGTAAACAACTGATTTCGTCACTACACGGGTAACTCGCCGGGTACGCCCAGAACGCAGCATGCCGTGAACCGCCGGGCCGCGACGGTACGTTGAGCGCACCGAACGACCGGCAAGAGACGCGGAGAGGCGGAGGAGCTCATGCGAGTCGACGGGCGGGAAATCCCGGTAACGGGCAACCTCCTACAACCGCTGATCCGGCGGACGAGCGACATCATTCGCGTGGTGCTCGCGGCGACGTGGGTGGCGATCGTCATTGCGGCGTCGGTGATCACCCGGCCGGAATGGCTTGCGCTGGAACGTTCGGTATCCAACATCGTCGGATTCTTGAACCCCGACCAATCGAATCTGGTGTATCTCGTCTACGGCATGGCGATTCTGGCGCTGCCGTTCGCCATCCTGATCGAATTGATCATCGGCAGGCAGTGGAAACTGCTCGCCGGTTACGCGGCGGCGGGGCTCACCGCCGGACTGCTGCTCTCGATCACCGGCACGGGCCTCTCGGCGCCGAAATGGCATCTGCAGGTGCCGGATCGGCTCGACACCTTCCTCTCCCAATTCCTGGACGATCCGCGCTGGATCGCGATGCTGGCGGCCGTGCTCACGGTGTCCAGCCCGTGGCTGCCCAACCGGCCCCGGCGGTACCTGTGGTTCCTGCTGCTGGCGTTCGCGCCGATCCACTTGGTAGTCAGCACCGTGGTGCCCGCACGGGCGATGTTCGGCCTTGCCGTCGGCTGGCTGGTCGGCGCGGTCATCGTGCTGGTCGTCGGCACGCCCGCGCTGGAGGTGCCGCTCGACGCCGCGGTGCGGGTGCTGGCCAGACGCGGGCACACGGTCACCAGATTCACCGTGGTGCATCCGGCCGGGCGCGGGCCGCTGGTGCTGGCCGCCGCCATCGACGGGCCCGAACGCGGGCTCGTCGTCGAGATGTACGGCAAGAATCAGCGCAGCTTCGGCGCACTGCGCCAGCTCTGGCGCTGGCTCACCTTCCGCGCCAGCGAAACCGCGGCGATGCACGGCTCCATGCACCGCGCCGTCGAGCATCGCGCGCTGATGACCATCGCCGTCGGCGACCTCGGCCTGGCGAGCAGCACACCGGTCGCCGTCGCGGCGCTGGACCGCGGCTGGATGCTGCACGCGCACACCATGCCCAAGGGCACCCGGATCAGCGAAGCGTCGGTCGACCAGCTGGCCGGGGTCTGGAAATCGCTCGGCGCCCTGCACCAGGGTCAGATCTCGCACGGCGACCTGCGCCCGACCGAGATCCGAATCGACAACGGCACCACGCTGTTCGGCGGCTTCGCCAACGCCGAATACGGCGCCTCGGACAAGCAGCAACAATCCGATATCGCCCAGTTGCTGGTGTCCACCACGGCGATCTTCGGCAAGGAGCCCGCGGTGGCCGCGGCCATCGAATCCCTGGGCAAGGAGCCGGTCATCGCCGCGGCGAGCCGGCTCGCCAAGTCCGCCATGCCCGCCGGGCTGCGCAAGTCGGTGCCCGGCTGGAAGGACGCGCTGGCGGACGCCCGCGACGAGGTGCGCAAGCAGACCGGCCAGGACAAGATCGAGGCCGAGCAGATCACCCGGTTCACCCGCAACCAGATCATCCAGCTGGTGCTGCTGATCGGGCTCGTCTACGTCGCGTACCCGTTCATCAGCGCGGTGCCGACGTTCTTCACCCAGCTCAAGACGGCCAACTGGTGGTGGGCACTGCTCGGGCTCGCCGTCTCGAGCCTCACCTATGTCGGTGCGGCGGCGGCGCTGTGGGCCTGCGCGTCCGGCGCGGTGAGCCTGAAGAACCTGGTGATCATGCAGATCGCCAACACCTTCGCCGCGACGACCACCCCGGCCAGGGTCGGTGGCCTCGCCCTCAGCGTCCGGTTCCTGCAGAAGGGTGGTGTCGGCACGGTGCGCGCCACCGCGGCGGTGGCGCTACAGCAGGCGGTCCAGGTGATCACGCACCTGTGCCTGCTCGCGGTATTCAGCATCGCGGCGGGCACCTCCGCGGATCTTTCGCACTTCGTGCCCGATGCCACGGTGCTGTATCTGATCGCCGGTGTCGGCGTCGGCATCATCGGCACCTTCATGTTCGTGCCGAAATTGCGCCGCTGGCTGAATAATTCGGTGCGCCCGCAATTGCAGGAGGTACTCAGCGAGCTCGCCCAACTGGCGCGCGATCCCAAGCGTTTCTCGGTGATCATTCTCGGCTGCGCCGCGATCACCCTCGGCATGGCCGGTGCGCTGTGGGCCAGCGTGGAAGCCTTCGGCGGCGGCACCACGTTCATCACCGTCACCATCGTCACCATGATCGGCGGCACGCTGGCCTCGGCGGCGCCGACACCCGGCGGTGTCGGCGCCGTCGAGGCGGCGCTGATCGGTGGTCTGGGCGCCTTCAACGTGCCGCTGGACATCGCGGTGCCCTCGGTGCTGCTCTACCGCGTGCTCACCTGCTGGCTGCCGGTGCTGTGCGGCTGGTTCACCATGCGCTGGCTGGCGTCGAAGGACATGATCTAGACCTCAGCCGGCTTGGTGGCCAGCAGGACTCCCGTCGCGGGCTGGACGGCGTGGAAGGTCACGGCGGCGAATCCAGCCGTGGTCAGCATGTCTCGATAGCGGCGAATATCCACCGCCGCCAACGGATCCGAGTGGTGATCCGAGCCGATCTCGTCATGCGTGCGGCGCGCGGCGGCGCGTGCCATTACCCGGACCACCGCGGGCAGTACCCGGCCGGTCGGATGGGTATCGGCCAGCAGTAGCGTGCCGCCGGGCCGCAGTATCCGGAACATGTGTGCGACGGCCGCCGCGCGGTGCGCCTCCGGGATATGGTGCATGGCGAAGGTCGAGGTGACCACGTCGCAGGAAGCGTCGGGCAGCGGTAGCGTCTGTGCGGCACCGAGTTCGAATCGGCAATTCGGCACCGCACGGGAATGCCGGGTCGCGAACTCGATCATTTCCACGGCCGGATCAATGCCGACAGCAGTACCGTCGGGGCCGACTCGCGCGGCCAGCGCTCGGACGAGATCACCTGGCCCGCAACCGATGTCGGCTACCGCATGGCCGGGGGCCGCACCACTGAGGACGACCAGCCTGGCGTTGAGGCGGTTACCTCGACCGAGTAGAAATAGAGCCTTGAATATGCGGTAACGCCGCGGCTCGGTAAGCAGAACACCGGTTTCGGTGTCATGGTGGCCCTGTCGAATGGAAGACTGGGGTGCGTTTTTGGTCATGTGTTCATGGTCGGGAGGGGCCGCCACTTCGACCAGAGGCAAAACCACGGAAACCGTTCCATTCGGGACGGATTCGCGACATTTGTACGGGAGGCACATTGTCGTCGGAAGTGAAAAGACTGACGGGCAGCACGGATCGCCGGGTTCGGCGGACCAAAAGCCTGCTGCATCGGGCGTTGATCGAACTCATGCTGGAGCGCGGTTACGACCGAATCTCGGTGCGCGACATCCTGCACCGGGCCGATGTCGGACGGTCCACGTTCTACGCGCACTTCCGCGACAAGGACGACCTGCTGTTGCTGAGCAGCACCGACTACCTGCGGGCCGCGGTGACCGCACCCGGCGCCGACACAGGCCCGGACGCCGCGACACCGCTGGCCCCCGTGCAAACACTGTTCCAGCTGGCCGCGGCGAATCCTGAGGTGTACCAAGCCCTGCTCGGTCGCAAGAGCGGTGCACTGCTGCTGCGGACGACGCGCGAGATGGTCGCCGAGATCCTCGCCGAACGCCTCGCCGAGCAGCTCGACATGGACGAGGGCGAGTTCGCCGCGACCGTGACGTTCCTGTCCTGGGGCGTGGTCGGGATACTCGGCGCGATCGCCGACGCCGACCCGCCGCTCTCGCCCACCGAGGCGTACCGGCGCCTGGTGCAACTGATCGGACCCGGCCTGTCCGGCCGGGTCCGATCAGGCTGAGCAGGGTTTCAGGCGACCACGCCTGCGAGCCGAGCGGTGATCAAGGCTTCGGCCTCGCTGACCATGCGGCTGATGAGCTCCGCGCAGGTGGGGATGTCGTGGATGAGGCCCTGCACCTGACCGGCGCTCCAGATGCCCGCGTCGAGGTCGCCCTCTTCGAAGACGCGGCGGCCGCGGGCGCCTGCGACCAGGTCGCGCACGTCGTCGAAAGTGCCGCCCGCCTTCTCGATTTCGACGACCTTGCGGCTGATCTCGTTGTCCGCGACGCGGGCGGTGTTGTGCATGGTGCGGAAGATCAGCTGGGTGTCGCGTTCGGTGTGCGCGACGATCTGCTCCTTGACCTTCTGGTGCACCGCGGACTCCTGCGTGCACAGGAAGCGGGTGCCCATGTTGACGCCGTCCGCACCGAGGGCGAGGGCGGCGACCAGGCCGCTGGCGTCGGCGAAACCGCCGGACGCGACCATCGGGATGTCGAGCACCCGTGCGGCGGCGGGGATCAGGATCAGGCCGGGCACGTCGTCCTCGCCGGGGTGGCCCGCGCATTCGAAGCCGTCGATGCTGACGCCGTCGACGCCGATCCGCTGCGCCTTCAGCGCGTGCCGCACGCTGGTGCACTTGTGCAGCACCTTGATGCCCGCGTCCTTGTAATACGGCAGGAACGGTTCCGGATTGCTGCCCGCCGTCTCGACGATCTGCACGCCGCTGTCGATGATCGCCTGCACGTACTCGGCGTAGGGCGGCGGGTTGATCGACGGCAGGATGGTGACGTTCACGCCGAACGGCTTGTCGGTCAGCTCCCTGGTGCGGGCGATCTCGCGGCGCAGGTCCGCCGGTGTCGGCTGGGTGAGCGCGGTGATGAAGCCGAGCCCGCCCGCGTTTGCGACGGCCGCGACGAGCTCGGCGCGGCCGACCCACATCATTCCGCCCTGCACGATCGGGTGTTCCACACCGAAGGTCTCGGTGAACCTGGTCCGCAGCATTGCGCTCTCCTCTGCCTCGCGCGGGCGTGCCAGTTCGCCCGAAGACCTGAATGGTGACACGAGGATCCACTCGGGTTCAACCCATAAGTGAGCCAGCATTCGCATCTGGATGCCACACTTGAGCCTTTGACCGGCCGCTCCGACGAGCGGAAGTTCAGGGAAATTGCCAGCTGATCCGCCATTTTCCGGAGAGAACGTCGCCTCGGCCGAATTAACCGCGATTCATAACTTGATCTCTTGCCGCTGCGCTAAGTTACTTGTTATTCTGCTCGCAGTTCAGCCCGTCACAGTTGTCGGCCACCCCGGCGGACGCAGGTGACGGTCCGAGAGGAGTTCGTGGCATGACCACCGGTGCGCAGGCGCTCGACGAGCCGCTCAAGTCGCGGCGCAACCACTGGAACAACCAGATCGCCGGGCACGCGCAGATGCGGCCCGACGCGGTCGCGCTGCGCTTCCGAGGTGCGGACACCACCTGGCGGCAGTTGCACGAGCGTTCGCTGAAGTTCGCCGACGCGCTCGCCCGCCGCGGCGTCGGCTTCGGCGATCGGGTGCTGATCCTCGCGCTGAACTACCCCGAATACATCGAGGCCGTGTTCGGCATCAACGCGCTCGGCGCCATCGCGGTCCCGGTCAACTTCCGGCTCACCCCGCCCGAGGTCGCCTACATCGTCAGCGACAGCGGCGCGAAGGCGATCGTCACCGACACCGTGCTGCAACCGCTGGCCACCGCCGTGCTGGCGCAATCCGCCACGCTGGAAACATGTTTCGTGATCGGCGGGGCGACCGCGGACGGCGTGCTCGGCTTCGACGATGTGCTCGCCGAGGGCGGTACGCCGCACACCCCGCTCGACATTCCCGAAGACACCCCGTCGCTGATCATGTACACCTCGGGCACCACCGGCAGCCCCAAGGGTGCGATCCTGTCGTACGCGAACATGAATTCCCAAGCGCTGACCGTCATTCGGGCGCTCGCGACGGAGCAGAGCTCGATCGGCTTCTGCACCTCGCCGCTGTTCCACATCGCCGGACTCGGCAGTCTCGCACCGTGTTTCCTGCTCGGCGCGAAGACCGTGCTGCATCCGCTCGGCGCGTTCGACCCCACCGAATTCCTCGACGCGATCGAGCAGGAGCAAGCGACCAGTGCGTTCTGCGTGCCGGCGCAGTGGCAGGCCATCTGTGCCGAGCCGACGGTGAAGGAGCGCAAGCTGGCGCTCACCGCGCTCAGCTGGGGTGCCGCACCCGCCTCCGACACGGTGCTGAAGGCGATGGCCGAGTGCTTCCCGAACGCGTTCAACGTGGCGGTATTCGGTCAAACCGAGATGTCGCCGATCACCTGCGTACTGGAGGGCAAAGATGCGCTGCGCAAGCTCGGTTCGGTCGGCAAGCCCATCCCGACCATCCAGGCCAGGATCGTCGACGACGAGATGAACGATGTCGCACCCGGTGAGGTCGGCGAGATCGTCTATCGCGGACCGACGCTCATGCAGGGCTATTGGAACAAGCCCGAGGCGACGGCGGAGGCGTTCGCGGGCGGCTGGTTCCACTCCGGCGACCTGGTCAGCCAGGACGAGGAGGGCTTCATCTGGGTGGTGGACCGCAAGAAGGACATGATCATCTCCGGTGGCGAGAACATCTACTGCGCCGAGGTGGAGAACGTGCTCTTCGCCCACCCCAAGATCCGTGAGGCCGCGGTGATCGGCCGGGCGCACGAGAAGTGGGGCGAGGTGCCGGTCGCCGTCGTCGCCCTCAACAGCGCTGAGGACGAGCTCACCCTGGACGAGCTGACCGCGTTCCTCAACGAGAACCTGGCCCGCTACAAGCATCCCAAGGATCTGGTGCTGGTCGATGAGCTGCCGCGCAATGCCAGTGGCAAGGTCGTGAAAGGCCAACTGCGCAAAGATTATTCATCCTGATTCCGGGCAGCTGAGTATGGTCGTGGGATGGCGAACCCTCGGATCCGCGCGGCCGTACTCGCTCTGCACTGGCAGGTGAATGTCATCAAGCCCGACGGGTTTTTCGGCCCGATGCTCGCGGAGCCGGTGGCGGCCAGCGGGGTCGTCGCGCGTGCGGTGGAGTTTCACGACGCCGCTGCCGCGCGCAAGATTCCGGTGGTCTTCACTCGGTTCACCATTCCGGTGGGTGAGGGGGAGTTGGTGCGCAATACCGGGTTCATGCGCTCGGTAGGCGCGGCGCAGACCGAGTTCCGGCCGGATTCGCCTGGTAGTCAGCTCATTCCGGAGATGGCGGCGCAGGCGACCGAGGTCTTCGACAACCAGAAGCTGTCCGGGTTGGCGGGCAGCGCACTGGCGGAGTGGCTGGCCGGCCACGGCATCGATACCTTGTTCGTCACAGGTGTCGCGACCAATTTGACGGTGGAGCAAACGGCAAGGCAAGCCACCGATCTGGGCTTCACCGTGCACGTGCTGGCCGACTGCACGGCCGCTGCCGACGTGGCAGCACACGAGGCTTCGCTGGCTAATCTCGAACTCGTCACCGCGGGTTCGCTGACCGCGGCACAGGCGCTGCAGCTGACCGGCCACCACTGACATTCGCGGCACAGCACCGTGCTTGAATGATTCCGGCAACATGACAGCTACGGTCGAATGTTGGTGGACCATCGCCGCTTCGGCCGCTCCGCCCATTAGATCAGGAGCCAGCTCGGTGAAACCCACCCACCTCGCGGTTTTCGCCGCGACCGCCCTCGCGGTAGCAGTCTGCTCGACCGGCTGCGGCAACAACGACCAGGACCACTCGGCGCACGCCACCTCGACCACCGCCGTCCCGACGTCCTCCTCGACCTCGACCACCGCCGACCCGGCGTCGTCCTCGACCGCACCAAGCACGCCGTCCGCCGAAATCGTCGAGGACGTCAACTGCGGCCCCGTCACCGACGCGGGCGGTGGCACCCGCACCGTCATCGCGGTCGGCGGCACGGCGGGCCGCGTCGGCTGCACCGAAGCGATCACCGTGGCAACGAAATACGTGACAACGATCAGCAACACCGACGCGCAAACCGTCGACGGCTGGCAGTGCAACGCCCAACCCGACCCGGCGACTCCCTCCAGCTGCTCGAAGGACGGCCTCGTCATCGCCCTGCGCGCCAACTGATGTCGGCGCCGCCGGACCTCGATCAAAGATCCGGCGTCACTGCCGACGGATCCACGCCCGGCGCGAGGTCCAGCTCAGGCCCGGGCCAGAACGGCGTCGTAGTCGTGGCTGGCGATGACCTCGATGTCGGCCGGGAGGGCGTGCAGGCGCTGGATGGTGCGGAAGGCGGCGTCGCGGTCGGCGTCGAAAAGGTTGCCGGGCATGGGAGCCTTTTCGCGGATCAGGCTGATCTGCAGCGTGTTCCAGACGGCGTCACCGGCGAGCAGGACTCGGGTGCCGTCCTCGACTGCCAGCAGGACGCCGATGCTGCCGGGGGTGTGCCCGGCCAGGTCGACGAGGATGACGGCACCGTCGCCGAATACATCATGGCTGCGCGGGAAGGTCAGGACCGGCGGGCCGTCCAGTTCCACCGGGGCGATGGCTCGGCCGCGTAGCGGTTCGCGGATGACGCCGATCGGGGCCTCGGCACCGTGCATCGCCCAGTCGTATTCCACCGCGGGGACCCTGAGTTCGATCGAGTCCGGTAGTTCGAGCAGGCCCGCGACATGATCCCAGTGCAGGTGGGTGGCCAGGGTGAAATCGATGTCGGTGGGGGCGAGATCGCGGGCGGCGAGCGCGTTGCTCAGGCCGAGGACCGGCTTGTCGGGCGACACCAGCTTGCCGACCGGAAAGGGGTGACCGGGCAGGACCCGCTCGTGCACGTCGGAGCAGATGGCGGGATCGACGAGGAACCTGGCCTGCGGATGCTCGATCAGGAAGGCGCCCATCGACATCGGCAACTCGCGCAGGCTGCGCACCCCCTCGGCGACGATGATGGCGGGCGCGGCCATCGTCGCCTGCGGCAGCGCGGTCAACCGGACCGTCGCGGTGGCCTTCGGGGCGGGCGTGTCCGCCAGGCTTGCCAGAAACGCCGCGTCGGGCTGCCGCGGGCGGAGCAGGCGGCCGGGCGTCGCGGCCAGCGCGGCGCAGCAGCGGGCCAGCGTGCGGAGGGTTCCAGGACGGCCATCGGCCAGGCGTGCGGAGTTTTCGCTCACCTCGCCACGGTAGGTGATGGGTGTTCGCGGCGCATGCCGCGCAAGAGACTCTTCTCCACAGTGCGATATCTCGGCATAATCGCGGGGGGTACCTGGGCGGTCGAGACGAGCCGCCGTTGCGGGGGTAGTACGTCTCGGGATGGATCGGAGCTCGATGGTACGCAGTCGTGCGGCGCTCACCACCACGGCGGTCACGGCCGTGGCGGAGCTGCTCGGCGTCGATGCGACCGCCGTCTGCACCGACGCGCCGTTCACCGATCTCGGCCTGAACTCCACCCAATTGGCGCGGTTGACGGCACGCCTCGAGGACGCGATGGGGGTGGAGGTTTCGCTCACCGCGATGTACGACTACCCCGACATAGACCGGCTGGTCGAGTATCTCGCGATGCGATGACGGGGCCCTGGGTATCCATCATCGGGATCGGTTGCCGCGTGCCGGGAGCCGAAGGCGACGAATTCCGGGGGCTGCTGGGGCGCGACGCTACCGGTCCGAAAAGGGACGCGCCGCGCGGCGAATATCCGGACGACACCGCGTGGTTCGACAACGAATGGTTCGCCATCGCCGACCAAGCGGCGGCGCTGCTGGATCCGCGGCAACGGATGGCCATGGAGGTCGCGGTCGAGGCCATCGATGATGCCGGTATCGGCTATCGCACCAGAGGTTCGGGGGCCGCGGTGCTCTTCGGCTACGACCACAGCCCGATGCTCGGCCGGGATGGATTCGACGTACCGCACGCCGGCACCGCGCTCAGCGGCGTCGCCACTCGGTTGTCCGCCGCGCTGGAGCTACACGGGCCGAGCCTGGTGGTGGACAGCGCGGGATCGTCGTTGGTAGCCGTCGACTTGGCGGTCCGGCTGCTCGTCGACGAGGCGGTGCCGTTCGCCATCGTGGGCGGGGTCGATCTGCCGCTGCTCGCATCGGACTACTTCGCGGAGAACGGATTCCGTTCACCGGACTCCCTTGATTTGGATGGCGATGTACGCCGTGCCGCCTGCGCCGTGGTGATCATGCAGCGCACCGGCGACGCGTTGCGTGAAGGCAATCGGGTATACGCGGAACTCGTTACGACATCGTGTTCCGTTGTTACACAGGGCATTTCATCGCCAACCGAACAGATCCGGAACGGCTCGACGGCCTCCGACGACATGTACCGTACGGCCGGCGCAGGCCTGATCGGACTGATCGAGGCAGCACTGTCTGTTCACGACGGAGCCGGCACGGCTACGGCCGGTGCGCACAGTCCACAGGTGTCCACCGCGCCTGGCGATTGGACCGCTGCGCGACCGAGCGAAACCCACTGGGGCATCAGCGCATTCGACACCGACGCCGCGCACGTACTGCGCCGCATCGAGACATCACCGTTGGTCCGCAGCGACGATCCGCCGGTGCTCATCCCCATCACCGGGCGCGACGCCGATGAACTGAGCGCACAGGCGCTCCGGCTCGCCGACCGACTCGAACCCGGTACCGAGCCGTTGCGTGAAATCGCCTCCGCTGCCTCACGATTGATGCCGGAGCAGACACGGGCGTGTGTGCTGGCCGACGCCCGTGACGATGCGGTGCATCGGCTGCGCGCGCTGGCAGACGGCGATCCGAGCAGAGCGGTGATCGGTCCGTCCCCGACTCGAAGGCCGGGCGGACTGTTGTTCTTGTTCACCGGTACAGGCGAACAACATCTCGCCATGGGACGGGCACTCGCCGCCCGGCACAGCACATTCGCGGCCGCGTTGACCAGGGTCGCCGACGCGATCGTTACGGCAGGCGGGCCTCGGGTCTGGACGCCACGGCACGGCTTCGCCATCGGCGCTGCGAGCAATGGAAACGGCTCACGCACATTCGCCCATCCCGCGATTTTCGCGTTCCACTTGGCGATGGCGGAACTGCTCGCGACGTGGGGTATTCGGCCGGACGCGGTGGTGGGGCACGGTCTCGGTGAGATCGCCGCGGCCGTGGTCGGCGGCGCGCTGTCGGTGTCGGATGCGGCGCGGGTCGTGCTGCGGCGCAGCGCGATCCTGTCCGAATCTGTGGACAGTGACGCGGTAGCCCTGCTGCTCGCACCGTCGCATCTGGTGGTGAAACTGGTGGAGCCGATGCGCGCACAGGTCGCCGTCGCGGCGATCAACGGTCCGCGGTCGGTGGTCGTCTCGGGCACCCCGCGCTACATCGATACGCTGGTGCGGCGGGCCAAGCGCCGCGACCTGCCTGTGCTGCGGCTCACCGACGAGTCCGCCGCGTACCCGCGCCTCGCCACCGTCCCTGCGGAGTTCATCGAATCGCTCGCCGACTTGGCACCGACGGCACCGCACACTCCGCTGTACTCCACCACCCGCCGCGGCGAGCTGATCGACACCGCAGTGCTGGACGGCAAGTACTGGGCCGAGAATGCTTCGCGGACAGTCGATCTCGCCGCCGCGCTGGAGCGGGCCGCCGCGGACGGACTCTCGACGGTGCTGGAGCTCGCGCCACATCCCTCGTTGCTTTTGGCGGTCGAGGAGTACCCCCAATTCCATGGCGGCGCTCACCCGGTGGCGACTCGTGCCGACGAGGCCGGCGCTTTCCTGACCTGCCTGGCCCGACTCCATCTGGAAGGGCGACCGGTCGACTGGTCCGCGCAAGGCCCGTTCCGTACCGCACCACGGCGGGTGTGGCGCAAGCGTCGATTCCCCCTGGCTACCGACATAGCGGCACCGGAGTCGACCGAATCCGCTTCCGTCTCTGACGATCTCGCCGACCACGTGATCAACGGCGTACCGACCGTGCCCGCGACTTTCTGGCTGCTCGGGCTGCTGCAGCTGACCCGCACCAGCGGCGCTGCCGCGACGATGCTCACCGACTTCGTGCTGCACGAGCGGCTCGATCTCGCGGCGCTGCCCGCGGTCCGCTATCGCAGGCACGGCGGAAGTGTACGGGCGGAGGTCACGGCGGCCGCAGCGCTGGCATCGGCGCGGCCCGGCGGCGACCCCACACCCGCGGATATCGTCGCATGGATGCGAGTGGTGGATGCCAACCGGGCTGGGCGGCACCGCATGCGGGTCATCGCACCGGCCGCCTTCTACGACGCGCTGCGCGCGCTAAGGCTCGAGTACGGACCGCGTTTCCGCGCGCTGCGCGGCATCGCGACGGGTCCTGACCGGGCGGTCGGCGTGTTCGATGCCGCTGAAACGCGGAGTGCCGCAACGTTGAGTGGCTGCCTACATCTGCTCGGTGCGATTGCCTTCGATGAGATGCCCACGGGGGCGAGCCCGCTGTCGATCGGCATCGACTCCGTGTGGCTGTCGGCCGAACCGAATCGGGTGGTGCTGGAGGCGCACGCCTTGCTCCGCGAGCGTACCGACACCGGATTCAGCGGCGACGTCATCGGCACCGACCAGCACGGCGTGCCGTGTCTGGCGATGTGCGGCGTGCGTATCCGGTTTGCGGAATCCAGCCCTTCCGCACGTCTTTCCGTGCGCCCACGAGATACCGAGCGGCGGGTACCTTTCCGCCAGGAGATGTGGGAGTCGCACGACACCGACTTCTTCGGCACAGCGAGCTGCGCTCCCGACCACCCGATCGCCATCCGCGCCTTGGTAATCGGCGATTCGGAACTGGCGATCCGGTTGTCCGACACACTCTCGACCACCCTGCCCACCGAGCGGGTCGCTCGCGAACCCGACGCCGCGAGTACCCTCATCACCGCCTTGCCGATGTCGGGTACCGGTAGCGCGCACACTGCCGTTGTCCTCGTCTGGCCATCCGAAACAGCCTCTTCGGCCACGCTATCCGACCCCATCGGCCCCGGCCGGAGTGCCACCGCGACCACCTGCCGGGTACTCGACCTGCTGCAACGCGTGCATGCCGACGACGGCACCGGGTCCCTGACGGTTGTGCTGCCGGAACCCGTCGAACGAACCACCGCGTCCGGGCTGCTGAGCACCGATACCGATGCCTTGGCCGCCCCCCAGGCCATTGCCGGTCTGGTTCGCTCCTTGCAGCTCGAATCCGACCTTCCGGTGCGCCTGATCTGGATCGACACGGATCTCAGGAATGTCGCACCGTTGAGTCGGCTCGTTGCTCGGGGACCGAGCGCTTCGACCCGGCTTCTCGACGAGATACGGCTCCGGGCAGGCGCTTTCGCGATCCGGCGCTTCAGCCCCGCACAGCTTCGTCCTACTCCGACCGCCACCGTCGACGCCACCGGCACCTACGTGGTCACCGGTGGTTTGGGTGCGGTCGGCGCGGTCGCGGTGCGCTGGCTGCTCGATGCCGGGGCACGCGACGTGGTGGTGCTCACCCGCGCGCCCCGCCCGGTGCCCGCACTGCTGGACGGACTGGAGGACCGGATCGTCATCGTCCGCTGCGACGCCGCCGATCGGCGCGATCTCGCGAACGCGCTCAACGACATTCGGGAATGCGGCTCGACCATCCGTGGTGTCGTACACGCCGCAGGCACAGCGACCGAAGCAACCTTCGACGCGACCACCCCGGGGCAACTGGCCGAAGTGTTCTCGCCCAAGCTGACCGCAGCAAGCAATCTGATCGGACTCACCTCGGCCGACCCGACCGACTTCATTCTGCTGTTCTCCGCGGCCACCGGTGCACTCGGCGGACCAGGCCATTCCGCCGAAGCCGCTGCCAACGCCGCGATGGATTCCCTCGCACTGGCGCACCCCGGGCGGGGCGTGCTCAGCATCGGCTGGGGTGCGTGGACGATAGGTCCGGCAGTACCGCCACGGCAGGCGGGCATAGCCGGCTTCGACGCCCGCAGTGCGGCCGCGTTGCTGTCCGACGCGCTGCGGTTCACGGGGGCATACCTTTTGGCCGTCGACTACACCCCGTCCGCCGACACCGCACCCATGGCGACGCGGCTGACGAATCTGCTTGCTCCCATGACGGCTTCGTCCGAGCACACCCGCACGGCCGAACGCCATCCATCCGACACCCTCGGCCGCCTGGTCGACGCGCACCTCGGCGAGGCCCCATGACCGCCTGCAACAGCCTCGCCGCCCGGATCGCCGAGTGGGCCGCGTCCCGGCCGGACACGGTGGCCTGCACCGAGCTGCGCTACCGGATACACGAGCGGCTGCCCGTCGACATGACCTATGCCCGCTTGCATACCGCCGCAGGCGAACTCGCCGAACGGATCCGGGACGGCAGCGCACCGGGCGACCGGGTCGCCATCCTCTGCGCGCACGGACTCGACTATGCGGTCGCGTTTCTCGCCTGCCTGTACAGCAATCGCATTGCGGTGCCGTTGTTCCCGGCGGCCGGTACCCGCAACAAGGAGCGGCTGCTCGCGGTACTCGCCGATGCGCGGCCCACGCTCGCCTTGCTCTCGCACGGAGACTCGACCAGTTCGTCCGTACTGGGTCCCATGCTCGGCCAGGTGCTCGAACTCCCGTCGGATGTCACTGCGCCGCCTGCGGATTCGGCCGAACCGGTCATCGACCCGATCCGCACCGACCTCGCCTATCTGCAATACACCTCGGGCTCCACCCAGTCGCCCGCCGGCGTGCGGGTCACCCACGCGAACATGACGACTGCACTGGAACAGCTCTGTCAGGCGCTGGCACCCTCGCCGGACAAGCCCATTCTGACCTGGCTGCCGTTCTTCCACGACATGGGTCTCATCCTCGGTATGGCGCTGCCGCTCTACTGCGGCGTGCTCGGTGTGACGATGTCCCCCTCGGAATTCGTCAAGCGCCCGATCCGGTGGCTGCGTGCCGTCAGCGACTACCGCGCGGGAATCACCGGTGTGCCGAATTTCGGTTTGGCCCTTGCTATTTCGGCGACAACGCCGGAGGAGCGGGCCGGACTCGACCTGTCCTGCCTCGACATGCTGCTCAACGGCTCCGAACCCATTCGGGCCGAGGCCCTCACGGAATTCACCGCGACGTTCGCCGAGTACGGCTTCCGGCATCAGGCACACACGCCCGGCTTCGGCCTGGCCGAGGCGACACTGACCGTCACCATCGGTGACTGGCGAAAACCGCCGGTGGCACAGCACTTCGACCGTGGTGCGCTCGCCGAGGGCCGGGCGGTGCCGCATGCCGCCGAACCGCCACCGCTCGGCGGTGCGCCGCTGGTCGGCTGCGGGGCACCGATCGGTCAGGACGTGCGCATCGTGCACCCGGTTTCCTGCGTCGAGCTGCCCGTCGGCCGGGTCGGCGAGATCTGGGTCACGGGCGCCAATGTGTGCGACGGCTACCACGGCAGACCCGACGCCACGGCCGAGACCTTCCACGCCACCCTGCGCGGCAGCGACGCCCGCTGGCTGCGCACCGGCGACCTCGGCTTCTGGTTCGACGGTCAGCTCTACATAGCGGGACGCCGCAAGGATGTCATCGTGGTGGACGGCCGCAATCACTTTCCGGTCGATATCGAGGCGACGGTCGAGAGCTGCGCCGCCGCGATCCGGCCCGGCCATGTGACGGCGTTCGGGCACGACGACGGGCGCCGTGAAGATCTGGTGATCGTGGCCGAACTGACCGCCGTCGAGGCCATCGAGCCCGCCGAACTCTCGGCGCTTGCCCGCCGGATCCGCGCGGAAGTCGCGGCCGCACACGAGGTAATACCCGGTGCGGTAATGCTGGTCGAGCCAGGACGCATACCCAAGACGACCAGCGGGAAGCTGCGCCGCGGTGAGTGCCGTGCCCGCTATATCGCCGGTCAGCTCGAGCCGGTGGCGATGATCTGAGCTCGGCCGAAACACCGTCGAGGTCCCGCCGATCCGGCCGGTCGGCCGCGAGGATGTGGCCTATGGCAACCGAGATCATCGCTGTGCGGTGGAAAGACGTCCCCGAGGCGCACGACTACCCCGCAGCCGCCGACTACTTGGAGTTGCTGGCCGGACCGAAGATCGTCAGCGCGGTGGTGGACGATCTGCGGGCCGCCCCGATCGTGCACAAGAAGGCCAAGGACATTCTTCGTGCCGCGCGGCTCGAGCTGCTGCCACCGGAGAACCTGCACGTCCGCCGCGATTTGATCAAGATTCACAATGGCAAGGCGTTGTCGCCGATCCTGTTGGTGCGCGGCGACTTTCGCACCGGGGCGCCGATGGTGATCGCCGACGGTTACCACCGGGTCTGTGCGATCCACTGGGCTGACGAGAACATCGCTATTCCGGCGAAACTTGCCGCGATGCCGTGATCTTCCCGCTGGCGCGTTCACAACATCGCTGCGGTGAATTACCTGGCCACGCGAGCTTCGACCTGAACATTCACTCTTCGGTGCGACCGAGGAGCCGATCCGTCTCGCGCCGTTCACGTTTGGTGGGCCGCCCGGAGCCGCGATCGCGGCGCGGCAGGGCGGCGAGGAGTTCGCGCGGCGGTGGCGGCGGGCTGCGGTCGATCAGGCATTGGGCGGCGATGGGAGCACCGACGCGCTTGGTGACAATCTGTTCGACGATCACGATGCGTTCGAGGCCGCTGACGCGGATACGCACCTCGTCGCCGGGCTTGACCGGCTGGGCGGGCTTGGCCGCGACGCCGTTGACGCGGACGTGACCGCCTCGGCAGGCCGCGGCGGCGGCGGATCTTGTTTTGAACAGGCGCACGGCCCAAGTCCAGGAATCGACTCGGGCCTGCGTCGCAGTGCTCTTGTTTCCGTTGGTACGGATGCCGTTATCGGCGGGGGTCACCCTTAAACGATACGGCGTGCGGTGACGACGTCGCCGGGGCGGAGCGGGGTGTAGGAGACGGGCGAGCCGGACTGGACGGCGTTGAGCAGCTTGCCGTCGCCCGCGTAGATGCCGACGTGGTTACCACCGTTGGTGATGACGATGTCGCCGGGCTGCAGATTCTGGAAGGCCACCGGAGCGCCGACGTGCGACTGCTCGAAGCTGGTGCGGGGGAGTTCGACGCCGGCCTGCCGGTAGGCCCACTGGACCAGACCCGAGCAGTCGAAGTTGGACGGGCCCGCGGCACCCCAGGAGTACATCGCGCCGACCTTGGTCTTGGCGGCGTCGAGCGCGATATCACTGGCACTGGGAGCGGGATTGAACATGCCGGGCATGTTCGGCGCGAAGTTGGGAACGCCGGGCGCCGCCTGCTGCGGTGCACCGGGCAGCTGCGCGTTCGGCATAGCCGAGACAGCCTGCTGGATCTGCTGGTTCAGTTGCTGGACCGGCGCCTCGTATTCCTGTGGAACAGGAACGTCGAAGTTGCCGAGGCCGGGAATGCTGACGGTTGCCGCCATCGCGGGAATCGCCGGCATGGCACCGGTTGTCGCGGCCACCGCGCCCATCACGAGGGCACCCTTGACGGAATTCGGCAAGCGAGAATCCCGCTGCATGCTGTGTTTACCCACCGAGCTACGTCTCCGATCTTCGTGCTTTCCCGCCGACCGGGCTAGCTGACCAGAAAATGGCCGCAAGGCATCACCCGAATGAACCCTGTGGGTGATCCCGGCACGACAGCCGGGAAGATGGCCCCGACGGCCGCTAAGGCGGTAACTCCGTGGCGCCGCTTCTCTTTCGAAGCGACAGGACTCCACTAAGTCACGAAGAGATTACGATGCCGACGCGGTGTTGTCCAGCGCACAGACCTGCGAGTTTTTCACTCTCGGCAAACCCGCTGGACGATCGCCCGGAAACGCGACACGCCCACAAGGTCACGACACGATATCGGCGCAGCGGTGTCCGTTACCGATCGGCGGCAAATGTCCGAATCGGCCGCTGGGAATTCAGGATTCGTGGCCGTTCGAGGACTCATCGTCGCGTTCGGCGAGCGCCCGCTCGAGTTCGATGATCCGGCGCCGCGCATCGGCGAGCCCGACCTCCAGCTGACCCAGCGCCATCACCAACGGCCCGACCGCCAGGTCCGCCACCAGCTGCGGATCGTCATAGCCGCGCTCTATCGCCACCAGAATGTTGGAGCGGATGCGCCGCGCGACGGTGGCACCCGCCGGAACGTTCCAGGATTCGACCACCTCGGCCGTGGTGGGGGTGGGTTCGTCGGACATGCCCCTCCGATACTCGCCGGAAACGCCACCAGCGTAGTGAGTTCCGGGCCTATAGCAATAGTGCAAGTGTCATCGTGCAATACCTTCCGCTAGGCGTATCTAGGACACGCCGTAGATACGGGCAGATTCTCCGGACCGAACGGGCTACGGTGTCAGGGTATGGACCCCGTGCGGAATCCGTATGCTCCCGGAGCCGGACAGCGCCCACCCGAATTAGCCGGGCGCGACAAGCAACTCACCGCCTTCGACATCGTGCTGGAACGCGTCGCCCGCGGCCGCCCGGAACGCAGCGTCATGCTCACCGGGTTGCGCGGCGTCGGAAAGACGGTGCTGCTCAACCAACTTCGCTCCACCGCCATCTCGCGCGGCTGGGGCACCGGCAAGATCGAGGCCAGGCCGGACCAGGAGCTACGCCGCCCGCTGTCCTCGGCGCTACATATGGCCGTCCGCGCGATCGCCATGGCCCACCGCAATCCGGAGCGGGTCGACGACTTCCTTGGCATCCTCAAGGCTTTCGCGCTGCGCGCCACCGCCGACAAGGGCATGCGCGAACGCTGGCAGCCCGGTATCGACGTACCCGCGGTGACCGGGCGCGCGGACTCCGGTGACATCGAGATCGACCTGGTCGAGCTGCTGGTCGAGGCGGCGGCGCTGGCCAGCGAGATCGGCGTCGGCATCGCGATTTTCATCGATGAGATGCAGGACCTCGGCCCGGCCGACGTCTCCGCGATCTGCGGTGCCTGCCACGAATTGAGCCAGGACGCAGCGCCGCTCATCGTGGTCGGGGCCGGGTTGCCGCATCTGCCCGCGGTGCTGTCCGCCTCGAAGAGTTACTCGGAGCGTCTGTTCAGTTACCACCGCATCGATCGACTCGACCGGGAATCCGCAGACCTCGCGCTGATCGCGCCCGCCGAGCGCGAAGAGGTGAAGTTCACCGACGAGGCGCTGGATGCGCTTTACCACAAGGCCGATGGCTATCCGTACTTTGTGCAGGCCTACGGCAAGGCCGCCTGGGACCAGGCGCCGGAGAGCCCGATCACGGCCGAGGACGTCGAGGTGGCCTCGCCGACCGCGGAAGAGGAGCTGGCGGTCGGCTTCTTCGGCTCCCGCTACGAACGGGCAACGCCGGCCGAGCGCGAATACATGCGCGCCATGGCGGATCTGGCCGGCGACGACGGCCCGGTGGCGACCTCGGCGGTGGCCAGCGAACTCGGCCGCAAACCCGCCTCCCTCTCGCCCGCGCGCGACGGCCTGATCAAGAAGGGCCTGATCTACTCGGCCGAGCGCGGCACCATCGGATTCACCGTGCCGCACTTCGGCCGCTACCTGCGCAGCGTCTGACGTTCTGAAGAGCGAACGATCGGATAGCCTCGAATTAGCCTGTCTACCAAGATCATTAGAGATCGATAGAAATCAATCGACCTGCAGCCCTACCGGCCGGTAACTAAAGTTCTTACACTCGTATGTGATCCTGATCACGTCCGAGGAGGACATCATGGCGACAGCCGCGAAAGTCGACGCCACCGAAGAACAGGCCCGCGCACTGGTCGAGGAGTCCCGCGAAACCAGCTGGGCCAAACCATCGTTCGCGAAGGAGATGTTCCTCGGGCGGTTCCGGCTCGATCTGATCCACCCCTACCCGGAGCCGAGCCCGGAGGATGCCGCCCGCACCGCGGCCTACCTCGCCAGGCTGCGGCCGTTCTGCGAGTCCATCGACGGCGGGGTGATCGAGGCGGAGGGCCGGATCCCGGACGAGTACGTCAAGGGGCTCGCCGAGCTCGGCTGCTTCGGCTTGAAGATTCCGGAATCCTATGGCGGGCAGGGACTCTCCCAGTTCGGCTATAACCGGGCGTTGATGCTGGTCGGCTCGGCCCATCCCAGCCTGGGCGTGCTGCTCTCGGCGCACCAGTCCATCGGCGTACCCGAACCGTTGAAGCTGGCGGGCACCGCGGAGCAGAAGGCGGAGTTCCTGCCCCGCTGCGCCGCGGGTGCGGTGAGTGCCTTCCTGCTCACCGAGCCCGACGTCGGCTCCGACCCGGCCAGGATGGCGAGCACCGCCACTCCGGTCGACGACGGGACGGCCTACGAGCTCAACGGCGTCAAGCTGTGGACCACCAACGGTGTGGTGGCCGAGCTGCTGGTGGTGATGGCCAGGGTGCCCAAGAGCGAGGGCCATCGCGGCGGTATCTCCGCGTTCGTGGTCGAGGCCGATTCGCCGGGCATCACCGTCGAGCGGCGCAATGCGTTCATGGGCCTGCGCGGCATCGAGAACGGCGTCACCAGGATGCACAACGTGCGGGTGCCGCGGGCCAACCTCATCGGGCGCGAAGGCGACGGCCTGAAGATCGCGCTCACCACCCTCAACGCGGGCAGGCTGGCCATCCCGGCGCTGTGTACCGCCTCGGCGAAGTGGTCGCTGAAGATCGCCAGGGAGTGGAGCACCGAGCGGGTGCAGTGGGGCAGGCCGGTCGGCGAGCACGAGGCGGTCGGCCAGAAGATCTCCTTCATCGCCGCGACCACCTACGCGCTCGAGGCCGCACTCGACCTGTCCGCCGCCATGTGCGACGAGGCGCGCAACGACATCCGGATCGAGGCGGCGCTGGCCAAGCTGTGGGCCAGCGAGATGAGCTGCACCATCGCCGACGAACTCGTGCAGATCCGCGGTGGCCGCGGCTACGAGACGGCGGCCTCGCTCGCGGCCCGCGGTGAACGCGCGGTCGGCGCCGAACAACTGGTCCGCGATCTGCGCATCAACCGGATCTTCGAGGGCTCCAGCGAGATCATGCGGCTACTGATCGCTCGGGAGATGGCCGACGCGCACATGGCGGCCGCAGGCGCGCTGGTGGACCGCAACGCCGAGTTGAAGGACAAAGCCAAGGCGGCCGTCGGCGCGACCGGCTTCTATGCCAAGTGGTTCCCGCAGCTCGCGGTCGGCTCGGGCACCGTACCCGCGACCTATACCGAATTCGGCTCGCTGGCAAAGCATCTGCGCTTCATCGAGCGCAGCTCGCGCAAACAGGCCAGGTCGCTGATGTACGCGATGGGCCGCTGGCAGGCGAAGCTGGAGTACAAGCAGAACTTCCTCGGCCGGATCGTCGATATCGGCGCCGAGTTGTTCGCCATGTCGGCGGCCTGCGTACGCGCGCACGCACTGCACAACGCGGGCGCGCCGGAGGCCAACGCCGCCGCAGAGCTCGCCGACGCCTTCTGCAAGCAGGCCAGGGTCCGGGTGCGCAGCCTGTTCGACCGGCTCTGGGACAACACCGACGACGACGATCGCGCGCTGACCCGCGGCGTGCTCACCGGTCGCTACACCTGGCTGGAGGAGGGTGTGTTCGACCCCAGCGAGGGCACCGGTCCCTGGATCGCCGAGTGGCAGGTCGGCCCGTCCACCGAGGAGAACCTGCTGCGCCCCTTCCTCCCGTCCACCCGCAGCACCGCCACCCCGTAAACGGTCGGCCGCTCACCGGGCGTCACGTTCGATAACGCTGTGCCACGAACGTGACGTCCGGCGGGTGCCCTCATTGGAGACTATTATCTTCTATTTCAAAAACACTAGAACAGCTTAGATTACCCTGATCGGTGGGTGGCTCCGCCGCCGCGCCAGCCCGCTACGCAGTCACATCCGCACCCGGTTGACGGCTGTCGATCGCCGCCTCGGTCACCTTCGAGCTGTCGATCGCCGACCCAGACGCCAACAACCGCCGAGGGCCTTCCCTGCGATAGACGACCACTCCGACCGACAGCCTTGCCGCGACTGGAAGCCGAACAAGCCGTTGCATACGTCTCCTTGCCTGAGCCGACCAAGGACATCACGAGCACGCCGGCTGGCTCTAGGCACCATTGCACGCCGACAGGGTTTGACAAACAGATCGATGCCAGCGAAGGTGGGCGCGACCGCCTAGTAAGCGGCGGCGAACGTGAACGGGGGGTTGATGCAAACTTCAAAAAACACCACACCGATCGCGTTGGCAACCGGCAATCGCTGCGAGGTGTGGTGATGGCAGGCGGTTTCTACAACCATTACGACGATCCTGACGAACACTGGGATGAGGAACCGCTCCGGCCGACGCCAAAGGCTCGTCCTGCGGACTCCATCGCGCAACCCCGGACCACCCCTTCTCCCTCGTTCGGGCCCGCTCCCGCTGCGCCGACCGATCCCGTTGAATTGCCGACAACGAGTTCCGCGCATTCGACCTTTTCCGGGTCCGCTTCACGACCTGATCAACCGGCAGACTTGCCCGGTTTCGGCAGCCTCCTCGACGACCTTGCCAAGTTTCATGGGTATACCAGGGCAATATCAGACTTGATGCAAGAAGCCTTCTCCGCCGGGCCATCGAACACTACTGCGCATGACAGCACAGGGGCCGTACAGGTTACCGTGACAGGCACAGGCGAATTGAATCAAGTTGTCGTTTCGGAGAACTGGCATCTATACCTCGACCAAAATGGCATCGGCCCGGCCTTCGTACAGGCGGTGAAGAACGCGGAGATAAAGCGCCTCGAGTTGACCAGCATCGCAGCGGCGGAGAACGGTACAATCGACAGACTCGAAGAGCTCGATATTACTTCCGCAACGCCTACAAGTTTCAGCCCGCCACAGCCCTCGCATTATCAACCGGTCAGCGTGGAGCAGATGCTTGAAAAAGCTCTTCGTAAGCTTGACGGAGATCCCACAGAATCAAAAGTCGGAGAATTCACGGCTTCCGTCGGCGGCGAGAATGAACTGTACGCATCAATCACGTTGAACAAGAATGGCATCGTCGACTGCTCGGTCCGCATTCCCTGGGGAATGGATGCGGGTGGCGGCCGGATTGCATTGGCGATCAGCGAGTCATATAATCAGGCATATCGCCAGCGAATTACATCGAACGATGGCGATTCGGAGATTTCACCCAGTACGCTGATTGGTGAAGCTATTCAAGCCATTGCCAATCTGCAGATTCATCCGCCGTCCGATGCACGGTGAACTTACTGCACCAGCAATAGCCGCCGATTCATAACTTACGAGTCGAGTGAGTAGATCAGAGGGGAACAGCAGTGGGTGCTGATGCAGAGAAGCTCGAGGTCGCAACCGGCTCACTCCGCAACGATGCGGCGCTCTGGGAGGGCAAGGCCACTGATATGTCAGGCCTCAAGGCGAAGATAGAGACGTTGACGTTTACTCATCTCGAGGCCGGCTTGTTCTTTACAATCACCGGCGCGAATGACAAACTTGTCAACGATCTGGCCAGCCGTGCAGGTGAGGCATCGCAACGCTTCACGGAAGTAGCCGGCGTGCTGCGCACATGCGCCGATACTTACGAAGCCGAAGACGCGGCAGGCAAGCACCGCATCGACAATGTCTGGTGACCAGGGGGGCGATTATGAGTTTCGATATCTCTCAGTACAATTCCGTGCTCGATGGCTTGGATAAATTCTTTACCAAAGTAGACAATGCAATAAAGGTCGAAGTTCCGAATGCCAAGAGCGATGCATTGGATCTACCTTACGTAAGACTTCTTCCCCCGCTCCAGCGCCTCATCAAGACTTGCGCAGATAAAGTCATCGAGATTTGTCAGTGGATATGGGACAAAATCAAAGAGATCTACCATGGCGTGCGTGCGCCGTACGAAATGTACTTGCGAAGCAAGGACTGGGCTGACATCCGTGACGTTTCCGCCGGGGTCAAGCAAGGTATCGATCCCAACAACGTGGAAGCGCTTCGAAGGTGGGAAGGTAGCGCTCGGACTGCATATATGCAGACGTGCACCAGCCAGGTCGGTGCCGCTGGGACATTTTCTGATATCGCCGATAAGGCGAGGAGCGGGATGCTGGATGCCGCAGTCGGTGGCCTCGCCTTCTATGTCGGCATATTGGTAATTTGTGCCGAATTCCTCCTCGGTCTCGCCAGGGCCATCGCTGAGCTGATCACCGGAGTCGGGGCGCCTGTCAGCATCGCCGACATTGCCGCTACCTCCGGGGTATCCACGGCAGCCATTTGGGGAGCCTGCACCGCCCTGGCCACGTTTCTCGGCGCCCAGATAAAGGCCATGAGCGATCTGGAAAGATCGTTCCCCGAAGGAAAGTGGCCGGACTCGCAGTCCTCGAGTTTCAACGATGCATCGGTCGACGGGGACAACAAGTCCAACTGGAAGATAGTGTAATGATGTCCGAGCCCGGGGCCCGGCGCGAAACGGAGTGGGAGCTGCGGGTCCGAGTGTTCGGGCTCCTTGTTCTAGCAGTTGTGCCCATCTTGATCGGGTGTGGACTCCTGTTCACCTTCGTCGGGGAATATGCGGGAGTCGGTGTAGTGCAACGCATTGCCATCGGAGTGGCATTGACGGTGGCGCTGTCGGCGGTCGCCATCTGCCATCGACGGCCACCCAGCGGACATCTCCTTACCGTAATTCGCACAGCATTTTTCACGTCATATGCCCTCATCGTGGTATCCGCGGCCTTAACCGTGCGGAATGAGAACTGGGAAATCTTGTCGATCCCGATCTATTTCATGCTGATCTTCTCTCTCCATGCATTATATGAACGTTGCAGTCGACGATTCGAGGCCTTCGGTAAAGGGACGTGAGCAACCTCTTGATGAGTCTTGGTAACTATATAGAAAACGCTAGAACGGTCTAGATAACCGTATTGTCGCGACCGTCTCAAGGTTTCTAGCGGTCTCTAGGCGAGCTCGCAGATGTTCCCTACCCCTCGGTCACGATCAACCGATCAGTGCTATCTGTCAGACTCTAGTCATTTTCCTATAGAAACGTAGATACGGCGGACGATCGTAGCGGGGCAGTGTCGGATACCTCCCGTGCGTCAGTTGGACAACTTGTCCATAACGCCGGGTATGACCTGCTAACGCGGCGGAAATATATATCGACAACCGGGCAAGAACGCTCCGCGAGGATGCACCCTCCCCAGGAGGACGTCATGTCCATGATCATCGCCCGCAGCGCCGCAGGCTATGACGGTCACCGTGTCACAGTGTCGGCCGACGACGGCGTTCCACTGTCGGTCCGCGTGTTCGGCACCGACACCGCACCTGTCACCGTGGTGTTCGCCCACGGCCACTGTTTACGCACCGAATCGTGGCGCTTCCTGCGCGACCAACTGCTGCGTCAGTGGGGAGCCGAGACCAGGATGGTGTTCTACGACCACCGCGGTCACGGCGAATCCGGGCAGGCCCACCCGTCGACGTACACCATCGACCAGCTCGGTCACGATCTCGACGCCGTACTGCGGACAGTCGCGCCGACCGGGCCGGTGATCCTGATCGGGCATTCGATGGGCGCGATGGTCGTGCTCGCCTACGCCCGGCTGTTCCCGGAGATGATCGGCACCCGCATCGTCGGCGTCGGCCTGATCGCGGGCGCCGCCAACGGCATCACCGAGGTGGGCCTCGGCCGGTTCCTCAAGCGGCGCGCGGTGAACTCGCTGCAGGTGGCCGTGGTTCGCGCGCCGCGCGTCATGCAGGGCTCGAAGCGGCTGTCCCGCCGGATCTTCGAGCCGATCATCCGGGCCGCGAATTCCGGCACCAGGAAGGTGAATCCGCGCATGGTCGCGGTCGCCACCGCCATGCTGAACGACACGCCGCTGCTGACCATGTCGAGCTTCCTCGCCTCGCTGATCACCTTCGACGAGACCGCGACCCTGCACCGTCTCGGCGCCATCCCGGCGCTGGTGCTGGCGGGCACGGCAGACATCGTGGTGCCGTTCGCGCATTCGGTGGTGCTCGCCTCGCAGTTGGCCGGCTCGCAGCTGGTTCCGCTCGAAGGGGCGGGGCACAGCGTGATCTTCGAGCGCGCCGAGGAGGTCGCGCTGTCCATCGTCGGTCTGGTCGATCAGGTCGTCGCGAGTCTGCGCGGGCAGGGACCGGAGTACGCCGTCGCCGGATGAGTGCCGAGCGGGCCGGGAGCACCGAAATTGACCCACCGTCGGTTCACACGAAGCGCGATGCCGGAGGCTGAGCAACAATTGGGCGAACTGCCGAAGATTCGCAGCTGACGAGCCAGATCAGGAATCTTTCTGTACTGTGTTAAAGATCACGTTGTGTGGTGAGTCACACGGCTTGGTGCAGCGCGCTTCCAGGCAGGACACGGAAGTACCCGTTACCCACCGAGTTCGCATGTCTGCCCGGAACACAGGAGGTATCGATGACACGCAGCGAAATCGCGGAACTCCGCTACACGGTCGGCCAGCTCCGGCAATCCATCGGCGCACTGCGGGCCCACTACGGTGACGCCAATATGGTGCGGCGGCTGGAGAACGATCTCGAGCGGCTCGTCATCGACGCCGACGAGCTCGAGCAGTCGCCGCCGCCGGAGGTCCGCCGCCGCCCGCAGGACACCATCTACGTCCCGGACAGCAAGTCCGACGAGGCGGCCTGGATGGGCGCGCAGGACGAAGGGCTGGGTTTCCACTCCCGCCCGCGGACCGAGTAGCGCACGATCGACAACTTCGCGGGCCCGCTCCGTGCCGGTGGGCCCGCGAAGTCGCGTCCAAGCCCGGCAACCTCAGGCCCGGTCCCCGATGAGGTCAGGCCCGATCCCCGGCGCGGTCAGGCCCGATGGCGGCCGAACCGCCGAGCCGGGCGGGCGCCGTGGAATCGGGCACCGCGCGGAGTCTCGGTGATCGGGGCGGCCGAGGCCGACTCGAACAGCGCGGCGATACCGTGGTCGTGGCCGAGCGCGATCGCCTCCAGACCGTAGGTGCCACCCGTGCGGGCGAGTTCGTGCAGCATCGTGGTCATGATCCGCAAGCCGGTGGCACCCACCGGGTGACCCAGTGCGATGGCCGAACCGTTCACGTTCAGCCGATCCCGCGGATCGAAATCCCATTCCCGCGCCAGCGCAAGCACTTCCACCGCGAAACCCTCGTTGACCTCGACCAGATCGATCTCGTCGAGTCCGATCCCGGTGCGGCCGAGCACCTTGGCCACGGCGGGCGCCGCACCGAGTGTCGCCGTCGCCGAGGCACATCCGGCCGCGGCCCAGCCGGCCAAATACGCCATCGGCGTCAGGCCCAGCTCGTCCAGCCGCTCCTCGGCGACCACGAGACACGCCGACGCGCCGTGCCGGTGTGCAGTCATATTGCCTGCGGTCACCACCCCGTTGGCGAACAACGGGCGCAACGCGGCCAAGGTGTAGGTGGAGACGTCGTCGCGCACACCCTCGTCACGCAGGATCCGGTGTCCCCCGGTGCCTTCGACATCCGCGGCGGACCAGCCCGGCTCGCCGGCCACGCCGACCGGGATCACCTCGGCGGCGAAGGTGCCCTGCCGCCAGGCGCGTGCGGCTTTGCGATGGCTGGCCGCAGCGAACTCGTCGGCTTCGGCCCGGCTGATGCCGTAGTGGCGGGCCAGCTCCTCGGCATTGCGCAGATCGGCGACCCGCGCCGAATCCCCCTGGCGGACAGTCGCATCCGCGGCGCACTCGACGCCGCCCGCCACCACCACCTCGGCGGCGCCGGTCTGCACCATCATGGCCGCGGTGATCACCGCCTGCAGGCCGCTGCCGCAGCGCCGATCGGTAAGGAAGCCGGGAACCGCGAACGGTAGCCCGGCGCCGCGCGCGGCCAGCCTGCTCAACTCCGGCCCGTCGGCCAGACCCCAGGCCATCGCGACATCCTCGATGCGCATCGGGTCGACGCCGGAGCGCTCGATCACCGCGGACAGCACCGTCGAGGCCAGCCACTCCGGCGGCATTCCCGACAGCGCACCCCCTTCGATCCCACTGGGCGTACGGACCGGCGCGACGATCGCGGCTCTTCGCATCATGGTCTTCCTTCCCCCGGCCTGGCGTCATGTCCGAGCAGCGGCGCTCGGCAGGCCATGGTGGTCGAGCAGGCTGCCGCCACCGGATCCGACGTTCGCGACGCGGACATCGGCGCACGTCAGCGGGCACATCTCGGAAAAAGAGGACCACAGATATGTTGCCGCCGTGTGACGATGGGCGCGTCGGCATTTCGACCCCAGGTTTCCTTTACGCGCACCTGCCTCGAATCGTGTTCTGTTTTAGTCGAGTTCGAAGAGTTTGCGGTCCGTTCACCGTCCGACCGGTTCTGTTGAAGCGACATCGAATGTGGCGCAAATCACGGGCATCCCGGCGGGTCTGGAATGCCGGGACCCCGCTCGAGCGATAGCCAGGGTGTCGTATGGTGCTGGGCATCACATTCGATTGCGGAGGTAACGATGACCACCCGCACAGCAGATCAGCGAGGCATCCACCAGTGAGTGCCGCACCGACTACCACCAGCAGCAGCACCACCTCGGAAACGGGGACCGGCGTCTTCAGCAGGACCAGGGCTCGAATCTCCGAACGCACGCTACGCACCGATCGCTGGTGGATTCCGCCGGCGATCACCGTGCTCGGCCTCGCCGCGTTCGTGATCTACGCGACGGTCAGATCCTATGCGCGCGACCACTATTGGGTCGCCGACTACCACTATCTGACGCCGTTCTACTCACCGTGCCTCAGCACCGCGTGCGTCGAGGGCTCCAGCCACTTCGGCACGCCGTTCGGCGATCTGCCCGCGATCCTGCCGCTGGGCTTCGTGGTGCTGCCGTTCCTGCTCGGTTTCCGGCTGACCTGCTACTACTACCGCAAGGCCTATTACCGCGCGGTGTGGTTCTCCCCGCCGGCCTGCGCGGTCGCCGAGCCGCACGCCAAGTACACCGGCGAGACCAAGCTCCCCCTGATCATCCAGAACGCGCACCGCTACTTCTTCTATGTGGCCGTGGTGGTTTCGGTGATCAATACCTACGACGCGGCCGTCGCTTTCCACGGTGCGGACGGCGGCTTCGGCTTCGGTCTCGGCAACATCGTCCTGTGGGTCAACGTGATCCTGCTGTGGGCATACACCCTGTCCTGTCATTCCTGCCGACATATCGCGGGCGGCAGGCTCAAGCACTTCTCCGCCCATCCGGTGCGCTACTGGTTCTGGACCCAGGTCTCGAAGTTGAACACCCGGCACATGGCACTGGCCTGGACCACCCTCGGCACCCTCGTGCTGACCGACTTCTACGTCATGTTGGTTGCCAGCGAGAAGATTTCGGACTTGCGGTTCATCAACTGACCCGCCCCAACCCCAGGAGTATTCGCGGCCATGCCAGAAGTGGAACGGCACAAGTACGACGTCGTCGTCATCGGGGCCGGTGGCGCAGGATTGCGCGCGGTGATCGAGGCCAGAGAACACGGCCATTCCGTCGCGGTGGTGTGCAAATCCTTGTTCGGCAAGGCGCACACCGTGATGGCCGAAGGCGGCTGCGCCGCATCGATGGGCAATGCCAACGAAAAGGACAACTGGCAAACGCATTTCAAGGACACCATGCGTGGTGGCAAGTTCCTCAACAACTGGCGCATGGCCGAACTGCATGCCCAGGAGGCACCCGACCGGGTGTGGGAACTGGAAACCTATGGGGCGCTGTTCGATCGGACCGCGGACGGCCGGATCAGCCAGCGCAACTTCGGTGGCCACACCTACCCGCGGCTCGCGCACGTCGGTGACCGCACCGGCTTGGAAATCATCCGCACCATGCAGCAGAAAATCGTCTCGCTGCAGCAGGAGGATTACGCGGCGACCGGCGATTACGAGGCGCGCATCAAGGTCTTCTCCGAATGCACCATCACCGAGCTGCTCAAGGACGGCGACCGCATTTCCGGCGCGTTCGGCTATTGGCGCGAGTCCGGCCGATTCGTGCTTTTCGAAACTCCCGCAGTGGTTCTCGCGACCGGCGGCATCGGCAAGTCGTACAAGGTGACCTCGAATTCGTGGGAGTACACCGGCGACGGCCACGCGCTCGCGCTGCGCGCAGGCGCGACGCTGATCAACATGGAGTTCTTGCAGTTCCACCCAACCGGCATGGTCTGGCCGCCCAGCGTCAAGGGCATCCTGGTCACCGAGGGTGTGCGCGGTGACGGTGGCGTGCTGAAGAACACCGAGGGCAAGCGGTTCATGTTCGACTACATCCCGCCGGTCTTCAAGGGGCAGTACGCCGAGACCGAGGAGGAGGCCGATCAGTGGTTGCGCGACAACGATTCCGCGCGCCGAACCCCTGACCTGCTGCCACGTGACGAGGTCGCGCGCGCGATCAACGAGGAGGTCAAGGCCGGTCGCGGCACACCGCACGGCGGGGTCTACCTCGATATCGCCTCGCGGATGCCCGCCGAGGAGATCAAGCGCCGGCTGCCGTCCATGCATCATCAGTTCAAAGAGCTTGCCGACGTGGACATTACGGCGGAGCCGATGGAGGTGGGCCCGACCTGTCACTACGTGATGGGCGGCATCGAAGTCGATCCCGATACCGGGGCGGCGACTGTGCCCGGATTGTTCGCCGCGGGTGAGTGTTCCGGCGGCATGCACGGCTCCAACCGGCTCGGCGGCAACTCGCTGTCGGATCTGCTGGTCTTCGGCCGCCGGGCCGGGCTCGGCGCCGCCGCGTATGTCGAGCAGCTCGCGCAGCGGCCCTCGATCACCGACGCCGACATCACCGCGGCCGCGAAAGTCGCGCTGGCGCCGTTCGATCCGCCTTCCGACGGCCGGGGTGAGAACCCGTACACTCTGCACACCGATCTGCAGCAGACGATGAACGACCTGGTCGGCATCATCCGCAAGGAGCACGAGGTGCGCGAGGCGCTCAGCAAGCTCGAAGAGCTGCGGGCCCGGTTCAAGCAGGTCACCGTCGAGGGGCACCGGCAGTTCAACCCGGGCTGGCATCTCGCGCTCGACCTGGAGAACATGCTGCTGGTCAGCGAGTGCGTCGCGAAGGCCGCGTTGCTGCGCACCGAGAGTCGCGGCGGGCACACGCGCGACGATCATCCGTCGATGGATCCCGACTGGCGGCACAAGCTGCTGGTGTGTGCGGTGGATCCGAACACGGCGGGGGAGACCATCCCGGACGTCACTGTGACGCCCAAGGAGCAGACCCCGATGCGACCGGAACTGCTCGCCCTTTTCGAACTCGGCGAGCTCGAAAAGTACTACACCCCCGACGAAATCGCCGGGCATCCGGCGACGGCCGGGCAATCGACAGAGCGAGAGGCGTAGCGATGGGTTACGACGCCAAATTCCGCGTATGGCGCGGCGACCTCGACGGCGGTGAGTTGCACGATTTCACCGTGACGGTGAACGAGGGTGAGGTGGTGCTCGACATCATCCACCGGCTGCAGGCCACGCAGGCGCCCGATCTGGCGGTGCGCTGGAACTGCAAGGCGGGCAAGTGTGGTTCGTGCTCGGCCGAGATCAATGGGCGACCGCGCCTGCTCTGCATGACGCGGATGTCCACCTTCACCGAGGCCGAGGTCATCACGGTGACCCCGATGCGCACCTTCCCGGTGATCAAGGATCTGGTCACCGACGTGTCCTTCAACTACCAGAAGGCCAGGGAGATACCGTCGTTCACGCCGCCTGCGGATCTCAAGCCGGGTGACTACCGGATGAAGCAGGTCGATGTCGAGCGCTCGCAGGAGTTCCGCAAGTGCATCGAGTGCTTCCTGTGCCAGGACACCTGTCACGTGGTGCGTGACCACGAGGAGAACAAGACGTCGTTCGCCGGGCCGCGGTTCCTGATGCGGATCGCGGAATTGGAGATGCACCCGCTGGATGTCGGCGACCGGCGTGGCCTGGCACAGGACGAGCAGGGGCTCGGTCTCTGCAATATCACCAAGTGCTGCACCGAGGTCTGCCCGGAACACATCAAGATCACCGACAATGCGTTGATCCCGATGAAGGAACGCGTGGCGGATCAGAAATACGATCCGCTGGTGTGGTTGGGCAACAAGCTGTTTCGTCGTTGACGAGGTGCCCGTCGGCCGGAATCATCCTCGGCCGGCGGGCACATCTCTCTCACAGCATGGCCACGACACCGACGGCGACAACTCCCACGAGTACGCCGATGAACAGCGATGACATCAGTGAGCCGGTGAGGATGAACAGACCGATCGACGTCACTGCGAACAGCAACGCGACGATCAACCATTCCACCCAGTCCCCAGGTCGCAATTTCTTGTACCGGGAGTGGGAACCTTTCAGCCCACGATCCACAAAAGATTAACTACCCGAAAATTCTCGTGGCGAAACCCGTTTTGTTGCCCGATTTGTGCCATTTCGTGATCTTGCTGATCCGCTCGTGACGCAATGAAGCCCGGCGCGCGTTCGGACGCGGCCGGGCTCCGCTGGCTACGCGCCGGGCCGGTCGAACTCGCCGTCGTGCACGCCTGCGGTGAACGCGGCCCACTCGCTCGGGGTGAAGACCAGAACGGGGCCGTCCGGGTTCTTGCCGTCACGTAGGCCTACGTGACCGTCTGCCAGCATGGCTACCTCGACGCTGTCGTTGCCCGCGCCCGCATCGGCCTTACGCCAGGTCGCGCCGTCCAGATCGACATTCGCGCCGTTATTGACACTCATGACTCCGCCTCACTGCCCCTACGGCTGCTTCGAAAGCAGCCCGTTGTCCATGGATTCGTGCACGCACGGTCGAACTCCGCAACTACCGAAACCGCTTCACGCCCGCGCGAATTCACCGTCCGCCACACCGGCCGTGAACGTATCCCATTCCGTGGGAGTGAAAACCAGGGCCGGGCCGCCGGGATTCTTGCTGTCGCGCACGCCGACATGTCCGCCGCCGAGGAACGCGACTTCCACACAATCCTTGCTGCCGCTGCGGGCGCTGGTAAACCACTGCGCCCCAATAAGATCGATACTCATGCCGCAAACTCCTTCGCTATCTGCCGAAGCAGATGTCTACTCGTTTGGATATCCAGCGCGGCGCGCTGGAGGCACTCGTGTGCCCGATGGTACCGCTGCACATCGACCGGTCTTTCCAAGTAGAGATCTCCGGTGAAACCCTCCACATACACAACCGGTGGTTCTACCGGTTGCCCTTTGCTATCGGTACCGAACTCCAGAACAGTGAACGGTCCCGTTGAATCCCCGAGCGGAATACCGGCCGCGAACGGCAGAATACGCACCGCAACATTGTCATTGGTACTCAAATCCGCAATATGTCTTAGCTGCGCCGCCATCACTTTCGCGCCACCGACCACCCGGCGCAGCACCGACTCGTGCAACACCACGGCAACGGTCGCGGGCGAGGCCTTCCTGGTGATCAAGGCCTGCCGCTGTAACCGGAGCTGGACCCGGCGTTCGAGCTCGGCCTCGGAATCGTCCGGATAGCCGAGACGATGCAGGGCCCTGGCGTAGTCCGCAGTCTGCAGCAGACCGAGCACCAACTCGGACTGGTACGAACTGAGTTGCTGGGCCGAAGCTTCCAAACCGACATAGACATCGAAGTTCTCCGGGATCAGGTCACCGTAGGCGTGCCACCAGCTCTTGACCGCGGCCTGCTGGGCCAGGCCCTTGAGGCCGTCGGCGAGCTCGTCGGGGATGCCGTAGATGCGGCACAGTTCCTGAATGTCGATGGTGCGGATGCGATCGGCCTGGCCTTTTTCCAGGCGTTGCAAAGTGCTTGCGCCCCATTCCATCAGCCGCGAGGCCTCAGCGATGGTCAGGCCCGCCTGGGTGCGCCAGTCGCGTAGATACCTGCCTAGCTGTCTGCGCGGTAGGGTGGAGGAGGCGCTCTCGGTACCGGTCGGTCTGTCGGACCCCCCGGACGCTCGCTCCGAACTCGCTGACAGTCTTGCCGAACTCGCTGACACAGCACGCTCCGTTCTGTGTTCGGCTGCTCACCCGTGGTTTTCCGGGGGCAACCAGCAAGCTCGGTCCCCCGTCACTTCGCTTGGGCAGCGGGCGCTTTCGTCCACTATGGAGAATCCTCCCCTCCCGGCTGGTTTTCGTGCTGGGAATTCGCGCGAAATCTTTGGATATCCATCGCGGGCGTTGTTTCGCGCCCCCGTCAATGGTGTGCTGGAAGTATGCCCGGAGGGATCGAACGCCATCCTCGGCGTCCCGCCGCGAAACCTCCGGGCACTCAGCAGGAGTCGCCCGCAGGAACGAGGAGTCATGGCTGTACATGTCATTGCGTCGTCCTTGATGACCAGCGATCTCACCGCGCATCGCGCGCGCAGCGTCGGACACGGGAGCTGGGTGGTTTCCTACCTGCCCGGCCGCACCCTGACGTGTGCGCAAGCCGTTGCCGCGCTGCGGGTTGCCGAGGTGGTGCCGACCCTGCTCGATCTGGTCGGCGAACTCGCCGATGAGGTCGGGTTGACCGCGCTGGAGGCGGTCGGCATGGCCGTGCGGCAATCTTCCTGGCCGGAGGATCGTCCGGCACCCACCCGACATCGATGGACCGCCGGGGCGCACGGGGCGGGTGTCTCCTGATGCAGTTGACCAACCTGAACATGCATGTGGCCGCCCTGCTGGCCTGCGGCGCCGATCCGGGGGTCATGACCGTCGAACAAGCCCATGCCGCAATGCAATTGCACCTTGATTGCACCGTCGACCGGTGCCGGGTGCGGCGGCGCGCGCGCACGACGCTGGTCGAGGCGGGCAAATGCGTGCTCGACGAGCGCGCGTTGCCGTCCTGAGGAAACGCCACACCCACCGGAGCCGAGCCCGATCCGTTACCGTTCTCTGCGCGACGAGGATTGTGATCGTGTGAGAGGCGAGTCTGGTGTTGGTGCGGTTGTTCCGGCGTTCGGTGGCGGTGGTGGCGGTGTCGGTGCTCGCCGCCGTGCCGGTCAACAGCAATGCCGCGCCCGGGGGTGACGCGCAGCCGGTCGGCCTGGAACGGTTCTATCGCCAGCAGTTGCAATGGCACCCGTGCGAGCTCGAGAATCTGGACAAGGCGGGCGGGGAGTGCGCCGACGTCCTGGTGCCGCTCGACTACGGACGGCTCGACGGCCGGACCATGACCGTGGCGATCTCCCGGGTCCCGGCCACGGATCCGGCTCGCCGCCAAGGGATCCTGCTGGCCAACCCGGGCGGGCCCGGCGGCGAGGGACTGGACAGTGTTGATCTGCTCGGCGACGTACTGACGCCGGACGTCCTCGCGACGCACGACCTGATCGGGATGGACCCGCGCGGGGTCGGCGAGTCGGGGCGGAGTCCGCGCTGCGGCTGGCCGGTCGGCGAGATGATCCGCTCGGCGGGTCTGGATCCGCTCGGCTTCGTGCACGACACGGTGCAGTCGGCGGGCATGGCCGCGGGCTGCCTGATCCACGACCCGGAGATGATGCGGCAATTCACCACCCGCAATACCGCCCGGGATATCGACATCGTGCGCGGCGCGCTGGGCGAGCAGACGGTCGACTACTTCGGGTTGTCGTACGGCACCTATCTCGGTGCGGTGTTCACCCAGATGTTCCCGGACCGCAGCGGGCGGATCGTGCTGGACAGTGCGATCGATCCGGACCGGTATTGGGAAGGGCTGGTGCAGGATTGGGGACCGGCCGACGAGCTCGCGCTGGACGATTGGGCAACCTGGGCGGCTACCCAGGACGACACCTATCACTTCGGCGCAACGCCGCAGCAAGTCCGCGGCACAGTCGAGGGGCTGGTGCGGACCGTGGCGCGGCAACCGATCGTCGTCGACGGCTTCGCGGTCGACGATCACTGGCTGCCGTTCGTCCTGCACGGGATGCTGATGAACTTCCGGCTGAACGCGGCGCTCGCCGACACCCTCCGAGAACTCGCCGATGCCGCGGGCGGGCCGCCGACTACGGCGAAATCGCCTCGGCTGAAGGCGATTGTGACCGCGTTGCGGGACGGCGAGAATTCGACGTTGGCGCAGATCGCCTGTGGTGACGCCGGGGCGCCCCGCGATCCGGGCTGGTACTGGCGCAATATCGAGCAGACCAGGGCCGATCAGCCGGTGTTCGGGGCGATGGCGAGCAATATTCAACCGTGCGCGTTCTGGCCGGGGCCGGTGGAGCCCCCGACCGTCGTGCGCAACGCGGTGCCCGCGCTCATCGTGAACTCCACCGGCGATCCGCGCACTCCGTACGCGCATGCCGTCCAGTTGCATCAGGACATGGCCGGGTCGCGGTTGGTCACCCTGCAGGATGTGCGCATTCACATGACCTTTCGGCCGAAGCTGAGTACCTGTGTGAACGACGCGATCAACACCTACTTCGGCACGGGTACGCTGCCCGCCGAGGACACGACCTGCTACGCCGACGCGGCACCCCAGTAGCAGCCCGATCAGCGCGCACCGGTCGGAGCACCGGCATCGGGCCCAGCCGCAATCGTCCGTACGGTGCACCGAGATCGGCTCAGGCCGCCCGGGTCGAGGCCCGCGTGGCCTGAGCCGATCTCGTCATCCGGGGCGGGTGACGATCAGGCGGCGACGGTCGCCGGGTCGTCGGCGAACTGGGTGCGGTACAGCTCGGCGTAGCGTCCGTCGGCGGCCAGCAGTTGGGTGTGCGTGCCGCGCTCCACGATCCGACCGTCCTCCATCACCAGGATCTGATCGGCCGCGCGGATCGTGGACAGTCGGTGCGCGATCACCAGGGCGGTCCGGCCGGCCAGTGCTTCGGACAGCGCTTCCTGCACCGCGGCTTCCGAGGTCGAGTCCAGCGAGGCCGTCGCCTCGTCCAGAATCACCACGCGCGGCTGCTTGAGCAGCAGACGTGCGATGGTGAGACGCTGGCGCTCACCGCCGGACAGGCGGTAGCCGCGCTCGCCGACGACGGTGTCCAAACCGTCCGACAGCGACTCGACCAGGTCGCGTAACCTGGCGCGCTGCAACGCGTCCCAGAGCTCCGGCTCCTGCGCCTCCGGCCGGGCGAGCAGCAGGTTCGCGCGGATGGTGTCGTGGAACAGGTGCCCGTCCTGGGTGACCAAGCCGACCGCCGCCCTGATCGACTCGATGGTCAGCTCGCGCACGTCGGTGCCGTTGAGTCGCACCGCGCCGCTGTCCACGTCGTACAGCCGGGAAACCAGCTGCGCCACCGTGGATTTGCCGGCACCCGACGAACCGACCAACGCGATGAGCTGGCCGGGATCGGCCCGCAGCGACACGTTGTGCAGCACGTCGACACCGCCGCGGGTGTCCAAGGTCGCGACGTCCTCCAGCGAGGCCAGCGACACCTTGTCGGCGGACGGATAGCCGAACGTCACGTCGTCCAGCTCGACCGCGACCGGCCCCTCCGGCACCGGCACCGCGCCCGGGGCGTCCTCGATCAGCGGCTTCAGGTCCAGCACCTCGAAGACCCGCTCGAAGCTCACCAGCGCGGCCATGATCTCCATCCGGGCACTGGCCAGCGCGGTCAGCGGGGTGTAGAGCCTGGTCAGCAGCAGCGACAGGGCGACAACAGCCCCCGCGTCCAGCTGACCGCGCAGGGCGTACCAGCCGCCGAGTCCGTAAACCAGCGCGATCGCCAGCGCCGACACCAGGGTGAGTGAGGTGACGAAGACGGTCTGCAGCATCGAGGTCCGCACGCCGATATCGCGCACCCGGCGGGCGCGCAGCTCGAACTCGACGGATTCCTGGTGCGGACGGCCGAAGAGTTTCACCAGCGTCGCACCGGGCGCGGAGAACCGCTCGGTCATCTGGGTGCTCATCGCGGCGTTGAGTTTGGCGGCCTCGCGCTGCATGTCGGCGAGCCGGTTGCCCATCCGCCGGGCCGGCAGCACGAACACCGGCAGCAGGAGCAGGGCGAGCAAGGTGATCTGCCAGGAGATGCTGAGCATCACGGCGAGGGTGAGCGCGAGGGTGACCAGGTTGGCGACCACGCCGGACAGGGTGTCGCTGAACGCGCGCTGCGCGCCGATCACGTCGTTGTTCAACCGGCTGACCAGCGCGCCGGTCCGAGTCCTGGTGAAGAAGGCGATCGGCATCTTCTGCACGTGATCGAAGACCGCGGTGCGCAGATCCAGGATCAAGCCCTCACCGATGCGCGAGGATAACCAGCGGATGACCACGCCGAGCGCGGCGTCGAAGACCGCGAGCACGCCGATGATCAGTGCGAGTGTGACCACGATCCGTGGGGCCGCACCGCTGACAATGTTGTTGACCACCCGCCCGGCCAGCACCGGCGTCGCCACCGCCAGGAGCGCGGATACCACGCTGAACAGTAGGAACACGCCGATCCGGCGCCGGTGTGGCGCGGCGAAGCGGAGAATGCGCCGCGCGGTGGCCATGCTGAACGGCCGTTGCTCCTTGGGCGCGTTGGCCTGCCGGTACATCTGGCTCCAGGCCACCGATTCGATACTCACGACTCCACCTCGCTAGCGCTCGGCTCCGTCGCGCGCATCAGCACGCTGTGTCCTTGGTTCGCTCGCTGTCGCTCGCTCACGTTGCACTGTCCTCTCGCTCCCCACCCATCAAAGCCGTCGGCACCGACACTAAGACCTCAACAAAGGTTCAGAGCAAGTCGTTGCCGCCGGATTCCGATTCCGCGCACAGCGAAACTTCCGGGCGATCTCGTACCGTTTCGCCGACCGGCATTCAGGACCGCGAACCGCTGGCCATTCCAAAGCAGCCTGGGATCGAGCCGCGCTTAGGCTGGCGTGGTGACCAAGGACCGGGTGGTGGCGGCGCTGGGCAGCAAGCTCAGCGGTGAGGTCGACGCGTCCGAACGCCGACGGGCGGAGTATTCGTCGGATGCCTCCAACTATCGGGTGCCGCCACGGGCGGTTGTTTTTCCGCGCACGGACCAGGATGTGGCCGTCACATTGGAATTCGCCAGGGACAACGGACTGTCGGTGACCGCGCGTGGCGGTGGGACCTCGGTCGCGGGCAACGCGATCGGGCCGGGGCTGGTGCTCGACTTCAGCAGGCACATGAACCGCATCCTGGAATTGGATCCGCAGGCGCTGGTGGCTCGGGTGCAACCCGGTGTGGTGCTGTCGGAATTGCAGCGCGCGGCCCGGCCGCACGGGCTGCGGTTCGGCCCGGATCCGTCGACGCAGAACCGCTGCACCCTCGGCGGCATGATCGGCAACAATGCCTGCGGCCCGCGCGCGGTCGCCTGGGGTCGCACCTCGGACACGGTGCGGGAACTGCGGATTCTCGACGGGACGGGCGTCGAGCGAACCCTCGCGCACGACCTGTCGGTGCTGCCGGGTCTCGCCGAGTTCACCCGGGCGCATCTCGCGGTGCTGCGCACCGACCTGGGTCGTTTCGAACGCCAAGCCTCCGGCTACGGACTGGAACATCTACTGCCCGAACGTGGTTCGGCGGTGGCGAAGGCGTTCGTCGGGTCCGAGGGCACCTGCGGGTTGCTGCTCGACGCGACCGTCGACCTGGTTCCGCTCCCGAAGGCCGCGGTACTGACTGTGCTCGGCTACCCCGACATCGCCACCGCCGCTGACGATGTCGCCGCGGTGATGGCGTGCAAGCCCACTGCGGTCGAGGGCATCGACGCCCGGCTGGTCGATACGGTCCGTGCCCATCGCGGCACCGTGCCCGAACTGCCACGCGGCGGTGGCTGGCTGTTCGTGGAGACCACCGGCGACACACCCGCCGAGGCTTTGGCAGGCGCCGAACAGCTGCGCCGGTCGGCCGACGCGCTGGACTCCCGCATTGTCACCGAGCCCGCTGCCGCGGCGGCACTCTGGCATATCCGCGCGGACGGCGCGGGCCTGGCCGGTCGCACGCCGGACGGGCAGCCGGCCTGGCCGGGCTGGGAGGACGCGGCGGTGCCGCCGGAGCGGCTCGGCGCCTATCTGCGCGATTTCGCCGATTTGACGCGCGCGCACGGCGTGGACGGCTTGCTGTACGGCCACATCGGTGACGGCTGTATCCACGTACGGCTCGATCTCCCGATCGCCGATGCGCCGCAACGGTTTCGGCGCTTCCTGTTCGACGCGGCGGAACTGGTTGTGCGGCATGGTGGTTCGCTCTCCGGTGAGCACGGGGACGGGCGGGCCCGCTCGGAGTTGCTCGCGCTCATGTACTCCCGGCCGGTGCTCGACGTATTCGCCGGTTACAAGGCGCTTTTCGATCCCCACGCAGTGCTGAATCCCGGGGTGCTCGTCGAACCGCGACCGGTCGACGCCGACCTGCGACTGACCGGGCTGCCGCTGCTACCTGCGGCGGGCGGTTTCGCCTTCCCGCACGACCACGGCGACTTGAGTACGGCGGTGCACCGCTGTGTCGGTGTCGGCAAGTGTCGTGCTGATACCAGCGCCGCCGGGGGTTTCATGTGCCCGTCCTATTTGGCCACCAAGGACGAGAAGGACAGCACCCGCGGCCGCGCCCGAGTGCTGCAGGAGGCGGTCCGCGGCGCGCTGCCGTGGTCGTCGGATGCCGTCGCGGAGTCGCTCGATCTGTGTTTGTCCTGCAAAGCATGTCGATCCGACTGCCCGGCCGGTGTCGATGTCGCCACCTATAAAGCTGAGGCACTGTATCGCCGATACCGGCACCGCCCGCGACCGCTCGATCACTACTCGCTGGGCTGGCTGCCGCGCTGGCTCGCGGTGGCGACCAAGCTGCCGCGCGCTGCCAACGCATTGGCGAATGTCTCGGTGCTGCGCCGAATCGGGTTGCGCGCGGCGGGGATCGACTCGCGCCGCGAGGTACCGCGACTGGCGGATCGCAGCTTTCGGCACATCTGGCGTGACCTCGGCGGCGTAATCCCGCCCGCGGTGTCGGTAAGTCGAGCGGAGGAGATCCAAGGGAACGTCACGGCGGTCGAGACGGGGAGCCTGGTCGACGGACCACAAGCCGAGGGGGAGCGGCCCGAGGTGATGCTGTGGATCGACACCTTCACCGATGCCTTCGACCCCGAGATAGCGCTGGCCGCAGCACAATTGGTGCAGTCGCTCGGCTACCGGGTGCGCATCCCCGCCCGCCGCGTGTGCTGCGGACTCACCTGGATCAGCACCGGTCAGCTCGACGGTGCCCGCGCGCGGCTGCGCGGCACGCTGGACGCGCTGGACGCGCACGTGCGCGCCGGCGGCATCGTGGTCGGACTGGAACCGTCCTGTACCGCGGTGCTGCGGTCGGATCTGCCCGAACTGCTACCGGAGGATCCGCGCGCGGTGGCCACGGCGCGGGCCGTGCGCACGCTCGCGGAGTTCCTGAGCGAACAACCGAACTGGCGGCCACCGCAATTGCCCGGACGATCTGTGGTGGTTCAGCCGCATTGTCACCATCATGCGATCCTCGGCTTCACGGCCGATCGCCAGTTGTTAACCACAATGGGAATGAATGTGACTGAGGTCACCGGATGTTGCGGACTCGCGGGAAACTTCGGAATGCAGCGCGACCATTACGACATTTCGGTTGCGGTGGCCGAGCACGGTCTGCTGCCCGCGCTGCGGGCCGCCGAGGAGGCCGCCGTTCTCCTGGCGGACGGCTTCTCCTGCCGTACTCAGGCGGCGCAATTGGCAGGTCGATCGAGCCGCCATCTGGCCCAATTCCTGTTGGAGCAGTGAGACTTTCGCGCACTCGCCGGACGCGTGGTCACGGCGAGTGCGCGCAACAGGTCAGCTGCCGAAAGGCAGGGTGCCGGGCGGAATCTGATAACCCGAACTACCTGCGGAAACACCGCCCCAGGCGGCGAGCAACCAGTTGAGCAAGTTGGTGATCATTCGATACCTCCATGTGGCGACTGCCAGCTGTTTGCCGATCGGAACCAATATCGCCACGTCCATTCTTCGTGTTACAAAATACCGGGGACCTGCGGTCATACGCATTCGGTATCGAATAGCGGTGAATTCCGTTGTCCGCGAAGACCTTCTCGACCGATCACGGACTGGCCGCATTCCACGCGGGTGCCATCGGGCAGAATGAGCCGATGCGTAGCGCGATGGTCGAGCCGGTAGGTGATCCGACCGGTCTGACCAGAACCGTGACGTCCGACCGCCCGATCGACCTGGCGTGCACGATCGCGCCGCTGCGCCGCGGCGCGGGCGATCCGTGCCACCAGACCACCCGCGACGGCGCGCACTGGCACGCCTCCCGCATGTCGTCGGGCCCGGTCACCTACCGGCTGACCCAGGCCGGGCCGTGCGCGGTAAAGGGCAACGCCTGGGGGCCCGGTGCCGAGGAGTTCCTCGACGGACTCGACCACATGCTGTGCCTGGACGAGGACCTGGACGGCTTCGTCCCGGACCATCCGAAGCTGGTCGAGGCGCATCGCCGGTTCCCCGGTTTGCGGATGTTGCGCACCGGTCTGGTGCTCGAGGCGCTGGTGCCCGCGGTGCTCGAGCAGAAAGTACACACCATCTCGGCGCGCGGTTCGTGGCGAAAGCTGGTGCGGCAGTTCGGTGATCCGGCCCCGGGACCGGCGCCGGAGGGCCTGCGGCTGCCACCCGATGCCGATACCTGGCGGCGGGTGCCGTCCTGGGCCTTCCATCGCGCCAATGTCGGTCCGCAGCGCGCGCAGACGATCGTGCGGGCCGCGCGGGTGGCGAGCTCGCTGGAACGGGCGGCGGGTGTCGACCCGGCCGAGGCCGCCCGCAGGCTCCGGACGATCGCCGGGATCGGCGAGTGGACCGCCGCCGAGACCGCGCAGCGCGCGTTCGGTGACGCGGACGCGTTGTCGGTCGGCGATTTCCACCTCGCGGCCATCATCGGCTGGACCTTGCTGGGCCACCCGATCGACGACGACACGATGGTCGAATACCTGGCACCGCTTCGGCCGCACCGGTATCGGGCGGTCCGGCTGCTGGAGATCAGCGGTCAGGCGCACAAGCCGAAGTTCGGACCGCGCACGCCGCTCACCGATCACACCTGGCACTGAGCGCGTCGGCCTCGCGTCAGCCCCGGCGGGCGTCGAGCCCGTCCAGCAGGCGGTCCAGGCCGTAGCGGAACTTCCGGTCGCGGCGCTCACTCGGGTCGGCGTCCCAATTCTCCTGCTGCGCCCTCGGATAGTTCCTGGCCGCCGCCTCGGCCGCGGGTCGCAGCGCGGCGACGAACTCCTGCTCCGTCTGCCCGGAGCGGACGAGTAGCGCCAGCCAGGCCGCCTCGCTGATGCCCATTCCGACGACGTAGCTCATCACCGCACTGAGCGCCTCGTCGGTCTCCGCCGACGGAAATCCGCCCGCCTCGAACAGGCCGACCAGGCCGTCGTTGAGCCGCATGACGTTCGGGCCGAGGTAGGACAGCCCCACCTGGCCCAGCGTCGACGCCATCCACGGATGCCGCAGGATCATCCCGCGCAGGCTTTGCGCGCACTCCTCGGTGGCCGCGCGCCACGCCGTCGGGTCGGCGAGCTCGGGCACCCTGATCTCGCCGTACACCTCATCGACGACCAGCTCGATGAGCTCGTCGCGATTGGCGACGTGCCGGTACAGCGAGGTGGCGCCCGCGTTCAGCCGGGCCCCGAGCTGACGCATGGTGAGCGCCTCCATGCCCTCGGCGTCCAGCAGGGCGACGGCCTCGGCCACGATCTGTTCCCTGGTCAGCGCCGGCTGCTCCCTGCCCTTGCGTGGACGAGTCCACACAGATCCGACCTGCTGTTTCTCGACGGCCACGTCGACTCCTTCCAGTTACCCACAGCGTAGCGCACGATGTTCGCACTTGCGAACGTCCGAACCGTATGCGTACATTGTTCGCAACAGCAGAACGTTGTACGCAACGCCGTGAGAAGAGAGCTTCCGATGAATCCGATCGAGACCCGCAATCCGAAGCGCTGGTGGATTCTGATCGTGCTGTGCCTCAGCACGCTGGTCCTGGTCATCGACAACTTCGTGCTGGCCGTGGCGGTGCCGCCGCTGGCCGAGGACCTGAACGCCAGCGCCCAGGACATCCAGTGGATCCTGGATTCCTACATTCTGGTTTTCGCCGGTCTGCTGCTCACCTCGGGCAGCCTGGCCGACCGGTTCGGCAGGCGCCGGGTGATGATCATCGGCCTGGCCTTGTTCGGACTGGCCTCACTCGGCGCGACGCTGGCGTCGAGCCCGATCGAGCTGATCGTGGCCCGCACCGTGATGGGCGTCGGTGGCGCACTGGTACTTCCGAGCACACTGTCGATCCTGATCACCGTGTTCGACGATGAGGAGCGGCGCAAGGCGATGAGTTTCTGGAGCGCCGCCTCGGTGCTCGGACTGGTCGGCGGGCCGGTGCTCGGCGGCGTGCTGATCGCGCACTTCTGGTGGGGCGCCGCGTTTTTGATCAATATTCCGGTCGCGATCGTGGCCATCGTCGCCGCGGTGATGCTGATGCCGGAGTCCAAGGGGCCGTGGACCGCGCCCGACGTGCCCGGTGCGGTGCTGTCCATGGTCGGCATGACGGCGCTGGTGTGGACCATCATCGAATTCCCCAAGGGCGGTTTCGATCACGCGTCCACGCTGAGCACGCTGACCATCGCGATCGTCAGTCTGGTCGCGTTCATCGTGTGGGAGAAGCGCGTCGAACACCCGATGGTGCCGCTCGACCTCTTCCGCAACCGTGACTTCACCGGCGGCAGCCTGTCGCTGACCCTGGTCCAGGTCGCCAACGGTGGTCTGCTGCTCGCGCTCACCCAGTACCTGCAGTTCGTGCTCGGTTACTCGCCGACCAAGGCGGGGCTGGCGTTCATTCCGATGATGGTGGCCTCCATCGCGTTCAACGGACTCGGCGCGAGTCTGGGCAACAAGGTCGGCAACCGGACACTCGCCGTCACCGGCATGCTCGTCTCGGCCGTCGGTCTCGGCCTGCTGGCCGGTCTGGCCGCGGACAGCGGTTTCGGCATGCTCGCACTGGCGCTGGTAATCCTCGGCGCCGGTGCGGGACTGGCGCAGCCCGCGGCCATCGCCGCCCTGATGGGCGCGGTGCCACGGGAGCAGGCGGGGGTCGGGTCCGCGCTGAACGACACCATTCAGCAGGCGGGCGCCGCGCTCGGCATCGCGGTGCTCGGCAGCATCCTGTCCAGCACCTACACCAGCGGCATGCCGGACTCGGCGCCCGCGGCCGCCCGGCATTCGATCGGTGACGCGCTGGCGCTGGCCGCACGCACCGGCGACACCGCCTTGTTCGGCACCGCGCGGGAGGCGTTCACCGACGCCATGTCGGTCAGCTTCCTCGCCGGTGGCGTGGGCATCCTGGCCGGCGCGGTGGTTGCCCTGGTGGTCATGCGCAACAAGAAGAACGCGACGGTGGAGGCGTTGGACAAGGTCGCACTCGTCGATTAGCCCGAACGGGAAAGACCGGCTCGATTACTCGTCGAGCCGGTCTTTTCGCATGGATTGCTTTCTATCCGTTCAGAATTCGCCGAGTACGTTGAAGACGGTGCGGCCGCTGTGGCTGCCGTGCTGGATGGTGTGCAGCACCTCGGTGGCGTCGGTGATGGACGCGAAATTGGTGAGCGACGAGAGATGTTGCGGGCGCAGCTCGTTCGCGAGGCGGCCCCACAGCTCACGGCGCTTCTCGATCGGCAGGAAGACGGAGTCGATGCCGAGCAGGCTGACACCGCGCAGGATGAACGGCAGCACCGTGGTGGGCAGGCCGGGGCCCCCGGTCAGACCGCTGACCGCAACCACGCCGCCGTAACCGGTGGTGCTGAGCACGTAGGCGAGCGACTTGCCGCCGACACTGTCGACCGCGGCGGCCCAGCGGGCCTTGTTCAGCGGCCGCGGCTTCGCGTCGGGATCCTCCGGCAGCCGGCCGATCACCTCGTTGGCGCCGATCTCGGCGAGCAGCTCGCCCGCGTCGGTCTTGCCGGTGGAGGCGATGATCTCGTAGCCGAGACCTGACAGGATATCGATACTCACGCTGCCGACACCGCCGGTCGCGCCGGTGACCAGCACCGCGCCCGTCTCCGGGGTGATGCCGTGGTCGAGCAAGGCCTGCACGCTCAGTCCGGCGGTGAAGCCGGCGGTGCCGAGCGCGGCGGCGTCCCTCGGGCTCAGGCCGTCGAGCTTCACCACCCAGTCGGCGGGCACCCTGGCGTACTCGGCGAACCCGCCGTGGTGCGAGACGCCGATGTCGTAACCGTGCGCCACCACCAGGTCGCCGGGGGCGAAATCGTCGTCCTCGGACGACACCACCTCGCCGGTGATATCGATGCCGGGGATGATCGGATACTTGCGCACCACCCCGCCACCGGGCGTGATCGCCAGCCCGTCCTTATAGTTCGCGCTGGAGAAATGCACCTTGATCGTCACCTCGCCGGGCCCGAGGAAATCCTCCCCGACCTCCTGCTTGGTCAGCACGATCCCGCTGTCCGATTCATGCGCCACCATCGCCCAGAACTCCATGCGACGAGCATACGAGCGTCGGCCCGCGTCTGCGCGGCTCCCGACGTCCGCGTCGGAGTGGGCCGGCTACTCGGGGACGAGTTCGAGGCGGACGCCGAGCAGGCGGATCGGGCGGTCGAGCGGGAAGCGGTCGATGATGCGCAGGGCGGTGTCGGTGATTTCGGCGGGGTCGATGGTGGGCGTAGGCAGTTTCTCCTGCTTGCTGCGGGTATAGAAGGTGTTGGTGCGAACGGTGACCGAGACCCGGGTGCCGACGCGACCCGCTTCGGCCATCTCCTCGGCCACCTCGGTGGCGAGGCGGGCCACCTGCGCGCGGATCTCGGTGGGGTCGGTGAGGTCGCGGGGGAAGGTCTCGGATTTGCTGCGGCCCACCGGGACCCGGGGTTCGGTGGTGACGTCGGTGTCGCCTTTGCCGTGACCGAGGACCCAGAGGTAGGGGCCGGTGGTGGGGCCGAATTCGGCGGCGAGGCGCTGCCGGTCGGCGGCCATCAGGTCGGCGACGGTGTGGATGCCGAGATCGGCGAGGCGGGCGGCGATCCGAGTGCCGATGCCCCATAGGGCGTTGGTCGGGCGGTGCGCCATCACCTCGGTCCAGTTCGCGGCGGTGAGGCGGAAGATGCCTGCGGCCGCGCCCGCGTCGGTGGCCGGTCCGGCGTCGGTCTTGCCCGTCGATTTGGCGAAACCGGTGGCGAGCTTGGCGGTGAGTTTGTTGTCCCCGATGCCGATCGCGCAGGTCAGCTCCAATTGCTCGATGGCGCTGCGGATTTCGCGGGCAAGGGCCTCGGGATCGGCGGTGTCGGTGGCGAGGAACGCCTCGTCCCAGCCCCACACCTCGACGCGGCCGGGAAAGGTCCGCAGCAGCGACATGACCTCCTCCGACGCCTCCTCGTAGCTGGCCATGTCCAACGGCAGGAACACGCCCTCCGGACACTTGCGCTGGGCGCTGCGCAGCGCCATCCCGGCCCGCACGCCGAACGCGCGCGCCGGATAGGACGCGCAGGTTACCACCTTGCGCGGCTCGGCGGGATCGCCGTTGCCGCCGACGATGACCGGCAGGCCGCGCAGCTCCGGGTGCCTGCGGAACTCCACCGCGGCCTGGAACTGATCGAGATCGACATGCAACAGCCACCTGGCCATATGTCCGTCTTACCCCACGGGGGTGACAGACAGCCGGACTTCCGGATCGATCGGGCGCTGACGGCGGCGTCTGGAACGGCAGCGCGTCGTACGATTTCGGTGAGGACCACCAAAGGGGGAGCACTCCGATGACCGACTCGCAGGACGAGCCCACCGCGCTGCCCGAGGTTCGCGTCGGCCACGTGGACCGGGAGATCGCCGCTCGACAGCTGCAACTCGCGGTCGAGGAGGGGCGACTGGATCTGCTGGAGCTGGATCGGCGACTCGTCACCGTCTACTCGGCGCGGACCACCGAGGAACTGGTGGCCGTCACGGCGGATCTGCCGGCGGCCGCCACGACCCGCGAGCCGATCGAGCTCAGTGTCGGGAGCGGGACGCGTAAGAAGGGCGGGCAGTGGATCGTGCCCGCCGAGATCACCGCCGAATGTACTTCCGGCACCATCATCATCGACTTCAGCCAGGCCTTCTGCGCACATCGCGAGGTGGTGCTGCACGCGTCCGTCGGCTCCGGCGGTCTCAAACTCATCGTGCCGCGCGGGTGGATGGTCGACGTGGACCGGGTGCGGGCCAAGAGCGGTGACGTGCGCAGCAAGGTCACCGGGCCGGTGCGGCCCGGCGCGCCCCTGTTGCGGGTCGATGGTCGCGTCGGTTCCGGCACGCTGCTCGCGCGGTATCCGCGGCGACCTCGCCGCTCCTTCCTGGAGTGGTTGCGCGGCAAGCCGCGCCCGGCCTGACTCTGCGCATTGCCGATCCGGCCATTGCGCTGCCCGAAAAACAGAACTAAATTCTGGTTATGAAGATTCGAGATCGGTTGCTGTTGGCGGCCGAGCGGCAGTTCGCGGAGCAGGGGGCGTTGGAGGCGACGCTGGCCCAGATCCGCGACGCGGCGGGCGCCAGCGTCGGCGCTCTCTATCACCACTTCCCGGACAAAGCGGACCTGTATCGGCAGGTCTGGGCGAACGCGCTCGTCGACTACCAGCAGCACTTCTGGGCGGCGGTCGGCGACAGCGCCGATGCCAGGGAGGGGATCACGGCGGGGGTACGGGAACACCTGCGCTGGGTGGCCGAGAATCAATACCGGGCAAAGGTTCTCACCTCCGCCCGGCCGCCGGGGGTGCGGGAGAGCGACAGCAATCGCGAGTTCCTGCGCAATGTCGTGCGCTGGTGGCGCACGCACGCCGGGTACGGCGCGGTGCGTGATCTGTCGTTCGATCTGGTGTACGCGCTGTGGTTGGGCCCGGCGCAGGAGTACAGCAGGCAGTGGCTCGGCGGCGACATGCTCGCCGCGCCGACCGACGTCGCGGACGACCTCGCGGACGCGGCGTGGCTCGCATTGCGCGCCGTTTGATAACCGCTTCGCCCCAACGACTATCGCGCTGCGGCGCGTGAACGAAGGACAGCTGATGACCGCGACCATAGATATCGACCTCGCCAAGAAAGTCCTCGCCGCGCAACCCTTCGCCGAGCTGGTCGGCACCGAGATCGCCGAATTCGGTGACGGCACAGTCACTCTGGTGATCCCCATCCGCCCCGAACTCGGCCAGCAGTTCGGCTTCGTGCACGGCGGCGTGCTGTCCTACGCGGCCGACAACGCGCTCACCTTCGCCGCGGGCACGGCCCTCGGCCCGAACGTGCTGACCGGCGGCTTCACCATCACCTACCTGCGCCCCGCCGCAGGCCAACGTCTACGCGCCGTCGCCACCGTCACCGGCGCCACCCGCCGCCAAGCCGTGGTCCGCTGCGAGATCTACGCCGAGGATGCCGACACCGAGCCGGTGCTGTGCGCGGTCGCGCAGGGCACCACCCGGTCGGTCGAGCGCGACCTCACCGCCGACAACGCCTGTAATAACGCCCCGCGCACCGCTCAGTTCGGCGTCTTCGTCTCGTCTGCACTGGTGACGAAGGGAAGAGCTGTGACAGATTTCGTGACGTCCGCCGACGGAACCCGCATCGCATTCGATCGACTCGGGCACGGCGCGCCGGTCATCGTGGTGAGCGGGATGTTCTGCGCGCGGCCGATGACGCACGACCTCGCCACCCGGCTCGCGGAGCGGTTCACCGTGCTCAACTACGACCGTCGCGGGCGTGGCGCGAGCGGCGACACCGCACCGTACGCGCCGGACCGGGAGGTCGAGGATCTGGCCGCGCTGGTCGACGAACTGGGCGGCAAGGCGGCGGTGTACGGGCATTCGTCCGGGGCCGGTCTCGCACTGCGGGCCGCGGCGGCAGGAGTACCCATCACCCGTCTGGTGCTGCATGAACCGCCCTACGGCGACGACAGTGACGAAAGTAAAAGGAGCGCACGCGAACTCGCGGAGCAAGTGGGGGCGGCCATCGAGCAGCATCGTCCCGCCGAAGCCATCCGGATCTTCCTCACCGCGGCAGGGGCACCACCGGATGCGGCCCAGTTCGCCGGTCAGGATCCCGCTATGCAGGCGGTCGCTCCGACCATGCCCTATGACCTCGCCATCATGGGCAACGCCGACACCGGTGGCGTGATCCCGCTCGATCTCGTCGCAGCCGTCGAGATCCCGGTGCTCGTGCTGCTCGGTGACGCGAGCCCGGAGTTCTTCCACCACACCGCGACTCGGCTCACCGAACTGCTGCCCGCGGCCCAGCTCAGCGTGCTGGCCGGCCAAGATCACAGTGCCCCGGCCGAAGTCGTGGCACCGCCGGTGATCTCCTTCCTGAGCTGACCCGAAAAGAGCAGCGGCATAGGAAAGGCCGGGCACCCTAGGTGCCCGGCCTGTGCTCCTTCGTCAGGCGGTGGCCGCGAAGGCCCGTCCGTCCAGGGCCGGTTCGGCGACCGGCTCGATGGCGTAGGCCAGGATGTCGGCCACGTCACCGACGGGGCGGACATCCAGTGCGGCAAGCACTTCGGCCGGGACGTCGTCCAGGTCCGGCTCGTTGCGGGCCGGGATGAACACCGTCTTCAAGCCGGCCCGCTGCGCGGCGAGCAGCTTCTGCTTGACGCCGCCGATCGGCAGCACCCGCCCGTTCAGCGTGACCTCACCGGTCATGCCGACATCGGCGCGCACCTGCCTGCCCAGCGCCAGCGACACCAGGGCCGTGACCATGGTGACGCCCGCCGACGGTCCGTCCTTGGGCACCGCGCCCGCCGGGAAGTGCACGTGGATATTGCGATCCAGCACCGACGGCTCGATGCCGATCTCTTCCAGGTGCGAGCGCACGTAGGTCAGCGCGATCTGCGCGGACTCCTTCATCACGTCGCCGAGCTGGCCGGTCAGGGTCAGCGAACGCTCACCCTCCGCGGCGTTGGCCTCGATGTAGAGGACGTCGCCGCCGAGGCCGGTGACCGCGAGTCCGGTCGCGACACCCGGCACCGCGGTGCGTTCCACCGAGTCGGGGGTGAAGCGCGGACGGCCCAGGTACTCCTTCAGATCGCCCAGGTCGATCGTCAGCGCCTGCTTCGCCGCGCTCTCGGACTGCACCAGCGCGTCGTAGCCCAGCTCGGCGTCGTAGCCGAGATCGGCTGTGCCCGAGTCGGTCCCGACCTCGGACAGGCGAGTCGCGGCCTTGCGCAACGCCTTGGCGATCAACCGCTCCATCTGCCGCACCCCGGCTTCCCGGGTGTAGTTGGCGGCGATCTCGCGCAGCGCCGCGTCTGTGACGGTCACCTCGTCGGTGGTCAGCGCGTTGCGTTCCAGCTGCCTCGGCACCAGGAAGTCGCGGGCGATGTCGACCTTGTCGTCCTCGGTGTAGCCGTCCACGGTGATCAGCTCCATCCGGTCCAGCAGCGGGCCGGGGATGGTCTCCATGACATTGGCGGTGGCGATGAACAGCACGTCGGACAGGTCGAGATCCAGGTCGAGGTAGTGATCGCGGAACGTGTGGTTCTGCGCCGGATCCAGCACCTCGAGCAGCGCGGCCGCCGGGTCACCCCGGAAGTCCGAGCCCACCTTGTCGATCTCGTCCAGCAGGACAACGGGATTCATCGAACCCGCCTCCTTGATGGCGCGGACGATCCGGCCGGGCAGCGCGCCGACATAGGTGCGCCGGTGGCCACGGATCTCGGCCTCGTCGCGCACGCCGCCGAGGGCGACCCGGACGAACTTGCGGCCCATCGCGCGGGCCACGGATTCACCGAGCGAGGTCTTGCCGACGCCGGGCGGACCGACCAGCGCGAGCACCGCGCCGGAACCGCGTCCACCGACGACCTCCAGCCCACGCGCGGCCCGCCGCGAACGCACGGCCAGGTACTCGACCATGCGGTCCTTCACCTCGTCCAGGCCGTGGTGATCGGCGTCCAGCACCGCGCGGGCGGCCGAGACGTCGGTGCTGTCGGTGGTGCGCACCGTCCACGGCAGCTCCAGCACCGTGTCGAGCCAGGTCCGGATCCAGCCGGATTCCGGGCTCTGATCGCTGGCGCGTTCCAGCCTGCCGACCTCGCGCAGCGCCTCGGCGCGCACGTTGTCCGGCAAGTCGGCCTGCTCCGCCCTGGTGCGGTAGTCGTCGGCGCCGTCCGGCTCGTCCTCGCCGAGTTCCTTGCGGATCGCGTTGAGCTGCTGGCGCAGCAGGAACTCGCGCTGGCTCTTCTCCAACCCCTCGCGGACGTCGTCGCTGATCTTCTCGGTGATCTCGGCCTCGGCGATGTGGTCCTTGGTCCACTCGATCAGCGTCTTCAAACGCTGGGTGACGTCCGGGGTTTCCAGCAGTTCACGCTTCTGATCGTCGGTCAGGTACGGCGCGTAACCCGCGGTGTCGGCGATCGCCGACGGGTCGCTCAGCTGATTGACCGCGTCGATGATCTGCCAGGCTTCGCGGCGATGCAGCACCGAGACGACCAGCTTCTTGTATTCGGCGGCCAGCTCTTTCGTCCGGCCGTCCGGGGTGGGGACCTCGACCGGCTCCGCCTCGACCCACAGCGCGGCACCCGGCCCGGTCACCCCGTGCCCGATCTTGGCCCGCCGTTCGGCCTTCAACACGGCCGCCGGTGCGCCGCCGCGCATCCGGCCGACCTGTTCGACGGTGGCGACCACGCCATAGGTGGCGTAGCCCTCGGTCAGCCGCGGCGCGAGCAGCACGGCATCGGTCTTGGCGGCGCGCGCGGCGTCGATGGCGGCCTGCGCCGATTCGTCCAGTTCGATGGGCACGACCATGCCCGGCAGCACGATCGGATCGGTCAGGAACAGCACCGGCAGGTTCTGTGGTGTAGTCACGTGTTCGACCCTTCCAAAAGTTGAGCGATACCAACTCAACCCCACCCCCCACCACTTTGTTCCGAACTTTCCCATCGTTCGCTGTGGGCGAAGAGCAGGCAGTTAGTCGTCGTAGTGACTGCCCACCTGCACAACAACAATCTCGGTATCGCTGACGTAGTAGACCAACCGATGCTCCTGGCTGATCCGTCGCGACCAGTGCCCGGCGAGCTGGTGCCGCAGCGGCTCGGGCTTGCCGATCCCAGCGAACGGATCGGCAAGCACAGCGCTGATCATCTTGTTCGCCGCCTTCAGTACCGCGCGATCCCTGGCGAGCCAGGATGAATAGCTACGCCACCCCTGGGCGGTGAAGGTCAGCTTTCGATCGGGCACGCCATCACGCCTTCCATCGGCGCGGATGCGTGCACCGGTGGCTCTTGGTTGTGTCGTCCGGCTCGGCTACCCACACCGACAGGAATTCATCTCGTGCAGCGCCGCGATCCAACTCATCCATAAAGCGCTTGAAACGATCTTCGGAATTGGTTCGGCCGGCGTTGTCACCCCAGAACTTCTCAGCGAATGCCCACAGCTTCGCGGCGGGCGCGACCGCGTATCGCTGCCCGCCCTCGACGAGAAGCTTGTCCGGAACGTCGTCATCGGTTTCGGGGTCGTCGCGGAACGTCTTGGGCTCGACCACCCAGACCACGTCACCGCGCCGGAGCGTGAAAGCACGAGTCGACTGTTCTGCCGACGCCTCCTCGTCCGGGTCGATCAGGGCATGAGCTTCCGTGCGCCCTTCGCGAGCGTCTCGAGCCGAGGCCAGCAGTTGCGCACCGCCGTGGGTCTGGAGCACATACAACGTCTCCATAATCGAGTTCCAATCGGACTCGGCCATGAGCACGGCGTTCTCACCGGTCTTTGTGACCACAGTCACTTGATCGTGGTCTTCATTGACCTTCTTCACCAGTCCGAATAGGTCCTGACGAACTGTCGAGATCGGTAGTGCTGACATTGGCAATCACCCTTCAAAGTCGTACAACATATCGTACACCCAATTCCGTACAACATGTCGTACCACTTCTAGCGGCGGCCGGTAACTTGCTGCCAGGGTCCGCCGCTCTCTCCTGCTCCGCCCGCGTTCAGGCGCTCTTCGGGGCGTAGTGGAGGGCGGTGATGCCGCAGTCGAAGGGGGTTGCGGCGACGGTGCGGAGGGGTTGGTAGGTGCCGGGGGCGAAGACGGGGAGGCCGGTGCCGATGGCGGTGGGGTTGACGAAGAGGTGGAGTTCGTCGATGAGTTCGGCGGCGATCAGGGCGGCGGCGAGGGTGGCGCCGCCGTAGACGATGAGGTCGCCGCCGGGCTGGGACTTGAGGTCGGTGACGGTTTTGGTGAGGTCACCGCTGGCGATGATGGTGTTGGGCCAGGGGGATTCGGTGAGGGTGTCGGAGAAGACGATCTTGGGGGTGTTGTTCATCCAGTCGATGGTTTCCTGGTCCTCACCGTCGGCCTCGGTGCGGTTGGCCCAGACCGGGATGAAACCCTCGGCGAGGTTGCGGCCGAGGACGATGGTGTCGACGGAGTCCATCACGTTCTTGATGTAGGTGCCGACGTCGTCGGTCCACGGGAAGGTCATCCAGTCCATTTCGCCGTTCGGGCCGCCCATGTAGCCGTCGGCGGTGGTCTGGACCTGGAGCTTGAGCTTGCGCATGAGGTGCTTCCTTTCGAGGGGCGAATCCGGTTCCGGACCCGCCGTGCTGGTGTGTCTCTACTGTGCTGGAACCGGTTTACGGATTGTTTACGGTCTGCTGCGGATCCGCACGAACAGGGCATTCAGGACGGCCGGGTTCCCGGGGAAACGGTGCGAACTGGCTTACCGTGGAGGCGACTGCACCGCTGGTCGGCGGCAGTTTCTCGCCTAGAGCGCGCCGTCGAGTGAGAACGCCGAGGGGAGCACATGACCCAGCCGATCCGCACCGGCAACGACTGGAAGCAGGCCGGACTGGTGCTCGCGGTGGTCGCGGCACTGCTCGTCGTCCCCTCGGTCGTCGCCGCACTCGTGCCGGTCCGGGAGACCGCGGTCGCACCGGACAGCGAGATCGAATTGACCGCGCCGGGAACGGAACCGGACACCATCGGCTTCGGCGGGGTGGGCGGCTGGCAGCGCAGACCGACGGGCGACCAGTCGACCGCCGTGCTCATCGCACCGGATGGTTCGCGACTCGCGGTCAGTGTGGTCGACGGTGTCACGGACTTCGCCGAAGCCGTCGAGTGGCGGCGAAAAGTGCTCGGCGTGCAGGGTTTCGACGCCTACTTCGACGGCGGCGAGGTCAAGACACCGAACGGCTTCAGCGGGCCGACCTGCCGCGGCACCGACAAGGCGGGGGTCTGCGCCATTCTCGGCAACGACAATCTGGCGGTCACCCTGGTCCTCATCGGTGACGACGCGGCGTTGCCGGAGCTGGCCCCGGTGCTCGACTCACTGACGGTGCGCCGATGAGCTGGTTCCAGCCGAAATCAGCGCTGTGGTGGGTGTATTGCCTGACCTCGCTGCTCGGCGTGGTCGGGCTGGCGCTCCAGTTGGCACCGGTCGCCGCGCTGACCTGGCGCGACATCCTGGTCGGCCTGCCGTTCACACTGGCGACCCTGGTTGTATTCGGCTGGCTGGTCCTGCATTTGGATCGGCTCCGCGCGCACCGCCGGATCAGGACACCGCTCGTCATGGGCTTCACTTGGGGTGCGCTGGCGGGCCCGGGCATCGCCCTGTTCGCCAACGACCACAACATGCGCATCATCCAGAACCTGGCCGGTGACGCGTTCGCCATGGATTGGCAGGCCCCGATCTCCGCCGCGATTGTGGAGGAGGCGGTCAAAGGGGTCGGCGTCTTCGCCGTCGCGTGGCTCGGCAAGCCGCTGCTGAATCGGCCGATCCATGGGCTGCTGCTCGGCGGCTGCACCGGCCTCGGCTTCCAGGTGGTCGAGAACATCACCTACTCGGCCAACGCCGGATTGCTTTCGGCGCAGCACGATCCGGCGAACGCGATGCTGGTCGGCTTCGTGCGGCTGCTCACCGGGATCACCTCGCACTGGATGCTCACCGCCCTCGCGGGTATCGGCATCGTGCTGGCGGTGGCCCGCGCGGACTGGCCGGTCAGGCGGCGCGCGCAGGTCTTCGTCCAGTTCTATCTGCTCGGCGCCGCACTGCATTTCGGCTGGGACGCGCCGAGCCCGGCGAGCGTCCCGGTCGGCTCGATCGCGGCGCGCACGATCCTGTACATCCTCATCTTCGCCGTCGTCTACACCTGGGTGCTACGCACCGAACGGCAATGGTTCCGCGCGGTGGTGGGCTGGGCGGTGACCCGGGGGATCGCACCGGCCGGCGAACTCAGCACCTTGATCTCCCGGCAGAGCAGGCGCCGAGCCCGCAACGCGGAACGGCTGGGTGGTAACTACAACCGTCGAAACCTGCTGCGCCGGCAGCGCACGCTGCTCGACTGGGTCCAGGAGACCGGCGCGCGATCCGGTATCCGCGTGCCCTGACGCACTATGTGCGTTTGGTGATCACCACCGGCTTCACCTCGGTGGGGACTGCACCGAATGCCGCGACCGGCACCCCGAACGCGGCGGCCAATATTTCGCGCGGCAGCGAATTCACCGTGGCGACAATGCCGATGTCGTCGTTGGGTTCCTGGGCGCTGGTATTGAAGACCACCAGCACCTGCAGGGGTTGCTCGGTGCTCGAGTTGGCGAAGTAGTGGAAGAAGCCCTGCGGCACGAACACCAGATCGCCCTGCTTCGCCTCGAAGGCGTCGTTGCGATAGGTGCCGTCGGGGTGGGTGCCGAGAATCGTCCAGTCCGCCGTGCCGGAAATGATGTAGTTGAGCTCCCACGCCGTCGGATGCCAGTGCGGCTCACGCAGACCGCCGATCTCCAGTTCGACGTAGTACACCGACGCCTGCTGACCCGTCAGCACCGGGAAGGTGCCCTCGTGTGCGCCGCGCAAGGTGCCGCCGTCGTATCGGTTCGGCTCGGCCGAGGTGAGCCGGAACAGATGCGCCTCGGTGTCGAGCTTCGCATTCGCGTCCGACGCGGGGGTCGCGCTGCCGCGTTCGGCCCTGGCCGCCCCGCCC
>NZ_BJXA01000023.1 GCF_007990755.1 Nocardia ninae NBRC 108245 | reverse complement strand
TGGTCGCCACGAGCTCGTCGGAGCCGCGGGCGGTCGGCCCGGCCAGCACCGGAAGCACCACCTCAGCCGGGGTGCCTGCGGTGAGCGGGCTCAAAGTCCACCAGGGCAGTTCGTGCTCGTCCGCGCTCGCGTGCACCTCGGGCAGCGCCCGATAGCCGGAGGCAGCCAGGTCCAGACCGTGCGCGCCGAGCGGCGCGGCGGCGCCGAAGGAGGCCGCGGTCCAGGATGCCTCCAGGAACTCCTCGCCGGTGCGCACCAGATCGGCGGCGCGGGTGCGGATCTTCTCCGGATCGCACAGCAGCAGATGGGTGCCCTCGGGCAGCACCTCGGTGAGCAGCCGCAGCTCGCCCGGCTTCAGCACAGGGAGCAGCGCCTCCATGCCGTCCACCGGGACGCCGTTGGACAGCTTCTCCAGCATCTCGACCAAAGCGGCGTCGGCCGCGTTGGCGACGGCGGCCGCTGCGGCGCGCTCGCGCACGTCGGCGGTGAGCAGCAGCTCGCGACAGGGCGGCGCGACGACGACATCGACCGAGACTTCGGTCAGCGAGCGCTGGTCGGCGACGGCGAACGGGCGCAGCTCGGTGACCTCGTCGCCCCAGAACTCCACCCGCACCGGATGATCGGCGGTCGGCGGGAACAGGTCGAGGATGCCGCCGCGGACTGCGAACTCGCCGCGCTTGCCGACCATGTCGACCCGGCTGTAGGCGAATTCGACCAGGCGCGTGAGTAGTTCGTCGAAGTCCAGTTCGGCGCCGACGCGCAGCACGATCGGCTCGATGTCGCCGAGGCTGCCCGCCATCGGCTGCATGAGCGACCGCACGGTGGTCACCACAACGCGCAACGGCGCGGGGAAGGCCGGGTCTTCGGGGTGGGCCAGCCTGCGCAGCACTTCGAGCCTGCGCCCGACGGTGTCGGCGCCGGGCGACAACCGTTCGTGCGGCAGGGTCTCCCAGGACGGGAACTGCGCGACCGCCGGGCCGAGCATCTCCTCCAGCTCGATCGTCAGATCATCGGCCTCGCGCCCGGTCGCGGTGACGACGACCAGCGGCCGCTTCGCCTCGATCGTCGCGGCCACGAACGCACGCACACCGGACGGTCCGACCAGCTCGACCGAGGACTTGCCGACCAGCTCGGCGACGGTCCGCATCGCGGCGTCGGCACCGGCGACGGCCGCGAGTCCCGCCAGCGGTGGGCGATGGGTCGGCATCACAACTCCTGAGCTCGAGCCGGGTATTTCCAGCAGCGAGCCGAGTCTAGTCAAGCCCGCCGACACATCGAGCTCGGGCCGTTAGGGCACGTACCTGCGCAGGCGACGGGCCGCGAACTCGCGGAAGTAGGCGAGCTTCTCGGCGGGGACGATCGACGGGAGCAGGAAGTACCAGACGCGTTCCATCCTGGTCGCCATCTGGTCGATCGACTCGGTGCCGACGGCGATGATGTGCACGCCCGCGGTCATCTCCTGTAGCAGCATGCCGATCACCTCGGCGTCGAGCTCCGGCTGCAAATCGCCTTGGGCGATGGCTCTTTCGGAGAGTACGCGGTAGGTGTCGCCCCACGTCTTGGCGATGTTGTCGCCCTGCGCGCCGCGATAGTCACCGATCTGATGGGTCAGCTTGAGCATCGCGCCGACCATCGGATCGTTCATCGATAGGTCGGCCACGACGTAGGTGATGCCGATGCACGCCTCGAGTGCGGGCACCCGGGGATCGAAGAAGCCCTGACACGAGCTGACCAGCCGCTCGTTGCCCTGGTCGACCACCGCGCGCGCCAGCTCTTCCTTCGAGCCGAAGTGAAAGTACAAGGCGCCCTTGGTCACATTGGACTGCGCGATGATCTCGCTCAGACTCGCGTTCGCGTAACCCAAGCGCAGAAAGACATCGGCAGCGCCCGCAAGAACGGAGTCGCGGGTGATCTCCGCGCGCGCTTGCCTAGCCATCAGATCCGCCTGTCATCCTAAAAACCAGCCATCCTGAAGTAGACCGACATCACGAAGTAGACCGACTTACCGCCCGAACAGCACCCAAAGGATGGGTGAACCGTACCACCAGGCGGGCCCTCGGCAGTCAATTCGAGCATTCGACTGGACCCGCTTCGCAATTCGCTGGTTAACAACCCGAGTCACTCCTCGATACCGGCGCGCCACTCCGAGCTGAGGTGCGGGTCGGCCTCCAGATGGCTCAGCCCGTTCCAGCACAGATTCACCAAATGCACGGCGACAACCTCTTTCGACGGCTTGCGCTCGTCCAGCCACCAGGTCGCGGCGGTGGCGACCTGCCCGACCAACGCCTGGGCATAGAGGGTGGCCAAGCTGGTGTCGAATCCGCGGCGATCGAAATCCCCGGCGAGGATGTGCGCCACCTGATTCACGGCCTCGTTGAGCAGGCTGGAGTAGCGGCCCTCGGCATTGCCGGTCGGCTGATCGCGCACCAGGATGCGGAAGCCGTCGGTGCGTTCCTCGATGTAGGTGAGCAGCGCGAGCGCGACCTGCTCGAGCCGGACCCGGGACCGATTCTGGGTGAGCGAAGAGACGATCATGTCGAGCAACATCGACATCTCGCGGTCGACGACGACCGCGTACAGACCCTCTTTGCCACCGAAATGCTCGTACACCACAGGTTTGGAGACCTGGGCCCGCTGCGCGATCTCCTCGATCGAGGTGGCGTCGTATCCCCGCTCCGCGAACAGTGCGCGACCGATCTCGATCAACTGCTGACGCCGCTGGGTACCCGTCATCCGCGGACGCGACACCTTGGGCGGTTCACTGGTAGACATCGCTCCCGCCTCCCTTCGCCAAAGACCGTCCGGTGCCTTAACTGTTCCAGACAGCACCGCAGATTGCGCCGTCAACCCCGGGCGCGCCCCGGATCAACTGCCGCCGCGACCCGGTCGACGCTCCAACTACCGGCAAGAATCGCGGAGAGGCGCGGGTGTATGCGAGGATCTTTCCCGTGCCGTGGCACAGCGGCGGGTGTTCCCGATCCGCCGATGTGACAATCCGCCGTGGTGTAATGGCAGCACCTCTGATTTTGGTTCAGATAGTTCAGGTTCGAGTCCTGGCGGCGGAGCTCGGCAGCACGATGACTATCGTTGGCCCGCACATCGGCGCCCAGCACAGCAGACCCCCGCACGATGAGCAGAGCCAAGCACGATGACAGGCAGCCGAGGGAGATCCATGCCACAGCAGACCGCCGTCGTCGTTCTCGCAGCCGGTGCCGGGACGCGAATGCGGTCGAAGACCCCCAAGGTGCTGCATTCGCTGGCCGGTCGGAGCATGCTCGCGCACGCGCTGCATGCGGCGAACGAGATCGACCCCGCATACCTGATCACCGTGGTCGGTCACGACCGCGAGCAGGTCGGCGCCGCCGTCAACGCGGTGGCCACCGACCTGGGCCGGGAGATCACCCCCGCCATTCAGGAGGAACAGCTCGGCACCGGACATGCCGTGCAGTGCGCATTGGCCGCGCTGCCCGTCGGCTTCACCGGCGACCTGCTCGTCACCTCCGCCGATGTACCGCTGCTGGACGGGCACACGCTGTCCGCGCTGCTCGACGAGCACCGCAGCTATACCGAACGCTCCGCGGTGACGGTGCTGACCTTCGTGCCGGACGACCCGAACGGCTACGGCCGCATCGTCCGGGACGCGCACGGCCGGGTGGCCGAGATCGTCGAGCACGCCGACGCCACCCCCGAACAGGCCGGGATCACCGAGGTCAACTCGGGTGTCTACGCGTTCGACGTGAACGTGCTGCGCACCATGATCAGCCGGTTGTCCACCGCGAACGCCCAGCACGAGCTGTACCTGACCGACGTGCTGCGGCTGGCCCGCGAGGCCGGGCATCCGGTGCACGGCGCCCGCCTGGTCGACGCGGCCAAGGTCACCGGCGTGAACGACCGGGTCCAGCTGGCCAACGCGACGAGCACCCTCAACCGCTACATCTTGGAACGGCACATGCGGGCCGGCGTCACCATCATCGACCCGGCCTCCACCTGGGTGGACGCGAGCGTGCGCATCAGCAGGGACGCGATACTGCGCCCCGGCGTGCAACTGCTCGGCGACACCGTGATCGGCGAGGACGCCGAGATCGGGCCGGACAGCACGCTGAACGATGTGGTGGTCGGCGACGGCGCCCGGGTCATTCGCACGCACGGCGAGGGCGCGATGATCGGCCCCGGCGCGACCATCGGCCCGTTCAGTTACCTACGTCCGGGCACGGTGGTCGGCAACTCCGGCAAGCTGGGCGCGTTCGTGGAGACCAAGAACGCCTCGATCGGCGCGCACTCCAAGGTGCCGCACCTGACCTACGTCGGTGACGCGACCATCGGCGAGCACAGCAACATCGGCGCTTCGAGTGTTTTCGTCAACTACGACGGAGTGACCAAGCATCACACCACTGTCGGATCGCATGTGCGAACGGGAAGCGACACGATGTTTGTCGCACCGGTAACGGTGGGTGACGGAGCGTATACGGCGGCGGGTACTGTACTGCGCAGAAGCGTTCCGCCCGGCGCACTCGCGATTTCCGGCGGACCGCAGAAGAACATCGAGGGCTGGGTGCAGCGGCACCGTCCTGGAACGGCCGCGGCGCGCGCGGCGGCAGAAGCCAACGCCGCCAAAGACAACTCCGGTCAGGCAATCGAGCAAAAGGATGGCAAACAGCAGTGACCGCGTCATGGATCGACAACCAGAAGAACCTCATGCTCTTCTCGGGACGCGCTCATCCTGAGCTGGCCGAGCAGGTCGCCAAGGAACTCGACGTCCACGTCACGCCGCAGACGGCACGCGACTTCGCCAACGGCGAGATCTTCGTCCGGTTCGAGGAGTCGGTCCGCGGCTCCGACGCGTTCGTGCTGCAGAGCTTCCCCGCGCCGCTGAACCAGTGGTTGATGGAGCAGCTCATCATGATCGACGCGCTCAAGCGCGGTTCGGCCAAGCGGATCACCGCCGTGCTGCCGTTCTACCCCTACGCCCGCCAGGACAAGAAGCACCGTGGCCGCGAACCGATCTCGGCTCGCCTGGTCGCCGACCTGCTGAAGACCGCGGGCGCGGACCGCATCATCACCGTCGACCTGCACACCGACCAGATCCAGGGCTTCTTCGACGGCCCCGTCGATCACATGCACGCGCAGCTGCAGCTCGCCGAGTACATCCGGACGAACTACACCCTCGATCACATCACCGTGGTCTCCCCCGACTCCGGCCGCGTGCGCGTCGCCGAGAAGTGGGCCGACTCGCTCGGTGGCTCGCCGCTGGCGTTCATCCACAAGACCCGTGACCCGCTGGTGCCCAACCAGATCAAGGCGAACCGCGTGGTCGGTGACGTCGAGGGCCGCACCTGCATCCTGATCGACGACATGATCGACACCGGTGGCACCATCGCCGGCGCGGTCAAGGTGCTCAAGGACGCGGGCGCCGGTGACGTGGTCATCGCCGCCACGCACGGCGTGCTGAGCGACCCGGCCGCCGAACGGCTCGCCGCCTGCGGTGCCAAGGAAGTTGTGGTCACCAACACGCTGCCGATCACCGAAGAGAAGAAGTTCCCGCAGCTGACGGTGCTGTCCATCGCCCCGCTGCTGGCCCGCACCATCCGCGAGGTCTTCGAGAACGGCTCGGTCACCGGCCTTTTCAACGGCAACGCATAGGTACGCTCGCCCGCCTCTCCGCGTATTCAGGCCAGACCTAGGCGCCACAGCAGTCGCGTTGGCGACCGGCGGTGAGGTCACGGGTGCGCTAGCCCGTACCCGGTGAGTTACCCATGTGCTCACGAAATCAGAGATTGCGTAGGAAGGTCGCCATGGCTTAGGCCCGGCGACCTTTCTTTTGCGCCGGTTCCGGTTGCGGTGGCTTTGCACGGGGATACTGAGGGTATGGACCGTGAACCGTTGGACACAGATATGGGAGACGACGACCAGGCCGACGAGATCCGCGCCTACCAGCGCAATGTCGAGGATCCGCCGGATGACCTGCGGATTCGCTATCACGAGAACGAGGACGACGGCAGGCTCGGCATCGCCGACGAGCTGGCGCAGGAGTCGACCCCGCGCGAACAGCGCGCCGAGAAGGCGCAGGACGACGAGCGGCCCGCCGAGGTGATCGCCATGGAGATCGTCGACGATTCCGATTTCTGACATCCGGCCCACGGCCGGCTGCGCCACCTGGCGCAATCGGCTATGACAGCTCGGTCGCCGTGGTACGCATGACGGACATGCCGGACGCATTCCGTCCCGCTGTCGGTGGCGGCGGAACGCGGCGATGGCGGCCGGACGACACGAGGAGGCGCGATGAGTACGCCGCAGAATCCGGAACGTCCCGGCGGTGCGCCGGGGTCGGCGGGCGCGGAGTCCGCGTCGTCGGCGAGTGCGAGCGGGTCGGGAGATCCATCGACGGACACCGGTGCCGCGCCCGCGTCGCGCGACTCCGGCTCGTCGGCGAAATCCGCAGACGCGAGCTCGCCGCCTTCGCTGTCCAAAGATGTTGGTGCGGCGGAACCTTCGAGTGAGCCGTACACCCCGCCGCCGCCCGCGCCCGGCGAGTGGTGGCAGCCGACCGACGCGCCGAGCGGACCGCTCGGTGGGCATGCGCAACCGTGGGGTACCGGACCCGCGGGGCCGTCGAGCAGCCAACCGACCGGCGACTCGGGACCTGCCGGGCCGCAGAGCAGTAAGCCGTCGTGGGGCTCCGGATCGTCCACCCCGCAACCGTATGGGAGTGCGGATCCGTCGGGTGGACAGCAGGGTTGGGGTGCGCCGACCGGTGGTCAGCAGCAGTGGGGCGCACAAGCCGATCCACAGCAGCAATACCCGCGGTACCCCGGCAGCGGCCAACCCCAGGATTCGGGCAGCCCGCAGCAGTACTCGCAATATCCCGGCGACCAGTCGCAAGATTCGAGCCCGCCGCAGTACCCAGGAGGCGGTCCACTGCATGAGGCGAGCGGCCCGGCGCAGTATCCGCAGGGCGGGATGTACAACTACCCGCCGAGCGGCGGCTACGGTGAACAGCCCGGTCTGCAGCAGGGCAGCTACGCCGCTTACTCGCAGCAGTCCTACGAGCCATACGCCACCCCGCGGACCGTAGGCACCCAGGTGTTCTCCATCATCGGATTCGTCTGCGCCGCGGTCGCGGTGTTGTTCTGCCCCATCCTGTTCGGCCCCGCGGGCATCGTCCTGGGGCTGATCGGCCACAGCAAGGGCGAATCCCTCGGTAAGTGGGCCGCGATCGCGTCGGGCGTCACCATGATCATCGGGTTCCTGGTGGGGTTCCTCATCTTCAACGGAGACCTGAGAACGTAGATTGCTCGGTATGAGCGAGGCACAGTCATGAACAAGTTCAGCGGCTTTCCGCTGGCGGGGCTGGATTTCTACGAGGATCTCGAGGCGGACAACTCGAAGACGTTCTGGACCGCGCACAAGGACGTGTACGAGACGGCGGTGAAGGCGCCGATGCTCGCCCTTACCGCCGAGCTGGAGCCGGATTTCGGTCCGGCCAAGATCTTCCGGCCGTATCGCGACGTGCGCTTTTCCAAGGACAAGACGCCCTACAAGGACCATCAGGGCGCGTACGTGGCGGTGGCGCCGAGCACCGGCTGGTATGTGCAGATCGGCGCGGCGGGGCTCTACGTCGCGGGCGGCTTCTACGGTGGGTCCTCGGAACAGATCGCCCAGTTGCGCGCCACCATCGACCACGAGGTGCGCGGTCCGGAGCTGGAGAAGATTCTGGCGAAGTTGACCAAGACCGGGTACACGATCGGCGGTGAGCAGCTCAAGACCAAGCCGAAAGGCTATGACGCCGACCATCCGCGCATCGACCTGCTGCGGCGCAAGGCACTGGTGTGCAACAAGGAGTTCGGGGCGCCGCCGTGGCTGGACAAGCCTCGGGCCGCCCAGGAGATCCGCACCGCCTGGGAGACGATGCGGCCCCTGATCGATTGGCTCGGCGCCGTGGTCAGCGGGGCGACCACCCGGTCACCCCTGCTCGCTTAGTCGCGGGCCGCGAGGACGAGCGCGAAGCGGTTGTCGGGGTCGGTCCACACCTGCTCGGTGCTGAACCCGGCGGTGCTCAGCTCCGCGGCGAGACCGTCGAGCCGGAACTTCGCCGAGATCTCGGTCCGCAGCTGCTCGCCGCGGGCGAATCGCACGGTGAGGTCCAGCTCGCGGACCGTGACGGTCATGTCCTCGGTGGCCGCCAAGCGCATCTCGATCCACTCGTTGGCCGCGTCCCACAGCGCGACGTGCTCGAACTTCTCCGGCGCGAAATCGGCGTCGAGCCGGGAGTTCAATACGTGCAGCACATTCCGGTTGAACTCCGCGGTGACGCCTGCCGCGTCGTCATAAGCGGGGACCAGCACGGCGGGGTCGATCACCAGCCCCGCACCGAGCAGCAGCTGCTCGCCCGGCTCGAGCACCTCGTAGATGCTCGCGAGGAATTCGGCGCGTTCCGCGGGAACCAGATTGCCGATGGTGCCGCCGAGGAACGCGATCATCCGGCGGCCGCCGCCGGGCAGGTTGTGCAGGGTGTCGGTGAAGTCGCTGACCACACCGTGCACGGCGAGCCCGGGAAACTCGCCCGCGATCTCGTCCGCCGCCGCGCGCAGCGCCGTGGCCGAGACATCCTGCGGGACATAGGTCTTCAGCGGACCCTCGGCGGTCAGCGCGGACAGCAGCAGCCGCGTCTTGGCCGCCGAGCCCGCACCGAGCTCGACCAGCACCTCGGCCTGCGCGGCCCGGGCGATCTCGCCGACCACCCGCTCCAGCAGCGCGCGTTCGGTGCGCGTCGGGTAGTACTCGGGGAGCTCGGTGATCTGCTCGAACAATTCACTGCCGCGGGCGTCGTAGAACCACTTGGGCGGCAGCCACTTCGGGTCGGCGGTGAGGCCGAGCCGGGCGTCCGCCCGCAATGCCGAGGTGAGGTCGTCGTCGGATAGGTGGATCTCCAGCGTCGGTGCGGTCATCGTGCGCCTTTCGTGCCGTCGGGCAATGGATCGATGGAAAGCTGGCCCGGCCGAGCGATCACCAGGCTGCGGTCGGGGATCGACTGCCAATTCGGGTCGTCGTCATAGGGTTCGGAGGCGAGCACCGCGACGGTGTCGGTGATCAGGGCCGACAGCGAGTGGTGCACCGTGGTGGCCCAGAGGGTTTCGCCGTCGCCGAGCAGGAAGTTGAGCCGGGCGTTGGGTGCGTGGCGCAGCACGCCGGACACGAGCAGGCCGAGGGCGGTGGCCGGGGAATCTACGAAACCGCCCGGCTCCATTGCGGTGAGCATCTGTCGCAGCAGTACCCAGAGCGTCGCGGCGTCGGTCGGTGCTTCCGCTTCGAGCAGCTGAATCGTCTCGAAGAGCCTGGTCGCGCCGACTTGGGTGGCGGCCATGTCCAGGTCGGAGGACACCGCGGTGACTACCGGACGCCAATTCGGCACCGCACCGTTGTGACTGAAGGCCCAGCGACCGCTGGTGAACGGCGCACACGCGGTCCGCTCGATGGGCATGCCCACGGTGGCCGACCGGATCGACCCCAGCACGGCGGTCGAATGCAGCTGCGCCAGTACCTCTTCCACCGCCGGGTCGGTCCAGATGGGCGCGGCGTTGCGGTACCGGCTGGCGATCAACGTGCTGTTCGGCGAGCCGTCGCCGGGTAAGGCGCTGGTCGCCAAGGGGTTTCGGGTGCCGTCGACCTCGGCGGCGCGCCACCACGCGACACCGAACCCATCGGCGTTGACCGTGCCGCCGCCGCGCATGTCCCGCGGCGCCCAGGACTGGGTGCGCAGGGAATGCGTACCGGCCGTAAGCATCTCACCGACACTCACCGTCGGGCCCAGGTAACCGAGATGTCTGCACATCAGTAACCACCTCTCGTTGAGCGACCGGAAGTTTGCCGCACTGATCGGCTCCGCACACCTGGCGGCCGAGACCGACGGCGGGCAACCTTCGCGCTCACTCGCCCTCCCCCTGCCGCAGATCGCGAGCGAGCCGGAATCCCGAGAAGATCTGCCGCCGGATCGGGTGGTCCCAGTTGCGGAAGGTGCTGCGGCAGGCCACCGGGTCGGTGCCGAACGAGCCGCCGCGCAGCACCCGGTAGTCGCCGCCGAAGAAAACTTCCGAGTACTCCCGATAAGGGAAGGCGTGGAAGCCCGGGTACGGATCGAAACCTGATGCGGTCCACTCCCAGACGTCGCCGATGAGCTGATGCACTCCAGCAGGTGTCGCACCCGCCGGATAGGCGCCCACGTCAGCGGGTTCCAGGTGGCGCTGGCCGAGATTCGCGGTGGCCGCATCGGGTTCGGCGTCGCCCCACGGGAATCGGCGGTCGGCGCCGGTGGCCGGGTCGTGCCGTGCGGCCTTCTCCCACTCGGCCTCGGTGGGCAGCCGCTTGCCCGCCCAGTTCGCGTAGGCCTCGGCCTCGAACCAGCACACATGCACCACCGGCTGGTGCGGGCGCAGCGGCGTCATCACACCGAAGACGCGACGCCACCAGTGACCGGCTGGGTCGCGCTCCCAGAATTGCGGCGCGACCAGGCCCGCCTCCTGCCGGTGCGCCCAACCGCGTTCGGACCATAGCTCGGGGCGCTCGTAGCCGCCGTCGTCGATGAAGGCCAGGTACTGCTCGTTGGTCACCGGCGCGGCGTCGATGGCGAAGCCGGGCAATCGAACTCGGTGCGCGGGGCGCTCGTTGTCCAGCGCCCACGGCTCGGTGGACGTGCCCATGGTGAATTCGCCTGCGGGAACAACGACTTCGCCGGTGACGGGCGTAGTCGTAACCGGCACGGCGGGGGCCGTCAATACTGCTGGGCCGGTACGCAATTGGTGGGTGGCCAGCATGGTCTCGTCGTGCTGCTGCTCGTGCTGAGCGATCATGCCGAAGGCGAAGCCGCCATCGATCAGCGGTGCGCCGCGTAAATCGCTGTGGTCCAGCACATCCCACACCTTGTCGCGGACGGTGCCGACATATCCCCTGGCCTGGGTCGGGTCCAGCAGCGGCAGCGCGGGGCGGTTCGAGCGGGCGTGCTTGAACGCGTCGTACAGCTCGTCGATGTCGGCGCGCACCGGCTCGCGGCCGCCGACATCGCGGACCAGCCACAGTTCTTCCTGGTTGCCGATGTGCGCGAGATCCCACACCAGCGGGCTCATCAGCCGTGAATGCTGCGCCACCAGTTCGGCTTCGTCGATGCAGTCGGTGAGGGTGAGCGTGCGCTGCCTGGCGCGGGTCAGCACCTCGGCGATCCGGTCACGCAGTCTCTCGGTGTCGGAAACGTCGGAGGCAGGCGGATGGTGAATCGTCACGATAGGTCTCCGTGGGCTAGTTCGGCGTCGGCGTCGGCACGGCGCAACGCCGGGCCGGATCGGCAATGCAGACAAGCTCTTTGCACGACTCGGCTCGATGGCAGCTCGACGCTGCCGTGCAGCGGCCGCGGTTCGCTCGCTGCCGCTCGTGTCACGAGACGGCTCCGGGACCGCCCGCCCCGGGTCCCTGGCCGCTGCGACATCGTTCCGCGGCGGCTTCGATCTCCCGAACCGCCTCGTCCGTCGCCGCGTGGGCCGCGGCCAGCGTGAGGAGCTCGACCGCCACGGCCCGGATGTCCAGATCGGCCAGCCCGTAGCGGGCGGCGTCGAGCCAGTGGCCCGCCAGCGGTGCGGCGATGGCGGTCGCCTCGGCGACGACGGTCCGGCTGGACATGAGCGCGTCGAGCACGTGGATCGGCACGGTCCAGCCGTCGCCGGGCTGTGCGTCGATGTAGCGGACCTCGAGATAACCGGACGCGCGCACCGGCGGGAACAGCGTGGTCAGGTGATAGTCGAGATCGTTGCGGTCGGGGCGGCGGCCCACCTCGTCGTCGAGGGCACCGGAGAGCCAGTCCGCGAAGGTCGCTCCCGGCGGCGGGGACCACCCGGTATCGCTGTCACCGGGTGCGCGGGCATGGTCGTCGGGTCTTCGAACGCACAGCAGCGGCACGTCCAGCGCCCACCTGCTGTAGCCGTGGATCGGATCCACCCAGTCCATCAGCGGCGGCCGGGTTCTGGCGTTGTCCAGCCGCAGCCAGGCCCGCATGCGTTGCGACGCCCACTCCCCCGCCGGGGCGCCGCGTAGCGCGGGCGAACAGGCGAAGGCGGCGAGCAACGCCGGGCCGATGGCGTAGAGCGCGGTCCAGCGGGCGGCGATATCGGCGCGATCGGCACCGGCGTCGACGCTGACCTGGGTCGCGGCGGTATTGCACATCATGAGTTTGCCGAACGGGCCGATGCCGGCGAAGGTCTGTTCCATGGCGCGATAGCGCGGTAGCTGGAGCAGCCGCTTGGGGCGGCGGTCCGCGTCGGCAGCGACGGAAACGGTGCGGATGGAACGAGATTCGAGAAGTTCCCGCAGCAGGCGGGCATCGTCGCGGAGCGAGGTATTCAGCTGCGCGGCATCAGCGAACGGTGCGCTGGACAATTCGATCTGGCCACCGGGTTCGATGGTGACCCGGCTGCCCCCTGGTAAGGCCGATTCCGGGGAATCGGGGGCGATGGACCGCGGTGCATACGGTCCGAGGGCATCCGCCAGGGCAGTCAACTGGGGACGCGGGGCGGCCGAAGGGCCTGACGCCGAACACTCACCCTGCACGGTGAGCCATTCGAGCTCGGCGCCGATCAGCGTCGGTGGTCCCTGCTTGAAGCAGACACCGCCGATATACGCCTCGGCGGCGGCTCGCGAGCCTAGCTCCCCATCGTGGATTACCCGGCTGACCAGCTCCGAATGCTCCAGCGTGACCGCCATACCAACCTCCACTGTGGGTCCGATGCGCTGTGGTTTCGTGTCCGCCGTCGTTCTGTTATCGCCGCGTGGCCGGTTTGTATTCCGCTCGCGGCATCCATCCAGAGTAGCGATCACTACCGACAAGAAATCGACAAGAATCCGAACTGGGGACCGACCGGGCACGGACAGACCCCGCCCCGCCGCGCCAGTTAAGGTCGGAATCATGCTGGCTGAAGATCGTGTCCGAGCCGACACCCCTGGTTGCGCGTCCGGTGCCGAGCCGGGTCCGGTGTTCCTCGACAGCGCCGGATCGTCACTGCCTCCGCGCGTCGTCCTGGACACCGTCGTCGATCATCTGCGCCGCGAAGCCGAGGTCGGTGGCTATCGGGCCGCGAACGAGCGCCTCGACGATCTCGCCGCGGTGAAGAGCGCGATCGGCACGCTCATCAACGCGGCGCCGTCCAGTATCGCGTTGAGCGACAGCGCGACTCGCGCATGGGCCGACTTCTTCTACTCGATTCCGCTGGCCGAGGGCGATCGGATACTGGTCTCCGAGGCCGACTACGCGAGCAACGCCATCGCGGCGCTGCAACGTGCCCGCGCCACCGGAGCCACCGTGGAGAAGATCCCGAGCGACAGCACCGGGCAGCTCGACCTGGACGCGCTGTCGGCGCTGGTCGACGAGCGGGTCAAGCTGGTCTCGGTGCTGCACGCGCCCACCAACGGCGGCCTGGTCAACCCCGCCGCCGAGGCCACCAGGATCGCGCGTTCGGTCGGTGCGCTGGTGTTGCTCGACGCCTGCCAGTCGACCGGGCAACTCCCGATCGATGTGGCCGAACTCGACGTCGACGCGCTCTCGGCCACCGGCCGAAAGTGGCTGCGCGGGCCGCGCGGCACCGGATTCCTCTACGTGCGACCGGAATTGGCGGCAACGATGGAACCGGCGCGGCTCGACCTGCACAGCGCGGAGTGGACCGCCCCGGACGAATACCGCCTCGCACCCGACGCGAGCCGCTTCGAGTTCTGGGAATGCGATGTGGCCGCGCGGCTGGGTCTCGGCGCGGCCGTGCGCTACCTGCTCGAGCTCGGGCCCGCGAATGTGTACGAGGCCATCTCGGCCCGCGCCGAGCACCTGCGCAAGGCACTGCCGGAGATTCCCGGAGTGACGGTGCGCGACATCGGCGTTCAGCACAGCGGCATCGTGTCGTTCACCGTCGACGGTGTCGATTCCCTCGCGGTGCGCGACCGGCTCGCCGAGCAGAACATCACCGTGACCGTCAGTCGGGCAGGCTCGACGCTACTGGACATGACCGGTCGCGGGCTGCAGTCCGTGGTCCGCGCCTCCCCGCACTGCTTCGTGAGCTTCGAGGAGCTGGACCGATTCGTGGCCGCCATCGCCGCGCTGTAAGCAGCTGCCGGACACCGGCGGAATTGCGTTCAGGCCAGATGTAATTCGAGGGCGCGGTCCACGAGGGCGCGGAGGTCGGCGGCGGGTGCGACCAGGCGCAGGCTGCGATTCGCCTGGAGTGCGGCGATGCCGTGCAGATTCGTCCACAGCGCGATCGCACGCTGCGCAGCATCCACGGAGCCGGCCTCGGCGGCCTCGGTTACCAGCGCCACGAACCGCTCGAACAACGGCAACGTTGTCGCGCGGAGGTTTTCCCCGGAGCCTTCGAGCAGGTCGTGCCGGAACATCAGGGTGAACATCTCCGGCCGCTCGCCGGCGAACTCGACGTACTCGACGCTCATGCGCGCCAGCCGATCTCGGGCGGACCCACCGGGATCGGCCGCGGCGAACCGGGCGATCAGATCGGCGAACCCGCGCGCCGCGATGGCCGCGAGCAGCGCGCGGTGCGTCGGAAAATACCTGCGCGGTGCCCCATGTGAGACACCGGCGGCGCGCGTGATGGCACGAAGTCCCAATTGCGCCGCGCCGACCTCTTCCAACAGGTCGACACCCGTCCCGACCAGGCGCTCCCGCAGGGTTTCACTCTCGACCATGCAGCCATTGTCTACGGCAGCCATCCAGCCTCCACATCCGGGTGTAGACACTGTCTACGCCAGTGCGGTAGACATTGTCTACACATTCCGATCGGGAGGTTCTCCGTGTGGTACTGGCTCTTCAAACACGTGTTGCTCGGCCCCGTGCTGCGGGCGCTCGGCAGACCCGAAATCGAAGGGCTGGATCATGTTCCGCGCACCGGGCCAGTGATCGTCGCGGCCAACCACCTGGCGGTGATCGACTCGCTGTACCTGGCGCTCGTGCTGCCGCGGCGCGTCACGTTCCTGGCCAAGCAGGAGTACTTCACCGGCACCGGCCTGCGCGGCCGATTCCAGCGGTGGTTCTTCTCGGCGACGGGCCAGGTGCCGGTCGACCGGACCGGCGGTAGCGCCGCGGCCGACGCACTCGCCGCCGCCACCCGAATTCTCGAAGCGGGCGGCGTGTGGGCCATCCACCCCGAGGGCACCCGCTCGCCGGACGGACGGATCTACCGCGGCCGCACCGGCACGCTGCGGGTCGCGATGGCGACCGGCGCACCGGTGATCCCGGTGGTGCTCTCCGGCACCGATCGCGTCAACCCCCGCGGCAGCCGACTGCCCCGCTTCGGCAAGGTGCGGATCAGCTTCGGCACCCCGCGCTACTACCTGCCCGCCGAGCAACACCACACCGCGCGCACCGCGACCGACGAACTGATGCGCGATCTCGCAACCCGCGCGGGACGCCACTACGTCGACCAGTACGCCACCACTTTTCGCTGACCGGCGCTCCACCCTCGGCCCACACGGTCGTCATCCGCCGAGGATCGATGGGGCACTGCAGCAATGGGCGGGCACCGAAATATCAGGAAGACCGGCCGCGCGCGCTCCGGACCGGATCCGCGCACAGGCGCGCTCCGAACCGTGCGCCCGGTTACCCGCGACACTCCAGCAAACGCAGACACGCTGGAAAAGGGTTAACGCCACGCCGGAATGGCGGGATAGTTGATGGAGGTCGGCAGGCGACCCGAAGCTGGTGATGAGGGAGTTGACGTTGAGCAGGTTCACCGACGAGATGTATGCGACGGCGCAGGCGTCTACCCGGGGGCTGGTGACCGGCGAACCGAACGCACCGCTGCGTCAGAGCTGGGGCGAGATCCACCGGATCGCCCGGCGGATGGCCGGTGGGCTCGCAGCGGCAGGCATCGGACACGGTGACGCGGTGGGTGTACTCGCGGGCATGCCGGTCGACATCGCCCCGGCCTGCCAGGCCATCTGGATGCGCGGCGCGTCGATCACCATGCTGCACCAGCCGACGCCGCGCACCGATCTGGTCGTCTGGGCGCGCGACACCGAGACGGTGCTGACCATGATCGAGGCGCGCGCGGTGGTGCTCGGCGCCCCGTTCGAGGCGGCCGAACCGCTGCTGCGCGAGCGCGGCATCACGGTGGTGCGGATCGACCAGCTGCGCGACGGCACCGACACCGACCCGGTGCCGACCGCCGAGGACGATATCGCCTTGCAGCAGTTGACCTCCGGATCCACCGGATCGCCCAAGGCGGTGCGGATCACGCACGGCAACTTCTTCGTCAACGCCTACGCCATGTTCGATCGGGTCAAATTCCAGCTCGACGACGACGTGATGGTCAGCTGGCTGCCGCTGTTCCACGACATGGGCATGGTCGGATTCCTCAGCGTCCCCATGCAAATCGGCGCCGAGGTGGTGTGCGTGACGCCGCTGGACTTCCTGATGCGCCCGTTACTGTGGGCCGAGCTGATCACCAAGTATCGCGGAACCGTCACCGCCGCACCGAACTTCGCGTACTCGCTGCTCGCCCGCAGACTGAAGCAGGCCGACGACGGCGCCTTCGATCTGAGCAGCGTCCGCTACATGTGGAACGGTGCGGAGCCGGTCGACCCGGACACCATGGAGACACTGGCCGCGACCGGAAAGCGCTTCGGGCTCAGCCCGATGGCGCTCACCCCCGTGTACGGCATGGCGGAAACTACGCTGGCCGTGTCGATTCCGGATCCCGGCCTGGGCCAGGTGCTCGACGTCATCGACGCCGACCTGCTGGAGGCACTCGGCAAGGCCGTTCCGGTGCCCGACGAGCACGGGCATCCCGGCAACATCCGCAGGCTGCCCACGCTGGGTTACCTGGTCGACCATCTGGAAGGTCGTGTGGTGGACGCGGAGCATCAGCCGCTGCCGCCGCGTTCGGTCGGCGTGATCGAATTACGCGGGCCTGCGGTCACTTCCGGCTACGTCACGGTCGAGGGTTTCCGACCGGCGCAGGACGCCGCAGGCTGGCTCGACACCGGCGACATCGGCTACTTCACCGAAGAGGGCTTGATCGTGGTGTGCGGCCGGATCAAGGACGTCATCATCATGGGCGGTCGCAATATCTACCCCACCGACATCGAGCGCGCCGCCACCCGGGTGAGCGGCGTGCGGCCGGGTAACGCGGTCGCCGTGCGCCTGGACGCCGGGCAGAAGCGGGAGAGTTTCGCGGTGGTGGTGGAGAGCAACGACTACCAGAATCCCGAGGCGGTCAAGCGGATCGAGCGCGAGATCGTGCACGCGGTGTTCTCCGAGGTAGGTTCCCGTCCGCGCACCGTCGCCGTGCTCGGCCCCGGCGCACTGCCCAAGACGTCCTCGGGCAAGCTGCGCCGCGCCGCCACCGCCGCGCACCTGCGCTGAACAGCACTGCGCCCGTACCGCCGGGTCGGTGGTACGGGCGCGCCGAACTCGGCTGAACAGCCACTCGAGCTATCGAAAAGCATTGGCAGCATGGCGCATTCGCCACGCCTGCCCTCAATGCACTTGGTTCTGCGCGGTTTCCAGTCCGACGCGCAGCAACAGCTCGACGGCGTCGGCGGCCTGCTCGACGATCACCGGGATCTCCTTGCGTTCGGCCGCCGCGAACGGCTTGAGCACGTAGTCGGCCGGATCCTGCCGACCGGGCGGACGGCCGATGCCGATCCGGGTGCGCAGGTAGTCCTTGGTGGTCAGCGCGCTCGACACGGAGCGGAGGCCGTTGTGCCCGCCCTCGCCACCGCCGCGCTTGAGCCGGATCTCACCGAAGGGCAGGTCGAGTTCGTCGTGCACGACGATCACCTCGGTGAGTGGCACCGAGAAGAATTTCGCCAGCGCGGCGACCGGGCGCCCGGACAGATTCATGAACGAGCGCGGCTTGGCGATCAGCACCTGGCGGCCGTCGAGGCGGGCCTGCAACAGGTCGGCGCCGGACTTCTTGTGCACGGCAAAACGGCCGCCGACGCGCTGCGCGAGCACGTCGGCGACCAGAAACCCCACGTTGTGCCGGGTGCGCTCGTATTCGGGTCCTGGGTTGCCCAGTCCGACAACGAGCGCGGGCCCGGTCGCGGCGTCGGTCATCTAATAACCGATACCGGTGTACTTACTCGGCGCTCGCGGCTTCGGCGGCGGCCTCGGCAGCCTCGGCGGCTTCCTCGACCTCGGCCTCGGACTGCGGCGCGGCGATGACGTTGACGATCAGCGTCTCGGCGTCGACGTTCAGCGTGACGCCCTTGGGCAGCTCGAGCGAGCCTGCGTTGATCTGGGTGCCCGCCTCGACGCCCTCGACCGAGACCTCGATGGACTCGGGAATGTTCATCGCGTCGGACTCGATGGAGATGGTGGTGGCGTCCTGGGTGACCAGGGTGCCGGGCGCGGCGTCGCCGGTGATGATGACGTTCACATCGGCGGTGACCTTCTCGCCCTTCTTGATGATGAGCAGGTCGGCGTGCTCGATGTAGCGGCGAATCGGGTGCACGACAACGGACTTGGTGAGCGCGAGCTGCTTCTTGCCGTCGATGACGAGGCTGAGCACCGCGTTGGTGCCGTGCTCGCGCAGAATGGCGGAGAAGGCGCGGGCATCGAGCGAGAGGTGCTGCGGGTCGGCCTGGTGGCCGTACAGCACGGCGGGAACGTTGCCCGCGCGACGGGTACGGCGGGCGGCACCCTTACCGAACTCGGTGCGTACGGCGGCTTCGAGAAGGTTGGCGTCGGACATGACTGGATCTACTCCCTACGGCTGTTCCGGGCTGTCAACAGTGCGCCAGGGTCTGTTTCCGCCCTGGCTGATTGGTCTACTCGTCCGACGAAGAACGAACGGGGACGGCCGGAAGCCGAGCCGCGTCGATCACGGTGAACGCAAAATCAGGTCTGCGGTCACCCTCGCCGAGACAACCCGAACACCATACCGCAATGGTTATGCGCAGATGGAATCGGGTGGTCAGGCGCTGGTCGTGTCGAGGCAAGGGTGATCGCGTAGATTAGAGCGGTTGCCGATCGGTCGTCTGTGAAAGGTTGTTCCGTTGACCGCCACCCCTGAGGGACTGCCCGCCGAGGTTTCCCGACGGCGCACATTCGCGGTGATCTCGCACCCCGACGCGGGCAAGTCGACGCTCACCGAGGCGCTGGCGCTGCACGCCAGGATGATCTCCGAGGCCGGCGCGATCCACGGCAAGGCCGGACGCCGCTCCACCGTCTCGGACTGGATGGAGATGGAGAAGGCGCGCGGCATCTCGGTCAGTTCGACCGCGCTGCAGTTCAATTACCGCGCCGAGGGCTCCGACACCGACAGCGTGATCAACCTCGTCGATACGCCGGGTCACTCCGATTTCTCCGAGGACACCTACCGGGTGCTCACCGCCGTCGACGCCGCGGTGATGCTGATCGACGCCGCGAAGGGCTTGGAGCCGCAGACGCTCAAGCTGTTCCAGGTGTGCCGCCATCGCGGCATCCCGGTCATCACCGTGATCAACAAGTGGGACCGGCCGGGCCAGGCGCCGCTGGAACTGCTCGACGAGATCAGCGAGCGGATCGGGCTCACCCCCACGCCACTGTTCCTGCCCGTCGGCATCGCGGGCGACTTCCGCGGGTTGCTGCGCCGCGGTGAGGAGGGCGCCCCGCTCGAATACGTGCACTTCACCCGCACCGCCGGTGGCGCGACCATCGCGCCGGAGGAGTCGCTGACCCCGGAGCAGGCCGAGGCCCGCGAGGGCGAGGCGTGGACGACCGCGGTCGAGGAGAGTGAACTGCTCTCGGCCACCGGGCAGGACCACGACCAGGAGATGTTCCTCGCCGGGCAGACCTCGCCGGTCATCTATGCCTCGGCGATGCTGAACTTCGGGGTGCGGCAGCTGCTGGAGACGCTGGTGTCGCTGGCGCCCGCGCCGGGTCCGCGCCCTGACGTCAACGGCGGCGCGCGCGAGGTCACCGAGCCGTTCAGCGCGGTGGTGTTCAAGGTGCAGGCAGGCATGGATGCCGCGCACCGGGACCGGCTGGCGTTCATGCGGATCGTCTCCGGCGAGTTCGAGCGCGGCATGGTGGTCACGCACGCGCAGACCGGTCGGCCGTTCGCGACGAAATACGCTTTGACCGTGTTCGGCCGGGAGCGCAACACCGTCGACACCGCCTACCCGGGTGACGTGGTCGGCCTGGTGAACGCGACGGCGCTGGCGCCGGGCCACACGCTGTTCGTGGACAAGAAGGTGGAGTTCCCACCGATCCCGTCGTTCGCGCCGGAGCACTTCGCGGTGTTGCGCGCCGAGAGCGCGGGCAAGTACAAGCAGTTCCGCAAGGCCATCGATCAGCTCGACTCCGAGGGCGTGGTGCAGGTGCTGCGCAACGATATTCGCGGCGACGCGTCCCCCGTGCTCGCGGCCGTCGGGCCGATGCAGTTCGAGGTGGTCACCGCGCGCATGCTGACCGAGTTCAACGTCGAGACCAAGCTGGACAACCTGCCCTACACGCTGGCCAGGCGTACCGATGCGGCGTCGGCGGACGAACTCGGCAAGCAGCGCGGCGTCGAGGTGTTCACCCGCAGCGACGGTGCGCTGCTCGCGCTGTTCAGCGACAAGTGGCGGTTGCAGTACATCGAGAAGGAATTCCCGAAGCTGACGCTGGAGCCACTGGTCGCGACCGCGGACTGATCACCCGGCTTCGGGTTCGCGCCGCACGGGCGGGGCGCCCGGGTCGCGTTCGACGGACGAAATGACGCCGTCTTCCCGGGAAATCAGGCCCCAGCGGCTCGATGTCAGGCGCAGGCTGGGCAGGTCGCTGAGCGAGAGCACCACTTCATAGGTGCGTTCGTAACCGGTATGCGAAATGCGCCAGCGGCCGTCGTCGCAGCGGACATATTCATCGGAGTAGAAGGCCGCGCCGCGCAGCAGCATGTTGTGGCCGGGGATGAGCACGGTGTCGGCGAGGTACCAGGTGCCGGTCGCGGAGTCACCGTCGATATCGATTTCGGGGTGGTCGCAGCGGTGTTCGGTGATGACGTGCGGTCCCAGAGTGTTGCGCATGAAGGCGAGGAACGCGTCGCGCGATTCGAACTGCAGGTATTCGCTATAGGTGGCGGTAGCCTCGGGAATCATGGTGTCCGCGAACTCATCCCAAGATTTCGTGTCGAGGGTGCGTAAGTAGCGGAACTTCAGCCGGCTGATCGCCGTGACGTCGTCCAGTTTCCGATCGTCGACGCGCCGTGCGTCCTCGCGGCGTTGCTGCTCGCCTGCGTTCATTCCGGTGACTCGCCCGCCGACGCCGATCGACGGGTCGCCGCGCTGCTGTGCGCCGACGCCGATCCCCGAGTTGTTCCGTTCCTGCCCGCCACCACCCGCGCTCGGGTCGCCGCGGCCCTGCCCGCCGGTTCCCTGATCCATACTTAACAATCCCATCCGAAGCCCGCCAGCTTCATGATTTGGGAGATTTGTACCATCCGCGTCCGCGTCCTCGGCGCATGGCGACTACGGCCCGCCATTGGGTGTCGGTGGTTTACACCGCGATTCTCAGTCCCGAGAATCGGTGGCTGACCGGCTGTGCGCGGAGAATCCCGCGTCAGTTACCGATGGTGAAGCAGGTGCGGCAGAAGTCCTCGCCGAACTCGGTGAGGCGCAGACTCTTGCGCACGATCTTCGGTGCGCGGCCCGCCTTCTTCAGCGCCGCCTCGACCAGCGGCTGCACCTCGAGCACCATGTATCGGCTCAGCACCACCGGGTCGTCGGAGACCACGGTCAGCCCGAGCCGGTTGAGGTTGATGAGGTAGAGGCGGGACCGGTCCGGGTAGCGCACGCCGGCCTGCTCGGGCACCGAGGTCAGATCCCCCTGCACCAGTTCGGAGCCGATGCCGAGCGGGCGGTTGGTCCGCACGTCGACCGAGGGCTGCGGGCCGTTCTGCGCCATGAAGCGCAGGATGCGTGCCTCGTCGGGAGCCAGTTCGTCGAGGATTCGGTCGTAGGCGGGGTGCACGTCTTCGGTGAAATAGACGTCGGCGGATCGGGCGAGCAGTGCGTCGCCGCGTCTGCGTAGCTCATCGATGCTCGCCGAACGAAGATAGGAACCGACGGCCAGCGCCTGCTGCTGCGCACCGCTGCTATTACCGGGACCGTTCGGCGTCGGCACGTAGCTGACGATCTCGCGCACCGAGCCCTCGGTGACGCCGAGTGCGCTACGGGCTATGGAGCGCAACGCATTTCCGGTTCGCTCGGCGATATCGGCGGACGACTCACCGTCCAGCGCGGCCTGGGTGATCTCCTTGGTGACCTCGTAGGTGGTGCCGACCGCCCACTGCCCGCCGCGCACGACACTGCCCGCCGCGACGCCGGCCGCACGGAATACGCCGCGGATCAGCCGAGCCTCGTTGCTGATCTGCCGCTGTTCGACATCCGAACTGCGCTCAACGGCGCGGGAACCGGCTCGGGTGATGTCTTGTCCGGTCCTATCGTCTGCCACGTCATACTCCGATATCGCCAGGTGAACGAATCCCGCCCCACAGATTACTGCCCCCTGTGTCGCTGGTCATTGTCGCGGTCGGGCCCAGCCGATGCGGCATTCCGCACAAACACTGTGACCGATGTCTCGACGTGCGACACTGTGGCACCGCGCACTGGAGGTGGACCCCGCCCGTCATCTCACAACTCCGCCTCGCTGGCGCTCGGCTCCGTTGTGCGATGAACGCACTGTGTTGTGGGTTCGCTCGCTACGCTCCCTCACATATAAGGTCCCAGTGCCGACATGGTGCTAACTTGATGTTCCGGTGAGGCGGCGGTCACCGGTGTGTCGGCAGGAGGGTGTCGTGTTAGAGAGTGTGTTCGGGATCCACCCGACAATCCTCCTAGAGCTTCTGACTATCCCACTTTTCACGGGAATCATCGGCTACATCACCAACTGGACCGGCGTGCTCATGCTGTTCCGCCCTCTTGCATTCCATGGCTTCCGACTACCCGGTCTTCGCGCGCTGTATCCCTTCCTGCCCAAAAGAATTCAGGTACTTCCGCTACTGAGTTACGACGGCCGATTCGGCTGGCAGGGCATCGTGCCGTCGCGCGCGGACAAGATGGCGAGCATCGCGGTCGACAAGGGTCTGGCGAAACTGGGAAGTGTCGCCGATTTCTATCGCGAGTTGGAGCCGGACAAGCTCGCCGAGCATCTCGCGAGCATCGCCGACGAACAGATCCAGACGATCGTCGAAGATATTCTCAAGCGGGAGCATCCACAGCTCTGGTACAACCTGCCGAGCCAAGTGCGCGACATGGTCCAAGCCCGAGTCCGGCAACAACTGCCGGATATTCTGCGCGAACTGACCGATGAATTAGGCGCGAATATTGATCAACTGCTCGATGTGAAGCAGATGGTGATTCGCTACTTCCAGGGCAGGCCGCAACTGCTCAACACCCTGTTTCAAGTACTCGGTGCGAAAGAGTTGCGGTTCATGATCAACTTCGGCTTCTACTTCGGCGCGCCGATGGGCGTCGTGCTGGTCGCCCTGCTGCATTTCACCGGGTTGTCGTCGTTGATCGTGCTGCCGATCGGCGGTGTGATCATCGGCTGGGTGGTCAACTGGGTGGGCATCAATATGATCTTCGCGCCCGCCTACCCGAAGTGGTGGTGCCCGTGGCGGCAGGGTCTACTGATCAAGCGCCAGTCCGAAATCACCGACGGCTACGCCGAATTGGTATCCAGTCAGGTGCTGACGGTCGCCAATATCGGCGACGAGCTGCTCAACGGCCCGCGCTCGGACCGCACCATCCAGATGCTCGAGGACACCCTGCGCCCCGCCGCCGACCGCGCGCTCGGCCCGGCCAGGCCCGCCGTCAAGTTCATGCTCGGCAGCCGCGACTACGACTCGCTGCAGGACACCTTCACCGCCGAGGCCATGGCCATCGCCCCGATCGCCTTCGCCGACCCGGAGTTCAACGTCCGCCAGGGCAGACAGATCAACTCCTACATCGCCAAACAGATGGCGGCGCTGCGGCCGCCGGACTTCGTCGACATGCTGAGATCGGCCATCAAGCAAGATGAGTGGCTGCTTTTTCTCCATGGCGGCGTGTTGGGCCTGTTCGCCGGATACGCTCATATTCTGATATTCGGAACAGGAGTGGCGACCACATGGCTGTAGCGAAATCCGACCCCGGCGACGATGCCGGGGCCGTCGAGCACTCCGCCGCGGCCGTCGAGCCGTCGACCGAGCTCGCGCGACGGCCGGACAGCAACGTCTTACGCCACGACGAATCGCCTTCGCGGGTGGGATATCCCATCGCCGGGGTACGCGCGGCGACCGGCGTGGCCAGGGTGGCCTGGTCCGCGGTGACCGGTGCGACCGCGTGGGGTGTCGGCACCGCGGTCGGTGTCACCTCGACGGTCGTGCAACGCAGCATCCAAGGCGTGCCGCCGCGAGAAGTGCTGGCCGAGGCCGAATCCGAGGTGCGCGACCGGGTGCGCCGGGCGCTCGGCTTCCCCGAGGCCCCGAACGAGACTGCCGCGCAAACCGTTCCCACGCTGCGTGAGCAGGGTGCGGCGCTGCTGCGACTGTCGGCGAGCACGCACGGCGACGAGGAGAACCATCCGGCGTTCGCGGGCATGCTGGCCGAGCTGACTCCCGACGAGGCCCGAATCCTGCGCTTCCTGCGCTTGGACGGCCCGCAGCCTTCGATCGACATCCGGACCGGGCGCCCGCGCGCGCTCGGCGCCGAACGCGTCGGGTCGATGCTGACGCTGGTCGGCGAGCAGGCCGGACTGCGCTTCCCGAACCGGATCCAGCAGTACCTGACGAACCTGCGCAGGCTCGGACTGGTCGAGCACGCGCGGGAGCCGGTCGGCAATCCGCACCGGTACCAGCTGCTGGAGGCGCAGGCGCCGGTGCGCGAGCTGCTGAAGCGCTCCGGGTTCGGCACGAAGGTCATCTACCGCAGCGTGGCGCTCACCGGGTTCGGTGGCGACTTCGTGCGGACCTGCCTGCCGGTCGCCATCGGGGACGATCGCGCCGCCGGCCACTGACGGCCACGGCGGGGGTCAGTGACCCTCCGCCAGCTCCATCCAACGTTCCTCCGCGGCTTCCTTTTCCGCGATGACCTGCTTGAGCTCGGCCCCGAGCTTGACCAGCTCGCCCGGGTCCGTCGCGGCCTCGGCCAGCGCGGCGTGCAGTTGCCGCTCGCGCTCGTCGAACTTCTCGATGGACCGTTCCAGCTTCGACAGTTCCTTGCGGGCGGCCCGCTGGGTCGCCGCGTCGGTCACCGGCGCGGACTTCGTGTCGGCACCCGAACGGGCCACCGCATCACCCTGCGCGGCGCGCTTCTTCAAGTACTCGTCGATGCCGCCGGGCAGATTGGTGAGCTTGCCGTCGCCGAACAGCGCCCAGGTGGAGTCGCAGATGCGCTCGATCAGGTAGCGGTCGTGGCTGATGACGACCAGGGTGCCCGCCCAGTTGTCGAGCAGATCTTCCAGCTGCTGCAGGGTGTCGATGTCCAGGTCGTTGGTCGGCTCGTCGAGCAGCAGCACGTTCGGCTCGGCCATCAGGATGCGGGTCAGCTGCAACCTGCGCCGCTCGCCACCGGACAGATCACCGACCGGAGTGCGCTGCCTGGCCGGAGTGAAGCCGAGCCGCTCGGCGAGCTGACCCGCCGAGATCTCCTTGTCGCCCAGCATAATTCGCTGCGCGACCTGCTGCACCGCCTCCAGCACGCGCATGTCGGTCGGCAGATCGTCGAGTTCCTGACGCAGCCAGCCGATCTGCACCGTCTGGCCTTGAATGCGTTTGCCCGCCGCCGGTTCCGTCTCGCCGGCCAACGTGCGCAGCAGGGTTGTCTTGCCGGAACCGTTCACCCCGACCAGGCCGACCCGCTCACCCGGCGCGAGCCGCCAGGTCAAGTCGCGCACCAACTCCCGGCCGTCGGGGGTGGTGAGGGTGGTGTCCTCGAGCTCGATGACGACGCGGCCCAGCCGCTTTCGCGCGAATGCGGCCAGCGACACACTGTCGCGCGGCGCGGGCACATCGGCGATCAGCGCCTCGGCGGCCTCCACCCGGTAGCGCGGCTTGGAGGTGCGGGCCTTGGCCCCGCGACGCAGCCAGGCCAGCTCCTTGCGGGCCAGGTTGGCGCGGCGCGCCTCGGAGGCGTCGGCCTGTCTGGCGCGCTCGGCGCGGGCGAAGATCCAGTCGCCGTAGCCACCCTCGTAGGTTTCGACCTTGCCGCCGACCACCTCCCAGGTGTTGGTGGCGACGGTGTCGAGGAACCAGCGATCGTGGGTCACCACCACCAGCGCGCTGCGCCGGTTGAGCAGATGCTGGGCCAACCACTGCACGCCTTCGACGTCGAGGTGGTTGGTCGGCTCGTCGAGCACGAGCAGATCGAGCTCGCGGACCAGCGCGGCGGCCAGGGCAACGCGCCGCCGCTCACCACCGGAGAGATTGTCGATGGAGGTTTCCAGGCCGAGCCCGGCGATGCCGATACCTTCCATCACCAGCCGGATGCGCGGGTTCGCCGCCCATTCATGCTCGGCGACGTCGTCGGTCATCGCGTCGTCGGCCAGACCAGCCAACACGACGTCGCCCACCGTGGAGCCGGGCGGCAGCACGCCGCGCTGCGTCACCGTGGCGATCCGCAGCCCGCCTACCCGGCTGACCCGTCCACTGTCCGGCGGCTCCAGCCCGGTGAGCACCTCGAGCAGCGTCGTCTTACCGCCACCGTTCAAACCGACAACCCCGATACGCTCGCCCGCGTGGACGCCCATCGATACGTTGTCTAGCAGCGGAGTGATCCCAAAACTCTTGGAGACCTGCTCGAGGTTGATCAGGTTGGACATGAATCCTTCCGGTCCTAACGGTGGCGGGCTCGTTGCTTGCCCTGAGCCAGCGTACTGAGCTCCGGCTGCCACGTTCCGCGTGGCCATGTCCGCGGCCGATACCGCGCCTCTTGCGTAACGAACAGCGTTCGTCTAGATTGTCTGCAACGAACATCGTTCGCCACGAACACTGTTAGTTGAAGACGCTCTCCAGACAAATAGCCGCAGAACGGGAGCCCCACCTCGGACGAGGAGGTGTGCGGGCGGCGCCATCCACTTCGTTTTCCTCCGGAGGTTTCCCATGCACGTCGGGCTCGGTCTGCCCATCTCCGACCCCACCGTCCTGCTCGACTGGGCCCGCCGCGCCGATGCCGGCCCGTTCTCCACCCTCGGCCTGCTCGACCGGCTCGTCTACGACAACCCCGAACCGCTCATCGCACTCGCCATCGCCGCGGGCGCAACCAGCCGCATCAAGCTGCAGACCGAGGTGCTCATCGCGCCGCTGCGCGAACCGACCCTGCTCGCCAAACAGGCTGCGACGCTGGACCGCATGTCCGGCGGACGTTTCGTGCTCGGCCTCGGTGTCGGCGGTCGCGCGGACGACCACATCGCTTCCGGCACCGACCTGCGCACCCGCGGCCGCCGCCTGGACGAGCAGATGGAGATCATGCGCCGCGTCTGGTCCGGCGCACCGTATCGCACCGACTGTGGTCCGATCGGCCCTGCGCCGCTGCGTCCCGAGGGTCCCGAAGTCCTGTTCGGCGGCTTCCAGCCCGCCGCGCTCGAACGCGTAGGCCGGTGGGGCGGTGGCTTTCTCGCCGCTGCCGCACCCTCCTGGGCAGGCGGGCTGTTCGACACCGTGCGCCGCTCCTGGACCGACAACGGCCGCACCGGCGAGCCACGCATCGTCGCGCAGGTCAACGTCGCACTCGGCGACCAGAGCCTGATCGAGGAAGCTCGCGCCTCGATGGGCAGCTACTACGAATTCAGCGGCCGCGCCGACTACATGCTCGAGGGCATGCTGACCACACCCGAGGCGATCCGCTCCGCTATCAAGCAGTTCGACGACCTCGGCGCCGACGAAGTCATGCTCTACTGCTACGGCAGCGACGCCGACCAGGTCGACCGGTTGGCCGACGTCATCGCCTGAACCAGCGAAGATCGGTCACTCGTCAGCGTTTACCCGGGCTCTCGCTGTTGAGGACGCGGGCGCCGGGGACCGGTCCGCTCGCGGTCCGGACGCTGCGGCAGACACCGGCGCCCGCCAGCTCCGCCGCCACCGCTACCGCGGATTCCTCACTCTCACACAGGAATGCGCAGGTGGGGCCGGAACCGGAAACCAAGCCCGCGAGCGCTCCCGCGGTGACGCCGGCGCGCAAGGTCCGGCGCAGCTCCGGCTTCAGCGACAAGGCGGCCGCCTGCAGGTCGTTACCCAGCAGCGGGGCAAGCTGTTTCGGGTCGCCGAAGGCCAAGGCCTGCATCAGCTGCTGTGGTTCGCCGAGCCGCGGCGGCGTGCCGTGCTCGCGTAGCCGGTCGAGTTCGGCGAAGACCGCCGGGGTGGACAAGCCACCCTTGGCCAACGCGAGCACCCAGTGGAAACTGTTGCGGGACAACACTGGTAGCAGTCGTTCGCCGCGCCCCGTGCCCAGCGCGGTACCGCCGTGCAGCGCGAATGGCACATCGCTGCCGAGTTCGGCGGCCACGGCAGTGAGTTCGTCGCGGGTGAGCCCGAGATCCCAGAGCTCGTTGAGTCCGACCAGCGCCGCGGCGCCGTCCGCACTACCGCCGGCCATCCCGCCGGCCACCGGAATGCCCTTGGCGATAGCGAACTCCACCAGCGGCGCCCGGCCCGCCAGATGCGCCAGCCGGACCGCCGCCTTCCACACCAGATTGGTGCGGTCGGTGGGCACGTCGGCGGCGCCTTCGCCGGAGACCCGCACGGCCAGCGAGGCCGCGGGGGCGATCTCCACGTCGTCGCTCAGCGACAGCGCCTGGAACACCGTTGTCAGGTCGTGGAACCCATCGGCGCGCAGGTCACCGACTCCGAGATGGAGGTTCACCTTCGACGGCGCGCGCACGGTGATGGGGCTCGGCACAACTGACAGCACGGTGCCCAAGCCTAACGGGTGGTCCCGGCCGTCGCGCCCCCCGATATCGGGCTATCACTCGAGCGGAATCGTATGGTTACAGCAGCGCGCCGCCGGTGGCGTCGATCCACTGCCCGGTGACCCAGCGCCCGTCGGCGGAGGCGAGGAAACCGACGACATCGGCCACCTCGGCGGGTTGACCGAGCCGGTTCAGCGGCGACATCCGCGACACCATCGCCGCGGTCTCGGCATCGTTCAAGAAGTGGGCGTTCATGTCGGTGTCGATCACACCGGGTGCGACGGCGTTCACGGTGATCCCGCGCGCGCCGACCTCCTTGGCCAGCACGCTGGTCATGGCATTGATCGCACCCTTGGTCATCGTGTAGGCGATCAGCTCCGGCATGTGCGCCCCGTGGGTGAGGCCGGTGGAGATATTGATGATCCGGCCGCCGTCGCGCAGCCGGTCCAGGCCGAGCTTGGTCACGAAGAACGGCGCCTTGGTGTTGACCGCGAAGACCCGGTCGAACGCGGCCTCGTCGGTGCCCGCGATCGGCTCCCGGATGCCGTCGATGCCCGCGTTGTTGACCAGGATGTCCACCCCGTCGGCGTGCGCGTCGAAGGCGGCCCACAGTGCCGCGGCGTCGTCGGGCACGCCGAGTTCGGCGCGGATCGCGAAGGCCGAGCCGCCCGCGGCCTCGATCGCGGCGACGGTTTCCTTGGCCGCCTCCTCGTTGCCGTTGTAGTGGACCGCTACCCGTGCGCCGTCCCGGCCGAGTCGTTCGGCGATGCCGCGGCCGATGCCCCGGCTGGCTCCGGTCACCAGTGCGGTCTTGCCTGTCAGTGCGCCCATTGTGTGGGTTCCTTTCTCTAGCGATCACTACAGAATGGGACGTTAGCACATTATCTAGCGATCGCTATAGAATGACTCCATGAGCACCTCCACCCGAGGCAGGCCGCGCTCGTTCGATCGAGCGACCGCACTGGACAAGGCCACCCGCCTGTTCTGGGCGCGCGGCTACGAGGCCACCTCGATCGGCGATCTCACCGCCGCGATGGGCATCGGTGCGCCGAGCCTCTACGCGGCCTTCGGCGACAAGGCGACGCTGTTCAACGAGGCCGTGCAGACCTTCGGCGCGCGGTACGGCCAATTCATCGCCCGCGCGCTGAACGAGGAACCGACGGCCGAGGCGGCGGTGCGGCGTTTCCTGCGCGAGGCGGCGGCGGAGTACACCCGGTCCGACTGTCCGCACGGCTGCCTGGTGATGAGTGCGGGCGTCAACACGACCAGCGGCGAGGTCGCCGACATGCTGCGCGGATTGCGCGAGCGGAACCTCGGACTGATCAGGGAACGCATTCAGGCCGATATCGACGCCGGGGTGCTCGTCACCGATGCCGACGCGGCGACCCTGGCGCGCTACATCGGCACCGTCATGCAGGGAATGTCGCAGGCGTCGCGGGACGGGGCGAGCCGGGCGGAACTGGAGCAGGTTGCCGAGTTGGCGATGCACGGCTGGGTGGCGACCACACCGGAAGGATGAGGTCGCGGCGCGATAAATGGCTCTGCAGTATGAAGGAACAGCATCGGCACCGTGTGACGATCGTCCGGTAATAGATCAGCCTGAAATTAATCTCGGATCGACTATCGGCACGCAGCCGGGGCCGCCGGCTTCCGCACCGGCCGGCCGGATCTTCTGGGCACTGGTCGGGCTGTACATCCTGGCGACCCTGCTCGGTTCCGCGGCGATGCTTGCGCTGCAACCGGTTTCGGGCATCGACCCGGCGGCGCTCGCGCTGGTCCAGTTCGGTCCGGCGCTCGGCGCGCTGGTCACCTGGTTCGTCGGGCGCAGGATTGTCGGGCCACTGCTTCCGGCGCCGGTGCCCGCCGGGCAGGTTCGCGCAAACCTTGGCTACGTCCTGATGGCATGCCTGCTCTGCGGGCTATCGGTCGCCGGGGCAACAGCATTCGCGGGGCACGAACTGGTCGGACCCGCCGCGGTCGGAGGCCTGCCCTTCGTGGCGTTCTTCGCGATCCAGCTCGTCGGCGCGACCGGCGAGGAGATCGGGTGGCGCGGGTTCCTGCAACCGCTACTGGAAACGCGAGTGCGGCGGTTCGCGGCTATCGCCGTGACCGGTGCGACATGGGCACTGTGGCACGTGCAGGCGTTCGGGGCGGGTCCGGTAGTCGCCCTTTCGTTCTTCGTCTCGGCGATGGCGTTCGCGGTGCTGCTCGGCAGTCTCGGTACCGGTAGCTGCCGGCAGCGGATTGCGGTTGCGGCAGTGGGGCACTGGTTGATCAATGTCGGGATCTATCTGACTGCCGGGGACGAGACGCTCGGTAGTCCGCAGGTCGTGTTCATCGCGGGGGGTGCTGTTGTCGCGACCGCGGCGACCCTCGCAGTACGGTCGTGGCGGGCCCGATGAACGGTCGAATCGCCGCTTGCGCCAGATACCCCCAAGGGGTATCTTCGTTCATGTCGGGGTACCCCCGGCCCGTATGATGGAGAATGAGCTAAGGAGTCGGAGATGCCCAGTTCCACCTACACCGTCACGGGGATGACCTGCGGGCACTGCGTGAGCTCCGTCAAGACGGAGATCGGCAAGATCGACGGTGTCACCAGTGTCGATGTCGATCTCGCCAGCGGTGCGGTCACCGTCGACAGCGCGGCACCGATCGCCGATTCCGAGATCGCCGCCGCCGTGGACGAGGCGGGGTACGAGGTCGCCGTCTGATACCGGACCGGCTGGAGTTCGCCGCCTGCGGGCGCCGAATCAGGCCGGAGCCTTGCATTTTCGGATCGCGGGACCGGACGGCACGCCGGACGTCCGGTTCCGCATCCAGCACGACATGAGGCCGAACCGATCATCGGTCCGACACGATGCGGGATCAGGTGAGACTGGCCGCACCCGAAGTCGCGTCTCCTGCGCAGACCCCCGCGTGCGGGCGCGTATCGGCGCTATCTAAACTTCTCCCCCGGCGGCGCGGAACACACCGGCAGCCGTTCACCATGGACGACACCATGGTCGAATCATCCACAGGCCCATCCACATCCGACGGCGCACCGCGTCAGGGCGACGGGCACGGAGGTCCGCACTCGCGAGCCTGCGCCCGATCGAGCCGTCGACAGACGGGGTGACCTGCGGTTACTGCGCGACGTGAATCGTGAAGAAGCACAGTCGGATCGACCGCGCCACCGCGACCGCCGACGTTGCGACAAAAAGTCAAATGTCTGTTATCCACAATCTGCATCGCCAGAATCGCCGGTGGAACGCGTTGCCGATGCAGGGTTGCCGCGCGCGTATTCGCTTCGGCCGCAACACAAACCGACCAGTACGCCTAACTCGGTACGCTTCCGCAGACTGCGCTACTCAGGCCTGGGCGGCGAGACGAACGAACGCAGCGGTGTCGAGGGTTTCACCGCGGGCCGTCGGCGCGATACCGGCGGCGACGAGGCGACGCTCGGCTTCGGCGGGTGAGCCTGCCCAGCCGGCCAACGCTGCCCGCAAGGTCTTCCGGCGTTGCGCGAAAGCCGCGTCGACAACCTCCCAGACGCGGCGGCGATGGTCCTCGTCCATCGACCACGGGGGTTCGGCGTAGCGGTCCACGCGGACCAGGCCGGAATCGACGCGCGGGACCGGCCAGAAGACCTGGGTGCCGACGGCGCCCGCACGGCGGACGGTACCGAAGAATCCGGCCTTCACGCTGGGCACGCCGTAGATGCGACTGCCGGGCGCGGCCGCGAGCCGGTCCGCCACCTCGGCCTGCACCATTACCAAAGACACTGCGATGCTGGGCAATTCGGCCAGCAGATGCAGCAGCACCGGGACCGCCACGTTGTACGGGAGGTTTGCCACCAACGCGGTCGGCGACGCCGGGAGGTCGGCAGCCGCGATCCGCAGCGCATCCGCCTCGACGACCGTCAACCGGTCGGCGAGTTCGGGCGCCCGGTCCGCGACGGTCACCGGGAGGTGCTCGGCGAGCACCGGATCAATTTCGACGGCAACGACCGAATCCACGACGTCGAGCAGCGCCAACGTCAGCGAGCCGAGCCCAGGCCCGACCTCGAGCACCACATCGTCGCGCCCGACCCCGGCCGCCGTGACGATGCGGCGCACCGTGTTCCCGTCGTGCACGAAGTTCTGCCCGAGCTGCTTGGTCGGCCGCACGCCGAGCCGCTCGGCCAGCACCCGCACTTCGGCGGGCCCCAGCAACGCGGCACTCCCACGAGCAGCAACTTCAGGTTCGGACACCTGAAGAACCTATCAACCTCCGGGATGTGCCCGGCCGCGCCGCCTCGTTGCGGGCGCAGCCGGAGGCCGGGGACTATCGCTGCGGCGCCGGTGCCTTGACGCGGTCGAGGAAAGAATCGATGGCCGCCCACATCGGCGGGTTGAGCTGGGTGTGGCTGCCGGTGCCGGTGACGGTCTGGAAATCGACACCGTTGGCGGCGAACTGGGCGGCCAGCGCGGCATGCAGCGGGGAGGGCACGACGGTGTCGGTGATGTTGAGCAGCAACAGGATCGGGGCGTCGTAACCCGAGGTCGGCACGGTGAGGTAGGTGTCGAGGGCGGAGCGGATGGGCTCGTCGGCGAGCGGCCTGGCGAGCAGGTCGCCGACGCCGAGGCCGCGCACGCGCTCGGTGATGCCGTCCAGGCACCGGGTGCCGACGCTGTCCAGGACCTCGCGACCTTGCGGGGTGAGGTACTGGTCGACGTGCACGTCCGGGCGGGCGGCACGCAGGCCGGCCAGGATGCTGACGAAGAAGCTCATCGCGCCGTCACCGCCGCGGACCGCGGGGATGTTCGGCCCGGCCAGCGGCAGCACCTTCTCCACATCGGATTCGGGGTCGATCGCGATGGTGCCGCGGAAGTCCAGGTCGGGCGCGTAGGTGGCCTGCAGGTGGCCGGTGCCGAGCGCGGCCTGCCCGCCCTGCGAGACCCCGAGCACGGCCCAGGTGCGCGACAACTCGGGATGGGTGGTGCGGGCGGCGCGCAGCAGATCGATGGTGGCGGTCGCCTCGGAGGCGATCTCCAGGTAGGGGTGCGGGCCGGTGTCGAAGCGGCCGAGGCCGAGGTAGTCGGGCGCGACCACGGCGAAGCCCTGGCCGAGCAGACGCTGGATCAGTTGGTCCTCTTTGGACCGGATCTGCTGATAAGGATGGCCCGCCGGATCCGACTGCCCACCGCAGCCCGCGCCGAGACCGCTGGTGCCGTGGTCGTAGGCGACGACCGGCCAGCCTGCCGCGGGCGGCGCGCCCTGCGGGACGAACAGCGCGCCACTGGCCTGCCGCGGCGTTCCGTCCGATGCGCGCATCCAGTACTCGACCACCGAGCCACCCGACACCCCGTGCCAGCCGTCCGGCTGGGCGGCGACCGAGATCAGCGTCCCGGGAGTTTCCGCGTGTGCCGGAGCAACATTCACGCACAATGCGGCACTGGCCGACAACGTGGCTACCGCCACCGCACGCCGACACGCCTGAACAACCCTCATCGACCACACCTCACTGACCCGACCCACACCGTCACAAACCTGGACGAGTGTACAGATCAGCGGAATATTGCCTGGTCCCCGTGACCGCTCGGCGAATCAAAGGCAACACGAAAGGGTTCCGCCGCGTAACCGCCATCACACGCACAGGTTCTGCTTTCCCGCATAGGGAATCGCATGCAATTCCCTATGCGGGAAACGAAAGGTGTGCGGCTCTAGGGGTTCAGCTGATGCCGAGGCGACTGGTGCAGGCGGGCCACGCGCCCCAACCCTGCCGGGCGCGGGTGACCTCGGCGATGGCGATCTGCTCCTCGCGGGTCGCGAGGTCGGCGCGTGGTGCGTACTTCAGGCCGCCCTGACGTTCCCAGGTGCTTTGGTCGAACTGGATGCCGCCGTAGTAACCGTTGCCGTTGTTGATGCTCCAGTTGCCGGTGGACTCACAGCGGGCCAGCGCGTCCCAGACCGCTCCGTCGCGCACCGGCGGCACCTCGGTGCCCGGCTTGGCGCCTTTGCGGATGGTCTTCGGCTGCGCGGTCACCGTCACCGTCGAGGCGATCGGCTTACGCTCCACCTCGGCGCCGTTGACCATGGTGACCGCGAACGTGACGTCCTGCACGCCCGGCGCGCCCTGGGTTTCCACCACCGAGCGGCTCATGTTCATGGTCGGGTCTTCGATCACGTTCTCCGGCGGGTCGAGCGGCAGCGTCTCGGTCCGTTGCTCGATCCGCTTGCGCGTCACCGTGATTCGCGTGCCATCGGTGAGCGGGGTGGACGCGGCGGGCTCGACGGTGTCCTGCTCGATCAGCGGAACGCCCGCGACCGTGAGCAATTCGCCAACGGTCGGCGCGGCCAACCGGAGGTCGACCGGTGCGCCGCTGCCGTCGATCAGCGAGACCGCCCGTGGCGTCGCGACTTTCAGCGCGGCACCTTCCAGCGGGAGCTTCTCGGTGCGGGCCGGCGAGACGTACACCTCACTGGGCAGGCTCAGCTGCTCGAGCGCCTCGCCCGCGGTCAGGCCGGTGGTCCACACCTTGCGGGCCTGGCCGTCGACCATCAGCTGCACCTCACGCGCCCGGTTGAGCGTGATGGTGGCGCCGTCGCCGATCCGCGCGGCCAGCCCGGGGGCCACCTTGTCGCGCTCGGTCACCGCGAACCCGGCGGCCCGCAGCACACCGCGCACGTTGAGCGACATGGTCGTCTCGACCCGCTTCTCGCCGTCGACGACGACCGTCACCGTCTTGCGGTTCACGATCGCGAGCCCGGCGCCGACGATCAGCGTCATCAGCAACGCGCCGACCGCCACGTACAGCAGCGGCGAGCGAGACTGGTTGATCCTCGTGAATGGGGACATGGTCACAGTACGATAACGAGGGGTTTGGGGGTAGACAACCTTCACTGGCTTCAGCTGGAGCTATCAATATCACGAAAAGATATCGACGCCGCAGGTTGATCACGAATTGTGACCACCACAGTGACCTAGGACACACCCCGCATATCCAGCCCCCTTACGGGTACTCAGGGTGCCGAAAAATAGCGGGTTCGACTCAGATGCCGTAGACGCGCCGAGCGTTCGCCGTGGTGATCTTCGCCAATTCGGCGGGGTCCTGTTCGCGCACTTCCGCCAGCGCCCGCACCGTGTACGGCAAGCAATACGGTTCGTTGGGGGCACCACGGAATGGATGCGGAGTCAAATAGGGCGCGTCCGTTTCGACCAGAATGAGCTCGTCCGGCACCACTTTGGCGGCTTCGCGCAACTCATGCGCATTCTTGAAACTGACTGTGCCGGAGAAACTCAGCACATAGCCCTCGGCCACACAGGCCAGCGCCATATTGGTGTCCGACGAGAAGCAATGGAAGATAACGGTATTCGGCGCACCCTCATCCAGCAGCACCGTCAGCAAATCGTGGTCGGCCTCGCGATTGTGGATCATCAGCGGTTTGCGCAGCCGCTTCGCCAGGTCGATGTGCCAGCGGAAACCCTCGACCTGCGTCTCGATGTCGGCGCAGCCGTCGAGCTTGCCCGGCCAGTAGTAGTCGAGTCCGGTCTCGCCGATCGCGACCACGCGAGGGTCGGCGGCGAGCCGCTCGAGTTCGGCCTTCGCGGCCTCGTCTAGCGCGTTGGCGCGGGTCGGGTGCAGTGCGACGGCGGCGTAGACGCGGGAATCCCAGTGCGCGGCCTGCACGGCCCACTGCGCGGCGGCGAGATCGTCGGCGACGGTGACCACCTGGCCGACGCCGACCGAGGCGGCCCGGTCCACGATCACGGCGGTGGACGCCGCGTCGGTGGCGCCACAGGCATCGAGGTGCGTGTGCGCGTCGACGATCGGAGCGAGCGGCTCCGGCAGGTCCGGGGCGGGGCGCTTGTTGCTCATCGGGCACCGCCGGTCACCGCGACATCGGCACCGGCGGGCCGGCGCGCGGCGACCAGCGAATCGGCACAGCGGATATTCGCGCGAAGGTTGGAAACCACGCGCATTACAGTAGACACACCATGAGCGAGCGTAGCGAGCGAATCGAATTAACAGCGCGCCCCGCGCATGACGGAGCCGAGCGCAGCGAGGTGGAGTCATGAGCGCAGCTGACCGCCCCGCCTTCTATATCACTACGGCCATCGCGTACCCGAACGGTGCGCCGCACATCGGGCATGCGTACGAGTACATCTCGGCCGACGCCATCGCCCGGTTCAAGCGGCTCGACGGGTACGACGTCTTCTTCATGACCGGCACCGACGAGCACGGTCAGAAGATGCAGCAGACGGCCGTCGCCGAGGGCCTCCCGGTGCAGGAGCTCGCGGCGCGCAACTCCGACGTGTTCGAGGCGATGGACAAGACGCTCGACGTCACCTTCGACCGGTTCATCCGTACCACCGACGAGGACCATCAGGCGGCCAGTGTCGCCATCTGGGAGCGGATGCTCGCCAACGGCGATATCTACCTCGGCAACTACTCGGGCTGGTACTCGGTGCGCGACGAGGCCTTCTACACCGAGGAAGAGACCACGCTGCTCGACGACGGCACCCGGATCTCCACCGAGACGAAGACGCCGGTCACCTGGACCGAGGAGTCGAACTTCTTCTTCCGGCTCTCGGCCTACCAGGACAAGCTGCTCGCGCTCTACGAGGAGCACCCCGAGTTCATCGCGCCCGCCACCCGGCGCAACGAGATCGTCAGCTACGTCAAGGCGGGGCTGAAGGATCTGTCCATCTCGCGCACCACCTTCGACTGGGGCGTGCCGGTGCCCGGCCACCCCGATCACGTGATGTACGTGTGGGTGGACGCGCTCACCAACTACATCACCGGCGTCGGCTTCCCGGACACCGAATCGTCTGCGTTCCAGCGGTTCTGGCCCGCCGACGTGCACATCATCGGCAAGGACATCACCCGGTTCCACACGGTCTACTGGCCTGCGTTCCTGCTGTCGGCGGGCATCGAGTTGCCGAAACGCGTTTTCGTGCACGGGTTCCTGTACAACAAGGGCGAGAAGATGTCCAAGTCGGTCGGCAATGTGGTCGATCCGCTGGAGCTGGTGGACACCTACGGTCTGGACGCGGTGCGCTTCTTCCTGCTGCGCGAGATCTCCTACGGGCAGGACGGCAGCTACAGCCACGAGGCGATCGTCGGCCGGATCAACTCGGATCTGGCCAACGAGTTCGGCAACCTGGTGCAGCGCAGCACCAAGCTGGTCGCGCGCGACTGCGGCGGCGTGGTGCCGACGCCGGGTGAGTTCACCGAGGCCGACCAGACACTGCTGGCGTTGACCAATGGGCTGCTCGACCGCTGCCGCGCCGAATTCGACGCGCAGCAAATGCATCTCGCGCTGGAAGCGATCTGGTTGACGCTCGGCGAGACGAACAAGTACTTCTCCGCGCAGGCGCCGTGGGCGCTGGCCAAGTCCGGCACGCCGGAGGATCTGGCCCGCGAGGCGACGGTGCTGTACGTGACGCTAGAGGTGTTGCGCATCGTCGCGATCCTGGTGCAGCCGGTGATGCCGGGTTCGGCGGGCAAGATCCTCGATCAGCTCGGCCAGCAGGAGCGCAGCTTCGCCGACATCGCGACGCCGATCGTGCCCGGCGTGCCGCTGCCCGCGCCGGAACCGGTGTACCCCAAGTACATCGAGCCGAAGGAGTGAGCCGCACGCGGCCTGCTCGGTCGCGTGTGTCGAATCAGGCTGTGCCCGTGCCGCGTTGGCGACGCCGCACCATGCTGCTGCGCGCGGGCACACACTGCCTGATGGTCGAGTAGCCCGCGCGCGGCACGGTCCGGCCGAGCGGGCCGTGCTCGGGGTGGGCCGGGACGGCAGACGGGCGGCTGCGACCGACCGTGGCGAGTAGCGCTCTCACCGCGGTGCGCAACAACTCTCGGATTCCCCGTTCGATTCTCCGCCCCGTGTACCACCGCGTACTGAACACCTACCGGAAGGTACCGTACGCGGCCCGAACCCGGACCGAAACGGCCATCGTTGCCCACTGGCGCGTAATCCCCTGGCGCACAGACGCATAATGCTTGGTTACGAATGCATATGTTCGCTGAACAGGGAGGGCACCGATGCGCCGACAACAGGCGACAGGATCGACACCCATGCCGCAGAACAGCTTCGCCGATCGGCATCGCGCGGCACGAGACGCGGTCCTGGTCTCGCAGCGTGGGCGGCTCATCGAGGCGATGGTCGAATGCGTCGACAGCATGGGATATTCCGGCACCACGCTCACCGATATCGTTGCCCGAGCACGAGTCTCGCGCAGCACCTTCTACGAGCACTTCGCGAACAAGGAAGAGTGCTTCGTCGAGGCGGTGCACACCGGCGTGGACATCGTGGCCACCCGGATCGCCGAGGAACTCGCCCAGCTCGCGCCGGATGCCGACGCGCACGCCAGGATCGAATCGATCGTCGTCACCTTCTGCGAAACCGTCGCTGCCGAACCGGATTTCGCGCGACTGATCCTTGTCGAGTCGTTCAAGGTGAACCAGGCCGCCGTCGACTTCCGCGACCTGGCCGTCGACCGCTTCGCCGAGCTGTACCGAATCTTCTACGACCAAGCGCGCCAAGCGGATCCGGCCTTACCGGAGGTGTCGGACGAGCTGATCGCCTTACTTCCGGACGCGATCGGGGAGCGGACCCGCCGCGTCATCGTGTCCGACGGCCCCGCTCGCGTCCCCGACCTGGCTCCGCTGTTCGTGCAATTCGTCAACGCCACACTCGGCCTGTAACCGTAGTGCCCGCTGCGCTTTTCAGCGGCGAGCGGTTACTTCCAGCGCGCGAGGAGCCGCTCGAGCTCCGCGGTGAGCGCCCGCTGTAGGAAGGGCCCGAAGCTGATCCTGGCCACACCCTGATCGGCGAGCACCGCCTTGTCGGACTTGTCCGGCAGGCCGACCATGCTGATCGGCAGGGGCAGTTCACCGGTCAGCCTGCGCACGGCAGCGTCGCCGGACGCACCCGCCGGGAAGAGCACGTCGGCACCCGCGGCAGCGGCCAGGCGCAGCCGCTCGATGGCACGATCGACCCGGTCCGCCTCGTCACCGTCCTGGCGCAGGAACAGATCGGTCCTGGCGTTGACCACCACGTGCACCCCGGCCGCGTCGGCGAACTGACGCAGGCCGTGCACGAGATCGGCGTGCTCCTGCGGCGCGCGCAACCGCTGCCCCTCGCTGTGCACGGTGTCCTCGATATTGAGCCCGACGGCGCCGGCCTGGAGCAGACCGTCGATCAGCTGCGCCGGTTCGAGGCCGTAGCCCGACTCGATATCCACCGACACCGGCACGTCGACGGCCTCGGTGATCTGCCGGACCCTGGTGAGCAACTCGGCGAAGGTCATCCCCTCGCCGTCGGCGCGCCCGATCGAGTCGGCCACCGGATGACTGCCCACGGTGAGCGCGGCGAACCCGGCGTCCACCGCCACCTTCGCCGACCACGCGTCCCACACGGTGGGCAGTACGGCGGGGTCACCGGGACGGTGCAGTGCGAGGAAGGTCTTGGCCTTGCTTTCCAGAGAAGACATAGGACGATCATGCCGCGTCGGCGCGGCGCGCACCATGGCGCGGTTCGTCACCTGACCGCGGTCGCACCGCACAAACGCCGCCGGTCAGTCCTCGCTGTCGCGGCGGGCGACCAGCACCGCGTCGTAGAGCTCGTTGCGGGAGACGCCGTGCTGGCCGGCGAGCTGGGCGCAGGCGTCCTTGAGGCGGATGCCGTCGGCGGTGAGCGCTTGGACCTCGTCCACCAGGTCGACCGGGTCGACGGACTTGGGTTGCGCGCCCTCGAGGACGACGGTGATCTCGCCGCGGGCGCCGTCGACGGCCCAGGCGGCGACCTCGGCGAGGGTGCCGCGGATGACCTCCTCGTAGGTTTTGGTCAGTTCGCGGCAGACGGCGGCGCGCCGGTCGGGGCCGAGCACGGTGACGGCGTCGGCCAGGCAGTCGGCGAGGCGGTGCGGTGCCTCGAAGAACACGCAGGCGCGCGGCTCGGTGGCCAAGGTGCGCAACCACTCTCGGCGCTGACCGCCCTTGCGCGGGGCGAAGCCGTCGAAGCAGAACCGTTCCACCGGCAGTGCGGACAGCGCGAGCGCCGTGGTGACCGCCGACGGGCCGGGCAGGCAGGTCACCGGCAGATCGCGCTCCGCGCACGCCGCGACCAGCCGGTAGCCGGGGTCGCTCACCGAGGGCATGCCCGCGTCGGTGACCAGCAGCACGGTGCGCCCGGCCTCGATATCGGCGAGCAGCGCCGGAATCTTCGCGACCTCCACGTGGTCGTAGAAGCTGATCACCCGGCCGGCGATCGCCACGCCGAGCGCCTTGGCGAGCGATTTGGTCCGCCGGGTGTCCTCCGCCGCGACGATGTCCGCGGACCCGAGCGCGTCGCGCAGCCGCTGCGAGGCATCGCCGATGTCCCCCATCGGCGTCGCCGCAAGCACCAGCCTGCCCGGCCCTGTCGCATCGTCCGCCACCGCACTCCCGTCTCGACCGCGCCCGGCACCTACCGAACCTTCGCAGCCTATCGACCCGCCCACCCCGCGCCCGCAGCCCTACTGCGCCACGCACAGCCGAATGCGCCACGCGCCCGTTTTCGCCATCGGTTCGGGCGCAGGAACCATGCGACATATCGGACAGCACGAGGCGTACATGGCGACACGAGACATGCGCGGCACCACCAGACATGCGCGGCAGCACGAGACGCGCGCGGCGACACGAGACATGCGCGGCACCACGAGACATTCCCGGCAACATGGACGCGTACGCGGCAATCGTGGGATGTACGCATCACTCCCGGACACCTTGTTCGACGCGCGGCAGTGGTCGGCGTACTCGGTATGTGATCGTGACCACTCGGCGAGTACGCGCGTGCTAGGGATTTCACACGGTGTCGGGCTCACCGCTGCGGGACCTCGTGGCGCGCACAGCATACGATCGGAGCGTGACACAGGTGACCGACCAGCGCGCGACCGCTCCGTTCGGGTCCGTGCCCTCCTGGTCGAGCCCCGCGCCGCGGCGACCCTCGCCCGATTTCGGGCCGACCGACACGCTGCGCGGCTGGCTCGTCACCGCGTTCCTCACGGCGATCGCGGCGGTAACGCGGTTCACCATGCTCAACTACCCCACCGACGCGGGCACCCCGGTGTTCGACGAGAAGCATTACGCGCCACAGGGCTGGCAGATGCTCAACGGCGGCTGGGTGGAGGACAACCCCGGCTACGGGCTGGTGGTGCATCCGCCGGTCGGCAAGCAGCTCATCGCGATCGGGGAAGCGATATTCGGCTACAACGGCTGGGGCTGGCGCTTCGCCTCCGCGGTGGCCGGAACCCTGCTCGTCCTGCTGGTGATCCGCATCGTGCGGCGGCTGGCCAGGTCCACCCTGATCGGCGCGATCGCGGGCATTCTGCTGATCGCCGACGGCACCACCTTCGTCTCCTCGCGCATCGGCATGCTCGACATCTTCCTGGCGATGTTCGTCACGGCCGCCTTCGGCTGTCTGATCGTCGACCGGGACGAGGTGCGGGCCCGGTTCGCCAAGGCCGACGCCGAAGGCCGGATCGGCGAGACACCCTGGGGACCGCGCCTGGGGGTGCGCTGGTGGCGCTTCGGCGCCGGGGTGCTGCTCGGATTGGCCTGCGGGACAAAATGGTCCGGCGTCTACTTCATCATCGCCTTCGGCCTGCTCAGCGTCGGCTTCGACCTGGCGGCCCGGCGCGCCTATGGCGTGCGCAGTCCATGGTCCGGCACGGCGATCCGCGATGTCGGCCCCGCCCTGTACGCGCTGGTGCTGGTGCCGCTCGGGGTGTATCTCGGCACCTACTGGGCCTGGTTCGCCAGCGAGACCGGCGTCAACCGGTGGGCGGTCGGCAATCAGGTCGGCACCGGCGGGCCGTTCAGCTGGATCCCCGCTGCCCTGCGTTCGCTCTGGTTCTACAGCGGCGAGGCGCTCAAATTCCATGAAGGCCTGACCAATTCGGCGGGCAATCACCACCCCTGGGAGTCCAAGCCGTGGACCTGGCCGATGGGGCTGCGGCCGATGCTCTACTACTACGCCGACAACGGCGTCAGCGGCTGCGGGCAGACCCAGTGCGTCAAGGCCGTCATGCTGATCGGCACCCCGGCGATCTGGTGGCTGGCCTTCCCGGTGATCGCCTGGATGATCTGGCGCATCGTGGTGCGGCGCGACTGGCGCTACGCCGCGGTGCTCGTCGGCTACAGCGCGGCGCTGCTGCCCTGGTTCCTCACCCTCGACCGGCAGATGTACTACTTCTACGCCGTGGCGCTCGCCCCGTTCCTGGTGATGGGCATGGCGCTGGTCCTCGGCGACATCCTCGGCCCGTCCCGGCGAATACCCGTGCCACGCAGTCCGGTCGGCACCTACCTACCGGTCGCGCCCGACGAACGGCACACCCTCGGCCTGCTCGCCGTCTGTCTCTACCTCGGCCTGGTGATCGCCAATTTCATCTGGCTCTGGCCGATCCTCACCGCACTGCCGATCACACCGGGCAACTGGCACGACCACCTCTGGTTGCCGAGCTGGCGCTGAGCACGCGCAGCGCCGCTCAACCCTCCAGCGCCGCTTTGACGTAACGGAGCGCGGCGGCGTCGTCGAGCCCCAAGCGGCGAACGGTAGCGACGTAAGCCGTGGCGGCGCGGCCTGCCACGTCGCGCGTCGGATCTCCGGAGGAGGCGATGAAAGAGCCTTGCCTGCCCCGGGTTTCGACCACGCCGTCGGCCTCCAGCTCGCGGTAGGCGCGCGCCACCGTGTTCGGCGCGAGACCGAGTTGCGCGGCCAGCGCCCGCACGGTGGGGATCTTGGTGCCCGCGGTCAGCTCGCCGGAGCGCACCTTGGCGATGATCCCCATGCGTAGCTGCTCGTAGGGCGGGACAGCCGACTCATGCGACACGGTGATGTTGAACATGGTTGGATCACAACTCATCCCGGGATAGTGGACAGGACAGACAGCGGGGTCCGCCTCTACCGGAACCCAATTCGGAGCCAGGAATGCGCAGCACCTCGATGCCCGCGTCTTCCAGGCGAGCATTCGTCATCTCGTTGCGCTCGTAGGCGGCCACCACGCCCGGCGCGATGGCCAGCGTGTTGTTGCCGTCGTCCCACTGTTCGCGCTCGGCGGTGACGCCGTCGAGGCCGGTGTCGATCACCCGCAGTTTGTCGATGCCCATCGCCTTGGCCGCGGCGACCAGGAACGGATCGGGCCCGCTCATCGCCACCCGGCCCTCGCCGTTGCGGCCGCTGTAATCGTCTTCGCGTTGAATGGTGAACGCGCACAGCGAGTCACGCACCGCCGGGTACATCACCAGCGCGTCGCTGTCGACCATCGTGCAGACGGTGTCCAGGTGCATGGTCGCCCGGTTCTGCGCGATCGGCACGACCAGCACTGTGTGCGCGAGGTCGTCGTCGAACAGGCTGCGCGCCAACGCTTCCGCGCCCGCTGGCGAGGTGCGTTCGCCGACACCTACCGCGACGACACCGGGCGCGAGCAGCAGCACGTCGCCGCCCTCGATGGGCGCGGTGTGCGATTCGTAGGCGCGGCGCACCCCGAGGAAACGCGGATGGAAGGCGTAGATCAGGTCGGTGAGCGAGGTTTCCCGGATCCGGGCGGGCAGCGCCAGCGAGGTGATCGCGACGCGTGGCCCGATCCAGAACGAGGAGTCCCTGGTGAACAGCAGGTTGGGCAGCGGATCGATGACGAAGTCCGCGCCGTGGTGCATCCGGCGCACCAGCGAGGTGGCGTCGGGTCCGAACGGCAGTTCGTCGAAGGTCATTCCGGCCATCAGGATGTTGGCCAGGTCCCTGGCCCGGACGCCGCGCAGGAAGGCGGCGAGCTGGTCGGCGAGCGTGTGCCCGAGCCTGCGCGCGTCCACCGCGGCGGAGATGCCCTGGATGCGGGCGGCGCCGCTGACCGCGAGGGTCTCGGCGAGCAGGTCGGCCAGCAGCAGCACCTCGACACCGCGCTCGCGCAGCACGCCGGTGAACGCGTCGTGCTCCTGTTGGGCCCGCTCCACCCAGGGAATGCCGTCGAACAGCAGCTGATCGTTGTTGCGCGGGGTGAGCCTGCGCAGCTCGTCGCCGGGCCGATGCAACAGCACCGTGCGCAGCGTGCCGACCTCGGAGGTCACCGTCAACCGCGTGCCCGGACTGTCGGGGTCCAGCCCGTCCGCGTCCGAGTCCTCTCCGTGCCGCGCGGGCACAGCATCTGCTCCCATGCTCAGACCGTAGTTCGCCGGGGGCTCCAGAGCACGTTATTCGGGGGTTCGTTGTGGTCTTGCGGCGTGGTGCAGCCCTCGCCATCGGCGGATCGGGCCGACTGGCCGATGCGGGCGATTCCTCCCCCGGCTCCGACTAACCTCAAGTATTGTTGAGGGGAATGGAGGAGCGTGCATGTCGACAGCCGATTGGCGAGCAAAGGAGCTGACCCCCGGGCAGCTTTCCGAGCGTAGCGGAGTAGCAGTTTCCGCGTTGCACTTCTACGAACGCGAAGGACTCATCAGCAGTCGGCGGACCAGCGGGAATCAACGCAGATACGCGCGCGAGACGCTGCGGCGGGTCGCTTTCATCCGCATTTCCCAGCGGGTCGGTATACCGCTCAGCGAGATTCGCGACGCCCTCGATCAGCTGCCGGAAGGCCGCAACCCCACCCGCCGCGACTGGGAGACGCTGTCCACCACCTGGCGCGCCGACCTCGACGACCGCATCACCCAACTGATTCGGTTGCGCGACAACCTGACCGGCTGCATCGGCTGCGGCTGTCTGTCACTCGGCAGCTGCAAACTGGTCAACGAGCACGACCGGCTCGGCACCGAAGGCCCCGGCGCGCGCGTGCTGGATGTGCAGCTCAATTGTGCTGCGCGGCCAGCAACCGGCTGAACCTGGCGCTGGCGCGCCGCATCACAATCTCGTAGGGCAGCGCGAACTTTCGCGCCCACCAGTAGCCGAAGCGAATGTCGAAGGACGTGTAGATCAGGAATCGGTTGCGCGCGATGCCGCGCAGGATCGAGGCCGCCACATGCTCCGGCGACACCGCGTGCTTGGTGAACGACTCGGTGAGCCTGCGGATCTTCGGTGACTCCCGGTCGACGCCGACCAGTTCGACGCTGTGCACCAGCGGTGTGTCCACCGCGCCGGGCACCACCAGGTGCACCGAGATGTTGTGCTGGTCGAGGTCGAAGCGCAGCACCTCGGAGACGCCGCGGATGCCGTACTTGCTCGCGCTGTAGGCCGCGTGCCAGGGCAGCGCGAGCAGACCGGCCGCCGACGAGACGTTGACCAGCGAGCCGCCCTTGCCCGCCCGCACCATCGGCGGCACGAAGTTCTCGATCACGTGGATCGGACCCATCAGGTTGACGTCGACCATGCGCCGCCAATGCTTGTGCTCCAGATTTTCCACGGTGCCCCAGGCCGAGGTGCCCGCGACGTTCATCACGATGTCGAGGCTGCCGTGCTCGCCGTGCACCTGCTCGGCGAAGGCAGTGACCGCATCGAAGTCGGTGATGTCGAACGCCCGCGCGGCGAGCACGACGCCGCCGTCGCGCCGGATGCCCGCCACCGTGTCGTCCAGTCCGGCGGCATCGATGTCGGTGAGCACCAGCTCGGCGCCCGCCGCGGCGGCGGCCTGCGCGGTGGCCCGGCCTATTCCGCTGGCGGCGCCCGTGATCAGCACCTTCGCGTCCCGCACTGTCCTGCGGCCCGGTCGCCCATTACCTCGCACTGCGCATCCTCATCTCGAATTTCTCGAATCGGCTCACCGCAGGGTAATCGAGCGCGGCTCAGCGGCCCAGTACGGCGAGCATTCCGGCCACCGCCCTGGGCCAGGTGTACTGCTCGGCCCGGCTGCGGGCCGCGCGCCTGCGGCCCACCGTCGGCAGCGCGAGCACGTCGGTGACGGCCTGCGCGAACGCGGAGCCGCGGTCGTCGGCGACCGCGCCGCACTCGGCGGTCACGATGTCCTTGAGCGCCGAGGACCGGCTCGCCACCACCGGTGTGCCCGCCGCCAGCGCCTCCAGCGCGGCGAGGCCGAACGTCTCGTGCGGGCCGGGGGCCAGTGAAACATCCGCGGTGGCAAGCAGTTTCGCCACCATCGCGCGCTCGGAGATGAAGCCGGTGAAATGCACGGCGGGCAGTCCGCCTGTCAGTGCGGGCAGCGCACGCGCTCGGCGCTCCAATGCCTCGCGGCGTGGCCCGTCACCCGCGACGACCAACCGGACCTCGGTGCCCGCCTCGTGCAAGGCCGCGACCGCCTCGATGCTGCGCTCCACCCGTTTCTCCACCGACAACCTGCCGCAGTGCACCAGCAGCGGATGACCGGGCACCCCGAGATCGGCGCGCAGTCTGCCATCGTGCCTGCGCGGGCTGAACAGCTCCAGGTCCACCCCGAGCGGCACCAGCTCGACGTTCGGCGCATCGATCCGCAGGAACTCTTCGCGGGCGAACTCGGTGGTGCAGACGACGATGTCGTAGTCGGCGGCGGTGCGGCCGTTGGCCACGTCGGCGCAGCGGCGCGCGGCCCGGCGCGGCATGAACTGGCCGAGCAGCCGGTCGAGGCGTTCGTGCGAGATCATCACCCCGGTCACGTCGCGGCGCCGGGCCCAGCGGCCGAATCCGCGCAGGGTCAGCCGGTCCGACACCTCGAGCACGTCGGGGCGCAGCCCGGTGAGCACATCGGCAACCCGCCGCGGATCGGCCGCGCGGTAGCCGCCGGTCCACGGAATAGCCAAGGCGGGCAGGGTTATTCGCAGCACGCCGGTCGGCAGCAGCTCTTCCGAGCGGCGTGCGCCCGGCACGATGAGCACCACTTCGTGGCCTGCCGTCACGTAGCCCTCACCGAGGTGATGCAAGGCAGTGCGCAACCCACCCGACCGCGGGCCGTAGAAGTTCGCAAGCTGAACTATGCGCACCTCGCCGATGGTGCAGCCCATCGGGTGATCCTCGGGACCGGTGCGCCCAACGCGGCGTGAACAGCCGTGGAAGACCCGGCGAACCGGCTTGTCAGGGCTACTCCGGCCACACCTTGATCAATCCGTGGCCGCTCGCGGCGGGCAGCACGGGCGAGAGCTCGGCCCGCACCGGTATCCACTCGGTGTCGGTGAACCGCACGCGTAGTCGCAGGTGTCTGGCGTCCGTTCCGGCGGGTTCGGCGGCCAGCTCGGCGCAGGCGGCGCGGAAGCCGGCGAGGTCGTCGGGGTGCACTGTCGGGCGTTCGACGGCCCAGCGGTCCAGCGGCGGGGCCGGGGTCCTGGTCCACTCGTAGATGAGGCAGGAACTCAGGCCGACGAAGCCGACGCCGTCGTCCGCCCGCTGCGAGACCGCGCGCAGCATGGTCATGTCGACATCGGGCTGGGCGGGCGCGCCATCGGCGAATTCGTGCATCACCGCCCTGATCCGGCGGGCCACCGGATCGGCCCTGGTCACCATCTGAAAGCTGCGCACCACGCCGTCGTCGCCGAGCATGTCGACCTCGCTCTGATGCCTGCCGTCGAGCGTGCCGACCATCTCGAAATAGTCGATCCGGCCCTCGAAGCGCACCATGCGGCCGAAGGCCTCCGGCGGCGTGCGGATCACCCGGACGTCCTCGGGCGCCCTGGCGAACACCAGCTCCTCCAAACCCGGCCCGTGGTGCGCCAATTCGGTGTCGGCCACCCAGTCCCACGCGGCGACCCGCAGCCGCGGCGGCGGCGGTTGATCGTCGGTCCCGGCCCACACCTGCACGCCGTGCACCTCGTCGAACGCGCACCGGATCGGCACACCGTGCACGACAAGCCCTGTCTCGCAATGGGTCACGGACTCGGCGGTCTCGACGCAGCACTGCACCACCTCGATGATGCGTTGCGGCGCCGCGGCATGCAGTTCCCGGCGGACCCGCAGCAGGCGGGCCCAGTCCTTCACCTTTGTCCCATCGGACACCAGCGTCGGCGCCGTGCACTGCCCATCCGGCGTGCGGCCCAGCGTTTCGACCAGCAACCAATCATGTTCGGACAGTTGATGTTCGGACGAGCGTTCTGCGGTCATATCCCCGCAGTGCCGCGACTCGCCCTCGGCAGGTCGAGGTCGAGCGGGATGCGGCCGACCGCCAGGTGCGCCTCCACCTCGTCGGCGGGCATCGGCCGGGCGATCAGAAAACCCTGTGCCCGATAGCAACCGAGCCCGACCAGGGTGCGCGCGGCCACCGCCGTCTCGACGCCCTCGCCCACCACGCCGAGGCCGAACGAACCGGCAAGCCCGATAATGGATTTCACGATCGCCAGATCATCGGTGCTCGCGCCGAGGCGCTGCACGAAGCCGCGGTCGATCTTCACCGCGTCGACCGGCAGCGCCTTCAGATGCGACAGCGAGCTGTAGCCGGTGCCGAAATCGTCGATGGCGATCTGCACGCCCATCCGCTTGAGTCCGCGCAGGGTGACCTGGGTGCGCGCCAGATCCTGCACCACCACGTGCTCGGTGATCTCCAGGCAGATCGAGCTGCCGTCGATGCCGAACAGCCGCAGGATGTCCTCGATTCGTTCCACGAAGTCCAGGCTGACCAGCTGCACCGGCGAAACATTGATGCGCATCACGACATTCGCCGCGAGGCCGCGCCTGCGCCACTCGGCGAACTGGGCACACGCCGACCTGATCACCCAGCGCCCGAGCTCACCGGCCAGGTTGGTCGCCTCCGCCACCGTGACGAACGCGGCGGGCGGCAGCAGACCCCGGGTCGGATGCAGCCAGCGGACCAGCGCCTCCAGGGCGACGATGCGCCCGGTGCGCAGATCGACCTCGGGTTGATAGTGCAGCAGCAGCGAGCCGTCGGACACGGCGCCGCGCAGGTTGAGCTCGACGTCGTCCTGCAGCTCGAACTGGGCCCGCATGGCGTCGGTGAACACAGCAACGCCGTTGCCACCGCCCGATTTCGCGGACAGCAGCGCGTGATCGGCGCGGCGCAACACGTCGGCGACGGTGGTCTCGCCGGGGATGCCGACGGCCACACCGATACTCGCCGCGCGACTCACCGATTCCCCGCCGACGGTGACCCGGCGGCCGATGAGCTGCTGGATCCGGGTGCCCTCCTCCTCCGCCGCGACCGCGTCCATCGGCTTGGCCGGCACGATGACGAACTCGTCACCGCCGAGCCGCGCGATCATGTCGTCCGGGTCGAGGTGCTCGCGCAGCCGCGACGAGAGGGTGCGGATGAAGTTGTCGCCCGCGGTGTGCCCGAGGAAGTCGTTGAGCGCCTTGAGCCGATCCAGGTCCAGGAAGAACGCCGCCACCGGCCCCGGGCTGCCCGGTTTCAGCCGCTCGTCCATGTGCTCGAGCAGCGCGCGGCGGTTGGCCAGTCCGGTCAGGTCGTCGTGCAGCGCGATGTAGCGCAACCTCTCCTCGGCGACGACCCGCGCCTGCAACTGCGCGAACAGCGCGGCGATCGCCTTGAGCACGTTGAGCTCGCGGGTGCTCCACTGCCGGTCGCCGGTCTTGATGAAGCCGAGCACGCCGGTCGACTCGCCGCGCGAGAGCAGCGGCACCGCGGCGGTGGTGACGACGGGGATGCCGGAGGCCCGGCGCATCGTCTCCTGATAGTCGGCGAACTCCGGTGTGGGGCGGGCGATCATCGGTTCGGTCCCGTGCTCGAACGCGCGGAACACCGGATCGGCGCCCTCGAAGTAGACGACCTCCAGCGGATCCGGATCGGGCACCTGCGGCCGGTGCGGCCACTCCGCGATCAGTACCGACGCCCGGCGCTCGCGGTCGGTGTGGCGCACGTAGCTGAAGTCGACATCGAAGTATTCGACCAGCTGAGCCAGCACCCGTTCGGTCGCCTCGGCCATGGTCGTGGCGTCGACACCCATCAGCTCGGAGGCGACCTGGGTCACCAATGAGTCGAGCGTCCGCCGAGGCACCTTGTCTCCGATCACGCTATCCACGGGTGTCCACGCCCGGCATCGGCCGCCGCCGCCTGCGAAGCCGCCCATTACGACCCCGGGCAGCAGCCGATTCGCTCAGGCATAGCACCAACGCCATGGTCTCATGCTCAGGTACTCCGAGTAGGTCCGAGAATCGAAGCGACGCCAGTGTATCCACGAAATCCGGGAAAATCGTGGCCGGTGCGCCAGGGAGTCGCGCTTTTCGGCTGCTCTCCGCACCCATCCGTCACCCCACCATTCCGGGGTCGGTATCCGACGCACGGCAGCCGGGCTGTTCGACTCGAATCGGCGAGCCGTGCAATTCATCGGCAATTGCCCGACATCCCCGATTATCCCACCAGATCGGATCGGCCCGATAGCGATCATCGGAATCGCGGCCCGGCGGAAAATGACCTGCTACCGTCCACCCGAAGCCGCCAGCAACCCGGATCGGCGCGGCGGCGCTGCTCGCCTCGACAGCCATACTGTTCCTACTCCGTTGCTCCGCATCCTTACGCGGTCGTCGAACCGGGGCCGACATCTCCACCCGAATCCTGCTTTCGGACGGGTTTGCCTAGGGCAGTATCCGTCATCCGGCAAGAATTGACCAGACGTCTGGTTAATCTTCCGAAAACTGGATGCGCCCCTGTAAATTCCCCCTGGTCAGAACCCATCTCGGGGTTGAGCGAGATACCAGAGTGACTGGTCGGTTCTAGTGCAGCTAACCAGTAGCAAGCTAGACGAGGATGGAGATGAACAGCTCGACCGAATCCGGCCCCTGCCAGATCTCGATCTCTTCCCGATAAGCCCGGGTGATCTCGGCCGACGCTGTCGCGTCATCGACCTGCGCCCACACGTCCTCCACCGGATCGTGATAGTCGCCGTTCGGCGCGAAGCGGGCGTAGACACCCTTCGGCACGCGCACCAGAACATCGCCGATCGGCACCGCCTCGGGTTCGCGGTACTCGAAGCAGACGACAGCGTTGTAATTTCCGGCCGGGTCCGGCACGTACACGGTGTACATCGGACGGTCCTCGCCCTTACGGTCGCGCAGGCGGTCCTTGAGGAACTCGATCAGGTCGCTGTTGCTGACCTTGAAGCTCGGGCGCACGCGGGGTACCACCAGGCCGCCGTAAATCGCCTCACCACGCACTGCGATCGCATAAGTCATCGGGCGTCTACCGCCAGATACAGCTCGATCTTGTAGGCGTGCGGATAACACTCGAAGTCACCGGTGTAGGTGCGTTTGATCTGGTTGTGTTCCTCGGCGTACGCAATCTGGGTCCAGAGGTCGGTCATCACCTGCGGAAAGTTACCGACCGAGGAGAACCGCGCATAGGTGCCGCGCGGCAGCCTGGCCACCAGATGGCCGCGGGTGACGTCGCCGAAGGACGCGCACTCGTAGCCGACGATCTGGGTGTTGTAGGTGCCGAGCTCACCGGTGTAGTCGGTGTAGGCGCTGGCGAGCGGGCCGCCCAGCTCCTGGTGCAGCACGGTCGCCCAGGCGGCCTCGAGGTCGTGGTCACGCAGCTCTCCGAGCGCACGTTTAGGGCTGCGCACCGGCAACCCGGCAACCCACGTTTCGTCCCGCTCGACGATTTCAAACTGCATGGAAAGACTCTTTCGAGATGAATCCGGGGGCGATGCCCGCATCCGGTCGGCCAGAAAGGCCATGCTATCAACACAGACCGCGTGGTCACGATCACATGTCCGGCTTGTTATCCACGGTCACGACCGTCCCGAACTGGACAAATGACCTGCGTCGGGTAAAGCGACACCGCCGGAAAGGCACTCATGCATAGTGGACATGATCGTTTCGCTTGCCGATCAACTGGCCAACCGTCGACCTCGAACGGAGACCTGATGAACGACAGCCCGATCCACGACGAACTCGACGAGCGTGCCGCGGCGCTGGCCGACCAGGTGATCTCTTGGCGCAGGCAGCTGCATCAGCACCCCGAGCTGTCCAACCGGGAAGTCGAGACCGCCGCCCTCATCGCCGACCGGCTGCGCTCGCTGCACCTCGACGAGGTACGCACCGGAATCGCCGGGCACGGCGTCGTCGGGGTACTGCGCGGCGGGCAACCCGGCGACAAGGTGATCGCGCTGCGCGCCGACATCGACGCCTTGCCGGTGCCGGACGAATGCGGCGTGGACTTCGCCTCGCACGTGGTCGACCACCAATATCCCGGCGGCCCGTTCCCGGTGTCGCACGCCTGCGGCCACGACTGCCACACCGCGATGCTGCTGGGTGCCGCGAGTGCGCTTGCAGGCGTGCGCGATCGGCTGCCCGGCACGGTGTTGTTCGTCTTCCAGCCCGCCGAGGAGGGTCCGCCGGTCGACGAAAAGGGCGGCGCGCGAGAGATGCTCGCGCAGGGCGTGTTCGCCGACCCGGTGCCGACGATGGCCTTCGGATTCCACGTGACGCCATTTCCCAAGGGCTACATCGGGTATCGGGTCGGCAATCAGTTCGGCGCGTCGTGTCTGGTGCGGATCACCATCACCGGGCAGCAGGTGCACGGCTCGACACCGTGGATGGGCATCGATCCGATGCCCGCGGTCGGCGCCGTGCTCACCGGCATCGGCCAGCTCTACCGGCAGGTGAACGCGTTCGAGCCGATCACCGTGTCGATCGGGCACATCGAGGATGTCGGCCGGTTCAACATCATCGGCCGCACCGTCACCCTGTGGGGCACCATCCGCTGTGCCGTGGAAGCCGATATGGCCGAGGTGCAGAAGCGGCTCGGCACGCTGGCCGAGCACACCGCGCAGGCTTACAACACCACCGCGACCGTCGACTATCTACAGGATGTGCCCGCGGTGCACAACAAGAAGGAGTGGATCGACGCCGGTCTGCCGACGTTCTGCCGGGTCGCGGGCGTCGACCGCGTCGTGCAGACCCCGGCCACCCTCGGCTACGACGATGTCTCGGAGTTCGTCAACAGATACGGCGGGCTGTATGTGACGCTCGGCGTGCAGGACGCCGAGCTCGCCGACAATGGAATGCCGGTGCCCGCGCCCGGCGGCCGCGGGCTGTTCATGAACCACAGCCCGCACTTCTACGCCGACGACGACACCCTCGTCACCGGTGTCCGGTTGCACGCCCACGTGGCCGTCGACCACCTGACCGGCGCGCTGGTCCCGGATCTAGAGTGATTCCCGTGTGCCACACCATCGCCGAGCTGGATGCCGCGGTCGCCGACTGCTTCGCCTGCCCGCGCCTGGTCGCCTGGCGCGAACAGGTGGCACGGGAGAAGCGCGCCGCGTTCCAGCACGAAACCTATTGGGGCCGCCCGGTTCCCGGTTACGGACCCGACGATGCCCGGCTGTTCGTCGTCGGGCTGGCACCGGCCGCGCACGGCGGCAACCGAACCGGCCGCATGTTCACCGGCGACCGCAGCGGCGACGTGCTCTACGCCGCCATGCACGCGGTCGGGCTGGCCAACCAGCCCACGGCGACCCATCGCGACGACGGCCTGCGTTTGCACGGCGTCCGAGTGACCTCACCGGTGCACTGCGCACCGCCGGACAACAAACCGACGCCCGCCGAGCGCGACCGTTGCAAACACTGGCTGGCCACCGAATTCGCTTTGCTGGCACCGACTGTCCGGGCCGTGGTGGTGCTCGGCGGGTTCGGCTGGCAGGCGCTGCTGCCCGTGCTGGCGGAGGCGGGATGGGTCATTCCACGCCCGCGACCGAAGTTCGGGCACGGGGTGCACGTACAGCTGTCCCCGGCCGAATCCGGCCGCGCACCGCTGCACCTGTTCGGCTGCTATCACGTGAGCCAGCAGAACACCTTCACCGGCCGGCTCACGCCCGCGATGGTCGAGGCGGTGCTGAGCACGGCAGCCCAAGCCGCGGGACTCGACGTCGACGGACCGTCGGCCGACTAGCTCCCGACAACTCCACACGGCCGGCACAGCACCGTTATCGTGGTAGCCGGGGAGTCGGGGACCACGCTGGAAAACCACTATCCATGGAATTCTTCGGCGCGGTTCCGGCGGAGGAGCCGGGCGGGCTGCGGCACGCCCATTTCGAACGGAGCGAGCGTTGCCCAGTAACCACATGGTGTTTCTGCTACTGGATCTCGTGCTCATCGCGGTGGCGGCGCGGTTACTCGGCAAGCTGGCCGAGCGCCTGGGTCAGCCCGCGGTAATCGGGGAAATCGCGGCGGGAATTATCGCGGGGCCCACAATTCTGGGGGCACATTTATCCGGCATCGTTTTTCCGCAGGACGTGCGTTCCTATCTGAGCGCGTTCGCGAATGTCGGCGTGATGATCTTCATGTTCCTCGCCGGGCTGGAGATCGACCGCGGCTCGTTCAACGGCAATCGCCGGGCCGTGGCCACCGTATCGCTGTCCGCCTACTTTGTGCCGTTCGCGCTCGGTTGCGGTGTCGCGCTGCTGGTTCTGTCGAGATATCACCAGGACAACCGGCTGACCTTCGCGCTGTTCATCGGTTGCGCGCTCGCCGTCACCGCGTTCCCGGTGCTGGCCCGCATCCTGATCGAGCGCGACCTGATGGGCACCAGGATCGGGCAGCTCAGTATGGCCAGCGCGGCCATCGACGACATCCTGGCGTGGATCGTGCTCGCCTTCGTCATCGGGCTGGCCCGGCCAGGCACGGGCGACCAGTGGCGACTGCTGCTGTTCGTGCCGCTGGTGCCGGCGATGTGGTGGCTGGTGCGGCCGCTGCTGGTCCGCGCCTCGCGATCCACCGCGGCGACCAACGACAACACGATGATCTTCCTCGCCGTCTGCGGTGCGCTGGTCTTCGGTGCGGCCACCGAATGGATCGGTCTGCACCTGATCTTCGGCGCCTTCCTGTTCGGGGTCGTCTTCCCGCGCACGCACCGGCCGGTGGTGGAAACCGGTGCGCAACTGCTGAGTTCGGTATTCTTGCCCGCCTTCTTCGTCATCGCGGGACTCCAGGTGGATCTCAGCTCGCTCGACCGTGCCGGCGTCGCCGAGATGATCGCGATCCTGGTCACCGCGCTGGCCGGAAAGCTCGGTGGCACCTATTTCGCCGCACGCGCCAACGGGATCGAGCCGCGCGAGGCCGGTGCGCTGGCGAGCCTGATGAACACCAGGGGGCTCACCGAACTCATCATCCTGAACGTCGGGCTGACCACGGGACTCATCGGCGTGCAGCTCTACTCGATTCTGGTCGTGATGGCGTTGGTGACCACGGCCATGACGTCGCCGTTGCTGCGGCTGCTCGGGGTGACGCCCGAACTCGGGCGCTTGCCGATCCCGGCGACCACGGAGCCGCGGATGGCGCGTAAGGAGGCCTGAAACCAGCTCGGGCTCTGCGGTGTTCAGCGTCGGGTGCGGAAGGTGCGGCGCAGGTCGTCGACCCAGGCGTCGGGGAGTTCCCACGGAATGAAATGCCCGCCCGCCTCGTGGGCGGTCAGGTTGACGTGGTTGTACCACTCGGCGCGATCGCTGGCGAGCCAGCTCTGCACCCGTTGCTCGGGAGTTGTTACGCCCGGCGGGTTTTCGTGGCCGACGAAGGTGATGCCGGTGGGTGCCTCGATCACCGGGATGCGATCGTGCGCGGGTGTCCACGGGTAGCGATTCGCGTTGGCGTAGTAGCGGATCGAGGTGCCGATGGCGTTGTTGACCCAGTAGATCATGGTGTGGGTCAGCAGGTCGTCCTTGGTGAAGACCGTCTCCACGTCACCGTGGCTGTCGCTCCAGGTGACCCAGCGCTGCAGGATCCAGGCGAGCAGGCCGGCGGGTGAGTCGGTGAGACCGTAGGCGAGGGTGCTCGGTTGCAGGACGTGCGCGGCGAGGTGGACGGCGAACCGGCGCTCCAGCGAGAGCAGTTGCCGGTAGGCAGGCTCGGGCAGGCCCGGCGGAATCGGTTGCCCGCCACTGAGATCCCACGCGCGGTCACCGCTGAAGAGGGTGAGCTTCTGGCCGGAGCCGATGTGGATGCCGTGCAGTTGGTCGGCGTAGCGGTGGCCGAGTTCGCCGGTGACGAGTGCGCCGACGTCACACCCCGCCGCGGCGTATTTCTCGTGGCCGAGGGTGTCGGTCATCAGCGTGTGCCAGAGGTCGGCGACCTTCCAGAAGTTCATGTCCGGGTGCTTCGGCAGCGGCGTCGAGAAACCGAAGCCGGGCAGCGAGGGGACGATGACGTCGAACGCGTCCGCCGGGTCGCCGCCGAACGCCGCCGGGTCGGCGAGCGGGTCGATCACCTTGGCCCAGTGCCAGAAGGTCCATGGCCAGCCGTGGGTGAGGATCAGTGGGGTCGGGTTGGGTCCGACGCCTGGTTTGCGCAGGAAGTGGATCGGGACATCATCGATGGTCACCCGGTAGTGCGCGTAGGCGTTGATCGCGGATTCGGCTTTGCGCCAGTCGTATTCGTTGATCCAGTACTCGACCAGCTCCTGGAGATACTCGCGGCGGACGCCGTAGTGCCAGTCGTCGTTGCCAACGTCGTCGGGCCACCTGGTCAGCCGGAGCCGGGTCGCGAGATCTTCCAGTACGTCGTCCGAAACATGGATGGGCGACGGCTCCAAGGGGAACTGCGATGTCATGAATGTCCTTCCACTTCAGCATGATTGGCAGCGGGTAGGTCGACGTCCATCAGCACGGCAAGCCGCTCCAGTGCAGGCAGTGCCGCACTGATCGCACGGCGCTCCGCAGGGCTCAACGCCTCGGCCAGCTGCGTGATCCGACGAACCCGCTCCTGATGCCGCGACTGCACAATCCGCGCCCCCGCCGCCGTGACCTGCACGAGCACCGCGCGACCATCCCCCGGATCCGGCCGCCGCTCGACCAACCCATCCCGTTCCAGCCGACCGACCAGCTGAGTAATGGCAGGCTGAGTGATCTGCTCGGTCACCTTCAACGCGGTCATCCGCATCGGCCCCCGATGCAACAGGGTATGCAGCACCGAAAGCGTTGTGAAGGTGTGCTTCTCAGCACTGGGCAACCGAATGGAAGCTCGCGTGAACGCCCCCATCACCCGAGCAAGTTCGTCGGCATCCAGTTCCCGCCGTGCTGCCATGCCCGAAATATATCACCGATTTATTTAAATCGCTTATGCACTTTACACACCGCCGCCGCCCTCATCAGGTCAGCACCTGGAGTCAGCCCACACAGCCAACGATTGAGGGCGCACACCCTTTGGGTAAGCCGCACACCCTCTATACAGGGTGTGCGGCTGACGAGAAGGGTGTGCGGCTGACGCTCGGCTTCCTGCACACCCCCGAGTTGTCCGCATTCGGGTGCAGTGGGGGTGTGCGGATGGAGCGGGACGGTGAGGATCGGGGAGGTGGACATTCCTGCGGCGATCCTCCGACGAGATGCGATCCTGGCCGGCTTCACGGACAACGAACTTCGAGGGCCGAGTTGGCAGCAGGTGCACCGCGGGTTGTATATGGAGTCCGCCGATGCAGTGGGATTGACCGAGGAGCAACGTCATCGAGTGTTGACCCGAGGTGTGTTCGCCGCCGCTCGCTCCACCGTCGTCGTCACGCACGTCTCGGCGGCGATCGCACACGGATTGCCGGTGTGGCACATTCCGCTCACCCCTGTCCACCTGAGCAGGGACCGCAGCGCGGGCGGGCGCATTCGCCGAAGAGCAGTCGTGCACTCGATGCCGATCGCACCCGACGAATGCACCTTGATCGATGATCTTCCGGTGACGACCGTGGCACGCACGGTCGTCGACCTGGCCCGCTCGGTACCGTTCGAGCAGGCGGTCGTAGTCGGCGACGCGGCCCTGCGACTGGGAAAGACAACCCGTGACGAACTGTTCGAGCAGATCGCCCGGGCCAAGGGGCGGACTGGGCGCCCACAAGCGAGCCGCGTTGTTCAGTTTCTCGACGGCCGGACCGAGAATCCGGGCGAATCCCGCAGTCGCGTTGCAATGCGCACCTCGAATCTGCCGTCACCAGAGCTACAGGCACGGATCCTCACGCCGTCGAATTCCCAGGTAGCACGAGTCGACTTCCTCTTCCCCGATCTCGGCGTCATCGGCGAATTCGACGGAGCGATCAAATACCGCGCCGAACTCCGCGGCACTCTCACTCACGAGGACGTGGTCATCGCCGAAAAGATCCGCGAAGACGCCCTCCGCCACCTCGGCTGGACCGTCACACGCTGGACCTGGCGCAACCTGGACCACCCCCACACCTGGCTGAAACAACTGTCCGCAGCCGCCGACATCGCCCGCAACACAACAAGGCTCGGCACCTGGCTCCCCACCAACCGCATCTAGCTGGCAAGCCACACACCATTTCTGTAAGCCGCACACCCTCTATACGGCGTGTGCGGCTTGCGAAAAGGGTGTGCACCCGCGATGGCTCGGGTGGGGCGACAGGCCGGGTGGGTTGGGGGGTATCGGGGCTGGTGGGACCTAGTGTGCGGGGATGGCTAACCTGCATGGTCAGCATGGGCGGCGGCGGACGCGGGCCGAGTGGTGGGCGATGGTGCGGGCTTCGCCGTATCTGCCTGCCACGGTGCTGGTGCTGCTGGTGGCTGCCGCGGCGGGGTTGTTCGCGGGGTCGTATACCTATGCGCTGGCGAACCCGACGCCGCGGTTGATTCCGATCGCCGTGATCGGGCCACAGCAGGAGGCCTCGGTCCAGCGGTTCCTCGCGGAGATGCAAGGCTCGCTGGATGGTTCGCTGGCGGTGCGCGACTACGACTCCGCGGCGGCGGCGCGGTCGGCGGTCGAGGAGCAGCAGGTGTTCGCCCTTGTCACGGCGCAGTCGCCCGGCGTGCGCCTCGATGTGTCGAGTGCGTCCGGCCAGTCGGTCGCTCAACTGCTCACCCAGGCCGCGACCAAAGCCGGTCCGGCAGCGAGGATTCCGGCCGAGGTCGTCGACGTCGTGCCGTTGCAGCGGGGCGATCCGCGCGGGCTCGCGATCTTCTACATCTCGCTCGCCGCGGTGATCATCGGCTTCGTCGGCGCGACCCAATTCAGTGTGCACGCGTCGGCGCTGAACCCCGTCGAACGGATCGTCTTCACCGCGCTGTACGCGGTCGCAGGCGGCTTTGCCATTGCGGCAGTGGCGGATTGGGTTCTCGGCGCACTGCGCCTACCGTTCCTGGAGTCCTGGGGCATCCTGTCGCTGACGATGTTCACCTCCGGCATGGTGTTCACCATGTTCAACACCTTGGTCGGACGGTGGGCGATCCTGCCGACCTGGGGTCTGATGGTGCTACTCGGCAACCCGTCCTCCGGCGGGGCGGTGTCGTGGCCGCTGCTCCCGTCCGTGCTCGGCCATATCGGCCGTTGGCTGCCGCCGGGTGCGTCGGTCAATGCGCAGCACACCGCGGTGTATTTCGGTTCGCACCAACACATTTTCCCGTTCCTGGTGCTGGCCGGATGGGCGCTGGTCGCGTGCGCGGTGTTCTGGATCTGGCGCAACCGCCATCCCGGCGGGCGGAGCACCGAGAACGCGCACACCGCGCGATCAGGACGCCGGGAAGTGCTCGGCGAGAAACTTGCCGAAGACATGCCGTGAGAGCTGAGTGCCCCACCCCGCCCAGGTGAAGTCGTAGATGTGTTCGCCGTAAGGCACTGCGAGCAGCTGATTTTCGACCCCGACCCGGCGCAGCCGTTCGGCCAGTTCGGCCGAGCCGCGGTAAGGCGCGACATGGTCCCGATTGCCGTGCATGAGCAGGGTCGGCGGCACATTCGGGCGGACATAGGTGACCGGGGAGGCCGCTTTGTACCGGTCGGGCACCTCGTCGGGGGTGCCGCCGGTGTAGTCCATGAGGAAGGAGCGCATCCGCCCGGGCAAGCCGGTGTCACGCCACGCCTCGGCCAGATCGGGCACCGGGTAGAACGCCGCGACCGCCTTGACCGAGGTGTCGGTGACCGCGCAACTCGGCGGCACCCGATCGTCGGCGTAGGCGCCCATCAGCGCGAGATTGCCGCCCGCCGAGCCGCCCGCGATCATCACCCGCTCGGGATCGATGCCGTACTTTGCCGCCTGCTGCTTGACCCAGCCGACGGCACACTTCACATCCCCGGGCGCTTGGTTCCAGCGTGCGGGCGGGGTCATCCGGTATTCGATGGCGAAGACGGCATATCCCTTGTCGTTCAACCATTTATGCCACAGCGGCGCCTCGCCGCGGTCGCCGTTGCGCCAGCCGCCGCCGTGCACCCACACCACCGCGGGCCGTGGCCGATCCGACGGGCCCGCGGGCAGCTTTACATCGAGCTTCAGGTCCTGACCGTCGACGGTGTTGTACACGGTGCTCAACGCCTCGACCGGCGCTCCGGTGTTCGTGCCACCGGACAGGTAGTCGTCGAAGGACAACTTCGCGTCGTGCCGCACCGCCGTCCCCCATGCCGCGGCCAACGGAAAACCGCCGGCGACTGTACCGAGCAGGCACACCAGCCCGGTCACCGCCGCCACCCGCCGCACCCCGACCCGGCCCTTGCGCCCGAAGGCGATGAGCGACAACACGAATCCCGTCAGGCCGAGCGGGATCAGGTAGAGCCCGTAGTCGCTCACCACATGCGTCAGCAACACGAAGGGCGCGGGGACGTGCACCGCGATGATCACGTAGACGAACAGCATCATCAGCACGGCCAGCACAGCCGCCACTGCCGCTACCAGCCAGCGAAGGACCATTCGCTCATTAACCCACGACCGCAGGCACCAGACCGGCTGGCACGCCGATCGTTCCTGGTCACCTGAGTATCACGACTCCTGCCACGCCGTAATCGCGGCGGCCCAGCGCCGATTGTCGGCGAACTCCGAGATCTGCCGACAGTTGATCAGGATGTAGATCTCCCCCGCTGTGGTCGTCTGCAGGATCAGCGGCTTTCCCGCGTTGAGCAGCCCGCCCAGCAATCTGCCGTAGAGGGCGGTGAATTGGCGGCGCAGCGAGATGATCGCCTCCCGGGAGAGGGTCAGGTCGCCGGTGTCGCTCCAGTCGGTCAGCACCAAGCCGCGTGGGCCGAGTTCGATCCGCCCGCGCCGCGGGAACAGCGCGCGCTGGCTGACGATGCCAGCCGCGCGATCCGCCGCGCTGTGCCGACGCAGTTCGTCCACGGTTGCCGCGATATAGGTGCCCCCGCGCAGTACATTCGTCATGACGAACACCTCCCCGGATCGAATGCCGAACCCTCCTGGAATTGTCTTGCCGGGCAGCGGTGTGGCACATCGCCCAGCCGACCCCCCGGCATCCTCCGAAGGAGGTATCTTCCGGCCGCATTGCTCACCCGCGAGGAGTACAACCAGCCCCGCTACCGGTCATCCGGACGGTGCGCACGCCTACACCTCCGCTGTTCCGTGAACCACTGGCTACCGCAACGACCGTCGTCCAGCGCGGTGCCGTCGCCTCGCACTCGAACCCGCAGTCGCCGCGGCTGGTCGGTTCCCTGGTACCGGTGACGGGCCTTCACGAGGCCCGACCAGGCGTCGACAACAGGTGTCGCGCCGCTGTTTTGCGTGGTCACGACCCTAGGCTAGGGGGATCGACACCAACTTCTCGCGCAGCACCTTCTTGCGGAGCGCACTCGGCATCGGCATAGCCGGCTGGGCGTCGGCAGGTCTGCCCGGTGTGGCCCGCGCTCGCGCCGAACCCATGCCGCTAACGTCCAGCCGCACTGCGGCGGGTGTGGATTGGAGCAAGCTCGACAAACGGCTACGCGGTCGGGTCCTGTTGGCGAGCGACGCGGAGTACGCGACGGCGAAGCGGCTCTTCAACACCCGGTTCGACGAGGCGAAACCGACCGCCGTCGTGCAGGTCGGCACGGTGGACGACGTCGCGGCCGCGGTCACCTTCGCGGCCGAGCACGACCTCGTGCTCGCCGCCCGCGCGGGCGGCCACTCGTATGTGGGTGCCTCGGCGGCGACCGGCGCGATGATCATCGACCTGCGCCGACTGACCGGGGTGAGTTTCCGCGACGGCCAAGCCGTTGTCGCACCGGGAATGACGCTGCACGGGGTGTACCGCGAGCTGGACCGTTTCGGACAGAGCATTCCGACGGGGATGTGCCCGGCGGTCGGCGCGGCCGGGCTCACCCTCGGCGGCGGCATCGGGTTCGAATCCCGCCGCTACGGGCTGACCTGCGACCGGCTCGTCGCGGCGTCGATGGTGCTGCCGAACGGCCGCGTGACCGAGGTGTCGCCGACTTCTCGGCCCGACCTGTTCTGGGCCCTTCGCGGTGGCGGAGCTCATCTCGGCGTGGTCACCTCGCTGACCTATCGCACCTGCCCGGCGACACCGAAAGACATTGTGCACCTGACCTTTCCCGGCTCAGCCGCAGCGCAGGTGATCGCCGGGTGGTCGACCTGGCTCGGCACCGCCGACCCTGCCGAGTGGGCCTGCGTCAGCGTGGATGCGGACGGACGCGGCGGGCTGAACTGCTGGATACAGCTGGTATGCCCGGCCAAAGCGGGTATACGGGCCGCAGTCACCGCAATGGCTGCGACCGCGAAACCACTGAAGGTGGACTACAAGAGCCTGCCGCACATGGACGCGGTCCTGCACCTCGCCGGCGGCGCGGCCACGCAGCCGCGCGCCCAGTTCACCTGCGGCTCCGACGTTCTCACTGAACTTTCCGCAGCTGCCATCGGTGCGATCATCGAGGCGATCACCGCGCATTCCCGCGCGGGCGGCACCGGGTGGGTCCAGATCAACACACTCGACGGCGCCGTCCGCGACATCGGCCCCGACGAGACCGCCTTCCCGTGGCGCGAGCATGCCGCGCTGGTGGAATGGGGCAATTACCAACAGATCCCGCACGAGAAGGCCGCGGGGTGGATCGCCGAGGCGCACCAGCTCGTCGCTCCATTTTCCGTAGGGGGCTACGCCAACTACCTCGAACACGGCGATCCGATGGAGCGGTACTACGCGCACAACTATCCACGGCTCGCGGAGCTTCGCCGAAAGGTGGACCCGCAGAACCGGATACACACGGCACTGGTCAGCTGACATGCAGCTGTACTGGAGATACACTCCACGCCGATCGGTGTGGTTCCGCGGGTGAGCGACAAAAGGCCCCGCTCAGGCGCGTAGTCGACCGCTAGGCGGAAGGCGCGGGGCGGACCAGAATCGCTCGGGCGTAAAGGAGTTGGAAGCCGATCCGTTGGACGTTCTGTTGCGACTTCGAGCCGGGGAGGGTGCTGACCACGGCGAGGTCGCAGCCTGCCGCAGCGGCGGTGGCGAGGCGGGTCGACAGGAGCGTGGCTTGCACACCACGACGCCGGAAGGCGGGCAGCGTTGCCGCGCCACAGAGTTGGGCGACACCTTCGGCGAGGCGCAGACTGGCGCCACCGACGGGCACGCCGTCGATGCGCGCGAGCGAACCGGTGAAACCGTCGGCGGCGGACATGTCGCGCATGGCGTCGTCGAGGATCTCGCGCGGAAAGTCCTCGTTCGAAGCGACACCCTGGGTGTCGGGAGTGGCGAAGCCGTCGATCATGACATCCAGCCAAGTCTCGAAGTCTTCGGTGCCGACCGCCGAAACCTCCACTCCGTCAGCTGGATTCGACTGCCTGTCCGGCTCGAGGCGCAAGCCGAGCACGTTCTCGAAGCCGGTCAGCAGGTAACCGCGGCGGGTCAGGCGCTCCACGACGCTCGGATCGGCGAGAGTCGACACCTCGAACTGCACCGGTGCGTCCCGCTCGGCGTAGGCCTGCTCCACCGCGTCCAGCGTGCTGTCGTCGAAGTCGTCGCCCATGCCGACGCCGACGACCTTGTCGAGGGGCGAGGCCGCGCCTGCCCACACCGCGAGCCCGCTGCCGATCGGCAGCAGCAGCACGTTTTGCTGCGGGTTGCGCCGCGCGGCGGCACGGGCGCCCTCGGCCATCAAGGACCGATCGGCGCGCTCGACGCGTGCTGCCAGGTCCGTTCCCGCGAAGAGGCTCAGTTCAGTCGACATGGCTGCATTCCTACCAGGGGGAACGAGCCTGGCGACACTGCTTTTGCCTCAACCAGCGCCACTATGCGCAGGCGATGACGCTGCGGTTTTGTCCGCGATGCTGCCGAGCGGGAGCACCGACACGAGCATGCCGACGCCCGCCAGCGGGATGAGATCCAGGGTGATCATCGGCGACAAGGTGCTGATCGCCATCAGCACCGGGCTCCACCACCGCAGTCGCCCGGCCCGGACGAGCAGGATGGTCAGCACGATCAGGCCGACGAAGAACAGCGGCGGCCCCACGAGGTAGAACGCCGGACGCACACCGGGAATGTCCGAGAACGCATTGCTCAGCCGGGACATTTCCGCCTTGTCCGCAGCCTGAGCCGCGAACACGACGTCCGCGACGAACTGAACAATCGTCGTCGCCAAGCCGATCAAGGCGACGGCTATCGCACTGTTGCGCAAGGCATTAGACGCGAGAAGCCGCCCCATACCCAGCACCACCGGCACGAACAGCACCATGCCGATCAGCCCGACGATATGCGCGACCTGCCAATCGAGCCCCGGACCGTACCTGCCGTCCGCCCGGCCGAAGAGCCGGATCACGCCGTATCCGGAGAAGAACAGTGGTGCGGCAAACAGCAGCACGCCAGGGGATTTCACGATCCAAGCTTGGCAGGGCCGGGCCGTGCGGGGCCTCCGGGAAAACCCTGGTTCCCGAATCACGGTGTCGCCGCGAGCATTCCAGGCTACGGCTGCGGTATCGGGGCGGACTCCGGGAAGGTGGCCGGGAGAGCGGTCAGCGCTCGATGGAACGGACCCGGACGCCAGGTCAGGTCTGTGGCCGGTACCGCGAGACGGACTTCGGGTAGCGCGTCGAGCAGCTGGTCGATGGCGTCCTGGGCGATCAGGTAGGCCAGCGAGCTGGCGGGGCAGACGTGCGGCCCGGTGCCGAACGCGAGATGAGAGCGGTTGCCCGCGTACTGGTTCGCGCTGATCGCCGGGTCGGTGTTGCAGGCGGCCATGCTGATCACCACCGGCTGGTGCGCGGGCAACCAGACGTCGTCGATGAGGATCGGCTGCCTCGGGAAGCTGATGCAGAAGTTCGCCATCGGCGGATCGTTGAACAGCACCTCGTCGAGCGCGTCGCGGGTGGACAGACTGCCGCCTAGCACGCTGCCGCCGAAGCGCTCGTCGGTCAGGATCAACAGCAGAGTGTTGACGATCAGGTTCTGCTGTGGCTCGATGCCCGCGCCGTAGAGCGTGGCCAACTGATGCACCATTTCGGTGTCGGTGAGCCCGGCGGGGTGTTGCAGCATGCGGGTAGTGATGTCGTCGCCCGGCTCGGCCCGCTTGAGCTTGGTCAGTTCCAGCAGCGCGCCGATGAGCATCTTGTTGCCCTGTTCGGCCTCGACCCCCTCGAAGATCGCCGCCATGCCGGTCGCGGCCTGCTGGGCGATCTCGGCCGGACAACCGAGCATCGCGTTCAGCACGGCGAAGGCGAGCGGAAAAGCATACTGGCGGACCAGATCCGCCGACCCGTCCGCGCAGAACGCATTGATCAGCGGTATCGCGATCTCGGCCACCGTGTCGTGCAGGCGGTACTGATCGACCTTGTCGAGGCCCGCGATATTGGTTTGCCGATAGCGGGCGTGCTCGGCGCCCGCATTGCGTAATGCGTTGGGCCGCCACTGCATCATCGGCAGCACCGGGCAATCGGTCGGCACGCTGCGCTGCCAGGTACGCGGGTCAGCCGGAAAATGGTCGGGATCATTGAAGATCCGCACTGCCGTGTAATAACCGATCACCAGCGTCGCGGGCACCCCCGCCGCCAATTCCACCGGCACCAGTGACCCGTAATCCGCCCGCATCTTCCGATATGCGCCGTGCGGATCCGCCGCGAACTCCGGTGCGTACAACGACACCCGCGGCCCGTCGGTATCGGTCGGCGAACCGGGCGAGACGGGCACGGCCCGGTTGTGCGCGGTGGGTGGGGGCTGCGTCATCGCAAAAAACTCCAGGCGGTCGAACTACGAACTCCGTGAGCCTATGCAGCCGTGGGAGCGCATGTGCCGAAATCCGCCGGGTCGAACTCGAAAACGTTTTCGCGCCACTCCGCCAACATGTTTGCCACTCATTCGCCTCAATGGTTCCATGAAGCGGCGAGACCTGGTGACGGGATTGGCAGTCGATTTGCCGAGTAGCTCAATTGTGCTGGCGAAAGGAGCCGTCCCGCGATGCGTGCGCGCGATTCAGGTCGATACTGCCGAGGAATCGGTTTCACCGTGGCGCTCACGATCGCGGGAATGGTCGCCGCCACTCCCGCTTTCGCCGAGGTCATCGAGGACGGGAGTATCGCACCGACGGGGGCGAACGACTGGGCTTGCGTGCCGAAGGCGACCCACCCGGAGCCGGTGGTCCTCGTGCACGGCACATGGGGTAATCAGAACTCCTGGGACACGCTGGCCCCACAGTTGAAAGCCCTTGGCGTGTGCGTGTTTTCGCTCAATTACGGACATGCCCCGTTCAGCGTTCGCGGTGCCGCGCCCGGCGTTTTCGGCACCGCCGATATTCGCACTTCGGCCAAGGAACTCGGGGGATTCATCGATCGGGTGCGCGCGGTCACCGGTGCGGCGAAAGTCGATATCGTCGCGCATTCGCAAGGCGGTCCACTGACCCGGCAGTACCTACGGTTCGAAGGCGGGGCGTCTCGCGGTGACCCGGCGCGCAACAAGGTCGATGACCTGGTCACCATTGCCGCCACCCATCACGGCACCACGGCCGACGGGCTCGGCCACCTCCTACCCTCGGGCAGCGCAGCCGGTATCGCGGACGCGCTGATCGCCAGGGTGCTCGGTACCGCCGCGGCGCAACAGTTGACGGGCAGCGAATTCATCCGCACGCTCAATGCCGCGGGCGACACCGAACCCGGCGTGCAGTACACGGCCATCGCGAGCCGCGTGGATCGCGTGGTCACCCCGCCGGAAGCGACTTTCCTGCGCGCCGGCCGGAATGCGACCGTCGAGAATTTCTGGGTGCAGGACGTGTGCCCCACCGATACTTTCCATCACGGCATCCTCCCCGACTCCCCCGCCGTCGCGTTTCTCGTGCACCGAGCCCTCGGCCTGCCTTACGCCGACGACCCCTGTCCCGCGCCCGACACAGACGGGCCGAATCAGGCGGTTCGCCCTGTTGGAAATGGCGGCTCGATGCGATGAGCGGAGGGTGACGCACCCCACGAGAAACCAGGAAACGAAAGGCCCACGCCCACCCCGAGTGCGGGCCTTTTGTTGTTCTGCGAGAGCCGATTACACGCAGTACTCGCACGTGCCGTTGGCGGGAAGCTGGATGAAGCATTGCGCACACACCGCCGCGCGCGTCGGCTGCGGCTTGGTCTCCACCTGCGCGGTGCTGCTCGGCGCACGGCGGCCCGCCACCTTCGGCGTGAGCGGCGGGACTGCCATGTCGGCAGGCATCGCGGCGCCGTAGAACTGGTAGCACTGCCAGCGCGCGTAGGCGGCGTGCAGTTCCATATCATCCGGAATCGGCAGCCCGGCCAGCTCTAGTACGTACTTGTAGGTGTCGCCGACCGTGTGGTTCTGCCGCACGCAGAGCGCGGTGAGCGGCGGCTCCCCCGCGCCGTGGCAGCGGCGGGCGATCTTGCGCAGAATCGCGTCCATCCAGGTGCGGGTCGGCGCACCGGTATGCACGCCGGACACCTCCTGCACCCGCTCGGCCAACTCCGCGACGGTGATGAAATGCCCGTACCCGGTGGCGATCTCGGCCAGTTCCGCGTGTGCGGCCAGCGCCCAAGCCACTGTCGCCTCACGCAACGACACCGCGGCGCCGTCACCCGCCCGCCATGCTCCCGCCGTTGTGGGTACCGAATTCCTGATCACCCGATCAAGTTAACGCGTGGGGCCGGGAAAAGACGAATGCCCGAGCGGATCGGCGCCACTGAACCAGCGTGGTCGCCGAGTGCCGCGTGGGGCAGGCAGGCTCCCGCACTCTTGACTATAAATACGGCCGACCGTACTTTTGGTTTGTGACTACCGAGACCGGGGCGGAGCAGTACTCGTGGCTCAACGACATCGTCTGTGTCGGCTCGGGGTATCTGATCGAGGGTGGCGTTGCTTATCAAGTCTCCCAGGTGCTTTGACGCAAGAATGGCGAATGCGCAGCGTGCGCATTCGCCGTTCTCATTCGACTATCGGTGACTCAGTACACGGCGAAGGTTGTTTCGCTGGGGGTGTGCGGGAAATTGGTGTTGATCGTGAACGTCACCTGGCCGCGGCCCGTCACCAACCGAAGGTTGCCGTTTTGCGGGGCGATCCAGAAGAACGGCGTGCCATTACCGCCGCCGAGGAATACCGATCCCGAGCCACTCGCTCCGGTATCCAGGTTTCGCCAGTCGACCACCGCGGTGACCGAACACCACGGCGCCGGAATACCGAATACCTTCAGCCAGCCCTTCAATTGCAGGTCGACCGTTCCCGGCACATCGCCGTCCGGATATACATTTCCCGTGGCCCATACATCGCCCGCGCAGCCGATTCCGTCGGCGCCGGTGGATGTCATCGGCAAGTTGACTCCCACATAATTCGATGCGGAGGCGGGGGCACTCGCGCCGATGAGCGCCGCGACAGCGACGACGGCAACGGCCGATAGCTTGCCGAGTTGTTTGAATGGCATTCCTGCAACCTTCCAACGATGGTGGTGTGCTCGCGCATAGTGCACTGCGCGTTTCGCGAGATCGGCACGGGGAGCGTGCGTAACGCTACGTAAGCAACTACGTGGATATCGAAATTCGTCCTCGGCCGTTACTCGGCGCGGGCGGGACCGCGGCCCGAGCGGGAGCCCAGGGAGGTTCGGGCGAGGCCTTCGGGTCGGGGCCGGTGCGGGTTCGAGGGCTGTCGGCGCTGAGGGCTGAGGGTGTCGAGCCAACCGTGGGCCCCCACTCGAGACCGCCCCCGACGGACGCCGCGTGTTCGAACCGCTACCGGCATATGCACAGACGCACAAATCTCGATTATGCGCATAACTTATCAAAATACTGATGCCTGTTTACTAAATCCAGGCTTAAGTCTATTTATAGAATGGCTAACTCTTCCGTCTGTCGCCAATCGCTTAACCTACACTTTCGGCTGGGAAGTGGGAATGCGAGCAGGTAAGTGAGACCGATCCGTTATCGACACGGTCGAGCGCCTGCCGAGCACTGCTGAGCGCCGACCGGCGACTCAGAAGTCGCGTCGCCTTTTTCCGATACGTAGCTACGACACCTAGTTTCGCGTGTCGAAAATACGCGACCCCACATTCCCGGCCGGCCGTTTCGGCCTATCGATCGATGACACGACCGACGAAGAAAGTTGCCTTACATTGAGATCGATTGATCCACGCCTCCGCAGAGGTTGGATATTCCCCGGTGCAGTCGCCACACTCGTCATCGCCACCGTCGCCGGCCTGGCGATGACCATCGGTCCGGTCAGCGCGCAACCGGCCACCGATGGTCCGGACGGCCTGGACGACGCGATCAGCGACACCCTCGTCACTCAGCAGGTGGAAGACGCCACCGAGAAGCCACCCGTCGTCGACCGTATGCGCAGCGACGGTGAATGGGTCTTCGGCGCCGCGACCGTCCCTCAGGACAGCGAGAGCGAGGACCCGCCGAAATCGACGCTGTATGTGGCAAAACACGAGCACGGAGACTGGGAAGTCGCCCTGGAGGGCACCCCCGAATTCGGCCACATGGTCAGTGCCGCACCGGAATCCGTCGTGAGTGGCGGCGAGAAGGCAACCTTGACCGCCGCCGCCACCGCCCAACCACGTTCGGCGAATTCCGCACTCTCACTGCCGTGGAAGCAGGGCCAGAGCTGGTACATGGGCGGTGGGCCGCACGGCATCAGCGGCAGCAGCCGACCGTACAACTCGCTGGACTTCAACGGTGGCGACGGTCGCGTGACCGCTCCGGCGTCCGGTCGCATCTACAAAACGTGCGTCCGCAACGGCAGCGCCGAGGTGAAAATCGTTCATAACAACGGCTTTACCACCTCCTATTACCACATGACCGACATCATCGGCGCCGCCGACGGCACCGAGATCACCGCGGGCACCTACCTCGGTCGCACCGGCACCCAGCTGCCGTGCGGCGGTTTCGCCAGCGGTGCCCACGTGCACATGTCGCTGTACAAGGGTTCGCAACCGGTGCCCGTCAACGGAGTCACCCTCGGCGGCTGGACATTCCGGGAAGGTCCCGACGCCTACGGTGGGTACGCCGAGCACGAAGGTGAGCGGGTGCGCGCCGGCGGCAGGTTGGTCAACTACGGCGGCGGTGACAACTCGAATCCGCCGACCCCGCCGAAGCCGACCGATCCCAAACCGACCACACCGCCGAAGCCGACCGAACCCAAGCCACCGAAGCCGACCGATCCTAAGCCGACGACACCGCCCAAGCCCACGACACCGCCCAAGCCGAGCGAGCCCAAGCCACCGAAGCCCGACCCCACCCTGGCCAAGGGTGTGGTGCGCCCCCATCCCGATCGAAACCGCAAGGTCAACCTGCGTTCCGGCCCCGGCACCCAGCATTCGGTCGTCGGCGGGGTCCGCGACGGTGAGGTCCTGACCATCGCCTGCACCGCCCGCGGTGGCCGGCTCAACGGCAAATGGGGCAGCACCGACCTCTGGAACAAACTCGACAACGGCAAATGGATCAGTGACGGCTTCCTCGAAACCGGAAGCAATGGACCGGTAGCACCCGCCTGCCAAGAGTCCGGACCTCCCGCGCCCAGCTACCCGCATACCGGGACGGATGGCGAAGCGGAAGACAACGAAGCGCCGGAAGACAGTGCGCCCGAGGACGAATGGTCCGACAGTGATTGGCCGGAGGACGAATGGTCCGACGGCGGATGGTGGCTCGACGATTGGTGGTCCGACGGCGAATGATGCCGCTCCGCCGCGGTGGCGGCACTCCTCCACCGCGGCGGCCCCAACCATTGTGATCTACGACATCGCTTGCTAGGCTACGTTCCAGCAACTCTGGTAATCCAAATTTTAGGATGTGAGCCTTCATGCGAAACCTCGCCATCCGGGCCCTACCCGGCCTGGGAGCCCTGCTCGCCGTCACCGCCTTCGCAACCCCGGCCGAAGCCGCCCCGCCCGCCAATGCGCAGCAAGCGCGGGACGCCTGCGTCGAATACCTCCTGCAAACCATCCGTGCCATGCCAGAAGGCACCTACCTCGAAGCGCATTCCGACAGCCAGTCGGCACCGGGTCATGTATCGCCCACCGGAACCGGCAGTGCCTTCTTCCCCCACCCCGAGTACTACTCCCTCAGCTATCGATTGCCGAGCGACGCCCCATACACCACATTGGCCGACACCGAGTCCGCCTGGCAGGACCTCGGCTGGCCGCCGGCCCGCAAACCGCCATACCCGAACGGCGCCATCGCAACTCAGGCCCATCCGGCCGACGGATACACACTCGACACCATCGTCGGCGTCGGCCCCGCAGGCTCCGCCGTCACCATGTCATGTTTCACCACACAGACATTCCCCGGCGGCGGACCCAGCCCCGCGCCGGCTCCAGCGAGCCTGGTCCAATAGCTGCCGTCCGAGCCTGAACGAGGCAGGCGGCCAAGTGGACGTGGCTATTTCAGTCGGTGGACTGATCACCATTAATTCCCCGCTCGGTCCCCATTTGTCGAGGCCGGCGTAGACGCGCACCTTCGAGTCGAATCCGCAGCGGCGCCGCGTTGGACCGTCAGCGTGCTGCTGCGCTCTCGCGCCTATTCGCCTTCTTGATGGCTTCGACGAGTTCGTCCTTGGTCATGGTCGAACGTCCTGCGATGTCGAGCCTGCGCGCCACGTCCTGGAGATGCTTCTTACTCGCGTTCGCGTCGACGCCCTCTGCGGTCTCCCCGCTGGCGTTCGGCCCGCCGCTTTCGGCGCGCGCATCGGAGGGTCCCTTTTGGTCCTTGAGTTCCCAGTGATCACCTACCTTCTCGTAGCTGTGCTTGAGTGCGGCGTAGGCAACTCGATGAGCACGCTCTTCGTCGCCGTACTCCTTGATCGCGGAGTCGTAGGTCTCGGCAAAGGTGCGCTGCGCTTTGGCCTCGGACTTGACGAGAGTGCTCGGCAGCTCACTCTTGATCGGCTTACCCGACTTCGTGGTTTTCGGCATACTCACTCTCCTCCGGTAGCCCCTGGCATCGCGTACCCGCACCGATCGGGAACAAACTGAACACCGGCACCCTGCCGATCTGCGGACAACGAGTTCGAGGGCATGCGCACCGACCGCGACATCGTCGTGAAGGTAATCGCTCAGCGCAAGCATCCGACCGGGGTGAAGGCCGGCAAATCCCCGAGTCCATCGTCCACACGTCGAGCCCAGTGCATCTTCGCGAGCCGCCGCGTGGGACTGTCGGGATCCGGGGATAGCGGGCATGTGCCGGACTTCAGCGCTGCGAGTTAACACAGCTCCCAGTAACCCGGGCTGGTTTCCTTGATCGTGCTCTTGCTGTAGATAGTCCAGAGGCCGAGTTTCTGCTTCGAGCCGTTGGCATAGGCATAGCCACCCGATTGATAGGCACGGCCTGCGGTGGTGTGTGCGTAGTTGGTATCGGTCACGCAGGTGGGTGCGGGGGCGGTGGTGGTCGGGGGAATCGTCGTGGTCGTCACGGGCGGCGGCGTGGTCGGGGTCGATCCGCTCGAAAGCTTGCGGACCATGGCCGATATGGCGTCCAGCTGTTTACCGCCGTGCCAGGCATATGCCGCGTCACCGCCGTATCCCCACCAGTTCCAGCAACCGTTCGGATTGGTGGTCCCCGCAGTGCTGAGCGGAATCGCCTGCGGGTAAAGAACAATCATATTGTTGGTGTCGGCGTACTCGTTGAGATAGGCGTACTTCATGAAGGCGTCGCCGAACGACTGATAGCTGTAGCCCTGTTTACAGCCGTGCAAGGCAACCATCAGGCGACACGAAGCGCCTTGGGAACATGACGGAGGGACGTAAGTGAAACCCTTTGCGTCCATGCTTATCGCATTCGCATTGCCGCCGGGCGCGAACGCGTTCTGATCGAATTGGACAAGCTTTCCGCTGAGCGTCCCGGCCGGGCGGTGCACGGTCCCCAGCAGGGCGGCGAGCAGCTCACCCACCGGGTCGTCACCGCAGTCGTTGATGAACGGGGACGCCGTGCTGGCACAGGCGACCGGTCCCAGCGGGCTGACCCAGGCATGCCCGGCCGCACTGTCCTTCCGATAGGTGACGTTCGCGCCAAAACCCGAGTAATAGGTCGCGAGATCGTCATTCACGGCTTGGTGGACGGTCGTGTCGTTCGTGCCGTGGTAGAGATATACCGCGTCACCGGCCAGGTTGGCGACGGCGTCGAGCTTGCCGGACGCCGCCAGGGTTCTGGTCTCCTCCGCCAATTGCGCGGGCGACTTGCGTGTTCCATTCTGCATGCAACCGGTCTGGGCTCTGACCGCGTAGTCGAAATCCCCCGCGCATCGGTACGGGCCCGCAGTGAATATTCCCGCCCCGGAGAAGACATCGGAGTAGGCGACGTGTAGCTGATTCGCCAGGTACCCGCCGGACGAAACGCCCGAAACGTAAGTGGCGCTGATGTTATAACCGCGCAAGGTCTCCGGCGTGGGGCTGGGGACTGCGGCGGTCACCGAACTCATGGTGGCGGCCACCAGTCCGGCGGTGGCGGCCAGTGCCGCCGCCAATTCTTTGATTTCCATTGCGTTTCCTCATCATCGGGGAAATTGCGGCCTGCGACTCAGCCGCTCAGTTCGCACGTTTCCGCCGGATCACCGGAAACCGGACGCGGTATCGTCGCATTCGGTGGCGGCAATTGCCCTGTGCCGGCCCAGGTTTCGAGGGCGGTGAAGGCGCTCCGGAAGCACGGCAGCATGGGCCGCACCAGATCCGGATGCTGTTCGTACAGGCCATCGGCGTGATTGCCGCCCTCGATCCGGTAATACCGGTGCAGCGCAGCACGACCCTGACCACTGATCTGCTCGGCATAGAGGTCCGATTCCTTGCCGATCGGCAGCAGTGCGTCGAGGGTGCCGTGAATCGTGATGAGGGGTCGCTGAATTCGTCCGGTGAGTGATACTCGGCCCATGGAGTCCCGGGCCGCGGCCGGACGGTCGGCAAAGACGTAGTCGGCCTCGGCACCCGTATAGCCAGGATCGATTTCCTGCCGGTAGCCCCGTTGGATGGGCCCCCAGTACGACCTGTCGTGATACTCCCACAACGGCTCCGACTCGGCGGGGAACCCCGCGGCGACAATACCGTCGATGGCGGCCGGATTCGCACGGTAATCCTGGTAAGCGCGTGATACGGGCGGCAGATAACTCAGCGGGTTCGGACCATTCGCCTGCCAGGTGGGCCCCTCCCAGTCCACGCCACCGTCGTAGAGCCACGGCCGATTCTCCAACTGCCAGCGAACGAGGTAGCCACCGTTGGAGATTCCGGCCAGCAGGGTGCGGGTGGCCGGGCGGGCGTAGCGCTGGGCGACGACGGCCTGCGCCGCGACCGTCAACTGAGTGACCCGGTTGTGCCATTCGACCATCGCATCGCCGGGAGCGTCGCCGTCCCGATAGAACTCCGGCCCGGTGTTGCCTTTGTCGATCGCGGCATAGGCGTAGCCCTGGGCGAGCACCCAGTCGGAGATGATGAAGTCGTTGGCGTACTGGCGGCGATTTCCCGGCGTACCCGCGACCACCAGGCCACCGTTCCAGCGTTCCGGCAGGCGAATGACGAACTGGCTGTCGTGATTCCAGCCGTGGTTGGTGTTCGTGGCCGAGTTGTCGGGGAAGTATCCGTCGATCTGCATTCCCGGCACACCGGTCGGATTACGGGCGCCCGGAGGATGCAGGCCCGCCCAATCCGCAGCGACCGTGTGGCCCGAAGCGACGGTGCCTGCCGTGGTCAAGTCTGCGAGGCAGGCGGCGTCCTGCCGCTGCGCACCCACCACGAGCGGAGCCACACACGCCATGGACCGCACGACGGGATGCTCGGCATTCACCGCTTCGCGCGTGTGCACGCCAACGGCGACAAGGGATCCGGCGAGCGCAACGACAGCCGTTGCGGTGGCGGAGAGACGGCGAAACAGCGGCATGTTGTTCCTTTTCGAGCGGCGATGTCAGAAAGTCTGTTCGCCGGTCGGCCGCTTCGACAGGTGCGCGTCACCCACTTTTCCGCCGCTGAACATGGCGGAGGTCGCCACCCACGTGCGCGAGGACCATCCGAATACGGGCAGTGGTGTGCGGCGCAATGTATGGGCGACATAAACATTCGGCGCGGCAAACGTGTCGGCCGCCCACATCGTCAGGCCGCTGGACCACACATAGTGTTTTCGGCAGCACATCTCGAGGTGTGGAGGCACCATGGGTGGTCCACGGCGACCGGGGCGCCGGCCGTGACCTACCGACAGCCCCGACCGGCAGGCGATGGCGACCGGAAACCAACGCCCGGACAAGACTGCCGATGTCGCCCCGAGCGAAGGCGCTACACCATGACGGCCGTGACGTGCGAGATCTTCCTGGAAATGCTCGAGCGGGAAGCCCCTGCCGTCGAATTCGAAGCGCCACTGCTGGAAGCACGCGCCGCCGGTGCTTCCGCCGCTGAACTGGCCGAGCTGGACAGCGCTAAACGCGCCGCGCTACGAGTCCGCGCGCTGCTGGAGCGCCGGGCTCGCCGGGAGGCCGAATTGGCCGCACTGTTCGACACTGCCGGAGATCTCGCCGGACTACGCGACGTGGACGCGGTCCTGCAAGCCATCGTGCACCGCGCGCGGCGGCTGCTGCACGCCGATGTCGCCTATTTGACACTGCCAGATCCACAGCGCGGCGACACCTTCATGCGGGTGACCGACGGGTCCGGCTCACAGGCCTTCCGATCCACCAGGCTGGCGATGGGCGACGGCCTGGGCGGACTGGTCGCTCAGACCGGAATGCCGTACAGCACCGCGGATTACTTTGCCGACCAACGGTTCCGCCACACCGCGGCGATCGACAGTGCCGTGCGGGAGGAGGGGCTCGTCGCCATCCTCGGCGTGCCGATGAAGCTCGGCGACCAGGTCATCGGTGTCCTGTTCGCCTCGCATCGCGACTTCCGGCCCTACGCTCCCGAAGAGATAGCGCTGCTGGTCTCCCTCGCCGCGCACGCGACGATCGCCGTGGATTCGGCGCGGCTGCTCACCGAAACACGTACCGCCCTAGCCGAACTCAGTGCGGCCAGCGCGGCCATGCACGCGCACTACAACACCGTCGAACGCGCCGCACAGGCACACGACAGAATGACCGACCTGGTCGTTCGAGGCGGCGGCGTAGCGGACGTCGCGACCGTGGCCGCCGACATTCTCGGCGGCGCGCTGCTGGTACTCGACGCCGACGGACGCAGACTCACCGAGATCGGCGCACCGAGCGCCCATGAACAACTCGGCGACGAACAGGCCGTCGGCGAAATCGCCGCTACCGCAGCAGAACTCGGTCGAGCCGTAGTCGCGAAGGAGCTGTGGGCCGCACCGGGCGGCGCAGGCAGTAGGCCGTTGTGCACGCTCGTCCTGCATCATCCCGGCGAACTGTCGCCGGCCGATCAGCGCATCCTGGAGCGCGCCGCGCTCGTCACCGCACTGTTGTTGCTGTTCCAGCGCAGCATCGCCGAAGCCGAAGGACGAGTGCGCGGCGAACTCCTCGACGACCTGCTGGACGGTCGTGTCATCGACGACAAGGCATTGCACAGCCGGGCCACCCTGCTCGGCATAGATCTGACACAGCCCCAGATGCTCGTCGTCGCCGAACACGGCGGCCACCACCGTGCCGCGGCTTGGACAACCCACTACGTAATGTCCCGCCACGGTTTGGCGGTAACTCGCGGCCGGCACACCATCGTGCTCCTCCCCGGCAACGACGCCTCCGCAACAGCACACTGCGTCGCCAAGGAACTCCTTGCGGCACTGGGGATTTCAGCAACCGTCGCCGGCTCCGGACCAGTCGACCTACCGGACCGAGTGCCCACCGCCTACCGCGAGGCCCGCCAGTGCATCCAGCTGATGAACGCACTCGGCAAACACGGATCATCCGCCAGCGCAGCGGATCTCGGATTCATCGGCTTACTCATCAACAGCGGCGACAACGTACTGGCCTTCCTGAACACCACACTCGGCCCCGTCATCGATTACGACCTCCGCCGCGGCGCCCCCCTGATCGACACCCTGGAAACCTATTTCGCCACCAGCTGCAGCCTCAGCAACAGCGCCAAACTCCTCCACATCCACGTCAACACGGTCACCCAACGCCTCGACCGCATCACCGCCCTCCTCGGCGAAGGTTGGCAACACCCCGACCGCGCCCTCGAAATCCAACTCGCCCTGCGCCTACACCGCCTCCGCGAATCCGCCGCCTTCCCATCATGAGGACGGGATGAAGTGCGCATTCGAGTGCGGCTCGGCTGATGTGCGACCGGCCCGGTCGCCGAGGTCAGCGCGATAGAAACCCTGTGCGCTGCCCTTGTGCGGTGCACCGGCAGCCGCCGACAACGACACCGCACTGACACCTACCGGGCTCCGCCAGCGCCCAAGAGCTCATCCAGTTCACCGATGATCCGGTCGAAATCTTTTACCGCACGCTCACAGAATTCTCTATCTTGCCGCTCCAGGAAATCCGAGGCTTGCGCTTCGGTCGCGAAGCGGTGATGTTCTTTCTCGGCCATGACTCGCTCCGGAACCAACACCCAGTTCCGCCGCGTGGTGTCGAACAGCCAGTCGATATCACGATGATCAGAATCGATGATTTTACGCAGCTGTTCTGCGAACTCAACCGGCCGAGGTTCCGCAAAACGCCAGACCACCAGCGGCGGAACGGACGAGCCGTCATCGCGAGTACCGCCCGCGTGCCGGTACCATTCGAGATCCCCGTAGGGCTGGAGTCGGGCAATGAAATCACGCGAGTTCATTATCCCACCGGCCCGCACTCACGGGAGATCCAAGCTGGAGGCGTTCAGTGCGGAGGCCGTTGCTTTCATCGCGAGCCTGGTACGTCTCGGCAGTAACCCCCGGTTTTTCGGCCATACCTGCCAAGGCGGCGATGATCTGACCGCCGCCGTCTCGCACATCGGCCCAGCCATCACCGAACTCGTTCGGCGAAGTCACCTGTCCACGTGCCACCCGCCAATGTGGCGACGTCCTTTGCCGCGGAATCCAACACCGTGCGCAGCGCTTCGGCCAGCTCATAGACGAACTTGCTGACATCACGCACCTTTTCGGGAGCTACGGAAACGCTCTGTCCAGCTGCTGGAATCCCCCCATCGCTCATGTTCGGAGGCTACCGAACACGACCAACCACAGCAACGGCATCCTCACACCGTATCTACCTCCACGGACTGATGTTCTCAAGTGCACCACCGCCGACTCCCACGCTCTATCGCCGAACTCAGCACTTCGGGCTCGACGGCGTAGTCGACACGTCGAAAAGAGGCTGAGCTGCTGACCAATCGGGGTTGACGACTGACGATCGAACGGTACTGACGAGCCGCTTTACGATGGCGACGTGGGATTGGATGCGTTCGTGCGCTGTCGATGCTGGCAGGACGGCCGAACTACTATCGCGCCGGTCCCGGTAGACCTGATCGTAGAAGACGGCGCGGGATACCTGACGCTCTCGCTGCCCTACGAAGGGCATGAAGACCAGCACCACAGTGTCGATGGCTGGATCCGCAACGGCGCATGTCCGCACGAACATATGGAATTCGCATCCGAACGGATCTCGAACTGGTCCGGCTACAGGCTCTTTGAGTCAGCCTTGGAGGCAGCGGGAGTAGCCGACTTCCCGATCCTGTCCAACGAACTTCCCGACCGCAACGGTGGACAGCTGTCACCAATGTCAGCCTCAGCTGCGCTCGTCGAAATCACCGAATTCCGCGCCCAACCCACCGTCGGCACCGAAACCACCCTCATCGACGCATCAACTGGTGAAACGCTGATAACCGCGGTACCGGCATACAGAGGAGTTTTCAGCTGGGATGGCCGGACGAAACACAACTTCGCACTCGATGCCGCAGCCGGCCTCACAATCGTCGACACCGCCGCAGATCCCGAATCGGAGATCTTTCGGGCACGCAACTTCAGCCAGAAACAGTCGTGGCGGGGCGGATACTGGTTCACCGACCTCGACACCGGACAACGGACAAAGGTTCCGGTGCACGGTCCGATCAACCCGACGAACTCTCCGGGCTATCCGCGACGGATGCGCGTGCAGAGCACGCCGGTCGGCCCAGATCGGTTCGAGTACATACTCATTCCGTTGACACGAGTGCTCCAAGCCGCAGTCGACACCGGTAACCCAGTGGTGTGGTGCTGACCCGGAGCTCCGCACGATCTCGGGATTGGCGAAATACCGCGATTCACCCACCTCAGCGACCATTCGCTGATGCTGCTACGTGGTATGGGTCAGCCGAACGGTGAACTCCATCCTCGCCGCCACCTACGGCACCAGCGCACCTGCGGCCGACATCATCGCCGCCGCCCGGCACATGGCGAAGCGCCGACTGCCGAGGTCGATGAATAGTTCTGCGGCGCAATCGAATCCCGTCACATGGAGGTGTCGGTGACCGAAGCAGAATGGTCGGCTGGATCTACGCCTGCGATGCGCACTGGTGTGCCGGTGAGCGAAATCAACTGCGGGAGTTGAAGACCCAGTCAACTGCGGCGTGCAGGGTCTCGTTTTCGGTCTTCAGCAGAGAGTCCTCAGCGGGCAATGCCCGCTCCAGCGAGAGCCCATTGAGGACGGTCATCAGGAACCTTGCCCGCCTGGTGATATCGCCGTCGGCGAGCGCACCTTCGTTCACGAGGACCGTCAGCCAGTATTCGACGCGGCGCTGCCCCTCCCGGTCCATGGCGAGATATGCCGCGCGCAGCGTGTCGGTCGGTTCGGGAGCGATGAACGTGTTGAACAAGCTGCTGAACGCCTGTCGCGCTTGCTCGCCGACATCGGCAGGCGCGAGCACTTGCCGCAGACACTCGATCAGCCGATCCCGCGCCGGCACCGATTGATCGTGGATGATCCCGTGGTCGGAGACGGCGACGTCGTAGAGGATGGCGAGCACCGCGTCTTGCAGCGCGCGCTGCGTCGGGAAGTGATAGCGGAGCGAGCCGGCGCTCACCCCCGCCTTCGCCGCGACCGCGCGCACGCTCAGCGTCGCACCTGGATTCTCCCCGATCATCCCGAGAGCAGCCGCAAGGATCTTGTCCCGTGAGCTGGCGCCTCTCTGGTTCTGATTCACCACCGAACCACTTTCTCACACGCTACTGATACACCGTACTAACACACCGTGTTACCGTATTGGCGGCAAAAGTAACACAGTGTGTTAAAACGAGCTCGCCCGCCTGTCGGGGAGGGAGACGACGTGTACCAGGAGTGGCAGAGAAGCAGGGCCGCGAAGCGGCTGAAGGGCGGGAACGGACGGGCCATGCAGCCCTTCCGCTGGTGGCAGCTACCGGGCCGGGCGCTGTTCTATCTCCCGCTGTCCGGCGGTGGTTTGGACACCGTGTACGCCGTTGATGTCCGGCACTGGCAGAACCAGAGCTCCGGCGGTGTCAAGGCGGACCTGTTTCTCGATGGCCGCCATCATGCCGAATCCAAGCTGCCCGCTGCCTTCCCCGTCGCCGGCGGCCGGATCGAGGTGGCGATGAGCCGCTTCGGTCTCAAGCGCTGCCATTACGTCACCGTCGATGGTTCGGAGCATCAGCTCATCCCGGATCGCAAATCCGCCGAAGGGCGCCGTGCCCACCTCGACCGCAGGTACCCGCTGCTGAGTCGGTCGATCGGCTTGCTGTCGGTGGTCATGCTCCTTGTCGGTGTGGCACTGCTCGTCAATCAGCTCGCCGAACCGATCTCACGGATCCCGCCGATCGCCGAGCGCATCGGCGTGATCGAGACACCGATCGACTTGCCGGGCTGGGCCATCGTCGGGCTCGGGTTCGGGGCCGTGCTGGCCAGCGTCGAACGGAGCCTCCGGATGCGCTACCACTGGCTGCTCGACGCCGCCGGGAACTGAGATCGAGCGTCCGCACCGTTGTCGCGGACGCACACCATCGACATAACAACGACTTTCAGAATTCAGGAGAGTACGTGCGAACACTGGGCATGATCCGAGGCGCGGCGACGGCCGCGATGGCGGTCGCGGTGGTGCTGACCGCGGGTTGCACGACCGCGACGCCGGAGGGCGGCGCGGTCGCCGATGATCCGAAGCTGGACCGCTTCATGGCGCAGAAGCTCGAGTTCGGGCCCTGCGATGACCCGCGCATCGGACTGCCCGCGGCGGCGGTTGCCATGAGCGAGTGCGCGAAGCTCGAAGTTCCGCTCGATTACCAGGAACCCGAGGGCAAGACGATCGAGCTCGGTCTGCTGCGTGTGCGGTCGACCGGCACCGATCGGATCGGATCGCTGCTGGTGAACCCAGGCGGGCCGGGCTATCCGGCGATGAGCTACGCCGCCGCGTTCGCGGCGATCTGGACTGGAACCCCTGTCCGCGATCGGTTCGACATCGTCGGATTCGACCCCCGCGGCGTCGGCATCTCCGAACCCGTAATCGATTGCTACACCGACATACAGCGAGAGAACGACGCGCCCGTCTCGGCGATCGCCGCTGCCGGGATCCCCTGGACGGCCGAGGGCGCGCGCGAGCTGGTCGAGCAGTGCGCGCAGGGCTCGGGCGGCACGGAGATGCTCGCGCACCTCGGGACGCGGGATGTCGCACGCGACATGGACGTGCTGCGTGCCGCGCTCGGCGACAAGAAGCTGTCCTATGCGGGATCGAGCTACGGCACCCGGCTCGGTGCCGTCTACGCCGAGATTTTCCCGGAAAACGTACGTGCCCTCATCAACGACAGCGCGATGGACCCGACCAAGAACACCCGGGAGCGGAATCTGCAGCAAGCGGAAGGGATGCAGCGCACGTTCGAGAAGATCGCCGCGTTCTGCGCGACACAACCGGACTGCCCACTCGGCGACGATCCAGCGCAGGCCACGACCGTGGCACAGCATCTCCTCCGGCCACTCCTCGACAACCCCATCCGCATGGCCGATGGCCGCGAGCTGACCCACTACAAGGCTGTCGAGGGCTTCGTCAGCGCCCTCTACCTCGAAACCTCTTGGCCCCGCCTCATTTCCGGTTTCGCACAACTCGCGCAGGGCCGAGGCGACGAACTGCTCGCCCTGCGCGACGTATTCGCCGGCCGCACCGCGACCGGCGAATACCCGAACACCTTCGAAGCGACCTTGGCGATCAACTGCGACGACGAGGAGCGGCTCACCCCCGACCAGGCCACCGATCTCATCAAGGCCATGAACGCTACGACACCGGTCCTCGACCCGGGCATCGACATCCAGACACACCACGGCTGCGAGGCGTGGCCGGGAAAGTCGACCCTCGGCTTCCCCTACGCCACCAACATCAAAGGACTGCCACAAACCCTCGTCATAGCAGTCACCGGCGACCCCCTCACCCCCTACGACGGCAGCGCCAACCTCGCCAACGCGTTAGGTGCGCGACTGCTCACCGTGGACGGCGAACAACACGGCGCACTCCTTGCCCGCAACCCATGCATCAGTGGCCTGGCAGCCGACTACCTGATCGATCTCCATCTGCCAGCAGAAAACCCGCGCTGCTCACTCTGAACGAGCAACACGAATCATCCCGCGACGCACCACCTCTCAACCGCACTCGTAGTGTCGCGAGAACCGAATACACGGAATCGGCTACTCGGAGGAGTTGAGTGCGCCCCACAGGCCGGCAAATCGAACTCGCCTTCCGAGGGCGGGAGCGAACGTCCTCGGGCAGACGAACCCGAGAAGGGGGTCCAGGGGGCGAACGGCCTCGGGTAAGCGAACCCGAGGAGGGGGGTCCGGGGGGCGAAGCCCCGCCGGGCGGGGCGTGGGGGCTGCGCCCCCACAAGACAGACGAAATGAGCCCCACACGCGCATTCCGCGTGCAGGGCTCACCCAGCGAATGGAGTGGAGCTAAGGGGAATCGAACCCCTGACCTTCTCGATGCGAACGAGACGCGCTACCAACTGCGCTATAGCCCCGTGCGGCTCCGGGGAACCGCGCTCAGTCACTCTAGCAAAGGTTGTTGCGAGACTCCGAATCGGGCGGTTTACCTGGGATTATGCGGAGTCACGCTGGTGTCATTCGCCGGCGGCGCGGCGCATGTCGCCGCCGCCGGTGCGGTCGCGGAGGGCGCGGGCGGTGGCGGGGTCGAAGGGGTCGAGGTGGTCGAACATGGGGTCTTCGTCGTCGGTTTCGAGGAGTGCGGAGCGGCGGCGCAGGGCGCGGGCGGTGTCGCGGTCCATGGCGGCGCGGGCGGCTTGGGGTTTGCCGGGGGCCCGCGCGGTGTTCGCCGAGTTGTTCGGCGCGGCTGAGGCGGGCGGCGCGGCGGCGGCGGATGTCTTCTTCGATGCGTACCTGCTTGCGCAGGTAGGTGAGGTAGCCGATGAGGACGAAGGAGGATAGGCCGCTGCCCCACCAGAAGTGCGGGCTGACCGCGACGGCGAGTCCGCCGCATAGCAGTCCGGCCAGGACGAGGCCGAGGACGGCGCGCTGGCGGAAGGTGTAGCGGGCGGCGCGGGCGATGGCGTCGGCTTCGGGGTCGTAGCCGCCGCGGCCGCGCCGGGTGGGCACGTAATCGAGGTCGTCGGAGTCGGTTTCGTAGTCGCGGCGGGCGCGGTCGTCGGCTTCGTCGTCGAGGTAGTCGTCGTCATGGGTGACGCGGGCGGGCACGGTGGAGCGCGCGGGGGGTATCCGGGCCGCGGCCGGTTCGGTGCGCTCTTCGCCCACTACGTCATCATCGGCCGCGTCGTCGTGCGGCGCAGCCGGTTCGTCCAGGTCGGCGGATTCGGTGTCGGCAGTGACGGTTTCGATGTCGGCTGCCTCGGCGTCCGCGTCGGCCTGCTCGAGTTCGGCGTCGCTCAGCTCAGCGTCGTCCAGCTCAGGGTCGGCGAGTTCGGTGTCGTCCAGCTCGGTGTCGGCGAGCTCGGCGTCAGCGATGTCGGGGTCGGGGTGGGGCACCGCGCCTTCGGTGATCGCGGGCAGGTCACCTTCGGTGACGGGTTCGTCGGCCGGTGTTGTCATCCGGTCCTCCGCATCATCGCTGTGGGGATGCTTTCTCTGTACGCGGCGTGGCCGCCAATTGGGGTCGGTTTCGTGGCCTGCGGCGGGTCCACTCTTGGTGCGCCGCTTGGAATCTCCGCGGACGAGCACCCGGGTGGCGAGTGCGGCGTCGGTGGTCCGCCGAATCCTCGGGTGCCGGTCGGCGAGGATGGGGAAAAGGACGAAGACCCAGAGCACTACCAGGCCGATCCACAGAATCGAATTCGGCATTGCCGTCAGCACCTCCGTCCCGGCCTGGTGTGGTCCGTTCGGCCGGCGAGCGGTGCGCAGCACGCCCCGCGTCCGCCCGGCTTCCATCCGTCGCTGCGGCGTGGTCACCGGTCGCCTCGCAGGCTCCCTGCCGGGGGTGCAGGACGCACCTCCGACGTCCGTAGGTTAATTCCGTGACGCGTCGAGATCCGGCAGGCGCGCCGTGCACATACGCCACACCTGTCACAAAGCCACCAATTCTTCCGCGCGTCGGATGCGCCGGGCGTGTCCGTATTGCACGATTCTCAGGGCAGAACGGCCCGGCCCTCGCGGACGAGCCGGTCGACCACTGTGCCCATGACCTCTTCTACGGTGATGCCGACCAGCAGGTGATCGCGCCAGGCGCCGTCCACGTCGAGGTAGCGGCGCAGCAGCCCTTCCTCCCGGAAACCGACATTGCGCAGGACCGCTTGACTGGCCAGGTTTTCCGGCCGCACCGTCGCCTCGACCCGGTGCAGGCCGACCTGCCCGAAGCAGTGGTCGAGACCGAGCGCCAGCGCTGCTGTCGCCACACCCTGGCCGCTGAGATCCTTGGCCACCCAGTATCCAATCCAGCCGGAACGCAGCGCGCCGCGCACGATATTGCCGACGGTCAACTGCCCGCTGAACGCACCGTCCACCTCGATCACCAAGGGAATCATCGCCCCACGCCGCGCTTCGGCCTTCAGGCTCGACCACAGCGACGGCCAGTTGGACGCGTGGTTGCGCGCCTCCCAGGCGCCGCGACCGGTGGGCTCCCACGGCTCCAGATGGGCCCTGTCCCGCAATCGGATTCGGCTCCACGCGGCGGCGTCGCGCAGCCGCACCGGGCGCAGCGTCACCTGTCCGGCCCCGACGCGCACCGGACCGAGCCGCGCGGGCCAGCCCGGATGCTGCGTGACCCGGAACACGTTCATCGCCTCCACGCCTCAGCCGCGCTGGGCGAGGAAAGCGACCCTGACCTCGTCACCGGTGCGGATCTCGGTGTCGTCGGGGTCTATCACGATCAAACTGTTCGCCTCGGCGAGCGTGGCGAGCAGGTGTGACGAGGCGCCCGCGCCGCCGCCGAGCGGTTGCACGAGGTAGTCGCCGGTGGCCTCGTCGCGCATGAGTTGCGCGCGTAGATAACCCTTGCGACCGGCCATCGAACTGATCGGGGTGATGGTCCTGGCCATGATGATCCGCCGCATGGGATGCCTGCGCCCCAAGGCGATTCGGATCAGCGGCCGGACCATCACCTCGAAAACGACCAGCGCGCCGACCGGATTGGACGGCAGCAGGAAGGTGGGCACCTCGTCGCGGCCGAGCCTGCCGAAGCCCTGCACCGAACCGGGATGCATGGCGACCCGGGCTATTTCGAGTTCGCCGAGCCCTTCCAGCGCCTCGCGCACCTGATCCGAGGCCCAGCCGCCCACCGCGCCCGCGATGACGACGACCTCGGAGCGCACCAGCTGCCCCTCGACCACGTCGCGCAGCCGGCGCGGATCCGTGCTCACGATGCCGACCCGGTTGACGTCCGCGCCCGCGTCCCTCGCCGCGGCGGCGAGGGCATAGGAGTTCACGTCGTAGACCTGGCCGGGGCCGGGTGTGCGATCGATATCGATGAGCTCACCGCCGACCGAGATCACCGACAACCGCGGCCGCGGATGCACGAGCACCTTGTCCTGTCCGACGGCCGCTAGTAGTCCCACCTGGGCCGCGCCGATGATGGTGCCCGCGCGCACCGCGACATCGCCGGGCTGCACATCGTCGCCGATGCGCCGCACGTAGTCGCCGGAGCGAACCGGTTCGTAGATCTTGATCTTGGCGCGGCCGCCGTCGGTGAAGTCCAAGGGCAGCACGGCATCCGCGAGCGTCGGCAGCGGTGCACCGGTGTCGACGCGGACGGTTTGGCGCGGCTGCAGCCGGATCGGCTGACGCGATCCGGCGATCACCTCGCCGACCACCGGCAGCGTGAGATCGACCAGTTCGTCGTCCTCGTTGCGAATGTCGGTGCCCGCGGCGGCCACGTCGACGCTGCGCACCGCGTAGCCGTCGATCGCCGCCTGATCGAATCCGGGCAGCGGTCGTTCGGTGACGACGTCCTCGGCACACAGCAGGCCCTGGGCCTCGGAAATCGCGACCCGGACCGGCCGAGGCGCGACCGCCGCGGCGGTCACCTTGATCTGCTGATCCTCAACCGAGCGCATCCAGCCCTTCCTGATCTCTTCGCACACCACCGATCGCACCGCGCGAAATCGCTTCGGCACAACCAATCAGCGCACGCGACGGTGAACCATCATTCGTACCCGACGGTCCACTGTCGACGAAACCCACGCTCAGTCGTAGGTGGTCAGCTGCGGATCCCAGTCGGGACCGAGCCGATGCTCCAGCCACTCCCGAAGGGCGGGGCCGTATTCGTCACGTTCCAAAGCGAAATCGACCGCAGCACGAAGATAGCCGCCCGGGTTGCCCAAATCGTGGCGCGACCCACGGTGCACCACGACATGAACCGGATGATCCTCGGCGATGAGCAGCGCGATGGCGTCGGTGAGTTGCAATTCGCCGCCCGCGCCCGGCTCGATCCGGCGCAGCGCGTCGAAGATGGCGCGGTCCAACAGGTATCGACCGGCGGCGGCGAAGGTGGACGGCGCGTCGGCCAGCGCGGGCTTCTCCACCATGCCCTTGACGCGCAGCACATTCGGATTCACCGCGTCCGGCACGGTCGCCACATCGAACACGCCGTACGCGCTGACCTCGTCCTTGGGCACGTCGATGGCGCAGAGCACGGTGCCGCCACGCTTGCGGCGCACCCGGCACATCACGTCCAGCACGCCGGAGGGCAGCACCAGGTCGTCGGGGAGCAGCACGGCGATGGCGTCTTCGTCGTCGTCGAGGGCGGCCTCGGCCTGGGCGACCGCGTGGCCGAGGCCGAGCGGTTCCTCCTGCACCACCGAGGTCACATCGAGGAGTCCCGGTGCCTTGCGCACCTTTTCGAGAAGCTGGAATTTGCCGCGCTCGGCGAGGGTGCTCTCCAGCACCAGGTCTTCCACGAAGTGCGCGACCACACCGTCCTTGCCCGGCGAGGTGACGATCACCAAACGCTCGGCACCGGACTCGGCGGCCTCGGCGGCGACCAGTTCGATGCCGGGGGTGTCGACCACCGGGAGGAGTTCCTTCGGCACCGTTTTGGTCGCGGGCAGGAACCGCGTTCCCAGCCCGGCGGCGGGCACTACGGCCGTGCGGAAGCACGAAGCCAGCGTGGCATCGCCGGATTGTCCGGCCTTTGCTGTCATGCGCATACCCTATCCATCGTCACAGCCCCTGACTCGACGTCGAGCCGACCGGTATTCCGGTCAGCCTATGGTGATCGACATGGAGATGCCCGGTGAGCGCGAAAAACATGCATGGCGCACCGAAATTCTTGCTCGACGGGCGGCGATGCCTGCTGAGGAGCACGCTGCGGAGGTCGCGGCCCTGGTCACCGCGGTCGAGCGGCTCGACGTGGGCGAATGGGTCTGCGCGTACGTGCCGGTGCGTGGCGAACCGGGATCGACCGAGATGCTCGACACGTTGCGTGCGGCGGGAGCGCGGGTGCTGGTCCCGGTCACCGGCCCGCCGGGACCCTTGAACTGGGCGGAGTACACCGGCCTGGCCAGCCTGCGGCGAGCCAGGTTCGGCCTGCTCGAGCCGACCGGCGAGGTACTACCGACCGACGCGATCGGCCGTGCGGAACTGATCCTGGTCCCGGCGCTCGCGGTGGACCGGCGCGGTGCCCGGCTGGGGCGCGGGGCAGGTTACTACGACCGGACGCTGGCCGCGGCGGCACCGCAGGCGCGTCTGGTCGCGGTCGTTCGGGACGACGAGCTGGTCGACCGGCTCCCCGAGCAGCCACACGACGTGCGAATGGGCTGGGCGCTGACCCCGCGGGGCGGGCTGCACCGGCTTGTCGAAGATCACGCCGCGGAATGAAAGGTAGATTGGCAACGTTGGCACTGTCGGCTGTAGAGTGCCAGATGACGAAACCCGCGGAGGATGCTGTGCCAACTTACTCGTATGCGTGCACCCAGTGTGACAACCGCTTCGACATCGTTCAGTCCTTTTCCGACGATGCGCTGAGCGTGTGCCCGGAGTGCTCCGGAAAGCTGCGCAAGCTGTTCAATTCCGTCGGCATCGTGTTCAAGGGCAGCGGCTTCTACCGCACCGACAGCCGCAGCGGCGCGTCCACCGCGAGCGAGCCGGCCAAGTCCGACAGCGGTTCCAACGGCTCGAAGGACTCGAGCTCGTCGAGTTCCACCAGCTCGGATTCCAGCTCGTCCAACGGCAGCAGCGCGACCACCAGCACCGCTGTGGCCAGCTGATTCGTCGAGTTATCCCCAGCCACTCAGTTATCCACAGCTAGCCCTTTTCCCGGCCTGGCGGGTGCGCGCACAGTCATAGGCTTTCGCCATGACTCGATCACCCGCCGAGCTCGGTCGTCAGCGCTTCGGAGTGTGGCGTCGACCGCCCTGGGCCGACAGCTTGCTCGCCCGCCGGCTCGGCGCCGCAGTCCTGATAGTGCTGGCGATAGCCTTGTTCCTGCGCGGTGATCCCGGCGCGGAACGAACTTCCGTCGTGGTCGCCGGACGCGATCTCGCACCAGGCCATGTGCTCGCCGCGAGCGATCTCCAGTCGAGTCCCCGCGAAGCCGCCGCCCTGCCCGCCGGTGTCGTGCGCAATCCCTCCGACGTAATCGGCGCCACCTTGACCGGGGCGATGCGCGCCGGCGAGATATTCACCGACATCCGCGTCGTCGGCCCGCGCCTGGCCGCCGCCGCGACCGGCGCGCGGGACGCGCGGATCGTGCCGATCCGGTTGGCCGACAACGCCGTCGCCGAAATCCTGCGCGCCGGTGACCGAGTCGACGTGGTCGGCGGCGAAGAGCAAGGCGCGCGCCCGGCCCGCACCCTGGCGACCGATGCCGCAGTCGTGCTGGTGTCCAGCCCCGGTGACGGACGGGCCGCGAAGGAACGCGTGGTGTTGGTCGCGATGGACTCCGAACACGCGACGGTGGTCGCGGCGGCGTCCTTGCATACCGCGCTCACCGTTGTCTTCCATTGAGTTGTCCACACATTTGCCATCAAGGTCAACTAGCATCGGCGATACCACAGGCGTCGACCGCCGAGCACGACTTTGTCAGCTCCACACGTAGAGGAGATATCGGCAATGCTCAAGGGTTTCAAGGATTTTCTGTTCCGCGGAAACGTTGTCGACCTGGCGGTGGCGGTGGTCATCGGCACCGCGTTCGTCGCGATCGTCACCGCGTTCACCAATGGCATCGTCAACCCGATCCTGGCCGTCTTCGGCGGCAGCGACGAACTGGGGCTCGGTTTCCAGCTCGTTGCCGACAAACCCGCGACCTTCGTCCAGGTCGGTCCGATCATCACCGCTGCAATCAATTTCGCGATCATCGCCGCGGTGCTGTATTTCGTGCTCGTGCTGCCCGCCATGCACGTGAAAAGGAAGTTCAGCCCGGAAGCCGTCGAACTCAGCGACGCGGAGGTGCTCATCCAGATCCGCGATCTGCTCGCCGAAGGCCAACGCAGCGCGGGCGGTAAACACGAATCCTGAATTGCTTGCGCGGCAACGAGAAACGGGCCCGTCGCGCAACGACAGACCCGTTTATCTTGTGCGAGTAGCTATTCGACGTCAGCCGAGGATGAACGGCTTACCCCACAACGTCATCCAGGTGACGACGGAGTCGGTTTCCACGCTGAGACTGACGAACGCCCGCGCCTGCGCATAGCCGTCACAACCGGACAGGTCGATAACCTCGTCGGACCAGCTCACCGCTCCGATGCTGCCTTCGAACTGATTACGGGTCGGGTACGCCACACTGCCGAAGTACTCGTCCTGCTCCAGATCCAGCACATAGAACGACTTCGCCTGACCGCGCTCGAGCACCAGCTTGGCACCGGTGGCCACCCCGGCGTCGGAATCGATGGCGTCCCCGGCCCACTCCAGATCACCGGTGACACCACCGCCGGCGATATCCACCTCGCAGCCGACGGTGTACCCCGGAAAAATGGAACCGGCTGTGCCACCCGGCGTTCCGGCCAACTCGACCTGCGCCTTCCCCGCCACCCGCGCGGTGCGGTGCCCCGGCACGGCGCCCATGGTCGGCGTGATCGCGACCGACTCGTCGACCAGCGCGAGCCGCACCTCGGTGCCGTCGGCCAGCGTCTTGGTGGTCTCGCCACCGGGCAGCGGAATGAAGATCTCCGCGGTGGCCGCGCCGGTCGAGAACAGGCCCAACGCGACAGTGGCGGCGACCCCGAGCCCGACGCGGGACGTCAGTTTCTTACGGTTGATCATGGTTGTCGACCCCTAGCGGAACGAATTCTCAGGCAGCGAGCAGAGCTGTGCCGACGCGGCCGCCTTCGGGGTGGGCAGTGCGGTCGGCGGCAGACAGCAACAGCAAGCGGACCCGTCGCGGTAGCGACGGGTCCGCTCGAGTTGTGCGAGTTGAGTGTTCGGCGTCAGCCGAGGCTGAAGGGCTGGCCCCACAGCGTCACGTACGACATGACGTTGTCGGTCTCGACCTTGACCTTGACGAACGCGCGAGCCTGCGCGTAGCCGCCGCAGCCGGACAGGCCGATGGTGGAGTCGGCCCAGGTGACCGAGCCGTTGGTGCCCTTGAACGTGATCTGGCTGGAGTGATCTTCGTTGCCGAAGTCGTCGGCCACTTCACGATCGAGCAGGTAGAAGGCCTTCGCCTGGCCGGGGCCGAGGCTCAGGTTGCCGCCACCGTTGACGCCGACGTCACCGTCGCTACCGTCCCACTTGCCACTGGCCTCGACGCCGGCCGAAGCGCCGCCGCCGTCGATGTTGACCTGGCAGCCGACCACGTAGCCCGGACGGATCTTGCCGCCCGTGGCGCCGTCACCGGACACCTCGACCCGCGCCGAACCGGACACCCACGCGTTGCGGTGCACCGGGGTCGAGCCCAGGGACGGGTTGATGTTGGCGGATTCGTTGACCAGACGGACCGTCACCACGGTGCCGTCGGACAGCGTCTTGGTGATCTCGCCACCCGGCAGCGGCACGAAGGTGTCCGCGTTCGCGGCACCGGTGGAGAACAGGCCCACGGCGATGGTTGCGGCGGCACAGACACCGGCTGCCCGCGCCACGTTCTTACGGTTGATCATGTGTAATTCCCTCAGGGGTTGAGTTCGTTTCAGCGAGAAGAGTTTTCGACAGTCGACAGTCGTCAGCCAATGCTGAACGGCATCCCGTAGAGGGTGGTCTTCGAGTAGTGGTCACCGATGATCTCGACCACGGTGTAGGAGCGGGCCTGGGCGTAGCCCGCGCAGCCCTGGATCTCCATCTCGACGTCCTGGTACTCCACGGAGTAGGAACCCGGCTTGGTGATGTCCTTCAGTTCGATCTGCACGAACTTCACGTCGCCCGGACCGAGGTTGATGCCGAACGAACCACCGAGGCCACCGCTGGTGAGATTGGCGTTGGCCGAAAGGCCGAGGCTGATCGCGTCATCGGCGATGCTGACCTGACATCCGATGATGTAGCCGGTGTTCAGCTGCGACGTACCGTGCGTCGAGGAGTTGTTGGTGCCGGGGTTGTTGGTCGCGCCGTTCCAGGGGCCGACCTTGCCTTCCGGGGTTTCGGTGACATCCGCCGACGCGTTGCCGGAAACCCAGACAACGCGGCCCGCGCCGTTGGCCGCGAGCGACGGCGACACGACGGCATGCTCTCCGGTCCGGGTAATGGTCACACCCGGGCCACTCTTCTGGCCGTCCGGCAACGGCACAAAAACATCGGCGCTGGCGGCGCCGGTCGAAAGCAGGCCCATGGCCACGGCAGCGGCAGCGCCGACGCCCGCTACGCGGGCTCCGCGGCGCAGACCGTTGGTGCGGTTCTCGCTCATACTTCCCCTCATCAGGTTAAAACAGTCAACCTCGACCATCGAGGTTGGACAGGTGGTCCTCGCAGGCCCAGCTCAGTTTGTCGCGCCTTTGTTGCCAGTGTGTAACCGACAATTTAGTTCGGCGCGACGCTCCGGCTGGCGACCGGAACCGAGCCAGGTTCCGCCGGGTCGACACGTACGTGCCGCACCCGGGCCCAGGAAGTCCAGTGTGGGTGGCTCGTGCGAACATTAAACGCTAGGTAACGGCGCTGCAACGCAAGCTTTCGTAAAGATCAATGTGATGTAAATCACATTCGTTAACATGCAAACATCGTTTGGCGTGCATTTATTAGTGGCGGAGACAGTCGAGACCGACCGGCCGGTGCTGATGAAGTCACTAAAGCGCCAAGCGCTGAATACGGGACAGAGCCGTACATATATCGGCCGAATAACGGCGATGTGAAACAATCACAAGTAAATTACGGCGAGCCAACTTCTCGATACGTAGCTACTACGTAGATTTGGGCAATCAACCGTGGTGCGGCGGCTTCTGCGCACGCAGCCAATCATCGGACGAGGACTCGTTGCCGGAGTCGTCTCCGCGTTCGTCGCTCGTGGTGTCTGGGAGGGTGTCGCCGAAAATTTCGGCGAGACGCGCCGCATCCCTCGCCCGGCGAGCGGCCGGGCGAGGGATGTCGTCGGAAGAACCGGAGCCCGAAATTATTCGACCAATCCGGACAGTTCGCCGATCACCTTGCTGGCAAGCGGGCCGAGCGTCGCCATTCCGTCGCGCACGGCGGCCCGGGTGCCGGGCAGGTTGACCACCAGGGTGCTGCCGGAAATGCCGGCCACACCGCGCGAGAGGCCCGCGTCGAGCGAACCGGCCACCCGGCCGGACGCACGCAGCGCCTCGCTGATGCCGGTCAACTCGCGATCGAGCACCTGCGAGGTGGCCTCGGGCGTCACGTCACGCGGGGACATGCCGGTGCCGCCGACCGAGATGACCAGGTCGACACCGCCGATCACCGCGGTGTTCAGCGCGTTGCGGATCTCGACCTCGTCGGCCTGCACCGACACCGACGCGTCGACGAGGAAGCCTGCCTCGGTGAGCAGCTCAGTGACCAGCGGGCCGAGCGAGTCAACACCTCCATGCGCCGTTCGATCATCGACGACCACCACCAGAGCACGCCCCGCCACCGGAGCATCGATTTCCATGGTGCTCACCGTAGCGCTTGTGCGGATAACCTCTGCGGCCGTGTCGAGCAGCGGTGTCCAGCCACCCTGCAGCACCCGCATCATCGCCCGCCGTCCGCGGGCGCACCGGTGAGGGTCACCTCGACGGTCTTGGAGTTGCTGCCTCGTTCATCGGTATAGGTGACTTTCACCTTGTCTCCTGGTTGGTGCGAGCGAACCGCGGCGACGAGCGCGTCGCCGGTGTTGATGCTGCGATCGTTGAGTTTGGTGATGATCACGCCTGCGGGGATGCCCGCCTTCGCGGCCGGGCCGTCCGGGGTGGACTCCAGCACCCGTGCGCCGTTGATCGAGTCCTGCGCCTGGATCTTGACGCCGATCTGCGCGTAGGTGGCGTGGCCGGTCTTGATGAGCTCGTCGGCCACCCGGCGGGCCTGGTCGACCGGGATGGCGAACCCGAGTCCGATCGAGCCGCTCTGCTGCCCGACGCCGGGCTCGCCTGCGCCGAGGCTGGCGATCGCGGTGTTGATGCCGATGAGCTTGCCGTTGCCGTCGACCAGCGCACCGCCGGAGTTACCGGGGTTGATCGCGGCATCGGTCTGGATGGCGTCGATCACCGGGTTCACCCCGGCCGGATTCTGCGGGCCCTCGCCTTGCGTCGACACCGGGCGGTTCAGCGCGGAGACGATGCCGGTGGTCACGGTGCCCGCCAGGCCGAGCGGCGAGCCGATCGCCACGACCGACTGGCCGACCTGAAGGTTCTCCGAGGTGCCGAGCTCGATCGGGGTCAAGCCGGTCTTGCCCTGGACCTTGATGACGGCGAGGTCGGAGACCGGATCGGCGCCGACGATGGTTGCGGGCGCGGAGCTGCCGTCGGAGAACAGCACCTCCATCTTGGCGTTGGGTCCGCCGCCCGCGGCCACGTGGTTGTTGGTCAGGATCAGGCCGTCGGAGGACAGCACCACACCGGAGCCCTCGCCCTCGGCGCGGCTGCTGGCCACCTTGATCATCACCACGCTGGGCAGCACCTTCTGCGCGACCGCCTGGGTCGAGCCCGCCGGGGCGTTGGAGACGTTGTTGACATTGGGTTTCGGCTGATCGAGCGCGTTGCTGATCGTCGAGCGGCCGTCGTCGGAGTGGGTGGCCAGCGCACCGACCGCGCCGCCGACGCCACCGCTGACCAAGGCCAGGGCGACCGCGCCAAGCACCAGGCCGGTCCGGAACGGACGCTTGGCGGGCTGCGCATGCGCCCCGAACGGCGCGCCCTGCTGATCGAACGGCGCGCCCTGCGCCGTCTGCTGATCGAACGGCTGCCCGCCGTACTCCGGGCCGGGAAACGGCTGAGTGTGCTGATGCGGTGGATACTGGCCCATCGACTGCTGCGCCTGGTACGGCGACGGCGGTGCCTCGTACGGCCCGTACCCGGACCCGTGCGGCGAGTAGGCGGCGTCTGGCCCGTACGGCGCGCCGCCGGGGCTTGCCGGTGCGGCCGGGATCTGATCGGTCGGGTTGGGCTGATCCGGTGCGGTGTGCGCCGGCTCGTCCCGCCGGTCCTTCGAATCCTCGGTCATGGACTCCTCGTTTCTCCTCAGCGTCTGCCGACCAGCTTGACGGCGACTACTGAGAGCGGACTGAGACCGTGCTTTCAATTGTCCGAGACTGTGTACCCTCTTCGCGGCCGCGCAGGCCGCTTCCCCCGCCACACAATACGGGTCCGGCGCACGCTTCGCGCGCCGTCGAATTCACCGGATCCCAGTACCTGGAACACCTGTTATACGGATCTCGTACTCCTCCGAGCCCGGCTTTGCCGAGCGCGCGTTTTCAGGCCTCCACCGGCCGACCGGCTTCACCGGGCAGGACGATCCGGATTCGCGCGCCGCCCCGGCTGGAGGTCTCGATGCCGATCGTGCCGCCGTGTTTCGTCACGACCTGCTTGACGATCGCCAGGCCGAGCCCCGAACCGGGCATGGAGCGCGAGGCGGTGGTCCGGTAGAAGCGCTCGAACACCAGCTCACGTTCGCCCGGCGGAATACCGGGGCCTGCATCGTCCACGGTCAATTCGAGCAAGCCGCGCCCGGTTTCGCGCATCTCGACGTAGACCTGCGCGCCCGCCGGACTCCACTTCGCGGCGTTGTCGAGCACGTTGAGAATCGCGCGTTCGAGGCCTGCCTCGTGGCCGTAGACGAACCAGGGCTGGAACGCCGAGACGAACTCCACCGAGCCACGGCGCCGCCGGGCCCGTTCCAGCGCCCGCTCGGCTACCTCGCCGAGATCGACTCGCTCGTACACGGTTTCGGGTGCGTCCTCGCGCGCCAGATCGACCAGGTCGCCGACCAGGTTCGACAACTCCTCGATCTGCGCCATCACATCCGAGCGCAGCTCGGCCATGTCCTCGTCCGGAATGCGCGGGGCGCCGGGGCGACTCGACGCCATCAGCAGCTCGGTGTTCGTGCGCAGCGACGTGAGCGGGGTGCGCAGTTCGTGCCCGGCGTCGGCGACCAACCGCCGCTGCCGATCCCGTGATTCGGCCAGCGCGCGCAGCATGGCGTTGAAACTCTCGGTGAGCCTGGCGAGTTCGTCGTCGCCGGTCACCGGGATGGGCGTCAGGTCGTCGGTGCGGGCGATCCGCTCGGTGGCGGCGGTCAGCCGTCCGATCGGGCGCAGGCCGGTGCGGCCGACGGCCGTTCCCGCCGCGGCGGCCAGCACGACGCCGCAGCCACCGACGACGAACAGCAACCACGCGAGACGATCGAGCACGTTGCGGGTCGGCTCCAGCCGCTGCGAAATCACCAGGGTCGCGCCCTCGTTCGTGCGTACCGCGAGCACGCGCTGATTGGCGACGGTGCGCAACGACGAGCTCGCCTGGCCGTGGAACACCGCCCACTCCGGCGGGCCGACCGGTGGAATAGTCGCCTGCGGTACCGAATACGGGCCGATGTCGGGATAGATCAGCACGATGCCGGTGTCGGGGTAGAACGCGGTCGCCAGCGCCAGATTCTGCAGGTTGAAGCCGTACGGATCGATGGCGGTCACCGCGTTCGCTCGGCTGCGCAACTCGGTATCCACGTTCGCGTACAGGGCGCGCGCGACCAGCGCGTACGCCGCGATCGAGGTCACCGCGACCGCGATCGCCACCACCGAGGCGGCGAGCAGCGTCACCCGCCAGCGCAGCGAGACGGAGCGGGTGAGCGGGATCGGCGGACGCATCTCCGCCGGATCGGGCGGACGCTGTCCGAGCCCGGCGACCACCGGCCGCTTGGGAACAGTTCGTGCCATGACCTTCCCCCTACGGGGGCGTCTCCCGCAGCACGTAACCGACACCGCGCACGGTGTGGATGAGGCGCGTCTCGCCCTCGGCCTCGGTCTTGCGGCGCAAATAGCCGATGTAGACCTCGAGCGCGTTGCCGGAGGTCGGGAAGTCGTAACCCCAGACCTCCTCCAGGATGCGACTGCGGGTCAGCACCCGGCGCGGATTGGCCATCAGCATTTCCAGGAGGGAGAACTCGGTGCGGGTGAGGCTGATCCCGCGCTCGCCGCGGGAAACCTCGCGGGTCACCGGATCCAGCGACAAATCCGCGAAGGTCATTGCCTCGGAAACCTCGCCGGGATCGGCGGTCGTGCGGCGCAGCAGCGCGCGCAAACGCGCGAGCAATTCTTCCAACGCGAACGGTTTCGGCAAATAATCGTCGGCGCCGGCATCGAGTCCGGCAACTCGCTCGGAGACCGAATCCCGTGCCGTCAAAACCAAAATCGGAAGATCGTCACCGGTGCTGCGCAAGCGCCTACAGACCTCGAGGCCGTCCATCCGGGGCATCATCACGTCGAGCACCAAGGCGTCGGGCCGCTGGCTCGTCGCCTTGTCGAGCGCGTCGACACCGTCCACGGCCAGGTCGACGGAGTAGCCGTTGAAGGTCAGTGACCGGCGCAGCGACTCCCGAACGGCGCGATCGTCGTCGACTACCAGAATGCGCATGCGACCAGTTTGACCGTATCGACTGAGAGGCGACTGAGAGGGGAGGCTCGACACGCCGCGCCGGGCTCGGCCCGGCACACGGACACCAGCAGCCGGTCAGCTATCAGCGATCGCACGCCGTATAGATCAATCGTCCAGGAAGTATGTAGACTCACTAACTCAAACAGCGCGAAACCTGTTCCGCGTAGCCATATTCGGCCATCGGCAGACCCAGTCCCTACGGATTGCCGACGGCCAGTCAGCACGGTATGTTCCGTGCGGTAAAAAGAAGACCTTGAGTTGGTTCTCGGCGGGTTGATCCAGACTGCTCCTAGACAGCCACCATTCGGGGACCATGCGCGGAGTGGAGGCGACGGAAGCGGAATGGAAGCTGCACCGCGTTCCTGGCAATTCAGCCTGTCCAACATGTCGGTCACGCGCAAGGTCGGCATCGTCCTGCTGCTGCCGGTGCTGCTCGCCTCCGCCTTCGCCGGACTGCGCATCAAGGACGAGCTCGGGGTGATCTCGAAGCTCGACGCGGCTACCGAGCAGGCCCGCATCCTGCGCCCGATGCTCGAATTCGGCGAAGCCACCGAACAACTCGCGATCGCCGCGGTCAACGCCAGGCCCGAGGACCCGATCGACTCGGTCGCCGCCAAGTTCGATCAGGCGGCCATCGATCTGGAAACCGCGCTGCGGACGAAGAAATCCGACGACGGCACCACCAAGGAACTACCCGCGGCCATCGCGGTGGCCCGCACCATGCGCAACGGCCTGCGCACCTCCTCCCCCGCGACCATCGGCGGACAGGTCGACGAGGTCGGCACCCGGATCATCACGGCGATCTCGGTGTCCTCGTCGATCGAGGAGATCGTCATCCAGCGCTACTTCCTGCAGCTGGGCTTGATCGCCAACGCCTCCCGCCTGCTCACCCAGGAACAGATCATGTCGGCGACCGCGGGCGGCGGTAACCCGGCCGCGCTCGCGGGCATGCTGACCACGCTCGGCGCCGAGATGATGCTGACGTACTCCTATCCGCAGATGAGTCCGTCGTCCGCGACCAACGCGCAGGTGCTCACCGACGCGGTGCAGACCCGCATCGGCGCGCTCAGCCAGAACCCGAACAGCCTCGGCAACAACCCGGTGATCACCGATTCGTTGCGCACCAGCTCCGACGCCTATCGCCAGGCCACCACGGCGCTGCTCGGCACCATCGACTCGAAGCTGGCCGACCGAACCATCGAGCTGCGCAGCGCGGTGCTGCGCGACGTCGCGATCGTGATCACCACGCTGCTCGCCGGTCTGGCCCTGGCCCTCGCGGTGGCCCGCTCGCTGGTCGTGCCGATTCGCCGCCTGCGCCACGACGCGTTGCAGGTCGCGCACGTCGATCTGCCGAACGAGATCGAGGTGGTGCGCACCGGCGGCGCGACGCCGAAGATCACGCCGGTCGACATCCGCACCACCGAGGAGATCGGCCAACTGGCCCGCGCGGTCGACGATATCCACCAAGCCTCGCTGCACCTGGCCGCCGAGCAGGCGCGCCTGCGGGTGCAGATCGGCAGCATGTTCGAAACCCTGTCGCGGCGTAGCCAATCGCTGGTCGAGCAGCAGCTGGCGCTGATCGAGGACCTCGAGCACGACGAGGACAACACCGAACGGCTGCAGAGCCTGTTCCGCCTCGACCACCTGGCCACCCGGATGCGCCGCAACGGCGACAACCTGCTCGTGCTGGCCGGTACCGCGCTGCGCCGTGGTCAGCTGCACCCGGTCCAGCTCTCCGACATGCTGTGGAGCGCGGTCTCCCAGGTCGAGGACTATCAGCGCGTCGAGATCGGCGCCGTTCCCGACGGCATCGTGGCCGGCGAACCCGCCATCGACATCGAGCATCTGCTCGCCGAACTGATCGACAACGCGCTGCGCTACTCGCCGCCGACCACACCGGTCACGCTGTCGGTCTCGCGCGCCGTCGACGGTGGCTATCTGATCGAGATCATCGACCGCGGCCTCGGCATGTCTACCGAGGATCTGCGCGCCATCAACGACCGGCTGAGCTCCGGTGGTGAGGTCACCGTCGAAACCGCCCGCCGAATGGGACTTTTCGTGGTGGGCAGGCTGGCGAAGCGGCACACCATTACCGCGAGCCTGCGGCGCACCTCCACCACAGCGCAGCAGCCCGGCGTCACCGCGAGCGTGCACCTGCCCGGTGCGCTGGTCGCGCCGCCGCTGGACGCCACCGACCCGACCGGCAAGCCGCTGGAGCTGACCGGCGACTACGACCTGCCCGCGCAGCCGCGCACCCTGGTGCCGGTGCCGAGCCTGCCGCAGCACACCTCGCCGCGGTTCGAGGTGAGCAGCTCCGGTCTGCCGCAGCGCAGGCCTGCCATTCGGGTCGCCGAGCCGCCCGGCCAGCCCGCCGTCTCGGTGTCGACGCGGACCAATACCCCCGACACCGATTCCGACGCACAACCGCCGACGCAGCCGTGGTCGATCAACACCCCGACCGATGATCGCTCCCCCTTCGGCCCGCCGACGGTGGGCGTGAGCGCGCCGATCCGGGCGGCCGACGCCGAACCGGAGCGGCCGGCCGGTCTGTGGGCCGAGCCGGAACCCGAGTCGCCCCAGCGCGAATCGTCCGAGCGCGAATCGTCCCAGCGCGAGCCGGAACCGGAACTGACGGTGCCGCAGCAGCGGGTGCCGCGGGAGCCGCAGCAGCGCGAGTCCGAACAGCACAAGGCGGGGCCGAGCGCCGAGCGGGAGCCGACCCGCACCGCACGCTCGGGCCTGCCCATGCGACGCCCGGCCGCGGTACCGGAACCCGCGCCCAAGCCGACGCCTGCCCCCGCACCCGAGCGCACCCCCGAGCCCGCGACGGTCACTTCCTCGCGGTTGCAGCCGGTGGCAGGCGCCTCGCCGACCCCGATCTACCAGCGCATGGTGTCGGAGTGGCTGGTCGAGCCCGCGACGTCGCAGGCCGCCGAGAGCACCTGGACCTCGCCCGCCGACGTCGGCTGGACCGCGGCCGAAGAGGCGACACACCCGACACCTACCGGCCGCACCAGCGGTGGACTTCCTATCCGAACGCCGGGCGCGCAGCTCGTCCCCGGCGGTCTGGCCCAGGCAGACGAATCGGGAGCCCGTGATCCCGAGGAGATTCGGAACAACCTGACCAGGCATCTCAGTGGGGTCCGCAGTGGGCGGGCCAATGCGCAGTACGACGACGGAGGGCTTGCATGACCAACGCGAACAGCACCACGGATGAGAACCTGAACTGGCTGGTCGCCAGATTCACCCGGGACGTACCCGGCGTGTCCCACGCGGTGCTGGTGTCGGCCGATGGCCTGCTGCAGGCGACCAGCCCACACCTGCCGTCGGACCGGGCCGAGCAGCTCGCGGCCGTCACCGCGGGTCTGGCCAGCTTGTCGATGGGCGCGGCGTCGCTGTTCGACGGCGGCAAGGTGATGCAGTCGATCGTCGAGATGCAGCGCGGTTACCTGCTGGTGATGAGCGTGGGCAACGGCTCGCACCTGGCCGTGCTCGCCAACAAGTCGCACGATATCGGGCGGATCGGCTACGAGATGGCGCTGCTGGTCGACCGCGTCGGCACGGTGGTCACCGCCACCGCGCGTACCGCGGTTTGAGCAGGAGATGTCCAATCCCTACGGACCTGGACCCCGACCGACCACGCGCGTCCGACCCTATGCCCTGACCTCCGGGCGAACCGAGCCCGCGGTCGACCTGCCGCTGGAAGCGGTCATCGAGACCCTGTCCTACACTGCGCATCTCGACTGGCCCACCGGTGATGTCCGCACGGATATCCTTCGGCTCGGGACACACCGGCTTTCCGTCGCCGAGATCGCCGCTCACTTGGATCGTCCGCTCGGCATGATCCGGGTGATGATCGGTGACCTCGTGGTAGACGGCATTGTGCGTCTGCATTCGACACTGACTGACGAGGCGAGTTTCGACGAGCGCCGTTCTTTGATGGAGAGGACTTTGCGTGGACTCCGTGCCCTATAAGAAGATCGGGCCCGACACCAACCCCGGCCAGGCCGACGGGGACAATCGGACCGCGTCCACGAAGATCGTGGTGGCGGGTGGTTTCGGGGTAGGTAAGACAACATTTGTCGGCGCGGTGTCCGAGATCGTTCCGTTGCGCACCGAGGCCATGGTGACCCGGTTCTCCGACGGCATCGACGACCTCGCCGATACGCCGGAGAAGGAAACCACCACGGTGGCCATGGATTTCGGCCGGATCATCCTGCCGGGCAACCTGGCGCTGTACCTGTTCGGCACGCCCGGCCAGCGGCGCTTCTGGTTCATGTGGGACGACCTGATCCGCGGTGCGATCGGCGCCGTGGTGCTGATCGATACCCGCAGGCTGGAGGACAGCTTCGCGGCGGTCGACTTCTTCGAGGCGCGTCAGCTGCCGTTCCTGGTCGCGGTCAACCGTTTTCCGAACGCACCCCGCTTCCCGATCGCCGAACTGCGCGAGGCGCTCGCGGTGCGCGAGAGTGTGCCGATCGTGGATATCGACGCGCGCAACGCCAACGAGGTGCGCCAGTCGCTGGCTGCGGTGACCGAGTACGCCATCCAACGCCTCGCCGCGCAGGAGCGGGAGCAGGAACAGGCGGTGCTGTGAGCGAGGCGGAGTCGTGAGGGAGCGTCAGCGAGCGAACCAGAGGCACAGGCCCTTGGGCACGACGGAGCCGAGCGTCAGCGAGGTGCAGTCGTGACCTACTTCAGCATGGGTTACTGGATCATCGGTCTGTCCGTTGCGGTTTCCGTGGTCGGTGCGCTGGTCGGCTTCAGCTGCATCCAGCATTCGACCCGCTCGGTGACCTCGAAGTTCCGGGTGGTGTGGCAGGCGTCCGCGGCGATCTCGATCGGCGGGGTCGGGGTCTGGCTACCGGTGTTCGTCTCGATGCTCGGTGTCACGGTGCCGGGCAGCCTGGTCCGCTACGACGTGTGGAGTGTCGCCGCGGGAGCGGTGATCTCGGTGCTCGCGGTGTGGGCCGCGCTGGCCATCATGGGCCGGACGTTGAACGTCGCGCGCCTGATCGGCGCCGCGGCGATCATGGGCGGTGGTTTCGGCCTGACGCACTTCCTGGCCTTGGACTCCATGCACATTCAGGGTTCGACCACGCTGGCTCCGCTGCTGTTCGCCGGCGCGGTGGCGATCGCGGTCGCGGTGTCGGCAGCCACCCTGTGGTTCACCCAGCCGAGGCGGCCGTTGTCGCTGCTGATCGGCGCGGCGGTGGTGTTCGCGGCCGGGATCACCGGCATGCACTACACCGATCTGCTCGGGCTGGAGGTCGATCTCGCGACGACCAGCGCGACGCCGCCCGGTGAGGATCTGTTCGGTTTCTTCGTGCCCGCGTTCGTGGTCGGCATGCTGTCGCTGGCCGTCCCGATCAGTGCGATCCTGATCGCGCCGGACCGGCGTACGTCGATTCCCGTGCGGGCGCCCGCGCCGAGTTCCGCGTTCTGAGCTGATTCGGGTGGCCAGGGTTCGGCAATGCCGCCGAATTCCCTGTCGACCCGATTTACAGTGAGAGATATGCGTTTCGGTCTCGACTACGCCGGGGGTCGGCCGGGGGGTGCGGCGATCCGCGCGGCGGGTTTCGACTTCGTGGTCCGGTATCTGTCCGACGGTGGTCCCACTCTGCCAGGCAAGTTGCTGACCCCGGCCGAGGCGGATGATCTACGCGCACACGGTGTGTCGATCGCGTCGAACTGGGAGACCACCGCGGCCAGGATGCTGGACGGCTACGGTGCCGGGGTCGTCGATGCGCGGGCGGGCTTGGCGCAGGTGCTGCGCTGCGGTGGCAGGCAGGATCGCCCCATCTACTTTTCCGCCGATTTCGACGCGACGCCGCAGGATCAGCAGCGGATCAATGCCTATCTCGACGGCGCCGCGACCGTGCTCGGTCGCGCGAATGTCGGTATCTACGGCGGGTATTGGTCGGTGAGCCGCGCGCTGGATTCGGGCAGCGCCACCTGGGCTTGGCAGACCGATGCCTGGTCTGGCGGCAATGTGGAGACACGGCGCAATATTCATCAGACATTGCGCCAGCCGGTCGTCGGTGGCGTGGTCTGCGACCTGAACGTAGCCGAGACAACCGATTTCGGTCAGTGGGATTTTGCCGAGGAGGCGGACGTGACGCCGGAGCAAGAAGCAGTGCTGCGCGATATCCAGATCCAGTTGCGCGGGCCGGGCCTGTCGGGCTGGCCGCAGCTGGGCACCGACGAGCAGGGCCGTAATCGCACGCTGGTGGACGGCGTGGCGGCCGCGTTGGCCCGGATCAGCGAGCTGGAGGACGAGGTCGGTGAATTGCGCACCGAGATCAGCGAATTGGAGGCGACCACCGCCGATCTGACCGAGCAGGTGGAACGATCGTGCGGCCGGCGGTGGCCGTGGCCGCTGTCGTTGGTCGAGGGGCCCGCGAACTTGGTGGGTGAGCAGTTGGCGCGATTGGAGTCGATGTTGCCCGATCTGCCCGGTTTGCCGGGGCAGGGTGGGGGTACGCAGCACACATCCAGTAGTGATGAGCTGGATTCGCGGGCGAAGCGATGAGTCGGCTCGTGCGGGCTGTTGTTCCGCAGGGGCGGAGCGGCGGTGCCGCGGCCGGAATGTTGGCGATGAGCGGGTTCTCTCGGAAACCGGGAGAACCCGCCCTCGTGCACGAGGGTACCGGGGCCAGGACACGACCGCATCACTTCCGGGAGACTTTTCCGCTGCCCAAAAACCAACCATCAGTACGTATTTCGCCTGGTAGCTACCGGGTCGCAATCTGATCGTGCACGAGGTTGCAACGTAGCTCCGAACAGGCCGTTAGCTGTCGGATTGCCATTTGTTCAGGGTACCTAACGAAAGTCGGCCATCAACCCGGCGCGACGGCCGGATCGGCCGTTCGACCCCGGCCCGGCGCGTTCGTCACCCGCAACAGCACCGTCCGAGTTATCGTCGGCTGGCACATGGCGTTCACTGAGCGCCGCACATCCAGGTTCGTTCGAAGGAGTTCGCATGGCCGTCAACGTGGTGCTCGACAAGGCTCTCGACAAGGCGTACGAGAACAAGTCGCTGAACGAAATCCTCTCCGCTCCGCCCTCGGCCCTCGCCGGTCTCACCGAAGCGCACGACAAGCAGCTGCTGGAGGCGCTCAAGATCAAGACGATCGCCGACCTGGCCAACAACAAGTACTTCCGGCTCGCCGCGACCCTCGCGGACCTCGCCGACAAGGAAGGCTGAATTATCGGCCACGCCTTCGGCGCGGCGTGTTCGCGGCCCCTTTGTGGCTCGCGTCTCAGCGACCGCTGCTCGCGACTACGTCGCATGCGCATCGGCCACTGAGACACGAGCCGGGCCGCGAACGGCACTCGAAAGCCTCGCGCGTGGTGGTCATCTGGAGCCGAATCTCTGGCGCTTGATGACCACCACGGCAGCGGGCCTCAGATCCGGTCTAGATCGATGAGCCCGCGTCGCACCGCCGCGACCAGTCGGCGCGGCACCCTGTGCACCACGCCGGCGACGGTCACCGGCACCAGATCCGGCGGCGTCGCCTTCCACTGCGCGCGCCTGCTGCGGGTATTGGACCGCGACATCTTCCGCTTCGGAACCGCCATCTCAGCCCTCCCCGCGTCGCGCGCGCTTGCCGTACTTGCGCTCGAACTTCTCCACCCGGCCCTGGCTGTCCAGCACGCGGTGCGCGCCGGTCCAGAATGGGTGCGAGTCCGAGGTCACGTCGACCATCAGCAGCGGATAGGTGTTGCCGTCCGACCACTGCACGGTGCGCGTGCTGGTCGCGGTCGACCGGGTGAGGAACTGCTTGCCGGTGCCCGCGTCCTCGAACACCACCGGGTGGTAGTCCGGATGGATTCCTGATTTCATTTCGCCTCTCCTCTCGGGCTTTTCACGTCTTCGATGGGCAGCGTCGACTCGGTGCTCTCGCACGGATCGGCGTGCCAGGCGCCGAACGGGTCCTCCCACAGCGCGACTCGTTCGGGCGCGCGTTCGACCAGGCGCAGCTCGTCGTCCTCCACCAGCGCCCAGTGCAGCGCCTCGCGGATCTCGTTGGGGTCGGCGTCGTGCACCAGGATCACCAGCGAGATGTCCCGGTCGCCGAATTGGTCGTCCCAGCGCAGCGCGGCCATCGCCCGCCGGTCCGGATCCGCCTGCGCGAGTTCGGCTTCCGACATCGCCGCCAGCCAGCGGCCCGCGCTGCCGACGCGCAGGCCGCCGCCCGCGGACTCCAGCCAGGCCACCTCGTCGGGCTGGGTGGCCAGCCACATACGGCCGCGAGCGGTCACCACACCGTCGAACAGCACGTCGAGCGCCTCGTGCAGGCGGCCGGGGTGGAACGGCCTGCTTGCCGCGAATTCCAGCAGGGCCACACCGTAATCGCTGGTGAGCGGCGGCTGGCCGCGCAGCAGCGGAGCATGCGCGTCGAATACCCGGCCGCGGCGCGAGTGCGCGGGAATGCGCGACAGCAGCTCCTCGATCCGGGCCGCGGTGATCGTCTGCGGATCGTCCACCCAGGCCACCGGCGCGTCGGGGACCAGCCTGGCCAGCACCGCACCGAGCTTGCCGCGCTCGACCTCGGCGCCCGGCGTCGCAGGCCCCAATGCGACTACCGCGTCGGCGAATTCGACCTGACCGACGGCCAGCTGCGCCACCGTCCGCTCGTCGTCGGCACGGGCGAGGCCGCGCTCGGCGAGCGTGTCCTCGCCCGTGGCGTCGGCCAGCCACGCGCTCGCGTCCAGGAACGTCAGCACCGCGTCTATGCGTACGTCCCGTCCGGCCGGCCCGTCGACCCGGCCCAGAATGCCTTCCACCACAACGTGTTCGATGGCGTGACAGACCGCCTCGGCCTCGAAGGCCGGATCCAGCGCCAGCACGATGCGCTCGACCGAGTCCCGCGCGGCCAGCGTGCGCAGCAGCGGCAGCAGGTCGATCCGCAGGGTGCAGGAGACACAGCCGTGCGCGAGTTCGAGCACGTCGGACGTCTCGTAGGTCGCGCTGCGCACCGTGCGGTGCACGATGCCCTCGTTCAGTTGTTTCAGGTCGTGATGGACGACCACGGTGCCGGGCGCTTCCTGGCACAGCGCGGTCGCCGCGTACTCGGCGCCCGCCGCGGCGGGCCCGGCGAATCCCGCGAGCACCACGACCGGTGTTCGCCGGTCGGTCTCCGATGGGACCACGGACAGCACCCCTTTCGATAACGATTTTCATTTGCGTCAGGGCAACGGTACATTGTCGATCAATCGTTGTCGAAAATGATTGTCATCTACCGGAGGGAGCCCGTATGTCGGCCCACTGCCAGGTCACCGGGCGTAAGCCCGGGTTCGGCAAGTCCGTCTCGCACTCACACAGGCGGACCAACCGCCGCTGGAACCCCAACATCCAGCGCAAGACCTACTTCCTGCCCAGCGAGGGCAGGCGCGTCACGCTGACCGTCTCGGCCAAGGGCATCAAGACCATCGACCGGGACGGGATCGAGGCCGTGGTGGCCAGGATCCGGGCCCGCGGCGACAAGATCTGACGAGGAGAAACCGATGGCGTCCAAATCGACCGAACTCAGGCCGATCGTCAAGCTGAAGTCCACCGCGGGCACCGGCTACACGTATGTGACCAGGAAGAACCGCCGCAACGATCCGGACCGGATGGTGCTGCGCAAGTACGACCCCGTCGTGCGCAAGCACGTCGATTTCCGCGAGGAGCGGTGAACAGAATGCCGCACAACGTCTTTCCGGAGGAGCGCTGAGATGGCGAAGAAGTCGAAGATCGCCCGCAACGAGCAGCGGGCCGTCGTCGTCGCGCGCTACGCCGAGCGCCGGGCCGAGCTGAAGGAGCTCATCCGCAAGCCGGCCACGTCCGACGCCGACCGGGCCGAAGCCCTCGCTGAGCTGCAACGACAGCCGCGGGACGCCAGTCCGGTACGATTGCGCAATCGGGACGCCGCTGACGGACGACCGCGCGGTCACCTCCGGAAGTTCGGATTGTCCCGTGTGCGTGTGCGCGAGATGGCCCACCGGGGCGAGTTGCCCGGTGTGCGCAAATCGAGCTGGTAGACAACCACCGTTCTCGTACGAAGGATCCGTATATGGCAGTCAAGCGAGCACCGTCGAAGAAGGTTCGCGCCGAACAGGCCCGCCGTCCGAAGAAGAACCCGCTCATTGCCGCAGGCATCGAGAAGGTCGACTACAAGGACGTCAACCTGCTGCGGACGTTCATCTCCGACCGCGGCAAGATTCGCAGCCGCCGGGTCACCGGGCTCACCCCACAGCAGCAGCGGCAGGTCGCCGTCGCGGTGAAGAACGCCCGCGAAATGGCGTTGCTGCCCTTCACCAGTCGGTAGGCACACCGCCGCACGAAAAAGTGGGACCCCGATCGCTCGGGGTCCCACTTTTGTCTTGCGCCGCAACGAGTTACGGGATGGTCAGCACCTGGCCCGGGTTGATCGCGTCCGGGTTGTCGATGCCGCTGGCGTTCGCGATCTCCTGGTAACGGTTGCCGTCACCGTAGAAGCGCTCGGCGATCGCCCACAGGGTGTCACCCGGCTCGACCGTGTAGGTCTGCGCGGCGGGGGCCGCGGGCGGCGGCGGAACCTCTTCGGCGGCAGGGGCCTCGGCGACCGGCTCCGGCTCGGGCGCCTGCAACGGGTTGTCGGTCTTGGTGTCGGAGGCCCACAGCGCGCTGCCGTCCTTGCCGTACAGCACCACATTGCGGTCGGCCTGCACGACCAGCCGGTCCGCGTCCTTGCCATTGGTCTCGGTGGACCAGGCCGAACCCTCGCCCTTGTACAGCACGAAGTTGCCGTCGTCCTGCAGGGTCGCGCGCTCGACACCCTGGTTGTGAGTCAGGGTGGACCACACCACATTTCCGCCCGGCTCGGCCAGCACGAGGTTGCCGTCGTCCTGCAACGTAAGGGTGTAAGCACCACCCTGCAGGGACTGCCCCAGTCCGAGTTCTTCGCCTACGCGCAGTGTGTCGCCCACGGTACTTCCTTTCGAAGATTCTGAAGAGCATCCGACAATCGACGCGCGCCGCAAACACAGGCGGGCATCTAGGCCGAAGATACTGCTCTGACGCGGGTTACGTAGGGATTACGCGCACGGTTCGCCGAAAGTTCACTGTGGGGTGTGTCCTATTGCCGTGTCATGTTCCGTGTGAGATGGCGGCGGCCGCGCCCACTAGTGTTGTGGCATGACTCGGATGTCGGGCGGGCGCGCCGCCGCAGCTGTTGCCGTTGTGCTCGGGTGCCTCGCCGCGGCGGGGTGTGGCGGTTCGGATGACGCTGCGCCACAACCGAAAACAAGCACGACGACGAGTGCCGCGCCGAGCACCCCCACCCAGGACACCGGCGGCAACAGCGGCCGCCCGTTCACGGCCGACCCGGCCATCGTGAACGCGCGCCCGATCGCGTTCGACTCCTGGACGCGGCTGGCAGACGACCGGATCGCGGTCAACTTCCAGACCGGCACGCCGGAATGCTACGGCGTGGACGCCACTGTGCGCGAGACTGATTCGACGGTCACCGTCGAGCTGCGCTCCGGCACCCGGGCCGACGCGGTCGGCCGGATGTGCACCATGAACGCGGTGTTCGGCACGCTCGAGCTGTCGCTGAAGGCACCTTTGGGCAACCGGCAAGTCCTGAGCGCGGTCTAAGCGGCGGGCGCGCTACGACGCGGGTTCGCCCACGGCATCGGCCAAGGCCGCGAACTCGGGATAGCTGATCGCTTGCGGTGGACCCCAGGTCTGCTGTGCCGTCACCCGCAGCGGCATCGTGATGGCGGCCGCGATCTCGTCCGGTGTCTGCGCCGTCGGGTCGTCACACCAGACGAACAGACCCGAGCCGAGATTGCGGGTGTTCTGTGCCGGTGTCAGGCGGGTGCCGTCCACGAACAGAGTGGGGTCCCACAACTGGTAAGCGATGGGCGGTGGCACGTTGCCCACCGCCGTCGGCCCGCCGGTCACGTAGTAGGTCGGCGTGAACGCGGCATTCCTGATCTCGTGGCCCGCGGTGATGAGATCGGCTGGGCTGCGGGCACTGCCGAAGTACGGCAGGGGCAGCTGCGGGATGCCCGCCCGGCTCCAGTAGTCGACGACGATGTCGGCGCCGATGGCCAGGGTGCCCGCGCCGGTGTGCAATCCGTCATTCCATACGCGCGGCCGCTTGCCGTGCGCACGGACGATATCCGCGCCCCAGTTGATCAGGCCGAGGAACGCGTCCACCGGCTGTGCCTGCGGACCGTAGGTGGTGCGTGCGTACGCGCCGAGCTGCGGGTATTCGTCGTAACTCGCGACGCGGGCACCGTCGAGCAGGAACTCGTCCGCGCCGAGATGCCAGTAGCGGCCGGGGAACAGCGGCAGGAACTCCTCGAGGATGTCGCGCATCAGGTCGTAGGCGCGCGGATTCGCGATGTCGATGGCCGCGTCGGAGATTCGCCCGTTCGCGCTGCGCAGCTTCAGGTCGGGGTGCGCGGCCAGGATGCCGTTCATGTGGCCGGGGAAGTCGACCTCCGGCACGATCTCGACCTGATATCTTGCCGCGTACTCGATCAGGTCGCGGATGTCCTGCTTCGAATAGTGCTGCGCGGCAGTGATTTCAGGGTGCCGTTCGCTTTCCAGGCGGAAGCCGTAGGTGTCCGAGAGATGCAGGTGCAGCAGGTTCAGCTTGAGGTAGCCCATGCGGCGGATCTGCGCGCGTAGCAGGTCGATCGGCATGAACTCGCGGCCGACGTCCAGCATCAGGCTGCGTTCGCGGTACTGCGGCCAATCCGTCACGGTGCCGCCAGGCAGCTCGTTGCGCTGCCGCAGCAGTTGCAGGGTCGAGCTGGTTGCGTAAAACGCGCCGGCGAGGTCGGCTCCGCGTAGGTCGAGGGTTTCGCCGATCGAAATGCGGTAAGCCTCAGGGGTTTCCGGTGCACCCGGTACCGGCCCGACGCTCAGTACGATGTCACCGGCGCTACCAGTTGAACCTGCCTGCGCGACAACACTATTGCCCGTGAACGATTGCAACCCGGCGGCGAACTCCGTTGCGGTGTCGCGCAAACCATCGTGCGTGTAGACCACCCGCGTTTGCGGGCCGAGGGAGAACGCTCCCCTGCCGGGCTCCCAAGCCTTCAGCGTGGGCAGCGTCTGCGGCGGTCCCGCCTCCGCCCCGGCCGAATGCTGACCACTGAGCGTCATCGCCACCGCAGCGACCATCGCGACCACCCTGGCAGCCACCGCACGAATCGACATGCGGTCACTGTACGAAACCAAGCGCGAACAGCACGCTCATCCGCGATCCGGCACCGCTGGCCGCCACGTCGACAACCGCTCCGTCGTCCAGCCGACCGGCACCCGACGCCCCGGCCACACTGCCATCACCGCCGCCATGTAGGCCCCCGAACGCCGAACGCCACGTCGGTGAACCGACGTGGCGTTCGAAGTCGCTCAGCTCAGTGCGCGAAGTGGCGAGACCCCGTCAGGTACAGCGTCACTCCGGCCTCCCGGGCCAGGTCGATGGTTTCCTGATCACGGACCGAGCCGCCGGGCTGCACGATCGCGCGGACACCGGCCTGCACGAGCTGCTGCGGGCCGTCCGGGAACGGGAAGAACGCGTCGGAGGCCGCGACCGAGCCCTTGGCGCGGTCACCGGCGCGCTGCACGGCCAGCTGCACCGCGTCCACCCGGTTGACCTGACCCATGCCGACGCCGACCGAGGCGCCGTCGTGCGCGAGCAGGATCGCGTTGGACTTCACGGCACGGCAAGCGCGCCAAGCGAATTCGAGATCGGCGAGGGTTTCGGCGTCGGCTGCCTCGCCCGCGGCCAGCGTCCAGTTGGCCGGGTCGTCGCCCGCGGCGTCGAGGATGTCGCGCTGCTGCAACAGTGCGCCGCCGCTGATCGGGCGCAGCTCGGCGCCCGCGCGCCGCGGCGGCTCGGCGATCAGGATGCGCACATTCTTCTTGCGCTGCAACACTTCCACCGCACCGTCGGCGTAGGCCGGGGCCACGATCACCTCGGTGAAGATCTCCGCGACCTGCTCGGCCATCTCCACGGTGACCGTCCGGTTGGCCGCGATCACGCCGCCGAACGCGCTCACCGGGTCGCAGGCGTGCGCCTTGCGGTGCGCCTCGGCGATGTCGGCGCCGATCGCGATGCCACAAGGGTTGGCGTGCTTGATGATTGCGACCGTCGGCGCGGTGTGGTCATAGGCGGCCCGCCAGGCCGCATCGGCATCGGTGTAGTTGTTGTACGACATCTCCTTGCCGTGCAACTGCTGGGCCTGCGCGAGGCCGAGGCCACCGTCGTTGTTGGTGTACAGCGCCGCCGCCTGGTGCGGGTTCTCGCCGTAGCGCAGCACCGCGGCGCGCTCCCAGGTGCCACCGAGCCAGGCCGGGAACAGCTCGTCGGCCGCCTGCTCGCGCTCGGTCGCCCCGGGCACCAGCGTGTTCGTCAGCCAGCTCGCGACCGCGACGTCATAGCTCGCGGTGTGCTGAAAAGCCTTGGCCGCCAACGCGGTCCGCTCCGCCAGCGTGAAGCCGCCGGACTTCACCGCGCCGAGCACCTCGTCGTAGTCACCGCTGTCGACGACCACCGCCACCGAGGGGTGGTTCTTCGCCGCGGCGCGCACCATCGACGGACCGCCGATGTCGATCTGCTCGACGCACTCGTCCGGGCTCGCGCCGCTGGCCACGGTCTCGGTGAACGGGTACAGGTTCACCACCACCAGTTGGAACGCCTCGACGCCGAGCTCGACCAGCTGCTCGACGTGCTCCGGCTTGCGGGTGTCGGCGAGGATGCCCGCATGCACCCTGGGGTGCAGCGTCTTCACCCGGCCGTCGAGGGTCTCCGGGAAGCCGGTGAGCTCCTCGACCTTGGTCACCGGGATGCCCGCGTCGGCGATCTTGCCCGCGGTCGAGCCGGTGGACACCAGCTCGATGCCCGCGGCGTGCAGGCCGGTCGCCAGCTCGATGAGGCCCGTCTTGTCGTAGACGCTCACCAGCGCCCTTTTGATCGCCTTACGCTCACTCACCGGAGAACTCGCTCATTCGGGATAACTGCCTTTCGTCCGTCGGAAACAATGCCCCGCGTCGCGACGGCGGCGACGACCTGCGCCAGCAACCGCCTTTCGACAACCTTGATGCGCTCGTGCAAACTCGCCTCGTCGTCCTCGGGTAGCACCGGCACCGCCTCCTGCGCGAGGATCGGCCCGGTGTCGACGCCCGCGTCGACCAGGTGCACGGTCGAGCCGGTGACCCGCACCCCGTATGCAAGCGCGTCGCGCACCCCGTGCGCGCCGGGGAACGCGGGCAGCAGCGCGGGGTGGGTGTTGATGATCCGGCCGCCGAACCGGCCGAGAAAGGTCGGGCCGAGGATCTTCATGAACCCGGCGGAGACCACCAGGTCGGGTGCGTAACTCGCGACCGCGTCGGTCAGCGCGACATCCCATACGCCACGATCGGGAAAGTCCTTCAGCGCCACCTTGAAGTGCGGTACACCCGCGGCGTCGGCGTGTTCGGTGGCCGCGCACCCGCGGTCGACGCCGACCGCGACGATCTTCGCCGGAAAGTCCGCGGCGGCGGCCGCATCGAGCAGTGCGCGCAACAGCGAACCGGCGCCCGAGGCGAGCACGACCACGGTCGCCGGGGCCGCGGCGGGTGTCCACGCGGCGAGCGGCGACGGGCTGGGGTCGGCAGCCGGCGGGGCCGGCGGGGTGGGTGAGCTCAGGGCTCTACTCCTGCGAGTCGATCCGGATGGCGGACGGAAGAGCTCCGCCGCGATAGAGCCTAACGACCCTCGACCCGGCCACTTTCCGGCAGGTCCGCCTCGACCACCTCGGCATCGACGATGTCCGGTGTGGTATTCGCACCGGGCGCACGCACGGCGTCGATGGCGGTTTGTTCCTCGACGAGTTCGCCGTCCAGTTCGACTTCCAGGTCCGCGCCGTCGTAGTCGGCGTAGTCGTCCTCGAAGTAGTCGCGGTGGTCGGTGTACTCGTCGTCGGGGTAGTAATCGTCGTCCGCGTAATTGTCGTCGGCGTAGTAGTCGTCGTCTTCGTCGTACGGGTCGGCGTAGTCGTCGGGTGCGGTCCCGACCGGGACGAGGAACCAACGCGCGAACGCCAGCCCGACGTAACCCGGAATGGCCAGCCACGCGAAGGTGACCACGGCGAAGACGGGCACATCGAGCCCGATCCGGCCGAAGGTGCCGAGCTCACCGCCCGCGACGACGCCGAGCAGCAGCAAGCCGACGGTGGCCAGCGCCGCCGAGCACAGGGTCGCCCAGGGCGCGTCGATCCGGTCGGTGGAGCTCCGGGCGAGGTCGAGCCCGCCGAGCACGCCGACCGCGGCGGGGATCAGCAGTAGCACCGGCCACCAGCCCGCGGCCGGTCCGGTCGGCACCGCCGCCATCAACGGCACGGCCGGAATCGGGCCGCCGGCAACGGAGAACACGCCGAACGAGGCGGCACCGATCTGCGCGCTGGAGCCGACGAGCACGCCGACCGCCTGCACCACCAGATTCGGCAGGTAGGCCAGCGAGAGCAGGGTCAGCCCGAGCACCCCGGCGACATTGCCCGCCCCTTGATAGGTGTCCCCGACTCGCGGAATGTGCACCAGGAACGAGAGAACGACCAGCGCCGCGGCGCAGCCGAGCAGCCGGAGCATCGCCCGGCCCGCGCCGTACAGACCGGAGATCGCCCACTCGGGCAGGCGAAGCAGGACGAACAGCTCACGCCGGTTCCTGGTCGCGATACCGCCCACCGCGGCAATCAGATACAACCCGAATACCCAGGCGAACGCGGCGAGGGTGTTCGGCGGTTGCAGCGCGACGACACCGGACGCATCCTCGGCGACCGCGAGACAGATGGCGGTGATCAGCAGTGGTCCGCCCAGTGCCGCGCCGACTATCCAGCCCAGATCGGCCCGCGTGCAGTCGGGTTCGACGGCGCGGGCGCATTCCCGCCCCGCCAGCCAGAGCACCAGCGCGGTCGGCAACAGCGGCAGCAGGCCGAGCGAGGTCTTGCCGATCACCAGCGGAACCTGGTGCACACCAAGCCATCCCGCGGCGATCGCGCCCGAGGTACCGGCGAGGTTGCTGCCCGAGGTCAGCAGCGTGGCGAGGACGAGCACGATGATGGCGGCGAGCGCGTAGGTCGTCGGACGCCCGGCGACCAGGACGAGCACCCTGGCGCGCTCCGGGGTCAGCGACAGAAACCCGGTCTCGTCGGGCTCGGGCGGCTCGGGCACCTGGCGCGCGCCGCCGGTCCGGCGGACGAGGGAGTTTCTGGACGAATTCACGAGGCCGCCTCGGGACCGCTCGGCTCCGTCGTGCGCTCAGGCGCGCTGCATCCCTGATTCACTCGCTGACGCTCACTCATGACAATTCAGCGTGGCAGCTCCCCCGGCACGAGCGGGTCAGGCGCGCCGGATGGCCCGCGCCGGGGAACTGCTGCTACTTGTTGTCGTCGGACGGGCGGAAGGCCTGGGTGGCGTCGGCCGACGGATCGCCGCCCTGCTCGCCGCCGAACGGCTGGCCCGGCTGCTGCTGCGCGCTCTGCTGGCCCGGCTGCGCGTAGTTCGACGAACCGTACGGCGACTGCTGGGCAGGCTGCTGCGCGGAGCCGAAGTGCTGGGTGGCGTTCTCGTCCGGGCGCGGCTGCTGCGCCTGGCTCGGCGCACCGTACGGCGAACCCTGCTGCGGCCCACCGAAAGCCGTGGTCGGCGGCTGCTGGCCGTATCCGGGCTGACCGTAGGCCTGGCCCTGCTGACCGTAGGTGGGCTGGCTCGGCTGGCTCTGGCCGTACGGCGAAGCCTGCTGCCCCGCACCGTAACCGGGCTGCTGGCCGTAGGGCGACTGCTGGCCGTAGGGCTGCCCCGGCTGGCCCGGCTGGCCCTGGCCGTAGCCGGGCTGGTTCTGCCCGAACGCGGAGAACGAGGACTGTTGCTGCTGGCCGTAGCCGCTCTGGTTGAAGCCCGGCTGGCTGGCCGGCCGCGGCGCGGGCGCCTTGACGATGCCCGACTCGAACAGCACCGCGCCGACCGCGAGCGCGGCCTGCACGAAGGCGAGCACGAGCAGAGCGAACGCGCCCCACTTCAGCTCGATGCCGTCGGAGAGGGTGAACGAGTGCAGCGCCAGCGCGAGGAAGCCCGCGACGGAGGCCGCAGCGGCCGCACCCGTCCAGCTCTGCTTGGGCAGCACCGACAGCGCGGCGAGCAGGCCGCCGAGCAGCAGCAGGCCGAGCAGGGCCGCGCCACCCGCCTCGAACAGGCTCGCGGTCTCACTGTTCGCCACCCGGGCGCCGCCGAAATCGACAGCTTTGGTGCCGACGTAGGGCAGGAAACCGAGCAGGAAGTTCAGCACGCCGAGCGCTGCGACACCGACCACCAGGAAGAACGGCAGCCCCTTGGCCTCGGCACCGGACGCGGTCTCGGCGGAAGTGGCGCCGGTCGCCGTCGAACCGGAGCTGGGTGGGGTGGAGGGCGCGGGTGTGTTGTACCCGGAGCCCCCGGACGGGTATGACATGTCGTCGTCTCCTAGGTCGAGTCATACGTGGTCTTCAACTGCTGGATCTGCACCTGACGCTACTGCACTCGCCCGCCCGGGTCACCCTCAACAGACCGGGCGGACGACCTGATCCGCCCGGTTCGGCCAGGTCGCGGGCCGTTTGCCAACCGCTAGCACTGCTCTCCGCCCCGTTCAGCACGGCTTCATCCACGTCTCAGCGGTACAGCCGGTGTGCAACAGCCGGTCCGTGTAGCGCTGCCAGCCGAAGCCCGCGGCGGCGCACTCGGCACGGACGTCGGCGAGCAGCGCCCGCGCGCCCGCGGCGTCGCCCTCCGCGAACAGCAGCGCGACCGAGACGGCGCGGGCGGCCAGCAGTGGCACGCCGCCGGGTGCGGCCGCGAAGAACTCGTCGAGCAGGGTTGCGGCCGCGCCGGTTTCGCCCTTGGCCAGCAGCACGTCGGCCAGATCGACGCGGGCCAGGCCGGTCGCGTCCGCCTCGTGCGCGAGGGCGGCGCGGCAGTACGACTCGGCCGCGTCGAGATTGCCCGCTGCGAATGCGGCGGCGGCGCGGGTCAGGTCGTTCAGCGGCAGGATCTGCCGGTCGTCCAATCGGCGGGCGTAGCGGTCGGATTCCTCGGCGGTGGCCAGTGCCTCGTCCAGTCGCCCGAGACCGAGCAGCGCCTTGGCCCGGTTGCTCAGGCCACGGGAGAGTCCGTGCTCGTCCTGGTGCGCCGCGTCGACCTCGCTGGATCGGGTGTAGGCGGCGAGCGCCTCGGCGGGCTGTCCCGAATACAGCAGCGCCGTGCCGAGCGCGTCGGCGAACGAGGCACCCTGGGTGTCGCGGACGGCAAGCCGCTCCCCCTCGCGCAGCCGGGCGACGGCCTCCGGCAGCCTGCACCGTTCGATATCGACGATGCCCTGGTAATAGCGGACGGTTTGAGCGAGTTCGGCATCGTAGAGTGGCGCGGCCAGCTCACCCGCCTTGGCCAGCTGTACCGCAGCGGCCTCCAGGTCGCCGGTCATCAACGTATGAAAACCGTAGTGGCTCAAGGCCTGTGCCAGCTCGTATGGGGTGACCTCGGCCGACTCGGTGAGCGCGGCGTAGTGGCGCTGCGCCTCGTGGAACCAGGCCCTGGTCAGCCAAGGCACATGCATCTCCACCGCGAGCCGCAAACCATCTGTGGCCCTCGGCGTTACGGGCGCGCGCTCCAACGCGGCCAGGATGTTCGGCCATTCCGCGAATACCGCGGCGACCGACTCGGCGGCGGCGAATCCGTCGGGTGCTCCGATCGTGCGCACCAGATTCAGGCACCAACGCAGGTGTCCGGCGCGCAGCTGCTCGACCTCCTGCGCCTCCGTCAGCCTGGCCAGCGCGTAGTCGCGGACGGTCTCCAAGAGCAGAAAACGTCTTGCCGCGCCGTCCGTCTGGACGGTGACGAGGTTCCTATTCACCAGATCCACCATGGCCGGTGCGATATCGCCTTGCTCGAGATCGCCGGCCGGCACCACCGCCTCGGCGGCCTCCAGGGTGCAGCCGCCCGCGAAGACGCCGAGCCTGCGCAAGACCTTCTGCTCCCGGTCGTCGAGCAGCTCGTAGCTCCAGTCCAGCGCCACCCGCAGGCTGGTGTGCCGACCGCCCGCGACGCCGCGTACGCCGCCGACGAGCAGCCGGACCCGATCGTCGATCCGTTGGGCCAGTTGGGAAATCGTCAGTGTCCTGGTGAGACCGGCGGCCAGCTCGATGCCGAGCGGCAGCCAGTCCACCGCCGCGCAGATGGCTACCAGGCTGTCCCGCTCCGCCGCCGTCACCAGCCCGTGCAGTCCGGCGCGCTCGATGAACAGCGCCACGGCGACGCTGCGATCCAGCGGGCCCAACGGATATACCGACTCACCGGGTACCGCCAACGACCGCTGCGAGGTCACCAGAATGCTGAAACCTGTTGCTGCCATGACTAATTCGGTCACTGATTCGAGTACGTGCTCCGCATTGTCGAGCACCAGTAGCGCGCCGGCCCCGGCGAGCGCATCGATGATCCCCGGCAGCGGGGCGTTCGGATCGATCGACCCGTCGGCGGCCAGCTCGCCTGCCGCCAATGCCGCTGCCACCGCGGGCAACACATCGTCAGCGCGGTCGAGCGGTGCCAGCTCGACCAGGACGACCGGTCGGCCGGACCGATCGATCGAGCGCGCGAGTTCGGCGGCGAGGCGGGACTTTCCGCTGCCCGCGACACCGACCACGGTTGTCAGGCCGGGCTGCGCGAGACGCGTTGTAAGCGTGGCGAATTCACGACCACGACCCACAAAGCTCGTCATCGGCGCCACCGGTACCGACGCGGCGAGGCTACGCCGCCGCGGTTCCGGCGCGGACTCGCTGGTGCCGACGGCCGTACTGCCCGGTGCGGAAGCCACCTGATCGGCCGAGGACAACTCACCACTCGACACGGCCGCCGACGCACGCAACGCCGGATCATGTTCCAGGATGCGGAGTTCCAGCGCACCCGTATCCGGCGAAGGGTCGACACCCAGCTCCTCGGACAACGCCCGCCGCAGCCGCGCCAGCCGGTCCAGCGCGTCGGCCTGCCGCCCCGTCCGATACAACGCCAGCGCCAACAGACACGACAGCGGTTCGTGCAGCGGATGCCGGGCGACCAGACCGGTCAGCTCGGTCACCACCTCGCCTGCCGCACCGAGTTCCAGGTTCGCCTCCAACCCCGCGACAGTCAGCGAAAGCCGCCAATCATCGAGCCGCTCCCCTTCGGCCGCCGCGAACGGCACCGTGCGCAGATCGGCCAGCGCG
>NZ_BJXA01000022.1 GCF_007990755.1 Nocardia ninae NBRC 108245 | reverse complement strand
TGGTGGGTGGCGGATTCGGCGGCAGTGCCATCGCGCTGGTCGATCACGAACGCACCGAGGCCGTGGTGGCGGCCGTGCGGAATCGGTTCGCCCGCGCAGGCTTTGCCGAGCCGCGCACCTTCGTCGTCAGCCCGGCGGCCGGTGCGCACCGCGCCGACTGAGCGACCGCCCAGCTTTTTGTGCACGATTGTGGCCCACGAGTGAGGCACAATCACGCAGAGTAGGTGTCGGCCGACACCATTCGGCCGGCGACGAGGGAGTCGCGCGCGCCACGCAGTACCCGTAGACGCACGATCTCGTACCACGAAGGATCTCGCTCGACGCCCGGTTTTACCGCCAGGAGGGACGCTGTGCCGCTTGTCGATTCACCCGTTCTGCCGTCCGCGCTGCTCGCCGCCGAGCCGCAGTCGATGGCATCGACCTATTTAGACGCCTCGGAGCTGCGACTGGACGCGGCTCCGGTCGACTTCGCGCTGGTCGCCTTATATTTCGTGTTCGTACTCGGCATCGGCTTACTCGCCAGACAGCGGGTCTCGTCCAGCATCGACTTCTTCCTGTCCGGGCGTTCGCTGCCCGCCTGGGTGACCGGGCTCGCGTTCATCTCCGCGAACCTCGGTGCCGTCGAGATCATGGGCATGTCGGCCAACGGCGCCCAATTCGGTTTCCCCACCTTCCACTACTTCTGGATCGGCGCGATCCCCGCCATGCTGTTCCTCGGCGTGGTGATGATGCCGTTCTACTACGGCTCCAAGGTGCGCAGCGTGCCGGAGTTCATGCGCAGGCGCTTCGGCACCGGCGCGCACCTGGTGAACGCGCTCAGCTTCGCGATCGCCCAGGTGCTGATCGCGGGCGTCAACCTGTATCTGCTCGGCACCATCCTGAATGTGCTGCTCGGCTGGCCGCTGTGGCTGTCGGTGGTCATCGCGGCGGTGATCGTGCTGTCCTACATCACCCTCGGCGGGCTGTCGGCCGCGATCTATAACGAGGTACTGCAGTTCTTCGTGATCGTGGCCGCGCTGCTGCCGCTCACGCTGGTCGGGCTGCACAAGGTCGGCGGCTGGGACGGGTTGCGGGAGAAGGTGTCCGCGTCGCCGGGCGGTGCGACGCAACTGGATTCGTGGCCAGGCAACGAGCTCAGCGGGTTCGGCAACAACATGCTCTCGGTGCTCGGCATCGTGTTCGGGCTCGGGTTCGTGCTCTCGTTCGGGTACTGGACCACCAACTTCGTCGAGGTACAGCGCGCGTTGGCGACGCACTCCATCTCGGCGGCCCGGCGCACCCCGATCATCGGCGCGTACCCGAAGATGTTCATCCCGCTGATCGTGGTGATCCCCGGCATGATCAGCGCGGTACTGGTGCCGCAGATGAGCGAGTACAAGGCGGCGAAGACGGCGAATCCGGACTTCAGCGGTGACACCACCTACAACCAGGCATTGCTCTATCTGATGAAGGACGTGCTGCCCAACGGCCTGCTCGGGGTGGGTATCGCGGGTCTGCTCGCGGCGTTCATGGCCGGTATGGCGGCCAATATCTCGGCGTTCAACACCGTGTTCAGCTACGACCTGTGGCAGCAGTACGTGCGCAAGGACCGCCCGGACGGGTACTACCTGTCGATCGGCCGGTGGGCCACCGTCGGCGCGACCGTGACGGCGATCTTCACCGCGTTCATCGCGTCCAGCTTCAGCAACATGATGGACTACCTGCAGACGCTGTTCAGCTTCTTCAACGCACCCTTGTTCGCGACGTTCATCCTCGGCATGTTCTGGAAACGGATGACGCCGACCGCGGGCTGGATGGGTCTGGTCTGCGGAACCGGTTCCGCCGTGGTGATTTTCATCCTGCACCAGATGGAGGTGTTCCATCTGTCCGGCCAGGGGTCGAGTTTCGTGGCCGCCGGTGTGGCGTTCACGGTCGACATCGTGGTCAGCGTGCTGGTCACCCAGGTGACCCAGCCCAAGCCCGCCGCCGAGCTCGTCGGCCTGGTCTACTCGGAGACGCCGAAGGAAGTGCGCACCGATCCGGAGCAGGCCTCGCTGCCCTGGTATCAGCGCCCGGTGCTGCTCGCGGGCATCGCCCTGGTGCTCGTCATCGCTCTCAACATCATCGTCGGATAAGGAGCCGCCATGCTTTTCGACATCCGCACCATCGTCGGCGCCCTACTCGGCAGCTACGGCGTCATTCTGATCATCACCGGATTGGTCAGCCATACCGCCGCCGATGAAGCCAAAACCGGTGGCATCAATGTGAATCTCTGGGCGGGGATCGGCATGGGCGTGGTTTCCCTGCTCTTCATCGCCTGGGTCGTCTTGCGCCCCATCGCGGTGCCGGAGAAGGCGCCCGCCGCGGAGTTACCGGACGAGCCGTCGGAAATTCCCTGATACATGCGCAACCCCGCCCGGACCGCCCGGGCGGGGCTCGCGTATTCAGTTGTGTCGCAGGGGATTATCGGAAGGCCTGGCGGCCCTGCCCCGCGTGGCCCGGCGCGCCGAGTCGTGGCAGCACGGCGCCGAGCACGACCATGCCGAGGCCGAGGCCGAAGTGCAGCCAATTGTCGGCATCGTTGACCGGGACGAAGTTGGCGGCGCTGCCCTTGTCGATGATCAGGCCGTAGAGCCACAGCACCAGGTAGATGGCACCGCCGCCGATCAGGAACCAGCGGGCACCCTGGAAGGTGCGTGCGGCGAGCAGGCCGGCTACGCCGAACAGCAGGTGCACGATGTTGTGCAGCACCGAAACTTCGAAGACGCCCAGCAGTTTGGCGTCGGAGTGGTGCCCGGCGAAGGTCATCGTGTCGTAGTCGGTGGTGACGCCCGGGATGAAACCGAGGACACCGACTATCAAGAAGACGGCGCCTACCGCGAGTGCGGCGATGCGGGTCGGCGTCCATTCGGTGGTTGCCGCGTTCGGCTGAAATGTTGCCATGACTGGCTGCCTTTCAACTCAGGCGTCCGGCCGCGGAATGTCGCCGCGCCAGCCGCCGGTTTCATGACCTTGTTTTTCGATGAACTCCTTGAAGCGCTGCATATCTCCGTTGACGCGGTGCTTCAGCACGCCGAGCTTGTCGGCGGCGTGTTCCACGAAGCCCTCCGGATCGACCTCCATCTGGGCAGTCACCCGGGTGGTGGTATCGCTCAGGCGATGGAACGTGATGACACCCGCATGCTCGGGGCCGCTGTCGGATTTCCAGGCGACCCGTTCATCGGGATGCTGTTCGGTAATGGTGGCGTCGAATTCACGCGTGGCCGGACCGACATGGATCCGCCAGTGCGTGTGCTTGTCATCGAGTTGGCGCACCTCTTCGACGCCCTCCATGAATTCGGGGAACGTCTCGAATTGCGTCCACTGGTTGTAGGCGGTGCGAACCGGGACTTCGACGTCCACTGTGGCGGCCAACGTACTCACATGTACCCCTTTCGTCGCCCGACCCCGCAGCCTCGCCGGGGCGGGCACTCACTCGGTCGCTCGTGACGTGGCGACTCAGGACATCCCGCGCATACCCGGCGCGATGGGCGACAAACAGACCCGGATGGCCGAGTACTGCACTGGTACGGAGCGATCGCTCCGGTGATCCGCTTCACAAGTAGCTGACCAGCGGATATCCGTGAGCGAAATGCGTTTGTCCGGGCCGGTCAGGCCCCGTAACGTCACTGCGGTTTGTTACCGATCAGAAGGAACGGAGTGGAAACGCCATGAAACCAGTGACCGAGCGCGACATCAGGTCGTCGTTCATCAACTGTTCCAAAACCGAGGCCAAGAAGCTGCCGATGCCGCGGGAGCTCGACGAACGTCCGTGGGACGACCTCGATTTCCTCGGCTGGAGTGACCCGTCGCTGCCGGGCCGGTGCTATCTGGTCATCCCGCAGGACGACGACGAGCTGGTCGGCGTCGCGCTGCGCTACGAGACCGGCGGGTCGGGTCGGGCCCAGATGTGCTCGATCTGCCTGACCACGCACACCGGTAACGGCGTCTCCCTGCTGACGGCGGCCAAAGCCGGTCCGTCCGGACGCAAGGGCAACACGATCGGCACCTATATGTGTACCGATCTGGCCTGTTCGCTGTACGCGCGCGGCAAGAAGACGCCGGCGCTGGGCAACCGGTATCGGGAGAACCTGAACCCCGAGCAGAAGGTCGAGCGGATGCTGGCCAATATGCGGGCGTTCATCGCCAGGCTCTACAGCTAGTCACCACCGGCTGACCGATCGAAACAATGAAATGGAGGTAGATGCCATGTGCCGACACTCGACACTCCGCTCGCCGAACCCGCACCCCGAGTTCCGCGACAGCGCAAGCACACTCGGGGTGCACGGGGTTCCTCTCCGGTCGAGACGGCCCGGCCACTGACGGCCGGACTGTCTCATCCGGAGAGGAACCCGGTACGGGGAACCCAGCGCGTGCCTTCACGGGTTACCCGGCGCGCCGTTTAGCGGTTATGCGGCGCGCATTCTCGCCGTGACTCCCACCAGCACGTCGATGACGAGGAAGGCGAGCAAGCTCAGCCCGACCAGCGGTGCGAACCAGCCGACCACCAGCGCCAGCGCCACCACCGGTACCGCGATCCACGGCGAGCTCCGGCGTAAGGCACCCCGTCGCGGCGCCCGGCCCAGCGCGGGCAGCCCAGTCCTACGAGTCGGACGCCTGCGCCACCACATGAGATAGCCGCGCACCAGCACGGTGACCAGGCCAATCATGACGGCGAGCAGCAGCAGCTGGTTGAGCAGCCCGAACAGCAATCCCATGTGGAACTGGATGCCCCAGTTGGTGAGCTTGGCCATCAGCGGCCAGTCGGCGTACGCGAGCCGATCGGTGACCGCACCGGTGGCGCCGTCGACCGCGACCGCGTCGACCGAGTACGTGCCGGGCATCCGCCGTTCCTTCACCGCGAACGCCTGCTCCGGCTGCGCGGGAATGGTGATCTCGACGGCCTGGTTCACGCCGTTGGCGCGTGCGGTCGCCGCGACCCGGTCGACCTCGGCGATCCGGTCGCTCGGGTTGCTCGGCGCCGGTGACATCTGGTGGCCGCCGTGATGATCGCTGCCCGAATCATGGCTGGGCGCAACACTTCCCGGCAGTGCAGTGGTGACCGCGGGGGTGGTCCAGCTCAGCTGCTGACGCAGTTCGGTGATGTTCGCGCCCGCGTAGGTGGACCAGGTCATGCCGGTCGCGGACAGCAGCAGGATGATCGGCAGCACCCACATGCCCACGGAGCCATGCCAATTCACCGTCCGGCCGCGGCCGTTCTGTGAACGATCCGGTGCGAACAGCCAGCCCGTGGAGTTCCGGTTCCGCCTTGTGCGCACCCGGCGGATCCACACGATCAGCCCGGCCAGCGCGATCACCCACAGCCAGGACGCGGCCAGCTCGCTGTAGAGGCGGCCCGGCTCGCCCAGGTGCAGATCCCGGTGCAACCGGTCGATCCAGGTGCGCAAGGGCAGTGCGCCGGAGCTGCCGTAGACGACGGAGTCGCCGACCGGCTGGGCCGTGTACGGGTTGACGAAGACCGCGCGGCGCTCGGATTCGCCGAGCAACGGGTCGTCGAACAGCACCCGGGTGGTGTCCTCGGCACCCGGCGCGGGTGCGACCGCGGCCAGCGCGAGCTGCGGCTGGGTGGCGACGGCGGCGCTGATCTGCTCGGACAGCGGTTTCGGTGCGCCGCTCGCCTCGACCGTCAGCAGGTCGCGCGACACGATCGACTCGAGGGTCGGGGAGATCGCGTAGAGGGCACCGGTGACGGCGGCGATGAGAATGAACGGGGCGACGAATATGCCCGCGTAGAAATGCAGGCGCATGGCCAATGCGTACAGCCCGTTTCGCGTTGCCGACTTACGCGCGGGCACGGATTCGGGAGGCGGCGGCGGTAATTCGGCGTCGGGAGTAATGGTTTCTGTTGTGCTCACGGTCTTTTCGTTTCTGCAGCTCGGGAAACCCGGTTGTGCGGGCGTAGTTCCCGATGGTCGGTCGGGACTTCTGCGATGGTCGAAGACGGCATGCGTCGGCGGTGCGAGTGATGCTTATCGAGCACTGGGCCGATATTCGTTGCGCGGCAATGCTTCGCGATGACGGCACGGTGGAGAAACCGGTGCCGCAGCGGTGTCGAAGAGACGACACGAATGCTGACGAAGCGATGTCTTCGTGTGAAAAGTGCTGAGTCGAGGTCAGCTGATCATGAGTGGCGGACCGCGAGTCCGCAGCGACGCGGCGGCGAGGACGCGCAGGATGACGCGGTCGCGGTGCGTGGTGCGCAGCGGCGCGGGGTCCGCGAGCACGGGGGCGGAACGAGGCGACCGCAGCACTCGGAACAGCACGGCAGTGCCGGTTCGATAGGCGGTTTCCGCGCCGCGGATCACGAGTGCCGCAACAATGGCCGCGACTACGTGCGCGGTGAGCATCGTCGGCGTCAGCTGGGCATCGCCGTGGTGCAGATGGCCGGAGTTGAACCCCATGGTGAAGTGACCGAGCAGCTGCCCGGCCACGAGCGCGGTGATCAGGCCGACCGAGGTGTCACGCAGCGGCGCGAGCCCGGCCACCAGCGCGCCGATCACCGCGGCTGCCGCGGCCAACAGGACGAGCGTCGTGCTGTCCGGCGACATGCCCCCGGACGCCCAGCCATGGGCCGCAACGGAAATGGTCCCCGAGATCGCCCCGGCCGAACCACCGCGCACCCACGCGACGGCGCCGCGGTGCCCCGCGGTCGACCGGCCGAACTCGATACTCACGCGCTGATAGTAGCCGACCAATTGCGTGCATCTTCCCCGCCGACAAACGCCCGAAAAACAGCGGGAAACCGAAAATGCCGATTACGTGCGATCACTGCTGCATGCGCACTGTCGTCCCCACACGAATTCGATTGTGAATTCGTGTGGGGAGCTCAGTTAACGGTGTGTGGGCCCGGAGTGCGGGACCACCGGGGTTCAGCTCGCTTCGATGTCCATCTCGACCAGCGGCTTGCGCAGCAGCTTGCCGGTGGCATTGCGGGGCAGCTCGTCCAGGAAGATCACTTCGCGCGGCACCTTGTAGCGGGCCAGGTTCGCCTTGACGAAGTCCTTGATCTCCTGCGGATCGCGCTTGGAGTCCGGGCCGGGCACGACGAACGCCCGCAGCCGCTTGCCGAATTCGCGATCGTCCACCCCGACTACGGCGGCTTCGAAGATGTCCTCGCGCCCGGCGATCAGGTTCTCCACCTCGAGCGGGAAAACGTTCTCGCCGCCGGAGACGATCATGTCGTCGTCGCGGCCATCGATGAACAGCAGTCCGTCGGCGTCGAAGTGCCCGACGTCGCCGCTGGACATCATGCCGTCGACAACCTCTTTGGTGCGGCCGTCGGTGTATCCGGTGAACGCGAAACCGTTGTCGACGAAAATGGTGCCGGTGACATTCGGCTGGGTGATCGGCTTGCGGTTCTCATCGAGCAGGACGATCCGGATTCCGACCGGTGGCTTGCCCGCGGTGGTCGGTGCCTTGCGCAGGTCCTCAGGGGTGGCCACCGTCATGACCGCGCATTCGGTGGAGCCGTAGAGGTTGTAAAGGGTATCGCCGAAGTAGTCCAGGGTGCGGGTTACGACGTCGGGTGCGATGGCCGAGCCCGCCGCGAAGATCACCTTGATGGTGTTCGGGTCGTACTTGGCCAGCACCTCGTCGTCGAGGTCGAGGATGCGCTGCAACATGGTCGGCACGACCACCAGCGAATCGGCCCGGTACTTCACGATGTTGGCCAGCGTCTGCTCCGGGTCGAACCGGCGTTGCTGGAAGACGACCCGGTTACCGAGGGCAACGCCGATGGTGAACTGGGAGAGCCCGGTGCCGTGAAAGATCGGCGCGGCCATGATCATGGTGCCGTTGTGCGGCAGCGGCACCCGGTCGACGAACTGAGCCGAGGCGAACGGGCTCACCTTGTCGCGCGGCGCGCCCTTGGGGGTGCCGGTGGTGCCGCTGGTCAGGATGACCATGCCGCCCGGTTTGGCGGGCGCGGGCAGCGGATCGGTGGACCGGCCCGCCGACAGCGACTCGATCGTCGCGGCCGACGGGTCGACATTGTCCTTCGCGTCGACCCAGGTGAGCACCCGCGGGATCTCAGCGGGAATGGCGCTCATCAGGTCGATGAACTCGCTGTCGTGCAGCACCGCCTTCACCTGCTCGCGGGCGGCCACGTCGGCGAACTGCGGCTTGGCGAAGCCGGTGTTCATCAGCACCGTGCGCACGCCGAGCTTGCCGGTCGCGAGCAGGCTCAGCACCATGCCGCGATGGTCGCGAGCCAGCACCGCGACCACGTCACCGGGCTTGATGCCCTGCGCGGCGAGACCGCGAGCCAGCGCGTTCGACTGCTCGTTCAGCTGGCCGAAGGTCAGCTCGCCCGCCTCGTCGACGATGGCGCCCGCCTCGGGCCTGGTCTGGGCGGCGTGCATGGCGACGCCCGCGAACGGGCCGAACTTGACCACGTTGAACGCCGAGCGCGCGGCGTGATCGAGCCGGAGCGGATTGAACAACCGCCGTTTGACCATGACGTTCACGCCCAAGGCGAGAACGCCGGCCTTGCGGGCGGTACCACTCAACGCGGGGAAGGAGACAACCATTCGACAACAACCTTCCGGCGGCCCCACCCAGGGCTGAGCCGGCGGGTGGTGCGGACCGCAACTTCGGGATCCAGTGCTGCCGCTAACAATAGCAACCATCTGTAACCCGATGTGTCACGTATCTCAACAGCACCTACCGCCGGGTAACCAAACGGTGTCGCCCGCGTCGGATCAGGCGTTGACCTCGTACTCCACCAGCACCCGGCGCAGCAGCTTGCCGGTCGGGTTGCGCGGCAGATCGTCGAGGAAAATCACCTCGCGCGGCACCTTGTAGCGGGCCAGATTGTTCTTGACGTAGGCCTTGATCTCCTCGCCGTCGGGCGTCTGGCCCGGCTCGGGAACGACGAAAGCCCTTAGGCGCTTACCGAATTCGGCGTCGTCCACCCCGACCACCGCGGCGTCGAAGATGTCCGGCCGCTCCAGCAGCAGGTTCTCCACCTCCTGCGGGAAGACGTTCTCGCCGCCGGAGACGATCATGTCGTCGTCGCGGCCGTCCACCATGAGCAGGCCGTGCTCGTCGATGTGGCCGACATCACCACTGGACATGAAGCCGTCGATGATCTGCTTGTTGCGGCCGTCGGTGTAGCCCTCGAACGGCGTGCCGCTGCGGATGAAGATGCGCGCGGTCGTGTTGATCGCGGTGACGTGCTTGTCGTTGTCGTCGTAGAGCCGCACTTCGCAGGTGATCGGCGGGCGTCCCACGGTGCCGGGGGACAGCGCGAGCTCCTCCGGGTTGGCCACCGTGGCGACCGAGCACTCGGTGGAGCCGTACACGTTGTACAGGACCGGCCCGAACACCTTGGTGGCCTTCATGGTCAGCTCGGGCGAGAGCGCCGAGCCCGCGAGCACGATGGCTTTCAGCGACGAGATGTCGTACTTGGCGCGGATCGCCGGGTCCAGTTCCGTCATCCGGTGCAGCATGGTCGGCACCGCGACCAGCAACTCCGCCTTGTGATCGGCGATCAGCTGCAGCGTGGCCTCCGCGTCGAACCGCCTGCGCACCACCACCTTGTTGCCCATGGCCATGCCGACCAGCCCGGTGCCGAAGCCGGTGCTGTGGAAGATCGGCGACACGATCACCTGGGCGCCCTGGAAGGGGAACGGGATTCGGTCGAGGAACTGCGCCGTCGCCAGCGGGGAGACCTTGCTGCGCGTTGCGCCCTTCGGCAGGCCGGTGGTGCCGCTGGTAAGGATGATGAAGCCGCCGGGCTTGGCAGGCTTGGGCAGTTCCTCGGTGGAATTGGCGGCCGCCAGATCGTCGAGCGTCTGTGCGCCCTCGGGCAGGTCGGTGCCCTCGTCGACCCAGGTGAGGAAGCGGGGCAGGTCGGCGGGCAGCGCGTCGAGCAGGTCGAGGAACTCGCTGTCGTGCAGCATCGCCTTGACGTTCTCACGCTGGCACACCTCGGCGAACTGCGGCTTGGCGAAACCGGTGTTCATCAGGGCCACCCGCACGCCGAGCTTGCCCGCGGCGACCATCGACAGGATGAGGCCGCGGTGGTCGCGGGCCAGCACGCCGATGACGGTGCCCTCGGTGATCCCGGCGGCCTGCAACCCGCGTGCGATCGCGGTCGACTGCTTGTCGAGCTCGCCGTAGGTCAGCTCGCCGCGCTCGTCGGCCAGGCCGGGGGAGTCGGGCGTGATGCGCGCCGCATGCCGGATCAAGGTGGCCTGGGGGCCGAAGATCTTGGATTCCTTGATCGTCCTGATGGTCTCCAGCGGCTTACGCGGGTCGGAAACCCCGCGGGACCGGAGCACCCCAAGCGCTTTGACGGTCTCCAGCGCGTGCGCCAACTTCATGGTCGAACACCTCCACCAGCAAACTCGCGTCGGTACTCGACCTAGCGATATAGAAACGGCGTATCAGGTCACTACCGTAGCAGCGGGGTGTCGGGGATCACATCACCACGCTGTCTCGGGTTCGGACCGCGAGCTATTTGACAGCGCCACGCATAGCGCGTTCGATACCGGTAGGGGGTAGTCGAAGGAAGAATGGAGCTGCGTCGATGATGAATCTCGAGCTTGTTCGATCGGCTGTTGCACCGGATTGCACGTGTGGTCCGGCTTGTCAGTGCGGGTGTCAGTCCGGTGGTCCGTGCGTCTGCGGCGATCGCTGCTGAGCCCGGCGGTCAGCGTCGTGCGCTGGCCAATGCGATGAGTAGTGGCACCACTCGGGCCGCGGGCACTTCGAAACGCCCGCGGCCCGCGGTGTGCAACCAGCCGACGGCGGCGAGCTGGCGTAGATGGTGGTAGACCTGCCCGGAGGTGCCGACGCCCTCCAGTCCGACGAGTTCGGCCGCGGTCCTTCGACCGCCCATGATCTCGCGCAACAGTCGTAGGCGCACCGGGTTACCCAGCGCGGCAAGGCATTCCGCGGTCTCGGCCCAATCGTCCTCGATGAGGTCGCCGGTGGTGAAGGTCGCCTGCCAGCCGTAGTGCTCGCCGGTCGGTAGCCGGGCCGAACCGGCGAACAGCACACCGCCGTTCGGCTCGTCGCCCGCGACGAACTCGTCGTGCAGGCGGGTCACCGCCCAGAGGTCGCCCGCCGCTTTCCCGCTCTCGTCGGCCACCATGTCGTCGAGCCGCCGTTCGAGTTCCGCAACCCGCTCTTCCAGACTCACGCCACCGAAGCTACGGAATTACGTAATTCCGGACAAGAGGTCGATCGTGGGTGCTCCGAGAATGTTTCGGCCCCCACGGAGCGTGCCGTGGGGGCCGAAACGTCGGGTCGATCAGTTGTAGACGGCGCCGAACGACGGCACCGAGATGGTGCCGCGCTGGTACTGGAACCCGTCCGGGTTCGCGTCGCTCACCGGAACCGACCAGCGGTGCCACAGGCTGCCGTACACCGCGGCCACGATCATGCCGCCGCCGGTGTCGAGCTGGCGCGTCCTGATGGTGGTGTCCACGGGAATGTCCTGGTGCTCGTTCAGCACCTCGGTGCCGCTGCGCCCGTTGGACAGGTTGATCCACAGCACTTCCAGCTTGGCACCCGCCTGATTCGGCGCGATAGTGCCCGGTCCGCCGAAGAATCCGAACCGGAACCCGTCGATCCCGAGCGCGATGCCCGAACCGTAGACGCCGGGCCCGTCACCGCGACCGATGTCCGACTGCGCCGGAATTTGGAACGGCTGCGCAGGCAGCGCCACCTCTCCGGCCTTGTTCAGTTGCCCCGAAGCCACCAGGCGATCCACCGCCTGCTCGGCCGCCGGGTTACCCGCAGCGGCCGCCCGCAGCTGCTGCGCGGCACCGGCCCAGTCCACGGTCGCCGGCTCGGCACCGGCACTACCTGCAAAAACACTCGCTACCACCGCGGTCGCGGCAAAAACGGTAGCAAGGCGACGCGTCACGCTCAGTCGTTCCATATCCAGTTGCTCCTCGAAGGTCTCTGGTACAGCTCGAAAGAAATTCGTCCGCTGAATTGTCGATCAAGAAACGTAGCCCGTTACGTTGCCAGCGTTCCCCGATCGGGTCCACTATCCGCCCCGTCGTGTCGGTCCCCGGTCAGGGGGGTTCCAGACGCATGCGTGTCTCGAAGTTCCCGACTGCAACCCTTGTCTTTGCGCTCGTCACGCGGGCCAAAAGTGAAACGAATGCGTTCGCACATGGTTTCGAGCGCAGCCGAAAGTTGTTGGTAGACGCGGGTATTGTGGTGCGCACTTCCTTCCGAGGGGCGATGGACATGGTCCAGACATCGCGCCCAGGGAGGAGGTGGTGGGGATGGCGAAACATCGCCAGAAGAAGAGCAAGGCCCCGGTCGATTACGGCATCAGCTTGACCGTTGCTGTCGCAATCGCCGGGGCACTCATCTTGGTCCGCCGAGTTTGGCTGGCTAGGTAACCCACCAGGTAGGGCCGTCGTTCGCGCGGCGGTCCTACCGCTCAGCATCACTCGCGTGACAACCCCATGGTACCAACCCGCCACGCTCGCGTGCCAGCAACCAGCCAGCTCGACGCGTCAGCATGGGCTTCGGCCGATGGCGGCCTACTGACGGCCCGGGTCTCGAACTATGCAGCTGCTGATGCAATAGAAAACCGGTGCGCGTCCGCCGAACGGGCTCACACCGGTTTCCCTTGTGCCACTTACTACTTCAGCTCTGCGCTGGTCTTGCCGAGGATCCGGCGCGCCACGATGAGCTGCTGGATCTGTTGGGTCCCTTCGAAGATGTCGAGGATCTTCGAGTCGCGGCCCCACTTCTCCAGCAGGGTGCGCTGGGAGTAGCCGATGGCGCCGGCGAGTTCGACGGCCTTGAGGGAGACGTCGGTGCCGGTGCGGCCGGCCTTGGCCTTGGACATGGAGGCCTCGAGCGAGTTCGGCTTCTTGTTGTCGGCCATCCACGCGGCGCGCAGCGACAGCAGGTAGGCGGACTCGTAATCGGCTTCCATGCGCAGGAATTCGGCCGCCGCGGCGTGCTGGTTGTTCGGCGGGGTGTCGTAGGAGATCTCGACACCGGCGTCGGTCAGGATGGCACGCAGCTCTTCGAGGGCGGCGCGGGCGACACCGACCGCCATCGCGGCGACCAGCGGACGGGTGTTGTCGAAGGTCTGCATGACCCCGGCAAAACCCTTCTCCACGTTGACTTCCGGGCTACCGAGGATGTTGTCCTTCGGAATCCGGCAGTCCTGCAACAGCAATACGGCGGTGTCGGAGGCCTTGATACCGAGCTTGTGCTCGAGCCGGGCCACCGAAAGCCCCGGAGCGTCGCGCGGCACGACGAACGACTTGATCGCCGCCCGGCCCAGGCTCTTGTCGACGGTCGCCCACACCACGATGTGGGTGGACCGCTGACCCGCGGTCACGAAGATCTTCTCGCCATTGAGCACCCACTCGTCGCCGTCGAGCACGGCGGTGGTGCTGACGGCCGCGGAGTCGGAACCGAACGACGGCTCGGTGATCGCCATCGAGGCCCACACCTTGCCGAACCGCTTCAGCTGCTCGTCGGTGGCGACGGCGGCGATGGCCGCGTTGCCGAGCCCCTGGTAGGGGATCGAGAGCATCAGGCCGACGTCACCCCAGGAGGTCTCCAGGGCGTTCAACAGCGCGGACATGTTGCCGCCGTTGGAGTTTCCGAGCAGCTCGGTGGCGTGGTTGTCCGACTCGCTGTCGTCCTCGCGGCCACCGGCGGCGCCGCCGATCTTCTGGGTGCCGGAGTCGGCGAGGCCTTCCACCATGGCGGCCATGGTGTCCAGCTCGACCGGGTACTCGTGCTCGGCGAGGTCGTACTTGCGCGAGATCGGCCGGAAGATCTCGGTCGCGACCTGATGGGCCTGGTTTGCGCTGGCCCGCAGCTTCTTGGGGAGTTCGAGGTTGATCATGGGAAGTCTCCTGGAAGGTAAGGAACGAGCCGGTTAGATGAGCACGACACCTTCGGCGACGCCGATGCCCCGCAGGTCGCGGTACCAGCGCTCGACCGGGTGTTCCTTGGTGAAGCCGTGGCCGCCGAGCAGCTGCACGCCGTCCAAGCCGATCTGCATTCCCTTGTCCGTGGCCAGCTTTCGGGCCAGCGACGCCTCGCGGGCGAACGACAGACCCTGTTCCGCGCGCGACGCGCCACGCAGGGTCACCAGCCGCAGGCCGTCGAGCTCGATCGCGATGTTGGCGACCATGAAGGCGACCGCCTGCCGGTGCGAGATCGGCTCGCCGAACGCCACCCGCTCGTTCACGTACGGAATCACGTAGTCCAGCACGGCCTGGCCGGTGCCGACCGCGAGCGAAGCCCAGCCGAGACGGGCCAGCCGCACGGCGTCGGCGTAGTCCTCGGCACGCTGCTTGGCGTCGCCGTCACCGAGGATGGCGTCGGTGCCGACCGCGACATTGTCCAGCAGCAGCCTGCCGAGACCGGCGGCCCGCAGACCCATGCTCGGATCGGCCTCGACCACCAGGCCGGGGGTGTCCGACGGCACGATGAAAAGCGAAGGGCGACCGTCGAGTTCGGCGGCGATCAAGAACAGCTCGGCATCCGCGGCGGCGGGCACCAGGCTCTTCACACCGGAGATCCGGTAGCCGCTCGGCGAGCGAACGGCCTTGGTCTGCAACGCGAACGGGTCGAACAGGGCGCGCGGCTCGCTGATCACCACGGAGGCCTGCGGCACGTTCTCGCCGGTGAAGGCGGGCAGGTAGGTCTTCTGCTGCGCGTCGGTGCCCCACTGGGAGAGCGCGACCGCGACACCGCTCGGCGCCAGGATCGGCAGGGCCAGACCCATGTCACCGTGCGAAAGCGCCTCGGCTACCAGGGAATTGGTGACCGCGCCGCGCTCCGAGGCAGCGCCCTCGAGCTCCTCGGGGACGTTGATCAGGGTGATGCCCAGCTCGGCGGCGCGCTCGAGCAGGTCGCGCGGAGCCTTCGCGGCGGCATCGGCGTCGTAGGCGGCCGGGCGCAGGATCTCGGCGGCGAAGTCCCGCACCGTCTCGACGATCATCTGCTGCTCGTCGCTGGGGGTGAGGTCGAAGAAGTCCTTGTTCTTGGACTCGTTCGGGGCGAGCCGCTTCGGCTGACCGTTGCCGGTGACCTTGGCGAAGGCGCGGGTGGCGGCGCCGAGCGTGCGGAAGCCGGTCTTGGTGCCCTCGTAGGTGACTCGCTCGATCGGCTTGCGCAGGTTGTACTTCTCGGCGAGCTCCGACCCGGTAATGGTCGTCATCACCCGCATGGCCGCGCCCATCCAGTCCCGCTTGGGGTGGCTGAGGCCGACTGCGGACGTGTCTGGACTTCGCTTCGTTGCGCTGTCTCGAGTGCTCATCATCACCTGTTTTCTCGGGTGGGTGGGGTGAGGTCTTGTCCCGGCTATCTTACTCCTGAGTAAGACTATCTTACTCCAGAGTAAGAACCGCGTCGAGGTGCAGCATACGCCGCTTATCTGTGCCAGGCTGAACGGGTGCCCATAGTCGCGGCGTTGTTTGCCGTTGTTTTGGTCGCCTGTGCCCCGCGCTACGGGTATCACCGCGACGAGCTGTACTTCCTTGCGGCGGGTCGCCACCTGTCCTGGGGCTACCCGGATCAGCCGCCGCTCACGCCGCTGGTGGCCAAGGCCATGGCGGCGATCGATCCCGATTCGTTATTGATGCTGCGGCTGCCCGCGGTGCTCGCGGCGACCCTGGTGGTGGTGTGCGCCGGGCTGATGGCGCGGGAACTCGGTGGCGGTCGGGCGGCGCAGGCGTTGGCCGCCGCGGCGGTGGCGAGCGCGGCGTTCGTCATGGGGGTCGGGCACATGCTGAGTACGGCGGTGTTCGACCTGGCCGCGTGGTCGGTGGTGACGCTGGTGGTGTTGCGGCTGATCCGGGAGATCGGCGGATCTCCCGAGAGCGCGAATGGTGAGCAGGCCCGTCGAGTCGCCGGGTGGCTCAGCGGTCCACGGTGGTGGCTGGTGATCGGCCTGGTCGTCGGCGTAGGACTACAGAACAAGCTGCTGTTGATCTTCCCGGTGCTCGCGCTCTTGGTGTCGCTGCTGCTGATCGGTCCACGAAAACTGTTCGTCACCAAAGGGTTTGCTATAGCCATCGGGATTGCCGTGCTGATCTGGCTGCCGTATCTGGTGTGGCAGGCAGGTAACGGATGGCCGCAGGGGGAGATGGGCCGGGCGATCGCGGGTGGGTCCTCGGGCACGTCGGATACGCCGATCATGTTCGTGCTCTTGCAATTCGGGCTGATGGGCCCGTTGCTGGTGCCGCTGTGGGCGTTCGGGTTGTGCCGGCTGGCGCGGGATGTCCGGTATCGGGCGTTCGTGATCGCCTACGGCCTGCTTTTCGTGCTGTTCCTGGCGATCGGCGGGAAGGCGTACTACCTGGGCGGGATGTATCCGATCCTGCTCGCGGCGGGCGCGGTGCCGGTGGCGGCATGGCTGGACCGCCGCCGAACCCGTTGGGCGGCAGTCGGTTTCGTGGTAGCGGTGAATGCGATCGGCTCGGCGGTACTGTTCCTGCCGGTGCTGCCCGTCTCGATGCTGAGGAACACACCGGTCCTCGCGGTCAACTACGACGCGGGCGAAACGATCGGCTGGCCGGAATTCACCAGGCAGGTCGGCGAGGCGCGCGCCCGCCTCGGACCCGACGTCGCCATCCTCACCGCCAACTACGGCGAAGCCGGTGCCATCGAACGCTTCGGCGCACCCTACGACCTGCCGAAACCCCACTCCGGTCACAATTCCTACTGGTGGTGGGGTCCGCCGAGCGACACCGCTACCGAGGTGCTCACCGTCGGCCTCGAGCGCGACTACCTGACGCGCTTCTGCACCGACCTGCAACCCGCAGGCCATATCGACAACGGCCTGGATATCGACAACGACGAACAGGGCGAACCCCTCTTCGTCTGCCGAAACCCGCGCGCCTCCTGGTCGGAACTCTGGCCACAAGCCAAACATCTCGGCTGACCCTCCTATCCGAATCCGGACATCCCCGGCCTGACTGCCCGGACCGGCAGGGGCATCCTCGGCTGCCACCTGGGCCGATCGGGGCACGCTCCGCCGACTGCCCGGGCCGACAGGGGCATCCTCCGCCGACTATCGGGCTGAACAGTACGACGGCGGCACTCGATCCAGCGCGCCGAGCGGGACCTGACGGCGGCCACACTCGGTGGACACCGCAGCCATGTCCCGTCCGGCGATGAATCAGAGCTGGTGGCGGACGAGGAAGTCCTCGACGATCTTGCGCCACTGCTCGGGCTGCTCAGCCATGAAAACGTGTCCTGCCGCGATCTCGGCGTATTCCGCGCCAGGGATGGTGCCGGCGAGGAATCGCGAGTTCGACGGATCGATCAGCAGGTCCTCGGTGGCATTGACTACCAGCGTCGGCACGGCAATCCGCCCCAAATCACCGGTCGTGTCGACGCTTTCGACCAGACTCGCCTGCTGGCTGGTGCCGCCCGGAATGGTTGTCACGCCCGCGCGAGCGAACTCGTCGACCTGGTCAGCGGGCAGCCCGTTGAGGAACGCGGCGCTGAACGCCTGCGAGAGAGTCAGGCGGGAGAAGGTCGCATGGTCGCCACGATCGAGGAGGTTCTGCCAGATCTGCACGGCGAGGCGAGCACGGTTGTCGGCCTTGGCGAACCCCGCAGCGAGGATCAGGCCGCGCACCCGCTCCGGATGACGCACCGCGGCGCGCACGGCGACCGTGCTGCCGAGTGAATAACCGAGCACGGTGAACTGCTCGACCCCGCCGTCGACCGCGGCCGCGACCAGTGCGTCGGCGAGACCGTCGAGGGTGAGCTGGATATCGCTGTCCGGATAGTCGGCGGCGACCACGGTGTGCGTCGCGGCCAGTGCGGGAATCAGTGCGCCGAAGTTGGTGTCGATGGTGCCGCCCGCGCCGTGCGCGAGGACCACGCCGGGTCCGGAACCGGTGACGGTGGTCTGCAGGGGAATTGCTGTCATGGGAGCCAAGTTAGGAATTGACATCAGTGTGAAGGCAAACGGAGGAAGCGATGTTGATCGGAGAGTTGGCGCGCCGTACCGCCGTGAGCACCCGCTTGCTCAGGTACTACGAGGAGCAGGGCTTGCTCTATCCGCAGCGGGACTCGCTCGGCTACCGGTCCTATGCCGACGATGCGCCCGAACGGGTGGGTCGCATCAGAGCGATGCTGGCCGCGGGCCTGTCCACCGAGGACATCCGTGGCCTGCTGCCGTGCGAGATGGACCACGGCGCCTGGATCCAGTCCTGCGACAAGTCGGTGCAGATCGTCGAGAGCCGATACAGCGACCTGGACAACAAGATCGCCGAACTCGAACGGCAGCGCGCGCTGCTCACCGTGCAGCGAGCCTCGATCAGGGATGCGATGCCCGCCGGTCAGTGACCTGCCCACCGGTCTTACCGGCCACTTTTGGTGCCGGACTGCCGGAAAACCGCTGTGCGGCACGAAAAGTGTCCGCGGAGGCCGACCCCTCGAACAACACGAGCCGACCCAGCACCCTGGACCGGCTCGCGCTGAGACTCGTACCTCCGCTACTCGCGCACGTAATACCGCAATGTCCCGTACGCGGTCAGTGCCGCGAAGACGATGCCGACCGGCGCGATCACCAACGCGACCATCGCGATATCGTCGCCGGTGATCCGCGGAAAGACCTTGCTGGAGAACAGATCCCCGAGGGCGCGATCGATCACCAGCGGCCGCGCGACGAGTAGCCCGATCACCGCGACCAGCGAACCGGCCAGCGCGGCAACCACCGCTTCGAGCAGGAATGGCAGCTGGGTATACCAGCGGGTCGCACCCACCAAGCGCATGATGCCGACCTCGGTGCGCCGGGTGAACGCGGCGAGCTGCACCATGTTCGCGATCAGCAGCAACGCGGCCAAGGCTTGCAGCACAGCAAGACCGAACGCGGCGTTGCGTAGCCCGTCGAACAGGCTGACCAGCCGGTCCACGATGTCCTTGTCGTTGCGCACCATGCCGACGCCTGGTCGCTGATAGAACTTCTCGTAGATCGACGGATACAGCTCAGCATTACGCATCTTCACCCGCAGCGACGCGGGCAGCGGCGTCTCGCTGACGTATTTGGCCAGCTCGGGCTGGTCCTTGAACGTCTTCTCCTTGGCCTCGCGGACAGCGTCGTCGCGGCTGAGGTACTGAACCGATTCGACATCCTTGGTCGACTTCAGATCCGCCATCAGCGTCTTACACGGGTCGCGGGAGCAGTCCGGGTCGTTCGCCGAGATGTCCTCGGTGAGATACAGCCGCACCTCCAGCCGATCCAGGAAGTACTGCTCGGTCTTGTCCGCGATGCGCACCGCGAGCAGGCCGCCGCCCAGCATGGTGAGCGAGACCGCGACGGTCAGGATCATCGCGATGGTCATCGTGACATTGCGCCGAAGGCCGGCGAAGACCTCGCTGAACAGGAAACTCGCGCGCATCAGCGATCCACCCCGTACACACCGGTCGCCTCGTCGCGCACCAGGCGGCCGCGGTCGAGTTCGATCACCCGCCTGCGCATGGCGTCGACGATGTGGTTGTCATGGGTGGCCATCAGCACCGTGGTACCGATCCGGTTGATCCGCTCCAGCAGCATCATGATGTCGCCGCTGGTGTCCGGGTCGAGATTGCCGGTCGGTTCGTCGGCCAGCAGGACCAGCGGCCGGTTCACGAAGGCGCGGGCGATCGCCACCCGCTGCTGTTCGCCACCGGAAAGCTCGGAAGGTAGTCGATCGGCTTTGCCGCCGAGACCCACCATGTCGAGCACCTCGGGGACGGTGCGCTCGATGAACTGGCGTCGCTTGCCGATCACCTCCAGCGCGAACGCGACGTTGTCGTGCACCGACTTCTGCTGCAACAGCCGGAAGTCCTGGAACACGCATCCCATCCGCTGGCGCAACTTGGGCACCTTGCGGCCCGGCAGCCGGTCGACCCGGAAGTCGGCGACCTGGATCTGCCCCGCGGTGGGGCTCTCCTCTTTGAGCAGTAGTCGCATGAAGGTGGACTTGCCCGAGCCGGACGGTCCGATGATGAAGACGAACTCGCCCTTGCCCACATCGACGGTGATGTTGTCCAGCGCGGGTCGCGTCGAGGTCTTGTACGACTTGGTGACGTTCCGCATGGTGATCACGGGGAGCCAGTGTAACCAGCAACCCCGTGCGCACCGCGTTGCCGAGCGCCGAGGCCCGGCGAGTCCGCCGAGCTCAGCGTGGGGCGACGGCCGGATTCACCGCTGCCGGAACGGTGTTCAGGCTCGACTGCGGCGTATACGGTTGATCCGGTTTGACCACCAGGTACAGCACGAAGGTGGCGACCCAGGTGGCTATCAGGATCGCGGTGGATCGCCGTGGCCTCGATTCCTTCAGGAGTGTGGTGGGTCGCACCGATTCCTTCAAGAGCGTGATGGTTCTACGTGGTCTCACTGATTCCCTCCCGGCGCAACGCAGCGGCTACTCGTACCCGCAGTTCGCGTCCGACTTCGAACTGTTTGCCCGGCAAGGTGCGGGCAACCATTCGGATGTTCATTTGATCAACGGTCAAATCCTCGACGCCCATCACCGTGGGCTCGTCGAGTAGCAGTGGCTTGAGACGAGCGTCTTCGTACGCCCTTGTACCGACCTCGTGCAGGATCTCGTTGACCCTGGTGATGTCCGCGCTCGCGGACACCGGAACGTCGATCGCGGCGCGTGCCCAATCCTTCGACAGATTCGTCACTTTCACGATCTGGCCGTTGGGCACGGTGATCACTTCACCGTCGGAGTTGCGCAGTGTGGTGATCCGCAACGTGACGTCTTCGACGGTACCCTCTGCCATCTCCGCGGCTCCAGTCACCGCGATGCGAACTACGTCACCGAAGCCGTATTGACGTTCGGTGATCAGGAAGAACCCGGCCAGGATGTCCTGCACGATGCGCTGCGCGCCGAAACCGAGCGCCGCACCGAGCACCGCAGCGGGGGCGACCAGCCCGGTGATCGCGAAGCCGAGCCTGCGCAGCACCTCCATGCCGACCAGCACATAGACAATGGTCAGCACCACCCAGGTGACCACCTGCGCCAGCGCGTGCCGGTGCTTGGCCGCCTCGGACCGCACCAGCGCGTCGCCGCCCTGGAAGCCCTCATCGATCTTACGAGTGATCCGATCTCTGATGAAGGTGGCGAACCGGCTGAACAGGATGGCACCGAGGATCAACAGCACGATCTCGAGCCCGTTGGAACGTAGCCAGTTCGTCGTCTCCGAGGTCGTCGCGAGTGACATGGTCAACACCTCGACTGAACTCCCAACTGGACGCACGCCAGACAGGTTACCGCCGTACGTCCTACCATTCCGCGCAAGCGGCACTGCTCGTCGGCTGTTGCACTAACCGCAACAATTAACTCGGCTGCTCACGCATACGCCAGCGGATGCCCGATTCGATGAAGCCGTCGATATCGCCGTCGAGCACCGCCGACGGGTTGTTGACCTCATAGTTGGTCCGCAGGTCCTTGACCATCTGGTACGGGTGCAGCACGTAGGAGCGCATCTGGTTGCCCCAGGACGCACCCTCGTTGGTCTTCAGCGCGTCCATCTCGGCGCGCTCCTCCTGGCGCTTGCGTTCCAGCAGCTTGGCCTGCAGCACGCGCATGGCGGAGATCTTGTTCTGCAGCTGCGACTTCTCGTTCTGGCAGGTGACGACGATGCCGGTCGGAATGTGCGTCAGGCGCACCGCCGAGTCGGTGGTGTTGACGCTCTGACCGCCGGGGCCCGAGGACCGGTACACGTCGACCCGGATCTCGCCCTCGGGGATCTCGATGTGGTCGGTGGTCTCCACCACCGGCAGCACCTCGACCTCGGCGAAGGAGGTCTGGCGGCGGCCCTGGTTGTCGAACGGGCTGATCCGCACCAGGCGGTGCGTGCCCATCTCGACCGAGAGGGTGCCGTAGGCGTAGGGCGTCTTCACCGCGAAGGTGGCGCTCTTGATGCCCGCCTCTTCGGCGTAGGAGGTGTCGTAGACCTCGACGGAGTACTTGTGCCGGTCGGCCCAGCGGATGTACATGCGCATCAGCATCTCGGCCCAGTCGGCGGCGTCCACGCCACCGGCGCCGGAGCGAATGTTGACCAGCGCGTCACGCTTGTCGTACTCGCCCGAGAGCAGGGTGCGGACCTCCATCGCCTCCACGTCACCGTGCAGTGCGGCGCGTTCGGCGTCGGCGTCGGCGAGCGCGGTCTCGCGCGACTCGCCCTCTTCGCCCTCGGCCAGTTCGTACAGCACCGGTAGGTCGTCGAGGCGCTGCCGCAATTCCTCCACCCGGCGCAGCTCACCCTGGGCATGCGAGAGCTCGCTCGTCACCTGCTGCGCGTGATCCTGGTCGTTCCACAAATCGGGATCTGCGGCTTGGTGCTCGAGCTCGTCGATACGTCGGCGCAGCTCCTCGATGTCGAGGACCGATTCGACCGTCTTGAGGGTGGCGTCGAGTTCGGCGAGATCAGCGGAAACGTCAGGATGCACGGTGGTCAAGCCTACTGGTTCGGCGTAGCCGCTATAGCAGTGGTGCGGCTCGAATGGGTTGCGTTCGTGGATTGATGAATTGGGGAAGACCCGAATGCGCGGCGGTGCCGTGGCTCGGTGCGTCGCGTGTGTGCTGCTGTGGCGTGGTGAAGGGGTGCTTATCGGCAAGATCGCACGGCGTGCTGGGGCGACCTGTCGGCTTGGCCGCGCGATGTACTGACCGACTTATCGGCTAGACCGCGCGGAGCGCACCGGGGCGGATGCCCGTCAGCTTGTCCAGAGCGGTGGCGGTGGCTTCGTCGGCGGGGAGATGGACGATCAGGCGTTGATCGTCGTCCGCGGAGAGGTCCAGGATTTCGAAGGCCAAGCGCAGTTGGCCTGCCTCGGGGTGGACGAGGCGGGTGATGCCGGTGGCGGCGGGCAGGCTGGGCACCGTCTCGACACGGTCGGTGAATTCCGGGCCGACGGTGACGGTGAGTTCGTCGGCGAGCGCCGCGATGTGCGGATCCTTGCGGAACGGACCATGTTTGAGGGTGGCGACCTCGTGGTCGGCCACGTGACTCCAGTCCGGGTAGGCCGTGCGGGCGCGGGGATCGGTGAACGCGAAGCGGGCCAGGTTTGCGGGACCGCTCTCGAACAGGCCGATCGGCGCCATCACGCGGTGGTAGCCCGCCGTGTAGGCGAGCACCTCGGTGAGTCTGTTCACGACCACCGCGGGCGCGGGTTCGAGGCGGTCGAGAATGGCGCGGACCGCGGGACGAACCTCGCGCAGCGGTTGGGCGCCGCCCATGCAGCTGAAGCCGAGGTCGGCGGATTTGGTGAGGCGGTGCAGGTGGACTCGCTCGCTCGGGGCGAGGCGCAGCGCGTCGGCGAGCGCGGAAAGTACCTGAGGTGAGGGCCGGCGATCTCGGCCCTGTTCGAGCCGGGTTATGTACTCGACGCTGACTCCGGCCAGCGTGGCCAGTTCGGCGCGGCGCAGGCCCGGCGTGCGGCGGCGCGCGCCGGTGGGCAGGCCGACCTGGGCCGGGGACAGGGCCTCGCGCCGGGTGCGCAGGAACAGGCCCAGCTCGTTGTCACTCACCTCTCGAACCTAACAAGCGGCGGCGGCCGGAGGGTGTCCCTGCCACTACCACCCTTACGGCGGCCTTCCTGGTCGGCGCGGCGACCAGCAGATTGGAGGAGCGGCCGAAACCGGTCGCCGATTTGTTAGGAGGAACTCGATGTCGGCATTGAAACTCGCGGTGATCATCGGCAGCGTTCGGGAAGGACGCTTCGGACCGGTGGTGGCCGAATGGTTCACCGAGCACGCCAGGAGCCACGGTGCGTTCGAGGTGGACGTCATCGATCTGGCGCAGGCGGACCTGCCGCTGGCGTTGCCCGCCGCCCCACCAGCGCTGGAACCGAATCCCGAGCGGCCCGCCGGCATGGTCGATCTCACCGAGCGGCTCGCCGCGGCCGACGCGTTCGTGATCGTCACGCCCGATTACAACCGCAGCATCCCGGCCGCGCTGAAGGCTGTTATCGATTGGCATTTCACCCAGTGGGACGCCAAGGCAATCGGTTTCGTCGGTTACAGCGGCGCGAGCGGCGGGCTGCTCGCCATCGAGCATCTGCGGCAGATCTTCGGCGAGCTCAACGCGCATACCGTGCGCAACTACGTCGCGTTCCCGCGCTACTACCTGCTCTTCGATGAGGACGGCCGTTTGCGTGAACCGGAGGAGCCTGCTGAGGCGGCGCTGGCGATGCTCGATCAGTTGCAGTGGTGGGCCGACGCTTTGGTCGCGGCTCGCACGGTTTCCGCAGTGGCGTGAGCCAGCACCACGGACTCCGATTTCCGGCATCCATTAAGGTGCGGGCGTGGCTGTGGACTCTTCTGACCTGGAACTTGCGCTGCGGTTGGCCGATGCGGCCGACGGCATCACCCGGGCACGGTTCGGGGCGCTGGATCTGAAGGTGGATGCGAAGCCGGATCTGACGCCGGTCTCGGATGCCGACCTTGCGGTGGAGCAGGCGATCCGGCAGGTGCTCCGCGAGCAGCGGCCGGACGATTCGGTGCTGGGGGAGGAGTTCGGCGGGGATGCCGAGTTCAGCGGACGGCAGTGGGTGATCGATCCGATCGACGGCACGAAGAACTTCGTTCGCGGGGTGCCGATTTGGGCCACGCTCATCGCCTTGCTGGAAGACGGTGTGCCGAAGGTCGGTGTGGTGAGCGCGCCCGCGCTGTCGCGGCGCTGGTGGGCGGCGGCCGGGTCGGGTGCCTGGGCGAGCTTCGATGCCGAAGTACCGAAACCGATTTCGGTGTCCGCCGTCGGCGAACTCGGGTCGGCCAGCCTGGGTTTCTCCAGCCTGTCCGGTTGGCGGGAGCGTGGGTTGCGGGAGAACTTCCTGGCGCTCACCGACGATGTGTGGCGGGTGCGGGGTTACGGCGACTTCTTCACCTACTGCCTGCTGGCGGAGGGTGCGCTCGATATCGCGACCGAGCCCGAGGTTTCGCTGTGGGATCTGGCTGCGCTCGACATTCTGGTCCGTGAGGCGGGTGGGCGGTTCACCTCGCTGGCCGGGGAGCCCGGTCCGCATGGTGGTGACGCTGTCGCGACGAATGGGTTGCTGCACGACGAGACGTTGCGTCGGCTGCGGGCCTGAGTCGTACACCGGGGTCGGTCGATGTAGCTCGCGTACATCGCCGCGACCATGGCTGCGTGCCGGTGCACGCGGCGGGCGATTTCGCGCAGCCCGTCGGCACCGTCGGGTGGCCGGCACCCCGGTGCCGGGCCAGGTCGAGCTGCACCTGACCGCTCCGCAGCTCCGTTTCTCAGAGGTGTAGTTCCGGTGGGTACCCGGTCCAGCGCAGGTCCGGTGGTAGGTGGCCGGTGTCGTTGAAGAACAGCACCGAATCGGGTCTGCCTGGGGCGTAACGGATCACTGTGAGCGCGGCGTTGGCTGGGCTGATCCCTATCCAACGCCATTTCGGTGCGTCCAACGCGGCCCGCACCAGCCATCCGATGAGGAACGCGTGCGTCACCAGCAGTTCGTGCCGGGGAGTATCGCCCGCGACCGGTCCGGTGAACTGCTCCACGGCTGCCTGCGCCAGTTGCGGTCCGCGCGACCGCTGCTCGGCGGGGAATTGGGTGAGGAAGCCGAGGATGGCGTCCGCGGATGCTGCGGGCAGTTCGTCTTTCCGTGGCAGATAAGGCAGGTAGTCACCGGCCGACTCGGCGGCGTGCAGCGGCACGCCGTCCAGGCGCTCGCCGATCAGTTGCGCCGTCTGCGTCACCTGGGGCAGCGGACCGTGGTGGACCTGGGCGAGCGAACTACCGCGCAGCCGCTCACCGAGCAGCCAGGCCTGGCTGCGACCGCGTTCGCTCAGTGCACTCTCGTCCGGTGTCGCCTCGCCGTGCCGGGCGAGATAGAGGTACCTGGGGGCCGTTCCGGTCATCAGGCCAGCATCTTCTCCATCAGGACGACGTGCGTCGTGCCGTGGAACTGGGGCGGCAACCGCGTCTCCCTGAGCTCGGTGAAACCCTGTGCGGTGTAGTACTTCCGGAGCACCGCGTTATCGGCGGCGGTGTCCAGGCGTTGCAGGGTGACGCCGTTGGCGAGGGTGTAGTCGGCGCAGAACTGGATTATTCGGGTACCGAGGTCGCGTCCGCGCTGTTCCGGCGCGACCATCAGCCCGTGGATATAGCCTGCCTCGGTGTCGTCGTCGGCGCCCCAGAACTCCGGATCCCGCCAGACCACCCGGACCGCGGCGACCAGCGCGCCGGCCTCGCGCCAGACGAACCATTCGCCGCGCGCGGCTTCCTCGGCGACGAGCGTGCTCGGATACTCGCCCGGCACCCACTGGCCGATGCCGTTGTCGACCATCCACTGGGCGAGCCGATTACGCAGGTGAGCGATGTCTTCGGCATCGTCCGGGGTGGCGACGATCATGGGAGCCGGTTCCGGCATGCTGGTTCCTTTCCGCGCGGGTCCAACCCTTTTGTTCTACCGGCTCGGCGTGGCAGGGGTGAGGTCGATGCCCGCCGGTGGTCGTAGTCGGCGCAGCGTTCCGTCCATGCCGGTGACGTACAGCGCCCAGCCGTCGCCGTCACGGGCGATGCGTACCGAGGTGGTGCCGTCGGGCGGATTACGCATCGGTCCGGGCTTGATCAAGCCGGTGATGATCGCGCAGGCGGCACCCGTCGTGGTGTTCACCTGATTGATGGAGCCGAAGGCGTGGTCGGCGACGTACAGGGTATCGGTGCGGGTGGCCTCCATATCGTCGGGCATGGAAACGAGATTCGGCACCGCGGAGATGACCACCGGACTCTCGGGAGCATCCAGGGGGATGCGGAAGATCCGCATGGTCAGGTTGTCGGTGTAGATGGACTTGCCGTCCGGTGCGAGCGCAAGGCCGTTCGTCAGCGGCAGGCTGGACCACGTTTTGGTGTAGGCGCCGGTGGACGGCCGGTAGCGCCCGATCCCGGTGGGCGGCCCGTTGACGCCGATCGTGCTGAACAGGAGGTCGCCGTCCGGCAGCAGCAGTAGTCCGTTCGGGCCGTTCAGCTCCGTCAGCAGGACCGTCGTCGCGCCGGTGGCGATCTCGTATCGCTGCAGAGTGCCGGGCTTTTCCGTGAGCCCGTCGCCGGTGAGGAAGTACACGTAGGGCCCGGCGACCCGGACCCCGGCCGGATGGTCGAGCCCGGTCAGTAGCTTCTCGAACCGGCCCGCGCTGTCGACGTTGGCGAAGTACCCGTCGAGGAGGCCGGTGACGTAGAAGCCGCCGTCGCCGTCGGAGTCGAGGTTCTCCAGATTGCCGACCCCCTCGACCAGCGTGGTCGCTTCCCAGCCGTCGGCGCACATCGACGGGACGGGGTCGGCGCCGGCGGTCGGTGCTGTCGCGACCAGCCCTGCGGCGACCGCGACCGCGAGCATCGCCGCGCGAATTCGATTACTCCCCAGCCCTGTTGCCATGTGCGTCAACCTAACAAAACCGCAATACTCCGGCAGCGCGGCAGAATTCGGTTGTTGTGCGGAAATCCCAGGTCAGTGCGTCGGCAACGCGGATCGTCCGTCGATCTATCCACATGTGGAGTACTCGAGAACCGAGCTGGGGATTCTGACGGCGTACCGGTAGCGCCCCGTACGCGCACTCGTAGGATGGGCCGGGTGACTCTCCCCGATGCATTCGCGGCCGCGGCGACCGACACCGATCCCGGTATGGACGCCGGATCCGGTGCGGCGCAAGAGGTTCTACGCCGGGTCTTCGGCTACGACAGTTTCCGCGGCGACCAGCGCGAAATCGTGGAGCACGTGGTCGCGGGCGGTGACGCGCTGGTACTCATGCCGACCGGCGGCGGCAAGTCGCTCTGCTATCAGGTGCCCGCACTGGTCCGGCCCGGCGTGGGCGTGGTGATCTCACCGCTGATCGCGCTGATGCAGAACCAGGTGGACGCGCTCAGCGCGCTCGGTGTGCGCGCCGGATTCTTGAATTCGACCCAGTTCCCGGACGAGCGCCGCGCCGTGGAGGCGCAGTTCGTGGCAGGGGAGTTGGACCTGCTGTACCTGGCGCCCGAGCGGTTGCGGCTGGAATCGACGGCGCAGCTGTTCGATCGCGGCAAGGTGGGGCTGTTCGCGATCGATGAGGCGCACTGTGTCTCGCAGTGGGGTCACGATTTCCGCCCCGACTATCTGGCGCTGTCCATGCTGCACGAGCGCTGGCCCGACGTGCCGCGCATCGCGTTGACCGCGACCGCCACCGCGAAGACCAGCGACGAGATCGTGCAACGCCTCGACCTGGGCAACGCCCGCCGCTTCGTCGCGAGCTTCGATCGACCCAATATCCAGTATCGGATCGAGCCGAAGAACAAGCCCGATCGGCAGCTGCTCGACTTCATCCGCACCGAACACGCAGGCGACGCGGGCATCGTCTACTGCCTGTCCCGCAATTCGGTGGAGAAGACCGCGGCGTTCCTCACCGAGAACGGTGTCAGCGCGGTGCCGTACCACGCGGGTTTGGACAACCGCACCCGCGCGGAGAACCAAACGCGGTTCCTCCGCGAGGACGGTCTGATCGTGGTGGCGACCATCGCCTTCGGCATGGGCATCGACAAGCCGGACGTGCGTTTCGTCGCTCATCTCGATCTGCCGAAGTCCGTGGAGGGCTACTACCAGGAGACCGGCCGGGCGGGCCGCGACGGTCAGCCCTCCACCGCGTGGATGGTGTACGGCCTGAACGACGTTGTGCAGCAACGCAAGATGATCGACTCCTCGGAGGGCGACGCCGCCCACCGCCGCCAGTTGCAGCTGCACCTGGACGCCATGCTCGCGCTGTGCGAGACGGTGTCCTGCCGCCGAGTGCAGCTGCTCAACTACTTCGGTCAGCACGAGCAGCAGCCGTGCGGCAATTGCGATACCTGCCTCAACCCGGCCGAATCATGGGACGGCACCGTCCCCGCGCAGAAGCTGCTGTCGACGGTGCTGCGGTTGAAACGCGAACGCGGCCAGAGCTTCGGTGCCGGCCACATCGTCGACATCCTGCTCGGCAAGAAGAATCCCAAGGTGCTGCAGCACGACCACCATGAGCTGAAGGTCTTCGGGATCGGCACCGATCTGCGTGACATCGAATGGCGCGGTGTGGTGCGGCAATTGCTGGCAGGCGGATTGCTCGCCGTGCACGGTGACTACGGCGTGCTGACGCTCACCGACGCGAGCAACGAGGTGCTCTTCGAGGGTCGTCAGGTGCTGTTGCGCCGCGAGCGCGAACGGCCGACGAAACCGGCGCGGGCCGCCAAGGCAGGCAAGGCCGCGGCCGCCGCCGAGATGGCACCCGCGGATGTTCCGGTGTTCGAGAAGCTGCGCGAATGGCGGGCCGCGACCTCCAAGGAACAGGGCGTTCCCGCCTACGTCGTCTTCCACGACGCGACCCTGCGCGAGATCGCTGCCCGCAAGCCGACGAGCCTGGCCGAGCTCGGCACGGTCACCGGCGTCGGCGAGAACAAACTCGCCAAGTATGGCGAAGGAGTGCTGGAGGTACTGGGCGCAGAGTGACATTCTGCACCCTCGGCTCGATCCGGCAGACGGCTCGACTCGTCTGCCGGACGGCATGAAAGTAACTGCGCAGCAGCGAAATTCGACCACCCTGCAACGTGTTCACTTATGCGAACATGTGAATGAGTAATCGTGTGGTAACCGTGCGGTTGCTCGATGCACCCTTTTTGTTCAGACGACCTCGTAAAGCTCCGAACATCCCATGTATCTACGAACAACGGAGTTTTCGCTGATGCCCTCTGTCTCGTCGCGCCCCATGCCCCGCCGTTTCCGCGCCGGTGCCGTCCTGGGTGCCGCCGTTCTCGTCGGAGCCCTGGCCGCCTGCGGTTCGTCCGACACCACGAAGCAGGGCAACGGCGAACTCCTCAGCCCGGGTGCCAAAGGCGCGCTGAGTGATAACGGCGGCGCCCGCCGCACCACCGGCGACCGGACCGACGCCCTGCGCGCCTCGCTCAACGGTAACCAGGCCAAGAACGTCATCCTGCTGATCGGCGACGGCATGGGCGACTCCGAAATCACCGTGGCGCGCAACGTCGCCGAGGGTGCGGGCGGCTACTTCAAGGGCATCGACGCCCTCCCGCTCACCGGTTCCTACACCCACTACTCCCTGGACAAGAAGACCGGAAAGCCGGACTACGTCACCGATTCCGCCGCCAGCGGCAGCGCGTGGGCGACCGGAACCAAGACCTACAACGGCGCCATCGGCGTCGACCTGAAGGGCGCCCCACAGACCAACCTGCTGGAGATCGCGAAGGCCAACGGCAAGGCCACCGGCAACGTGACCACCGCCGAGATCCAGGACGCCACCCCGGCCGTGCTCGGCGCGCACGTCACCGACCGCAAGTGTTACGGCCCGGAAGAGACGGCGCTCAAGTGCCCGACCAACGCGCTGGAGCAGGGCGGCCTCGGCTCCATCAGCGAGCAGTTGCTGAACACGCGTGCCGACGTCACCCTCGGCGGTGGCGCGAAGAGCTTCGACCAGAAGGCGGCCGCAGGCCAGTGGCAGGGCCAGACCCTGCGCGACCAGGCCAAGGCCCGCGGATACAACGTCGTCGCCGACAAGGCCGGTCTCGACGGACTCGCCAAAGCCGACCAGGACGCCCCCGTGCTCGGTCTGTTCAGCCCCGGCAACATGCCGGTGCGCTGGACCGGTGACCTCGCCGTGCCGAACGGCTTGAACCTGCCCGCGCAGACCTGCCGCCCCAACCCCGAGCGCGCCGCCATCCAGCCCGACCTGGCCACGATGACCCGCAAGGCGATCGACCTGCTGAAGCCGCGCAAGGACGGCTTCTTCCTCCAGGTCGAGGGCGCCTCGATCGACAAGCAGGACCACAATGCCAACCCGTGTGGCCAGGTCGGTGAGACCGTCGACCTGGACGAGGCCGTGCGGGCCGCGCTCGATTTCGCCGAGCAGGACGGCAACACCCTCGTGATCGTCACCGCCGACCATGCGCACAGCAGCCAGATCGTCCCGCTCGACACCAAGTCTCCGTCGCTGACCAGCAAGGTCGTCACCAAGGACGGTGCCGAGATGGGCGTCTCCTACGGCAACGCCGACGCGGGCGGCTCGCAGGAGCACACCGGCACCCAGCTGCGCGTCGCCGCGTACGGTCCGCACGCCGCGAACGTGGTCGGCCTCACCGATCAGACGGATCTGTTCTTCACCATGTCCGACGCGCTCGGCCTGGACCGGAGCAAGAAAGCGCTAGCCGCGGCAAAGTAGTCCACTCCCGGCCCACCCGGCATCGCCATGGGCGAGGATGATAGCCGGGTGGGCTACGGACTCTCGAGGACATCGCATGCATGACAACAGTTTTGGTCGCCGGGGCTTCCTGGCCGGTGCGGCGGGGATCGCGACGCTGGTCGGCTTGACGCCCGCCCAGGCGGTACCGGTTGCGGACAGCGTGACCAAGTTCGGCTTCCCGACCGGAAACCGGTTGCGGGTGCTGGTGACCGGTGACGCCGGCACCGGAACGCGCACCCAGTGGGCGGTCGCCGACGCCATGCGTGCGTTTCACCGCCGGGAACCCGTCTCCCTCGCGCTCGGCCTCGGCGACAACATCTACGAGGCGGGCCCGAGCAGCGGCACCGACCGTCAGTTCGCCGACAAGTTCGAAAACCCCAATGCCGGACTGGATTTCCCGTGGTTGATGGTGCTCGGCAACCACGACACCAGCTCCGTCCTGCCCGGTGACGGCGGCTGGCTGCTGCGCGGCAACCACGAGGTCGAGTACCACGCGAACTCGCCGCGCTGGTGGATGCCCAGCCGGTACTACTCGGTGCGGGTGCCGGAGCACAACCCCGTCGTCGAGTTCTTCGTGCTCGACCTCAACCCGCTCGCCGCTTATATCCCGCCGGTCTTCTCGCCCTACTGGGCGGTGGACGGACAGTTCATGAACGAGCAGCGCGCGTGGTTCGACCAGGCGGTCGCGGCGTCCACCGCCACCTGGAAGATCGCCTGCACCCACCACCCGTACCTCAGCAACGGCCCGCACGGCGACGCCGGAAACTACGAGGGCCTGCCCATCGAACCGATCAACGGCATCCACGTCAAGCGCTTCATCGAGGATCACGTCGCGGGCACCTGCCAGTTCCTGCTGTCCGGGCACGACCATGCGCTGCAGGTGCTGGAGCCGACCATCGCCTCCAAGGGCACCAGGCAAATCGTGTCCGGCGCGGCCGCGAAGGTCGTCGGTGCCGAAGACGCCAGACACCGCGCCGGGAATACCGCGCTGTTCGAGAACTATCACCAGCTCGGCTTCATGGTGCTCGATCTCACTCCGACCGCAGTCGACCTGCGCGTCTTCACCGTCGACGTCGCCGACGCGGTCCCCACGGAGGTCTTCGCCCGACGTCTCGCCTGAGTACCAACTCTGTTGCGGCGCGCGGGAATTACGGCAATCGGCGCCGGGCCCCACTACGGTGCTGGCTATGGCTACCGGTGATGGCCCTGACGATGGCGAAGCGTCGGGCAGTTCCCCTGGTTCCGAGGCCCCGGACGCGCCGCCGAACGTCCGCAGGGAGACCGACCCGTCGGTGGAGAGCGTGTGGCTGCGCCATCGCCTGCCGCCGCGGCCCGGCAGACCTCGTGTTTCCACCGTCTTGCTCGTCGTCGCCTTCATCTCGTTGCTCGCGTTGTGGGTCGTCCTGCGCCCTGGCGGTTAGTGCCGCGCCGCGACCTGGGAATAATCCGGTTGCCGCGTCACTTAAGGTTGATCGTTATGAAGGAACAGGGGCGCAAGGTCATCGCGACCAACCGCCGGGCGCGGCACAACTACACGATCCTGGACGTCTACGAGGCCGGGATCGCGCTGGTCGGCACCGAGGTCAAGAGCCTGCGTGAGGGCAAGGCCTCGCTGGTCGACGCGTTCGCGACGGTCGACAACGGCGAGGTGTGGCTGCGTAACCTGCACATCCCGGAGTTCAGCCACGGCACGTGGACCAACCATTCGCCGCGCCGGACCCGCAAGTTGCTGCTGCACAAGCGGGAGATCGACCGGCTGGTCGGCAAATCGCGTGAGGGCAACCAGACGCTGGTCCCGCTGTCCATGTACTTCTCCGACGGCAAGGTCAAGGTCGAACTGGCCCTGGCCAAGGGCAAGCAGGACTACGACAAGCGGCAAGATCTGGCAAAGCGCACCGCCGAGCGCGAGGTCACCCGCGAGCTAGGGCGGCGTATCAAAGGCATGCGCTGACCGCCATCCTGCTGTCGCTGGTAGCCGCCTTGGGCTACGGCGTCAGCGACTTCTTCGGCGGCGTCGCGGCCCGCAAGGTGACCGCGCTGCGGGTCGTCATCTACTCCTACCCGATGTCGATCGTGCTGGTGCTGCTACTCCTGCCGTTCGTCGACGGGGTAGCGGACGTCGCGTCGATGGGCTGGGGACTGGCGGCAGGCGTGGCCAGCGGCGTTGCTGTCTGGTGGTTCTACGCCGCGCTCGCCAGCGGCCCGATGGCGGTGGTGTCGCCGCTGACCGCGGTGCTGGTGGCCGGCATCCCGGTGCTGGTCGGCCTGATCGCCGGGGAGCGACCTGGACCGCTCGCCTTCGTCGGCATCGTTTTCGCGTTGGTGGCGGTGTTGCTGGTCAGCCGGGAGTCCCCGGACGCCGTCACCGAGGAGATCACCGGCGGCCGCGAACTGCGATTCACCAAGATGGTCGCCTTGCTGACCGTCGGATCCGGCTTGGCGTTCGGCCTGATGTTCGTTTTCATGCACGAGACCGCCGCGTCCGCCGGGCTCTGGCCGCTGCTCGCGCAGCGGGTCGCGGCGACCGGTGTGGTGTGGGTGACCGCATTGACGCGCGGCGAGTTCAAGCGGTTACGTGGCGAACCCTTGCGACTCGCGTTCTACATCAGCGTGCTGGACGTGATCGGCAACGCGGCGCTGCTGTACGCCTTCCACGGCTCGATGCTCGCCCTGGTCAGCGTGATCGGCTCGCTCTACCCGGCGGCCACCGTGCTGCTCGCCATGGTGTTGCTCGGCGAACGCGTCGGCAGACAACAGCAGGCAGGCATGGTCCTCGCCCTCGTCGCCGTCGGACTTATCGCCGCAGCTTGAGCGGGGTCCGGGACACCAGGCCAATAATGGGAAGAAACGGTCCCTGGCCGGTGTTAATATGAACAGCCCGGCAAGGTGTCGGGACGTACGGGGCTGAACGGTTTCGACTTTGTACGTAGATTCAGGGGAAGCGTGTCGGTGCAGGCAAGAGACCACCGTAAGCGTCATTGCAACCAATTAAGCGCCGATTCCAATCAGCGCGAGTACGCCCTCGCTGCCTAAGTAGCAGGTCGTCTCTGTCAGTCCGGGTTCGTCCCTCGACCCGGGTACTGGCATCAGCTAGAGGGACTTACCGTCCTGGCCGGTCGCGGACCAGGATGGAACATCGAACAGCGACTGGGATCGTCATCTGAGCTTGTTCGCGAGACCCAGAGATCCGAGTAGAGACACAGCGAACTGCACACGGAGAAGCCCTGGAGACGCGGCGGAGGACCCGGGTTCGATTCCCGGCAGCTCCACCCAGAAGGCCCGGTCCACACGGACCGGGCTTTCATCGTTCCCTACGAAGTCTCACGCCCATCCTGCCGACGCGACCACCAGCCCTCCCCGCTCGCCAGCCCCGATGCCGCGCCCCCGGGCCCCCTCCCAGGTGTGCCCACCGAAGTCTGGTCCCCGGCTCGCCAGCCCCGATGCCCGCGCCCCCCGGACCCCCACCGCGGTGCGCCAGTCCCGATGCCGCGCCCCCAGACCCCTCCCCGGTTTGTCCTTAGACCTGCAAGTTCAAATAACGTCAAATTGAGTCAAAATTTGAACTTCGCCAGTCGTCGTGGCGGTGGCGGGCTCTCCTCAGAGCCACCTCGACTTCCTGAGTTTGCGCAGCCCACCTGGCTCAACAGGAAGGTCAAACGAAGTTCAAATTAAGTCAAAATTTGAACTTGGGCTAGAATAGTGCGGTCGAGGCGAGCCATCCCCGCGCTTCGTCTGCGACCACCATGCACTCGAGCCGATGTCCGGCTGACGGAAGGATCGAGCCATCAAGACTCCCGCTCCACCGCCAAGCATGAGGGAGTTGCTGAACAAGTTCAGCAGCGGTAGCGGCACGCGCTTGCTGAGGGTGATGGAGTCGGCTGAAAGCACCGCCGTCGCGCCCTATCTTCCGTGGGACAAGTTCAGATACAAGACTCCGCCGGACGGCTTGACAGTCGAGGAGTGGTGGTTCGCGAACAAGATGGGGCGACTGTCGATGCGTCGCCGGTTGCCGTTGTATTCGGTTGCCGGAGAACCGTTTGCGTATGCCCTTCCCGATGAGGTGTTGCGGCTACTGGATGAAGTTGCGCAGCGAGCCAGTGGTCAAATTGCCGCGCCTGAACAGGTTACGAATCCTGCAACAAGGGATCGGTATGTGGTCAGTTCGCTCATCGAAGAGGCTATTGCCTCCAGTCAATTGGAGGGTGCCTCGACCAGTCGGTTGGATGCCAAGAATATGATCAGGCATGGCATGCGGCCCAAGGATCGTAGTGAGCAGATGATCCTGAATAACTACAATGCAATGATATTTGTGCGGGAGAACAGGAATGCCGAGTTCACTCCCGAAATGGTCTGCGAACTTCACAGGATAGTGACCGAGGGCACGCTCGATAATCCGGATTCGGCAGGCAAATTGCAGAATGACCCTGATCCCGCCGATCGTGTCAAGGTGTTCGATGCCGCAGACAACGTCTTGCATGTCCCGCCGCCTGTCGATCAGCTACCGGCGCGACTGCAAGCCTTGTGCGACTTCGCAAACGCCAAGTCGGATGACAAGCGGTACTTGCCACCCGTGGTCAGGGCACTGGCGATCCACTTCATGGCGGGCTACGACCACTATTTCGAGGATGGGAACGGTAGAACCGCCCGTGCTCTCTTCTACTGGAGCATGCTGAAGCAGGGATACTGGTTAACGGAGTACCTGACAATATCAAAAATTCTCAAGAAGGCTCCGTCGAAATATTCGCGTTCATTCATCTATACGGAGCAAGATGACGGCGATCTGACTCATTTCATTATCTACCAGCTCCAGGTCCTGAAGCGGTCGATGAACGAGTTGGATGATTATCTCAACCGCAAGGTGCAGGAAGTGCAGCACGCGCGAACGCTCCTCTCGGGTTCCGGCGAGTTCAACTATCGTCAACTAGCGCTACTGGAGTCGGCGATGCGAAATTCTGGCAACGAATTTACGGTCAAGTCGCATAGCAAGAGTCACGGAGTCTCGGGTCAGACCGCCCGCAACGACTTATACGACTTAGAGAAGCGAGGTCTGCTCGAGCGATTCAGTATCGGCCGGGTCTACGCATGGTCGCCCGTCCCGGATCTGTCCGAGACGCTGAATAAGGCTGCACCGGGCTGACACGCCTGCAGCCGCGACATCACTTACCCCGGGGTGGCTATTCGCAGCAGTGTCGACGTGCGGGCAAGTTGTTCGACTACGAGAGAAGCGGGTCAACCGATGAGTGGCGCTGCTTGGGAACCTGATGAGGAGACGAAACGTCCGCGGCACAAGGTGACTGGGGATGTTCACCTGTTACTGCGGCGCGGTGACCGAGTGTTGTTCGGCAGGCGGCAGAACACTGGTTTCGAGGATGGGGCGTGGCATCTGCCGTCTGGTCATCTGGAGGCGGGTGAGTCTGTGGTTGCGGCTTTGATTCGTGAGGCCGAGGAAGAGATTGGGGTGGTGGTCGAGCCGGGCGATGTGGGGTTCAGTCACGTTATGCACAACTCCTCGGCTGGTGGGCGGGTGGCGTTCTTCTTCACTGTGACTGAGTGGGAGGGGGAGCCTGTCAATAGGGAACCTGAGAAGTGCAGTGCCCTCGGCTGGTTCGCGGTCGACGAGTTGCCGGAGCACATGATCGGGTACTGCGAAGTGGCTATGCAGCATGTTGCGGAGGGAAAGCCCTTCTCTGTCTATGGGTGGTAGCTGACGAGGGTCAGGCAGGGGGTGGACCTGCTGACTTCTCCCCAATCCCCGCGAAACCCTATGCACCCCAAAGAAATGCTTATTCTGGACCGATGTTCGACTCACGGCATGTTCGGGTGTTCGACGAGGTCGTGCGGACGGGCTCGTTTGCGGCGGCGGCGCGGAGTTTGGGGTATACGCAGCCGGCGATCAGTCAGCAGATGAAGGCGTTGGAGCGGTCGGTGGGGACGCCGCTGTTCGTGCGGGTGGGGCGGGGGTTGCGGTTGACGGATGCGGGGCAGGTGCTGGCGCAGCATGCGGCGGGGATTCTGGGGACGATCTCGGCGGCGCAGCAGCAGATGACGGCGATTACCCGGTTGAAGACGGGGCGGGTTCGGGTGTGTGCGTTTCCGAGTGCGAGTGCGACGTTGGTGCCGTCGGCGGTGGCGGCGATCAAGACGCGGCATCCGGGGATCCGGGTCGAGTTGTTCGATGCAGAGCCGCCGGATTCGGTGGAGGCGTTGCGGCGGGGGGAGTGTGACATCACGTTGGCGTTCACCTATGACGCCTCGAGTGAGCAGCCGGAATCGGATGACCTGTACAAGGTTTCGTTGCTCAACGATCCTTTGATCGTGTTGCTGCCGAAGGGGCATGCGCTGGCGCGGCGGCGAACGGTGGAGCTGGCGCAGCTGGCGGACGAGCGGTGGATCGCCGGATGTGTGCGCTGCCGTAGCCATTTCATCGAGTCGTGCGCGACCGCCGGTTTCGAGCCGCACATAGATTTCACGACGGACGACAATCTCGCGGTGCAGAGTCTGGTGGCGGCGGGCACCGGGATCGCGGTGATGCCGAGCATGGTGCAGTCGTTCATCCGCCATCCGAAGGTGGTGAGCCGTCCGGTGATTCCGGTGGACTCGCGGACGGTGGCGGCGTACGCGCTGGCCGGTCATCACAACATTCCGGTCACCCGGCTCATGATGGAGGCGTTGCAGGTCGCCGCCGATGAGATGAGCGGCAAGTGAAACAGCCTGCCGCACACATAACAGATCCTTTGGTTACGGCAACAATGTCTAAGTAGACCGTAGCGTTGCCGCCATGCAAGCTGGTCGACATAAGCCGACTCCAAAGCCTGGCCGTCAGTGATCTTCCGTTGCTGGGCAAGGTGTTTCAAACGAGTCGGCAGCGCCGCTGATCGAAGGTGCGGCGCGCGTTGGTCTACTTGTTCGATCGGAGTCGCCATGTCCATCAGTACTGCTGCCCCGTGTACGCCGGTCCTCACCGATCTGGTCGCCGCGGTGCGCGAAGTCGTCCGGCGTGAACGCCCACCGGCCGAGGCTGCACAGCTCGTCGCCAATCGGCTCGAAGGCTTTCTGGCGCAGCCGAATCTGCTGCCCGCCGAGTTCCGGGAGGGTTCGCCGGAGAAGTATCGACAGCATCTCGTGCACACCGAGGACGACGGGAGTTTCTCCGTGGTGGCCCTGGTGTGGCTGCCAGGGCAGCAGACGCCGATTCACGACCATGTGTCCTGGTGTGTCGCAGGGGTTTACGAGGGCGCCGAGACCGAATGGCGCTACGAATTGCGTGGCGAGGGTGAGTCGGCCCGGCTCGTCGCGGTGGATCACGTGGTCAACGAGGCGGGCACCGCTTGCGGTTTCGCCCCGCCCGGCGACATCCACCTGGTGCGCAACGCCGGTACCTCGACGGTGATCTCGATCCACATCTACGGCGCGCACATCGGCAAACTCGGCACCAGCATGCGCCGCGAGTACCGCCTGCCCGTCACGGACGAATAACCAAAGGCCCCAGCCGCTTTCGACATCAGGAGATGACCCTTGGTACCGCGCTCGGCCACGCTGGCCCTCAACGAATCGATCAACGCACGCCGGGCGGCCGGCCAAGACATCCTGCATCTCGGCTTCGGTGAGGCAGGACTGCCGGTGCTGCCCGAGATCGCCGCCGCACTGGCCGAGGGCGCGACGGAGAACTCTTACGCCCCGGTGGCCGGGACCGTCCGGGCCCGCGAAGCCGCGGCGCGGTACCTCTCGCGGCGTGGTCTGCGCACGGACACCGAGCAGGTCATCCTCGCGCCGGGCAGCAAGGCGCTGCTGTACGCGGCCATCGCGGTGCTGCCGGGCGATGTGGTGCTGCCCATCCCGTCCTGGGTCACGTATCCAGCGCAGATCGGTTTCCTCGGCAAACGCGCCATCGGGGTGCCGATCCCGCGTATCGCGGGTGGTGTGCCGGACCCGGACCTGCTCGAACCTGCGCTGACGAAAGCCCGCGAGGCGGGCGCAGACCCGCGGATTCTCATCCTGACCGTGCCGGACAACCCCACGGGAACCATCGCAGGCGCGGACCTGATCGCCCGGGTCTGCGAGATCGCCGACCGGCACGGCATGACCATCATCTGCGACGAGATCTACCGCGACCTCGCCTATGACCCCGAGGCGATGCATAGCCCGGCGACCATGCTGCCGCACCGGACCATCGTCACCGGCGGACTGAGCAAGTCCATGGCGCTCGGTGGCTGGCGGATCGGCTTTCTCCGCACCCCGCCTGGCCGAGCGGGACAGGAGTTGGCAGCGCAGATCACCGGACTCGGTAGTGAAGTCTGGTCCTGTCTGGCAGGTCCGATGCAGGCGGCGGCGGTCTTCGCCTTCGACGCACCTGCCGAGGTGACGGCGCATATCGCCGCGAGCCGGCGATTGCACGCCTCGGTAGCGCGCGCGGCACACACGGTGTTCGCTAAGGCCGGGGTCGCGTGCCGGGCACCGCAAGCCGGGTTCTATCTCTATCCCGATCTCGAGCTGTTCCGTCCCGCATTAGCCGCCCGTGGCATCGAAACGGGCGTGGCGCTCGCCGACCATCTGCTCGACGAGTACGGCATCGGCGTACTGGCAGGCGAGCATTTCGGGGACACGCGGGAGAGTCTGCGTTTCCGGGCGGCGACGAGCCTGCTTTATGGGCAAACGGCTGATCAGCGCTGGGAAGCATTGGGTAGCAACGATCCGACGTCCCTGCCGTGGATCGCCGCGGCACTCGACCGGCTGCACACCGCACTGCAATCGCTGGGCTGACCCCGACCGCCTCGCCGGGGAGGCCGCACCCGAGGCTCGCCCCTCCGCATGCCTCGCCTATGTTCGGCACTGACGTGCGACAAGGCGACTGGAGGTTCGGGTGGCGGGAGGCTTCGAGGCGATACTGCGCCGTCGAACGGTCCTCGCCGCCGGGCTGGCCGCCACCTGGCTGGTTGCGGACAGCTCCTCGGCCAGCGTCGCAAGCACGGATCCGGCGCACACCGACGTGTTGTTCATCGGTGCGCATCCGGACGACGAGTCGAGCAACCTGGCCACGTTCGGGCGGTGGCGCGACGAGTTCGGCTGGACCACCGGCGTCGTCACGGTCACGCGCGGCGAGGGTGGCGGCAATGCCGTCGGGCTGGAAGAAGGCCCCGAGCTCGGGCTGATCCGCGAGACGGAGGAACGCAAGGCGAACGCCCTCGCCGGGATCGAGAACATCTACTACCTCGACAAACCGGACTTCTGGTACACCCTGTCCGCACCGCTGACCGCGCGTGTGTGGGACGAGCAGGACACTCTCGCCAGGCTGGTGCGGTTGGTCCGGCTGACCACACCGCACACGATCGTGGTGATGGACCCTCGACCGTTCGATCAGCATGGCGGACACCAACTCTCGGCGCGGCTCGGTATCGAGGCGTTCCGGCTGGCAGGCGATCGGCAGGTCTATCCGGAACAGCTCACCGGTGAGGGACTGTCGGTGTGGCGTCCGACCAGGCTGCTCGCGCAGAACTACGGGTTCGGCACTTTGCTCGGTCCGGAAGCAGCCGAACTGCGGCACACCGATCCCGACACCGGGTTGCCGGTCACCGGCGTCTGGTCTGGTGTTCGCTCGCGCGCACACAACACGACCTGGGCGCAGGTCGAACGCGACGCCACTCGGCTATATCTGACACAGGGTTTCGCCGCGAAGCCTGCGCAGGTTCCGACCGATCCGAATCAGCTCGGTTCCGAGTGGTTCACGGTGCTGGCCGAGGACGGTCGATTCGTCGAGGTGCCGGTGCATCGGCAAACCGGACTGAAACCGCGGTACGCCGAGTTCGCGGAGTGGGCCGACCGATCCGGGTTGCCGTGGTTGGCCAACCGGGTCCAGCCGGACTATCCACCGAATCCGAGCACCGTCGTCCCGGCCGTGGCGATCGCGCCGATTCTGAACGGCATCGAGGGACCAGGGGAGTACCCGGGACCTGAACTGCCGCTTGCTATTTGGCAGGGCGGCGGTGGGTGTGCGGCGACTGCAAAGCTTTCCAGGCATGACGACGATTTATATGTGCTGGTCAACATCGCCGATGACCGTGAAGGCGCTGCACTGGAAGCCGACGACATCAAAAGGCATTGGCGGACAGACTCGGTCGAGATCGCCATCGACCCGAGCGGCACCTCCGACGACACTTCGACCACCTTCAAGACCGGCATCCTGCCGTACACCGCAAACCGAGGCGGACCGGCCGCAGAGCGCGACGCCGACAACCACCAGGGCGCATCGCTACCGGGGATGCAGGTGGCATCGCTGGTCACCGAGCCGTACCGCGGCTACTCGATCGAGGTGAAAATCCCCCTCACCGCGCTGCCCGAACCGGTCGATCCCACCCGGTTCGCGATGAACATCCTCGTCTACGACTCCGACACCGACGACAAAACCGGCCGAACCCGCCTGGCCTGGTCACCATTCGGCAGCGCCCAAGCCGACCCCTACGTCTGGGGCACCGCAATCCTCGCCGTCTACCGAGCACACCCGACCCCCGAGACACCACCCGTCATCCCCCGAACCGCCGCCCGAAGCGCCGACTCGCCCGCTTCGCTGGCCCAGACCCGGCGCACCGGAATACCGATCGCGGGCAACCCGAGACCCAAGCCCGCACGCTAGCCGGCCGTCGCTGTCGGCGGTGTGATGTGCGGCTTTCCAAGCTCCACCGTGTTTCGTCCGGTAGCGCGAGGCAGAGTTTCTGCTGGCAGAAAGCCTGGGATCGTTGAACAAGTAAGACCCGCCGCAACTTCCGTCCGCGGTCGAGGCAGCTACCCGAACAAGGCCCGGGAAGTAAGGTTTGGGGGACTGGACACTCCGAGCCTCGAAGGGGCGGCGCTGATGCTGACCGACGAACTTGTCGCGAAGGTTCACTCTGTCGATACGACCGCACTGTGCGACGCGGACAAGTCGATGCGGGTGATGGACACCGGGATTCGGGCACGGTCGGCCGAGGTACGGATCCTCGGACCCGCGTTCACCGTGCGCTGCCGGGGCGACTTCTTCGCGGTACTGCGAGCGATCGAGTCCGCCGCACCCGGCGATGTGATCGTGGTAGACGGCGACGGAAGCGAAATCGCCTTCGCGGGAGAGATTTTCGCGCGCGGCGCGCAGGTCCGGCAGCTCGGCGGAATCATCATCGACGGGGGATACCGCGACATCGGTTATGTCCGCCGCTGCGAGCTGCCGATCTACAGCCGATACATCACTCCCATGGCGGGCACCACCGCTCAGCTCGGTGAGCTACAGGTTCCGGTGACCTGTGGCGGCGTCGCGGTGGCGCCCGGCGACTTGATCCTGGCCGACGAGGAGGGGGTCATCGTCATCGATCCGGATCGCCTCGAGCACCTCGTCGACGCCGCGACGGCCGTCAAGGATGCCGAGGCCAGGGTGATCGCGAAACTGGACGCGGGCGCGACGTTGAGCGACGCGATCAACGTCGCCGCCCACACTGAGGCGCTCCGCAACGGTGAGCGTTCGTCCCTGAAGTTTTTAGCCTGAGCAACGCTGAAAGCCTATAGCCCAGGCCCTATTTCGCGAATCACCTGAATCAGCAGATCCGCTTCGGGCTCGGTGATGCGCCAGTTGACGAAAGTCGGCCGCAGCGCGGTCATGCCTCGATACGTGGTGGTGCCGACATAGACGCGCCCGTCGTCGAGGATTGCCGCGCCGAGTCGAGCGTTGAGGGCGTTCAGCTCGCCTTCCGGCACACCGGGCGGACGGTATCGGAAACAGGTGACGCACAACTGAACCGGCGCCAAGAGCTCGAAGTCGGCTGCCTCGTCGACAACCCGGCCGAGGTGAGCGGCCACGTCGAGGTGACGTTCCACCATGTCTCGGTAACCCGCACGGCCGTAAGCACGCAGTGTCGCCCAGATGGGGAATGCGCGTGCACGGCGCGAGGATTCGGGACCGTGCATGTTGTAGCTGACCTGCTCGTCATCGAGGGTCGGCAGGTAGGCGGCACCCCAGCCGCCGAAAGTCTTGCCGAGCACCGTGTTGTCCTTGACGAACGAAAACCCGCTCTCCTGCGGCACATTCAGCCATTTGTGACCGTCGGCGGTGATCGAATCCGCGCGCTCGACGCCGCGGGCGAGGTGCGCCGTGCGTGGTGAGACCGTTGCGAACAGTCCGAAAGCGCCGTCCACGTGCAGCCAGGACCCGTATTGCTCGGCCAGGTCGGCCAGGTCATCGATGGGGTCGGAGTCGCCGGTGTTCACCTCACCGAGGTTGCCGACGATCACCGCGGGCGCGCCGTCGAGCTCGATCAGCGCCTGTTCCAGCGCCGCCAGGTCGATCCGTCCGGCATCGTCACGGACGAAGGTGCGCAGGGTATCTCGGCCGCAGCCGAGGATCTGCAAGGCCTTGCGGGTGCTGGCATGCACCAGTCCGCTGGTGAACACCGGCAGCTGTGGCAGGCCGGCCAATCCTTGGGCGACCACGTCCACCCCGTGCCGATCTGCCCACCAATAACGGGCCGCGGCCAACCCGGTCAGGTTCGCGAAGGTGGCGCTCGGCGTGAGCACCGCGCCGAAGTCTTGCGGCAGGCCGAACAGATCCTTGAGCCACCCGAGCACGACGGTCTCGGTGCGCGACGCCAGCGGCGAGGTGACCCACAGGCCCGAGTTCTGGTCCAGCAGTGCGGTTATCCAGTCCCCGGCCAGTGCCGCCGGTGTCGCCCCGCCTACCACGAGATGGAAGAAACGCGGCCCGGCCGAGTGCACCGACGCCTGCGTGCCGACCGCGAGCAACCGCTCGATCGCCGCCAGCGCACCATCGCCGTCTTCGGGCAGCGGGCCGCCGAGGTCGTCGATCAGCGGGTCCTGGGTGGCATCGTGCACCGGTCGCTCCGGCAGGCTGTCCAGATACGGTCCCGCCGCCTCGTGTACCAATGCCAACGCGTGCGCCGCGACGTTCTGTTCTTTCCACGGATCAGCCATGCCCCAGCGAACCGCGCGTCGGCCGCCTTTGTAAATAGCCAGTCGGCCAAGGTGATCCGCGCTCGCCGTGGCCGAGACTCGCCGGGACTGTCTGCGGTCTACGGCCGCCGCCCAACCGGCACGGCCGCCGAAAACGCCGTTTCGAGGTTTGAGTGTCAAAGTAACTTCATAGGAGACTTCAAGTAGCTGTCTACACTGTGGTCCGTGACAGCGGACCTGCCTGAAGCAGACCTCGGTTATCGCCTGCTCGCCGAGCTCCGTACGGTTTCCGACCAGCTCGACGCCGCCCTCGTCAGCGTCCTTCGCGACCTGGATCTCACCGTGCCGTCGGCGAACATGCTCTGGCATCTCACCCCGACGGCCGCGCCGCCCTCGATGTCCGAGCTCGCCCGCCGCACCTGCAGTGACCCGTCGACGGTCACCTTCATCGTCGACAAGCTGGAGAAACGCGGCACCGTCGAGCGACTACCCGGTCCGGACGACAAGCGGGTGAAGGTGGTGGCGCTCACCGTGGCCGGCGTGACGCAGCGCGAAAAGCTGGTCGACGCGATGACCCGGCATCTGCCGCTGCGTCGGCTGTCGGCCAGGGAGCAACGTCAGCTGCACCGGTTGCTGTCCAAAGCCACATCGAGCGCTTGAGCATCGGCGAGAGCCATTAGCTATCAATGGATTTCACGGTTGCCGGTGTTGTCGCCCATTAGCCGAATGAGAATCTTTCCGGCGCTTGAAGTTCCGAAACCCCCGCTAATCTGAACCCATGATCACGCTCAAGAAAGAAGACGGCGCCGCGGATCTCGCCGGCGTCACCAAGCTCAGCGTCGGAGTGAGCTGGGATCCCTCGGCGGGTGCCAGTGGTGGGGCGCTCGGCTGGGCGCGCCGCAAGAAAGGCGTCGACCTGGACCTGATCGCCATTCTCATGCAGGGTGCCGAGCCGGTCCGCTTCGCCGGGCTCGACTCGCTCGACCCGCTGGGTAACGGCTCCGTGCTGCACAGCGGTGACGAGCAGTCCGGCGCCGCCGCGGGCGACGACGAGACGGTGCACGTCACCTTCGCCGACGTGCCCGGCGGCATCGACGCCATCATCTTCGTCGCGGTGGCCTTCAAGAAGGGCAGCTCATTCGAGAAGGCCAACAACATCAGCTTCAAGGTCTACGACGCCAGCGGCGGCACCAGCCAGCAGGTGGCCGACATCTGGCCGTCCCTGCTCGGCACGGACAACGCCAATGCCGTTGCCCGCGCGTTCCGTTCCGGCACCACCTGGCAGCTGGAAGTGCTGAACCGCAAGGGCAAGATCAAGCAGGGCGACAAGCAGGCGCTGCTCCGCTTCGCGATGGCGTAGGCCGTCGGCGCGGTCACGTGAGGTGCTCGGTGGTCGCGACGGAGACCGGGTCGCCCGCCGTGAAGACGTCGAGCAACATGTCTTCGTCGTGATACCCCGCCAGCGCCGTCAAACCCTGGGTGGTGCGGGCGATGGCGTGTACATGATCACCGGAGAGCGGGTATTCGGGCACCTTGCGGCGCCAGTGCACGCAGAGCAGCGTGCCGTTCGGTTCGAGATGCTGCACCGCCTGCCCGAAAGCCGTACGCAGGGTGGTGGAATCGAGGTAGTAGCAGACCTCGCTGAGCACGATCAGGTCGAAATGTTCGTTGGGCCATTGCTCACCGAGCGCCCAGCGGCGGAATTCGACTGCGCCGCGCGCGGATTCGGGCAGGCGATCGATGCGTTTGCTTGCCGAGTCGAGCGCTTGGGCTGCGATGTCGGTGCACACCAGCCGATCACAGCGGTCGGTGAGCTCCACCGAGAGGGTGCCGATCGAACAGCCGGGCTCGAAGGCGTTGTGGTAGCGGGCTTTCGGTAGCGCCCCCATAGTGAGTGCGCGTTTGCGCTGCTCGTACCAGCGGGTGGTGAAGCCCCACGGGTCGGGATCGTGGGCGTACATGTCCTCGAAATAGTCCGCTGCCAGCCCGGTCCCGTTCATACGAAGAACGTTTCCGTGTTGCCGGTGAACCGGTCGAGCACCGCGGGCGGCAGGATAGGCTGGTCGGCGGGATCGTCCGACATCGGCAAGATCTGGCTGCGGAATTGCGCGAGGGCGCGCACCTTGGCCTCGACCGCCGACCCGGGCAAGGTCAATGTTCGGGCCCGGCTGGCAGGCACCACCGGATGTTCCGGAGTTGCCCAGTGCCACATCCAGACCGGGAACTCCAGCAGCCGGGTCGCGGTGCCCGCGCAAGCCGCGGCGGTGGCCCGCCCGACAGCTTCGTGGTCCGGGTGGCCGTCGCGCCGCCAGGTCGTCGCGCACCAGGCACCCGTGCGGCCGCAGCTGGCGAAGATGTCCGACAGTGCGTCGGTAACCGCGGCTTCATCGGCGGCCACCCGGCCGTCGCCGATGCCGAGCCGGATCGGTGCGTCGACGCCCAATTCCTGGGCCGCCCGGCGCGATTCCTGCACCCGCAGGTCGGCGAGTTCGGACGGCGCGCAGGTGGGGGAGCCCGGATGCGACGCTTCACCGTCGGTCACCGTGACGATGGTGACCGGCAGGTCGCGCGAGCGTGCCAGCGCGATCAGACCGCCGACCCCGAGCACCTCGTCGTCGGGGTGCGGCGCGACGACGATCAGGTGCCGCCAGCCGGTCAGCGAGAGTTCCGGGCGACGGTGGCGCCAGCGGGCCCAGGTGCGCTCGGGCGTGCCCCGGGCAGCGAGATCGATCAGCGGTTCGGCAACCATGAGTACTCCCTTTCCGCATAGTCACGGCCGAGCTGGGCCAGATCCTGCTCCGCGTGGCTCTGCCGGAGGTAGACGGTGAGGTCGGCGACGCGTTGTGCGTGGTCGGCGTCGGCGCACAGCGGAGCGGCCCCGAGCGCCCGGCCGACCCGGTCGAGAGTTGCCGTCGCCGCGTCCTCGACGACGGCCCGGACCGTCCTGGCGCGCAGCCGCGCCGTTTCCGAGCGGTCGGTCGGGTCTGCGTCGGTCTGGTGCGCGGCCTCGGTCAAACACAGTGCGGCGGCTTGCAATCCGCTCATGACGGCGCCGAGGTGGGCCAATGCGTGCTCGTCGGTGGCGCGGTCGTGCAGGGTGCGGGCGACGGCACTGGCGCCGCCGTACCAGCAGGCCGCCACGCCCATGGCGCCGTGCCAGAACCCGGGCCGGGCCAGGTACGCACCGGGGCCGCCGATCGGCTCGGCGGCGGCCGCGTGGAAGTCCACTGCGCCGGAGTCGGATTCCCGCATGCCCACGGCATGCCAGGTACCGGGCACCGGCCGCACCGACGGTTGGCCGAGGTCGACGGCGAACAGCCTGCGTTCCTCGCCGGCGCGCGCGGTGACCAGGGCGTGGGTGCAGATCGTCGCGCCGGAGCACCACGGCTTACGTCCGTCCAGCGTCCATCCGCCCGGTCCGAACCGGGCTTGCAGCACCGGCTTCGGGGGCTCGGCGGCCCACACTCCCCAGATCTGGCCGCGCTCGACGGCACCACCGCCGAGCTCCGCCAGGATCGCCGCCGCATCGGCGTGCGCCTCCACCATCCGTCCGACCACCACATTGCCGAAGGTGAAATCGGCGAGCGTGCGCCAGCGGTCGATGGTGTGGCCGGACCCGGGAGCGGGGAGTTCGAGCCGACCGGAATCGGCGAGCCGCCGTAGCGCGCTCGCCATCGTGCCGGTGGCCGCCGGTGCGGTCGAGTCCGCCGCAGCCGCTGACCGCAGGACCTCGGTCGGCGACATCAGGCGCTCCTGCGCTGGGTGCTGGGCGAACTCTCGATTCGCCGCAAATGAGCAGCGAACCCTTGCGGTGCGCGTCCGACCCGGCGTGCCGAAGTGATGACTCGGACGTCCTCGGCCCACGCGATCCGCGCGCCATCGGCCACCATGCGCGTCACCAAGTCGACGTCCTCACCGGTCCGCAGCTGCTGGAAACCATCGACCCGCCAGTAGGCATCCGCGCGAAAGCCCAGATTCGCGCCGTGTATGTGGCCGTGCGGACCGCTCGTGCGGTACTCGTCTTCGTAGCGTCGCCGGGTGGCGGGCGTATGTGGGGCCCAGTCGCGGACCTCGACGATGCCTGCGACAACATCGCTTCCGGCGCGGGCGTAATCGAGCTGCCTCCGCAACCACAGCTCGTCCACCTGGGAATCAGCGTCGGTGGTTGCGAACCAGGTCTCGGCGCCACAGGCCGCACCGGCATGCAGGAAGCCACGCGCGCGGGCCGCACCGACATTGCGCTCCTCGACCCGCATGACCTCGACCTCCGGCGGCGGCACCTGCTCGGATTCGTCGGTACAGGCGTCCAGTACGAGTTGGATACGGACTCGCACGTCCACCCGCGCGGCCGCTCGCGCCAATGCCGCCAGACACTCCGGAAGCAGGCGCCCCTCGTTGCGTACCGGGACGACAACCACTATCCGTGCGACAGCATCGCCGGGCATCGCGGGATCGTGCCGATCGGCACGCGTGGTAGGGGCCCTGTCGTGCGGACGTGCGGTGGTCATTGCCCCCGGCTACCCGGCGGCAGTCCGAGCAAACGGTCAGCGAGTCTCGATGTGGTGAAGCTCGCGGCTCTGCTTGGGCTGCGCTGCGAGGGGTATGACCGCCGCAGCGCGTTCTTTTCCGGCGTGCCAGAACCAACGTCAGGAGGACATCATGCTGGGTCTCGGGATCATCGGATGGATCATCATCGGCGGCCTCGCCGGCTGGCTGGCCAGCAAGATCATGAAGACGGACGCTCAGCAGGGGATTCTGCTGAACATCGTCGTCGGCATTGTCGGCGGTCTGCTCGGCGGCTTCCTGTTGAAGGCGTTCGGCGTCGACGTCGAGGGTGGCGGGCTGTGGTTCAGCTTCTTCACCTGCATCGGTGGCGCGGTGATTCTGCTGTTCCTGGTGGGTTTGGTGACCGGACGACGAGTCTCGCACTGATCGCCGAGCCGACTGACTAGGAGGAGGAGCCGACGATGACCACTGTTGCGGAAATGATCGTCACTGCGCTGGCCGACCAGGGTGTCACCCAGGTCTGGGGCGTCGTCGGCGACGCACTCAATCCGATTACCGACGCGATCCGCCGAGAAGACCGGATCGAATGGATCGGCGTGCGACACGAAGAGGTCGCCGCCTACGCCGCGGGCGCACAGGCCCAGCTCACCGGCACCATCGGGGTGTGTATGGGAACCGTGGGCCCCGGCTCGATCCATCTACTCGGCGGACTTTACGACGCGAAGAAGTCGCATGCACCGGTGCTGGCGATCTGCGGTCAGGTGCCGACCTCGGAGATGGGCAGCGAATACTTCCAGGAGGTCGACAACGACGCGGTCTTCCGCGACGTCTCGGAGTTCACCGCCACCGTCACCAGCGCCGCCCAGATGCCGCGGCTGTTGGAGCAGGCGGTGAACGCCGCGGTCTCCCGGCAGGGTGTGAGTGTACTGACCATTCCGGGTGACATCGGCGGTCTGAAGCTCGACTCGGACGAGCGTCCCCGGTTCGTCGCCCGCGATCGCACGATCGTGCCGGGTGCGGCCGAGATCGTGCAGGCCGCGGACACGCTCAACAAGGCGGACAAGGTCACGCTGCTGGTCGGCATCGGGGCCAGGGAGGCGCGCGAGGAGGTGCTGCGGCTCGCCGAACAGCTCTCCGCGCCGATGGTGCTCACCATCAAGGCCAAGGAAGGCCTCGAGCACGACAATCCTTTTGCGGTCGGCCAAACCGGTTTGATCGGCAATCCCGCCGCCAATTCGGCGCTCGAAGACTGCGACGTGCTGTTCATGGTGGGTACCGACTTCCCGTATCGGGACTGGTATCCCACCGGCAAGACCGTCATCCAGCTCGACGCCCGGCTCGACCACATCGGTCGCCGCACGCCGGTCGATGTCGCGCTGGTCGGTCACGCGGGGCCCGCACTGCGCGAACTGCTCTCGAAACTGGACGCCAAGTCCTCCGACAAGCACCTGAAGAAGGCGCAGACGGAGTACCAGCGCTGGTCCGGACTGCAGGATCGGCTGGCCGAGCCCAAACACGATCGCAAATTCCTCGGCCGCATCCGCAAGCATCTGGACAACCCGGATCAGCTGATCCGCCCGGAAGCGGTTGCCGCAGCGGTCAATACGCACGCCGCCGACGACGCCATCTTCACCTCGGACACCGGCATGTCCACGGTGTGGCTGTCCCGATTCCTCAGCCTGCGTGGCACCCGCCGACTGCTCGGCTCCTACAACTTCGGGTCGATGGCCAACGCCATGCCGCAGGCGCTCGGCGCGCAGATCCTCGATCGCGAACGTCAAGTGGTGGCCTTCTGCGGCGACGGTGGCCTGATGATGCTGCTCGGCGACCTGCGGACGGCGGTCACCTATGACCTGCCGGTCACGCTGGTGGTGTTCAACAACGGACGACTCGGCATGGTCAAGCTGGAGCAGGAGGAAGGTGGCCTGCCCGAGTTCGGCACCGTGCTCGACAATCCGGATATCGCCGCCGTCGCGCAGGCGATGGGCCTCGAGTCACGGCGGATCACCGATCCCGATGATCTGGACGGGGCGGTCGCGGAGGCCTTCGCGCAGCGCAAGCCCGTGCTGCTCGATGTCGTCACCAACCCCGACGAGATCTCGATCCCCCCGAAACCGACTTTCGACCAGGCCTGGGGATTCGCCATCGCCAAGGTCAAGGAGACGTTGGAGAGCCGGACATAAGAGGTCGGCGCCCGCAGCGGCCCGCCGCGGGTCCGATCATCGGTGGATCCCATGACAACCGACGCCGGAATGGTTAGTGTCCGAGGACATTCCAAGGCGATCGGGTGGGGCCCCGATAGCCGGTTCGAAATCGGGAGAACGCGTGAGATTCACAAGAGCTGGTGCGCTGCTCGCGGCGGCACTGATGGCCACAAGCCTAGGGCTGACCGCATGCTCGTCGGATGACGGTGGCGACGCCGACATCGTCACGGTCAACGGCGGCGAGCCGCAGAACCCGTTGATACCCACCAACACCAACGAAAATATGGGCGGCCGCGTGGTCGACCGGTTGTTCGCGGGGCTGAAGTACTACGACGCCAACGGCGTGGCGCACAACGAGCTTGCCGAGTCGATCGAGTCGCCCGACCGCAAGAACTACAAGATCACCATCAAGCCGGACTGGAAGTTCTCGGACGGCTCACCGGTCACCGCGAAGTCGTTCGTCGATGCCTGGAATTTCGGTGCGCTGGCGACCAACGCGCAGTTGCAGAACTACGTGTTCGCGCCGATCATCGGTTTCGATGATGTGCAGGCGGAAAAGCCTGCGGTGCAGACGATGTCGGGGTTGAAGGTGGTCGACGACCGCACCTTCACCGTGGCGTTGAAGCAGCCCTCGATCGACTTCGAGGTCGGCCTCGGGTTTGCGCCGTTCTACCCGCTGCCCGAAGCCGCGTTCAAGGACCTGAAGGCGTTCGGCGAGAACCCGATCGGCAACGGCCCGTACAAGTTCGCGCGCGAGGGCGCGTGGCAGCACAACGTCCAGATCGACCTGGTGCCCAACCCGGAGTACAAGGGTGGCCGCGAACCCAAGAACAAGGGCCTGCGGTTCGTGATGTACCAGTCTTTCGACACGGCCTACGCCGATCTGCAGGCGGGCAATCTCGACGCGCTAGACGTTATCCCGGACACCGCAATGGCCTCCTACGAAAAGGATCTCGGCGATCGGGCGATCAAGAAGCCGATCGCGTACAAGCAGGCGCTCGGCATCCAGACCAACGTCCCGCACTTCAGCGGTGCAGAAGGTGTGCTGCGGCGCAAGGCGATCTCGATGGCGATCAACCGGGAGCAGATCTGCCAGAACATCTTCCACGGCACCAGGATTCCGTCGCTCGACTTCACCGCACGCACCCTGCCCGGGTACAGCGATAAACTGCCCGGCAACGAATTGCTGAAGTACAACCCGGAGGAGGCCAAGAAGCTCTGGGCGCAGGCCGACGCCATCTCGCCGTGGTCAGGCCGCTACGAGATCGCCTACAACTCCGACGGCGGCCACCAGGCCTGGGTCGAAGCGACGGCGAACAGCATCAAGAACACCCTCGGCATCGAGGCGATCGGCGCGCCGTACCCGACGTTCAAGACCATCAGGGACGCGATCACCGGTAAGACGATCGGTAAGGCGTTCCGGCACGGCTGGCAGGGCGACTACCCGACCATGCTGCAGTTCCTGACCTCGCAGTACTACAGCTTCTCGGGGACCAACAGCGTCACCTACGACAGCAAACAGTTCGACGAGCTGCTGAACAGCGCGCTGGCCGCACCGACCCTGGAGGAGTCCTACCGGATCACGGCCAAGGCGCAGGAGTTGCTGTTCAAGGACATGGCCGACATCCCGATGTTCGACTACATGGCCGCAGCGGGCCGGTCGGAGAAGGTGAAGAAGGCCGAACTCACCTGGAGTGGGCTGTGGGATTTCGAGGGTATCGAGAAGTAGTGCGCTGAACCGTGCACCGAGGCCCGCTGACGCCGAATGCGTCAGCGGGCCTTGCACATTCAGCCCTGCTGGGTCGGCACGACTATCATCTCGGCGACGTTGACCCGCGTCGGAGCAGCGACCGCGTAACCGATGGCGTCTGCGATGTCCTCGGAGACAAGGGTTTCCAGCTGGCCGCGCCATTCGGCAAGAACCACCTTCTGGTCCTCGTCGCGCATACCCGCGCCGAGTTCGGTGGTGACGAAGCCGGGTTCGACGTTCTTCACGCGAACGCCGCGCGGACCGAACTCGGCGCGCAGGTTGCGGGTCAGGTGTGCGACGGCGGCCTTGGTCGCGTCGTAGACGCCGTAGTTGGGGAATACCATGTGTCCGCCGACCGAACCGACGTGGACCAGGTCGGCGCGCTCGCCCTTGCCGGCCGCAGCGAGCAGGTCGTCGATGAACGCCCGTCCGGTATAGAGCAATCCGTTGATGTTGGTGGCGACCATCTGGTCCCACTCGTCGGTGTGTGCCGATTCGAACGGCGCGGGGAGCATGACGCCTGCGTTGGCGACCACGAGGTCTACCGGTCCGAAGGCCGCTCGCACCGTCGCCGCGGCGTCCAGGATCGACTGTTGCACGGCGACGTCGGCCTCGACGGCGAGGACCTCGCCGCCGATCTCGGCGGCCAGCTTTTCGAGCCGATCCTTGCGCCGTCCGAGCAGCGCGACCTTCGCGCCGTCGGCGGCCAGGCGCTGTGCGGTGGCGGCGCCGATTCCACTGGACGCACCGGTGACGACCGCGACGCGGCCGGTGAGGTTGTTTGTCATGACCACCACATTGGTGCTGGTCACGGCCTCGTGCCAGGGGGTGGACTTCCTGGTAGTGGGAGGGCCACCCAGCCGGCTCGGCCCTGGCTTACCCTCGATGAATGGACTCCGACAACCGACTGGGCGCCTTTCTCCGGGCTCGGCGCGAGCTGGTAAGTCCGGCGGATTTCGGGATGTCCGGCGGCGGTCAGCGGCGCGTGGCCGGGCTGCGTCGTGAGGAAGTAGCGATGCTCGCGGGGATGAGCGCCGACTACTACGTGCGGCTGGAGCAAGGCCGGGACAAGCATCCGTCCGAGCAGGTGATCGCCGCCTTGGCGCGGGTGTTCGCGCTCGACGAAGAGGGCACCGCCCATCTGCGCGAGCTGGCGCGCCCGGTGGTGCGGCGCAGGCGCGCGCCGCAGCGGCCCGAGCGGGTGAGTCCCGGGCTGCTGGCGCTGCTGCAGACGTGGCCGAACACCCCTGCGCTGGTGCTCGGTAGATATCTGGATGTGCTCGCTGCGAATCCGCTTGCCACTGCGGTCAATTCGTGTTTGACGCCGGGCGTCAACCAGGTCAGGATGATGTTTCTCGATCCGGAGGCCCGCAATATTTATCCGGAGTGGGCGATGCACGCCGCGGAGACGGTAGCAAGTCTGCGCGCCACCGCAGGCGATCTCGATGATCCTCGTTTGACCGAACTGGTCGGCGAGCTGTCACTGAAGAGCGAGGACTTCCGCCGTCTGTGGGCGCGCCACGACATTCGGGGCAAGACCGCAGGCACCAAACGCTTCCGCAACCCGATGGTCGGCGAGTTGACACTGTCGTACGAAACGTTGTCCGTGAACGGTGCGCCGGGGCAGATTCTCATCGCTTACCACGCTGAGCCCGGGTCCGATTCCGAGCGTGCGCTGGCCTTGCTCGGGAGCATGGTCGCTACCGCGGAACCGGTCGTGCAGGATTCGAACGCGCCGTCGCTCGACTAGCAGTGGCTCCGGAGTGCCAGCTGTCCAGAGAGATGGCGCGCCGTTCCCCTGCCAGGTCCCTCTCGGCAGCGGTCCGGCGGCGCGGATTCGACGGCTCGGCTTTCTGCGGTCCACCCCGGCGCGGTCAGTCGAAGCGCTTCACGTAGCGATGAGCGGGTACGTCGACCGGCCCCGCCGGACCAGGCGCTTTGTGGACGAACAGACCTTCGTCGGACCAGCCGTGCTTCTCGTAGAACTTGCGGGCCCGAGTATTGCCCGGCACCACAGCCAGCCAGACCCGCTGGTGGCCATCGGCGCGGACCCGGCTTTCCGCTGCGGCGAGCAGGCTTGCCGCGACGCCGGAGCCGCGGTGGTCACCGGAGACATAGACCTGGTCGACCTCGTCGCCGTGCACCATCACGAACCCGGCGACAGCGTCACCCACCGTCGCCACGGTGGTGTCCGGGACCCGTTGTGCCGCACGCGTATCGAAGGATTCGCGCGGGCGGACCGTGATCAGCTCGTCGGGGATGTTTCCCAGGTGTGCGTCACACCAGCCCGCATACCAGATCTGCGCGATCGTGGTTACGTCCGCGGGGCCGGCCGGCCGCAGCAGCACGACCGCAACTCCCTCTGTCATTCGCGAACCTTAACAACCTCGGCCGACGCGAGCGGGCCGAAAATGCCCTGGTTCCCTGCCCGGTCTGCTGTCGGCAGACACAGCGGCATTCGGTGCTCGAAGGGCAGTAGACCTGAGTCATGATCGAAACATCGCACCTGGACTACCGGGGCCAACTAGCCGACCGATTGCTCCGGCATCGGACGATCCAACTGACCGGTGAGGTCGATGACGCGATGGCTGAGCGGGCGTGCACCGAGCTGGTGCTGCTCGCAGGCGAGAACGACAAGCGCGACATCGTCCTCTACATCAACTCCCCAGGCGGGTCGGTGCTCGCCGGCCTCGCCATCTACGACACGATGAAGCTCATCCCGAACGACGTGGTGACCGTGGCCGTCGGCTTCGCCGCGAGCATGGGGCAGGTGCTGCTCGCGTCGGGCACCAAAGGTAAGCGAATCAGCCTGCCGCACAGCAGGATCATGATGCACCAGCCGTCCGCCGGCATCGGTGGCACCGCCATGGATATCGCGATCCAGGCGGAGAATCTCGAGTACATGAAGTTGCAGTCGGAGCAGATTCTCGCCGCGGAGACGGGGCATTCGCTGGAGGAGATCAGGATCGACAGCGACCGGGACCGTTGGTTCACGCCGGAGCAGGCGCGCGAGTACGGCATCGTCGACGAGATCGCCGCCAGCTTCGCGCAGATCGCACCATTCACCAACGCACACCGAGCGGGGTTGTGACCATGTCCCAGTACACGATTCCCCATGTCATCGAACGCACGCCGAACGGCGAGCGCTCCTTCGACGTCTTCAGCCGACTGCTCAATGACCGAATCATCTTCCTGGGCACCGAGATCGACGACGGCGTCGCGAATGTCGTGATGGCGCAACTGCTGCACCTCGAGTCGGAGTCGCCGGATCGAGAGATCAGTCTGTACATCAACTCGCCGGGCGGCTCGAACACGGCGATGCTGGCCATCTACGACACCATGCAGTTCATGCGCACACCGGTCGAGACCTACGCCATGGGGCAGGCGGTGTCCGCCGCGGCGGTGCTGTTGGCGGCGGGCACGCCGGGGCGCCGGTACGTGCTGAACCACTCACGCGTGCTGCTGCATCAACCGTCGGCGCAGGGGCAGGGCACCATCTCGGACCTGGCGCTGCAGGCGGCGGAGGTGATGCGGGTGCGCGCGCAGACCGAGGCCATTCTGAGCAAGCACACCGGTCAGAGCGTTGAACAGCTACGCAAGGACACCGCCCGCGATCGGGTGTTCACCGCGCAGGAGGCGGTGGAGTACGGCCTGGCCGACGAGCTGATCTTCACCCGCGACCACTGACGGCTCAGGCCGCCAGCAGCTCGACGCGCGCCTCGGAGACCGGGCGGCGGTGCAGTTGCAGTTGCCGCAGCGCGCCCAGTTTCCGAGCGCCGCGAAAAAGCAGGGACTCGACGGGCAGCCCGAGCGCGAAGCAGATCGAACGCAGCATCTCCGACGATGCTTCCTTGCGTCCCCGCTCGATCTCGGACAGGTACTGCTTGGACATACCGACGTCGGTCGCCACGTCGGCCAGCGTGCGGTCCTGATCCAGCCGCTCGTCGCGCAGCACTTCGCCGTAGACGGCGCGCAGCAGCGGCGACGCCGTTTCGACCCGGTCGCTGCGGGATTCGCTACGGCGGCGCGCATCGAGATCGACTACGACGCCATCCTCTTCTGCTGCCATACCGACGAGTCTTACACCCCGCCGCGCCGGCCCGAACCATGTTCACCCAGGGCAGACAAACTCGGTCATGCCCCGTTGCTGCCGACGTATTCGATGCCGGTGATGATGTCCGGATCAATGACGATCAGCTGATTGTCCTGCGCGGCCGACGGTTGCAGGTGAGCCTGGTACTTGGCGAGTTCCTGACGGTCGGTGACGGTGTCGGCGACGCCGGTGATGATCACGCACCGGCCGAGCGTGGTCTGGTGATCGATGGTGTCGACCTCGTAGGCGACAACCTGTCTGTGCAGCGTGCGGATCATCGCCGGGTCGGCGGCGATCACAATGCAGCCGTTGACGACCGTGTGCCGGACAGGCCGGATCGCGGGCAAGGCGTGCCGCGAGAACGCGATGCGGCCGAAGCAGACGCTGTGGAGCAGGTCCAGAGATTCCTCTACCGACAGCGCACGCGTCTCGCTTGCGTGGTTGGCGGGCATGTCTTCATTGTCCCACCTGTTGCGGATCGGTTTCGGGGCATGGACGCGATAGCGAAAATTGCTTAAGTAACCCTAAAATTAAAGATCTGGTCCGAGTCCCGAAGTGCGGCTCGCAGGCGTTTACCCACCTACCAACGAAGGAGGAGGACATGCCTGACTCCGCGCGACTCGACTACACCGGCAATTCCACGCGTGTGCACCGCCCGCAGCGATCCGACCTATTGTTCGAATCCCTCGGCGGTAACGCGCAATTCGCCGACGTCGGCGACCGGTTGGTTCGACACCTGTTCGATGTGGGTCTGCGACTGCATCATGTCCTCGATGCACTCGACCCCGCGACCCAGCCCCAGCTCCGCGACACCATCACCGCTCTGGTCGATGACCTGGACATGTTGATCCGCGATACCGGCTTGGCCATGCTCGCTCTGACCAGTGCGCACGAGGGATCGGCGCCGACCGGCGGCCGGTCCGCCAGAGTCCAGCTACGCCGCCGTTGACCGAAAATTCCGACGGCAGGTTTGCCTGTTGATGCCTGGGTATTCGATGCGCAGGAGGTGTGACATGCCGAAAGAGTGGAGTGGCAAAAGGGAACGGCAGTACGAGCACATCAAGGACTCGGCCGAGGACCGCGGTGCGAGCACCAAGCGGGCGAAAGAAATCGCCGCTCGTACGGTCAACAAGAATCGCGCCCAGTCCGGCGAGTCGAAGACGGCGAGCCGGTCCTCGGTCCGGGACAAGTCCCCGCAGAGCCGGGGCGGGCAGCGGTCCGGTCGTAAGGGGCCCAGGGGGATGACCCGCGACCAGCTCTACAACGAGGCCCGTCAGCGCGGTATCAAGGGGCGCTCGAAGATGAACAAGGGGCAGCTCGAGAAGGCGCTGGGGCGGTCCTAGCGCTGGTAGTCACGCGCTGGTCGACCGCTTGAATACCTCGAAGACGGACAGGTAATTGTTGGTGCGGTAGCCCTCGGCGCTCGCGCGTTCGCCGAATGCCCGCATCAGCTGTGGAAGGTCGGGCTGGATGCCCTGCTCCACACTGGTGCGGATGATGTGCTCGAGCCCGTTCAGGTTCATTTCCATGGTGCCGAAGTCGCCGGGGTAGTTGGCCTTGTCCAGGTTGGGTGCCTGCTGGACGAGGTACGGAGTCACCACGAAGGGCAGAAACCAGTCGAGTGCGAGTTCGGCGAATGTTTCCGCGGCGACATTCGCCGAACCGACCAGCGCAGCGGCGTGCAGGAATCCGTTTATGGTGGCGTACATGAGGTCTAGTAGCGCCGTGTTGTAGAGAACGGCCAAGCCGGTATCGGCCCCGAGATAGCGGGGGTTACCGAGCGTCGCGAGCGTCGCGTGGTGTTTGTCGAAGACCTCGCGTGACCCGCTATAGAGAAAAACTGATTCGGGATTGCCGACGAGGAAGGGCGGCACCATGATCGCACCGTCGAGGTAGTCGGCGCCTGCCTTCGCCGCCCACTCGGCCGCCGCGTGCGCCTCGCTCGGCGTGCCGGAGTTCAAATTCACCAGGACACTGCCCCGCAGCGCGTCATCCGCCGCGTCGAAGATGTCATAGACGGTGTCGTAGTCCTTCAAGCACAGCAGGGTGACTGCGCTTGCGGAGATCGCTTCGGTGATGCTCCCCGCGCGGTGGACCCCGCGCGCGATGAGGCCGTCCGCCTTCCCCGGTGTCCGATTCCAGACAGTTAACGAATGCCCTTGCTGCAGTAGTGTTTCGGCGAGCGCGATGCCCATCGGTCCGAGGCCGACGACGGTGACGGAACTGGTCGATTGCGGAGCTGTCATACGGAAAACGCTAAAGTCTCACATAATGTGAGACTCAACCTCGAGACGATGTGGTGATCGACACGTGCGCATTGGAGCTCTGTCCGAGCGGACCGGCGTCAGCGTTCGCCTGCTGCGCTATTACGAGGAACAGCACCTGCTGAAGCCGGAGCGCAGACCCAGTGGCTACCGGGAGTACAGCGAGCGTGACGTGCACACCGTCCAGCACATCCGCATTCTCTTGTCGGCAGGGCTCGGGACACACACGATCGGCGAGTTGTTGCCGTGCATGGTCGATACCGGTGCCGGCCTGGCACCCGCCTGCCCCGACATGCTGCCCGACCTCTATCGCGAGCATGACCGAATCGCCCGTGCCATAGCGGATCTCGAAGCCGCCAAGGCGACGTTGGCGGCCATTATCGCGGCGACGCCGCCGGACGACATTCAGGTGGATCCCTGTCCTGCGGAGGACCGGCCGAACCTGCCCGCACGGCAAGCGATCCGGGCGGAGTCGATGTAACGCAGGTGTTCTCGACGTAGCGGGTGTTCGCGTCAAGTGGGGTGGGTCCGTACCCCTATGTTTTCTGGGTATCCGGACAGGGGGAGGGTGCGGATGATGGGTAGTGGAGGGAGGGGATGTCGGGGTGGCGATCGACGTCGAGCAGGTGGGGATGGGGGGTGGGGCTGGGGGAGTGGTCGAGCGGGGGCTCAGCGGGGTGCCGCCTACGGCGTTGGTTCTGACAGGGATCGTCAGTGTGCAGGTGGGGGCTGCGCTGGCCAAGCAGTTGTTGTCCGCGACGGGGGCTGCGGGGGCGGTCAGTATGCGGCTGGTGTTCGGCGGGGTGGTGTTGCTGGTGGTGTGGCGGTCCGCGCTGCGGGTCGGGCGGCAGGCGGTCCCGGTGGTGCTGGGGTGTGGGGCGGTGCTGGGGGTGATGAATCTGCTGTTCTATGCGGCGATCGATCGGATACCGCTCGGGATGGCGGTGACGATCGAGTTTCTCGGGCCGCTGGCCGTGGCGTTGGGTGGGTCGCGGCGTTGGACGGATCCGCTGTGGGTGCTGCTGGCCGGGGGCGGAGTGGTGTTGTTGACCCAGGTCGATGGGGCGGTCGACGGGGTCGGGGTGCTGTTGGCGTTCGGGGCGGGGGTGTTGTGGGCGTCCTACATTCTGTTGAGTGCGGCGCTCGGCGAGCGGACCAGTGGTGGAGGTGGGTTGGCGATCGCGATGGCGTTCGGTGGGGTGCTGATGGCGCCGCTCGGGGTGGTCGACGCGGGGCGTGCGTTGCTCGAATCTGAAGTTCTCACAATGGGATTCGCGGTGGCGATGTTGTCGTCGGTGCTGCCGTACTCGGTAGAATTGGAGGCGCTGCGGCGGATTCCGCCTCGGGTGTTCGGGGTGCTGATGAGTTTGGAGCCTGCGGTCGCGGCGTTGGCCGGGCTGATCGTGCTCGGTCAGTTCATGAATATTCCGCAGTGGGTGGGGGTCATCTGCGTGGTGGCTGCTTCCGCGGGTGCGACACGTACTGCTGAGAAGTGTTGAGGTGCAGCAGTTCCGCGTGGGCAAGGGCGATCCCATGGGCGGCGTTTTCCAGTGGGCGGGATCGGTGCTCGACCTGGGCGCGCGCAACGTGTTACGACGGGCGGCGTGAATCCGATCGGACCGCTCGGCGCTGCCGACGAAGGTTTCAACCATCAGATCGTCGATACCGTGGCGACGGTCGGCACCAGTGACCTGGCGTGGACCGAGAAGGTGTGCGCGATGGCGTGTGCGCCGGACGGGTCGGTGCAGTTGGGTTTCGGCTTGGGGCAGTACAAGAATCGCAATGTGCTCGACGGGTACGCGGGGATCTCGCGGGGCGTCGAGCAGGTCACGGTGCGGGGGAGCCGGACCCTCGCGCCGACGCCGGAGGAGTTGTCGGTGGGCCCGATCGAATACGAGATCGTGGAGCCGCTGCGCAAGATTCGGTTCCGGCTGGCGGAAAACGATTGCCAGCCGGTGGCTTTCGACTGGCTCTTCGAGGCGGCTTTGCCCGCGCAGCTCGAGGATCGGACACACCTGCGGCGTGGGTATCGGGTGATGTCGGATCTCGTGCGCTATCACCAGATCGGCACGGCCTCAGGGTGGGTCAGCATCGATGGGCAGCGGAGCACGTTCGCGGACTGGGTGTCGACCAGGGATCACTCGTGGGGTGTGCGGTACGACGTCGGGGTGCCGCTCGGTGATGTGGAGTCGATGGAGCTGCCGCCGGAGGTCTCGTTCCGGATGATCTGGGCGCCGATTTTGATGACTCGTGCGGACGGGTCACGGTACGGGCTGCACCTGCACTACCAAATCGTGCAGATGGACGGGTTTTTCAGCAAAACCGTGATGGGTGGGGTGGAGCACGCGGACGGACGGTTCGAGAAGTGGAAGGATCTGGTGCCCGAGTTGTCCTACGACCCGGACAACCGGCGACTGCGTGGTGGGTTGATCCGTGCGATCACGGAGGACGGCACCGAGCGGGTTCTGACACTGGAAACTCTGTCGGACACTGGGTTTCATCTCGGCGCCGGACTCTACTTCGGCTTCGAAGGACGTCACCACGGTTCGTGGCTCGGGCCGGGTCTGCACGTGGACGGCGAGCGGATCGAGGACTGCGCCACCTACGAATCCGCTCGCCGGCTACACCAGATCCGCGACACCGTGGTTCGGGTGATTGATTCCACCGGTGCGACCGGGGTCGGTAACTGTCAGCCGATCATCACCGGTGGTGACGAATCTTTGGGGTTGACCAAAGAATCGTCGTTCATGTGAGTTTCCGGATCTATACCGGACCGCAGTGCCGGTCCGGCTTGCCGAGAAGTTACGGCAGGCCGATCCACTGCACGCCGTGGTGTTCCGTCCGGAACAGGACATCGTCGCTGAATGCCACCTTCACAATGCCCTTTCCGGGCTTCGACCACTTCATCTCGTCGTCAGGCTCGACGGTGACGGTCCTACGCTGCTCCGTGCCGTCACACGTCAACTTCTGCATCTCAGGGTCCGACTCGTCGCCGGTAGGTGCCGTGCCCATACCTGTCGTAGCCGGCGGAGGTTCTTCGCCCTCGGCGGCCTTCTTCTTAGCGGCTTCCTCGACCGTGACACTGAGCGACTTGTGCTCCGAGCCTTTCGCGCAGGTGTACAGGACGTCGACCAGCAGGTTCTTTCCGTCCGGGTCGAGCGCCACGGCGGCGACCGAAAGGGACTCTCCTTCCGCTGCCGAAGCCGTTGCGGCAATACCGATCTGCAGTGCCGCGGCGATCGCCACAACGCTGCCTACTAGCACCTTTGATGTGCGCATAGAAACGCTACCTCCCATTGCTGTTTCGGCGACGCCGGTAGCCGAGCCATGAGCTACCGGTACGTCAGGACTGCTGGCAGAACTGCCATCTGAAACGTGTAAAGCAGGCTCTTGGCGCGCTCATGCGAAATGTGGAACAGCGTCCATCGCATTTCCGGATCCCCGAATGCAAGCCGGAGTCGCGGCTGCATTCGGGGCGGGCAATGTGCGGCGGCCACATGCCTGACCATCGGAATGGGATGGATCGCGGAAAGGTTAGCGCATTGGGTCGGGGGCGGCAAAAGGCCAGTTCAGTCGATATTTCTGGGTAGCGTGTGCCGCACTCCGAAATTACCTAAAATTGCACCCATCCAGAACTGTCCTGGCAACGAATATATACTGTCGTTCGAATTGATCGCTTACTGACAGCTGTTTATGGATAACCCTGCGTCGTTACGACACTGGGGGAGACGCGGCGAGGGCTGCGCGGATCTCATCGACGCTCGGATTCACCAGTTGGTGCCCATTCGCCAGCACGGTAGGCGTGACCTCGTCCCCACCGGTGATTGCCCGCACCTCGGCCGCGGCCGCCGGATCGCGAGTGATGTCGACTTTGCGAAAAGGGATGCCCGCCAGGCGAAGTCGGACACCTAGGCGCTGGCAGTACGGACACCAGCGACGCCAGTAGATAGTGATCGGCGCGGTAGTGTCGGACGGTCCGGACTCGGTCATCGTTGGTCCTTGGTGCGCTCGTTGTTCGCGGGGGCACTGCGCCCCGCAAGGGTGTCACCTGAGCGTATACCTGCGGTTAGGTCCGTACCGGCGCTCGCGATCCTGGGTAGGCCCGGACCTGATCCGCCCGGAAACCGCGCCGGAAACTCGGTCGATCCGGGCTCCTGCCGTATCTACGGTCAGGATGTGACCGGTCAGTTTCTGGGCGAGGCGCAAGCCACCAAAATCCTCCGTCCGGTGTGGCCGGATGTGGCCGTAGCCGAAGTCTGCCCGCGGACGGGCGGGCAGTTGAGTTCGGTCTACGAGGTGCGCTGCGTGCAGCCCGCGGATGCGGTGATCGTGAAGATTTATGCCGATCAGTGGCGCTGGAAGCAGGCCAAGGAGGTCTCGGTGTACCGGTTGCTGAGTGCACACGAGATCGGCTCGGTCCCGCTGATCCTGCGGGTCGAGCCCGACACCGCCCTGTTCGGTTACGCCTTCACCGTCATGACCGTGCTGCCCGGCATGCCGCTTTCGCATGTCAGCGCTGATCTCGATGCTGCGCAGGTGGCTCAGGTCTACCGTCAGCTCGGCGCGACGCTGGCAGCGATCCACCGGATCGGGCAGAGCGCCTACGGTTATCTGACGACCCGGATCTTGGATCCCGAGCCGGACAACACGGCCTATATGACGCGTCAGTTCACGAAGAAACTCGCCGAGTTCGAGGAGCTCGGCGGTGACCCGGAACTGCACACCGGTATCCGGGACTATGCCGCGAAACGGGCCCGCCTGTTCCGTCGCTGCGAAGCGCCGGTGTTGTGCCACAACGACTTCCATGAAGGAAATGTCCTTGTCGAGCGCTAGGGCGACGGTTGGAAGATGAGCGGGTTCATCGATGTGGAGAATGCCGTCGCTGCGGATCCGCTCGTAGATCTCGCCAAGACCGATTACTACGCCGTACAAGGTGACCCGTTCAAGCGGACCGCGCTGGTGGAGGGTTATGGACGGCTGCCTGCGGATTGGGCGGCGAGGTTGGAGCTCTACCGGCTCTATCACGCGCTGGAACTGTGGGACTGGTTTGCTTCTATCGGGGAGGTGGCGCCGTTGGCCGGGATCGCGGCGGACATTCGGCGGATGGTCTGAAACATTTGACGGTTTGTGTCACGTGGCGGGGTTCGGGGGGTGAGGATGCTACGTACTCGCCGGGGTGTGGTGCTCCGGTGCCCAGGACTAGGACCGAATTCATGAAGGTTGTGCGGATGCGGGTGGGGGTTGTTGCGGGAGTGGTGGGGGTCGCGGCGGTGGCCGCGGTGGGGGTGGCGCCGGGGGTGGGGGCGACGGTGACACAGGTGGGGCTGGCGCCGGGGATCAGTTTCGGGTCGTCGACCAATTATGGGACGGGGTGCAGGTATCAGGCGCGGGCTACCGTGACCGACGTGGTGCAGCCGGTTGTGTTCTACGACAACGGGATTCCGTTCGCGGTGACACGGCCGTCCGGGGGGACGGCCTTGGTCGATTGGGTGCCTGCTGCGCCGGGGCTGCACACGATCAGTGCGGTCCAGGCGCCGGATGACCGGATCGTCGCGGGGGTGGATATTCGCGTCGGGAACGGCATGCACGTGGGGAACGGCTGCGTCGTCGGCAACGGCTGAAACGGACAAACCGGCACTGCGTTCCGGCGCAGTGGAATTGCGCCGCCGACCGAGTGGTGGGCGCGGCGTTGCGGGGCTACCATCTCCTCGTCGGGCGCCCGTGAGGAGGGCAGTGATGTGGGAAACTCCGTTCGGGACGGCCAGCGCCGATCCCGCTCGTGGCCCGCTGTCGCCGGGGGTACGGACATGATCAAAGTCGAACTCGACATCAATTCCGGCAAGCCGAATCCGCGGTGGAAGTTGACGCCGGGGGACGAGGCGCAGCTGCACGGATTGATCGCCGCGGCGCCACGGGCAGCCGTCGGCGAGATCGAAAACCACAGTGAATACCGAGGTTTCGTCGCCCAGCTGTCGGACGAGGAGACCCTGCGGGTGCATCGCGGGGTAATGGAGATCGCGCGCGGCGACCAGTGCTCGTATCGCACCGACGGCGATCGCGCGGTCGAGCGGTGGCTGCTGGCGACCGGGCGACCGACGCTGGAACCCGGCGACTATCAGACTGTTGTTGCGGCACTGTGGGATTGACGCGCAGCGCGCTGCAGGGTCGACCCGCCAGGTAGCGACCACCCTGCCGAAGCCCTGACGGTAGCCGCACAACTTCTGATTTCCCGCGCCCCGACTGGCCGTGCTGCCACGCGTGTGGATGACAAAGGCTGTGCGGCGGCTCGCGAACTTCTGTTGCGGCAGGGGATTTCGAGGACTGGCCATTGACGCATTGAACACTTTGACGCAATATGTTCAACATGAGCAGTGCGGCGCGGGAAGCGCCCTGGGGCGCAGCGCCCATCGAGCTGGTGGTCGGCGCGGCGGAATGTGTTCGACGCTTCGGGGTCAACGGGTTTCGGCTGACCGAGGTCGCCAAGATCGCGGGAGTGTCCCGGGGGACGGTGTACAACGGGTTCGGCGACAAGGAAACCGCGATCAATGCGGGGCTGGCCTACCTGTGCAGTGCCTTCATCGAGGGACTCGCGGCGGGGGTGCGCCCGCTGCCGACTTTGCGCGAGCAGATCGGTGCGGCGGCGGCGATGATCTACGAGCACGTGCGGACACCGCAGGCCTTCTCGCCCGCGCTGCGCACCGAGAGCATCATCGCCACGCTGCTGGAACACTACGGCGACAACCTGTGCCACAGCTGGGCCGCGTTCTGGGCGGCCCTGGTCGCCGAGGCGCAGGACCGCGGCGAAGTCGACCGTGACCTGGTGCCGCTGCACGCGGGCGACTGGATCGTTCGTGTCTTGCTCAGCCTGGAGATCCTGCCGTTCGTGGTGGCCGGCTTCACCGATGCGGACGACGTGCGGGCGCGCACCAGCGACTTCCTGCTCAACGGGCTCGCACCCCGCGCCGAGGAAGTGAAAGCGGATGACAAGTGACGACTTCGAGGTCGCGATCATCGGCGCCGGGCCGGGCGGAATCACCGCCGCATATCACCTATTGCGTTCCGGCATAACAAATTTCGTAATTCTGGAGCGTGCCGGAGGCTTCGGCGGCAGTTGGCGCGACAATGTCTACCCCGGCCTCGCCGTCGACATCCCGACCCTCTTCTATCAGTTCCCCTTCGCACGCAAAGCCGATTGGTCACGACTTTTCCCAGAGGGGTCCGAGATCCAGGCGTACAACCAGCAGGTGGCCGCAGACCTGAACCTGTACAAGTACTTTCGCGGCAGCTGCACGGTAGAACGCGAAGTCTGGGACGACAGCGCACGAGTCTGGGTGCTGGACATCGCCGGGGACGAACCGGTCCGCGCCCGTTTCGTCATCAATGCCGTCGGCGGATACATCAACGCGAAGTCGGCCGACACCATCGCAGGCACCGCCGACTTCTGCGGGACGATCATGCGGCCGAACTCCTGGGACTCCGAATACTCCTGTCGTGGTAAGCGAGTGGCGGTGATCGGCACCGGGTCGAGCTCGGTACAGATCGTCGCGGCGGTCGTCGACGAGGCCGAGCGAGTGGATGTCTATCAGCGGACACCCTCGTGGATCCTGCCCAAGCCCGACTTCGCGTTTTCACCACGCACGCAACGGGTCCTGGCCCTTCCTGGCGTCACCACGGCCATCAACGGGACCTTGCTGGCGGCCATGGACATCCCGCTGCAACTGATCTGCCACGTGCTTCCCCTGCTACCGCGCAGACTTCTCGCCACCTTGCTGCCCCAGTACGACAAGATCTGGCGCGGCCTGTATCGAATCCTGTTGCGGCACAGAGTCAGTAACGAGGCCGATCGCAGCGCCCTGGTGCCGAACTACGGCATCCTCGCCAAGCGCCCGGTGTTGTCGAGTAGCTTCTTCACCGCGCTCGAGTCGGATTCGGCGGCGCTGGTCGTGAATCCGATCGAGCGAATCACCCCCGACGGTATCCGCACGGTGGACGGCACGGAACGTGCGTACGACCTCATCGTCCTGGCAACCGGCTACGAACTGTTTACCGACCCGGAAACCTACCGAGCCGGTAAAATCTTGGGCCCCAAGGGTTTCGATCTTGCTGACGACTATCGCGACGCGGGCCTGCGCAGCTACGGCGGCTCAGCCCATCCCGGCTTACCGAACCGCTGGTCGCTGGTAGCGCCGCAGGGCTTCGTCGGCGCAGCCTGGCACACCTTCGTAGACCTCACGGCACGGCACGCGATACGGATCATCACCGAGGCCCGCCGCCGCGACGCCGCTGTCGCGCAGGTCCGTACCGAGGCGTTCGACCGCTGGGTGCGCAAGATGCACAGGCAAGGCAAGGTCATCAGCACCTACACCGTCGACTGTAACCCCGGCCTGCGCACCTACTTCGTCAACTCGCAAGGCGAGGCGCTGTACTACCGACCGCAAACCATCAGTGGCGCACTGTGGTTCAGCCGGTTCTCCTCGCTCGACGACTACTCCTTCACACCACACAACTGAATCCATCGAGAATCGAGGCACCCCATGACCGCACTCGCCGGAAAAGTCGCCCTGGTCACCGGAGCCGCCCGCGGACAAGGACGTTCGCACGCGGTCCGGCTGGCCCGCGCCGGCGCCGACATCGTCGCCCTCGACGTCTGCGCGCAGACCGCGACCTTCAGCGGCTATCCGATGGCCGAACCCGAAGACCTGGCCGAAACGGCCCGGCTGGTCGAGGCGGAAGGGCGCAAGGTGCTGACGAGGCAGGTCGATGTGCGTGACCTGGCCGGGCAGCAAAACGCCGTGGCCGAGCTCATCGCCACTTTCGGTCGCCTCGACATCGTGGTTGCCAATGCGGGAGTGTGCAGTTGGGGCCGGCTCTGGGAGATCTCGGCCGAGCAGTTCCAGGAGGCCGTCGACGTCAACCTCACTGGCGTCTGGAACACCATCAAGGCAACGGTCCCCGCGATGATCGAGGCGGGCAACGGCGGGTCGATCATCACCGTCAGTTCCTCCGCGGGGGTCAAGGCGCCGCCCGGCTGCGGGCATTACGCCGCAAGTAAATTCGGGGTCGTCGGCCTGACCAAATCGCTGGCCGTCGAGCTGGGCGAATACGGCATCCGGGCGAATACGGTGCTGCCGTACGGGACCAACACCCCGCTGGGCAATGACACATCGATGTACTCACTGTTCGAACAGCACCCCACCTTCGTCTACAGCTTCCAGCCGAACCTGCTGAAGACGGACGGTCTGGTGGAGCCCGAGGAGATCTCCGAGGTCGTCGTCTGGCTGGCCGGGGACGCGTCGGGCGTCATCACCGGTACCCAGATACCGGTCGACAAGGGCTTCTTGGCCAGGTAACCGATGGCTGGGTCCGGACCCGTATGACCTCGCCCACAGCTTCCGCGCAGGTAGTGTCGGATTCGTGGAGTTTGCTACCTAACGGAATGGAGAAAGCTGTGCAGATCCAGATCAATACCGGAAGCGGCATCCACGGCGGCGAAGACCTGAACCGGTGGGCGGAGACCGAGATCGCCTCGGTGCTCGATCGTTTCAGCGATCAACTGACGCGCGTCGAGGCCCACCTGACCGACCAGAACGGCGAGAAGGGCGGCCCGGAGGACAAGCAGTGTGTGCTGGAGGCCCGGCCCGCCGGCCAGCACCCGGTGGCGGCCACGCATCGCGCGGGGTCGGTCGAAGAGGCGGTGCGCGGGGCGGCGGACAGCATGGCGCACCTGCTCGACAGCAAGTTCGGCAGGTTGCACCACGCCAAGGGCGGGGAAACGATCAGGCACATGCCCGCCCCCGACTAGGGCCTGTCGCAAAGTCCCATCCGGCGCCTCCGGGGGCGACAGGCCCTAGGCTCCGGTCGTGGAACCGGGCCGGACGATCATCAGCACGGTGACGACGACCCACAGCAGGTTGAAAATGCCTGTGTCCATGCCGAGTCGGCGGATCAGGGTGGGCGTCGCGCCGGGCAGGTCGGCGAGGATCTTGTGCTGGCCCGGCAGGATGAGCAGCGCGAGCACCCCACCCGCGGCGGCGGTCAAACCGATGGAAATGATGAGCCAGGTGTCGGTGAGCACGCCGAGGCTGAGCGCGGTGAGTGCGCCGAAGATCGGGACGAGGATCCCGAGGTAGGCATAGACGCGGCAGATGCGGTGCAGCGTCGCGAGCACGGCGGGTTCGCCACCGTTGTCCGCGAGGGCACGTCGAGTGGTCGGCGGGAACATGCTCGCCGCGACCGTCACCGGTCCGACGGCGAGGATCACGGCCAGCACGTGGACCGACAGCAGAAACTTCGTCACAGCGGCGAGATTAGCCGCGATCCAATCGGCGAGGAATAGGCGAAACTGCCATACACCGGTCGATTCTGGCCAAACGCTCTGAGCTCGTGCTTCGGACGATATGACCAGCTCATCGCTATTGGCGCGAATCTGCCAGCGACCTAGCATGGTGCCATGCATGTGGTGGCTGTTCTCGCACTGGACCGGGTCATCCCCTCCGACCTCACGACGCCCATCGACGTGTTCGGCTGCGCCAGGCTGCCCGACGGACGGCCCGCGTATCGGGTGCGGGTCTGCGGCGCCGCGCCGACGGTGGACGCCGGCGCGTTCACACTGCAACCACCGTTCGACCTGACGGCACTGGCCGACGCGGACACGATCATCGTGCCCGGCCGCGCCGATCCGATGTTGCCGGTCGCCGACGACGTGCTCGACGCGCTGCGGCAGGCGGCCGCCGCGGGCACTCGCATCGCCTCGATCTGCGTCGGCGCCTTCGTCCTCGCCGCCACCGGCCTGCTCGACGGACAACGCGCGACCACGCACTGGGCCGCCGCCACCGAGTTCGCGGCTCGCTACCCCGCCATCGATGTCGATCCGGAGGTGCTCTATGTGGACAACGGTCAGCTGCTCACCTCGGCGGGGGCCGCCGCGGGAATCGACCTGTGCCTGCACCTGATTCGCCGCGATCACGGCTCCGCGATCGCCGCCGACGCGGCCCGCCTCTCGGTCGTCCCGCTGGAACGTGAAGGGGGACAAGCGCAGTTCATCGTGCACGACCAGCCGCCGACCCCGCGTGGCTCGGCGCTGGAACCGATAACCCGTTGGCTCCAGGACAATTTCGCGAAGGACCTGACCCTGGAGGACATCGCCGCGCAGGCCGGGATGAGCACCCGCACGCTCAACCGCCGCTTCCGCGAACAGACGGGGACAACGCCGTTGCAGTGGCTGCTCCGCGCCCGCATTCGCCAGGCGCAGTACCTGCTCGAATCGACCGGTCACCCGGTGGACCGGATCGCGGGGCAGGTCGGCTTCGGGTCGCCGACCGCGTTCCGGGATCGGTTCAAGCGGGTCGTCGGCACCAACCCGCACAGCTATCGTGCCGCCTTTCACGGGCCGCAATCGACGGCTGACCAGCGCGGAAGCATGTCACGTCAACCGGAGTGACGCGCTCCGTTTCTCGATAGAATTCATCCGTCGAATCCCGATCCACCATCAAGGCGAGGGACAGGTTAGCTATGACCGAGAATGACGGAACACCCCGAGTCGTCCCATCGACGATCGATTACGAACATGCCTACAGCAGCGGGACCCCCTTCGAGGGCGTGACCATGGACCGGCTCCCCTGGGAGATCGACCGGCCGCAACCGCTGCTCGTCGAGTTCGAGCAGGCGGGCCGGATCACCGGCGATGTGCTCGACATCGGTTGCGGCCGAGGGGATACCAGTGTTTATCTGGCCGGCCTCGGCTACCGGGTCACCGGGTTGGATTTCGCGCCGACGGCGATCGAGGCGGCCCGCGCCCGGGCGGCGGAAAGTGGTGTGGCGGCGTCGTTCGCCGTCGCGGACGCGACGGTGCTCGCCGGCTACGACAACCGGTTCGACACCGTCGTCAGCAGTGCCCTCGCCCATTGCCTGGATCTGGAACAGCGCAAGGAGTACGTGGCGGCGCTGCACCGAGTGCTCCGGCCCGGCGGGCGGTTGATCCAATTCTGTTTCTGTGAAGCCGAATACAGCGACTCCTACGCCCCGTACGCGATCGCCGAGGACGAACTGCGCACCGCCTTCCGCGCCCCGGATTGGCAACTCACCGAGTTCCGCCGCGGCAAGCTCACCGCGATCAAACCGACCCCGACGTTGCAGGAGGTCTTCGCACGCGACGGCGTACAACTCGAGTACGACGAGGACGGCTCTATGCTGCTGCCCATCTGGGTGGTGGAGGCCGAACGGGTCTGAGCCGCAGGCCGATGATTTTTCGATCGCCACCCCGTCAGATCAGGCAACACAGGCACTACTGATCCAGGAGTTGGACGATGAGGAAAATCACCGCAGGCTTGTTCGCCGCCCTCGACGGCGTGGTCGCCGATCCGCAGGACTGGCACTTCCCGTACTTCAACGACGAGATGGGCGTGGCGGTCACCGCGCAGATGGGCAACGCCGACACGATGCTGCTCGGTCGCGTCACCTACGAGGGTTTCGCGGCGGCCTGGCCGGACCGGGAAACCGCGGGTGGTGAGGACGCGGAGATGGCCAAGTCGTTCGGCGATGCCCGCAAGATCGTCGTTTCGCATCAGGATCTCGACCTCACCTGGCGCAATTCGGAGGTGTTGAAGGGCGAGCTGATCGAGGCGGTGACCGCGCTGAAGAACGAGCCGGGCGGCGATATCGCCATGAGCGGGTCGGTCTCCGTCGTCCGCCAGCTGCTCGACGCCGGGCTGCTGGACGAACTGCATCTGCTGGTGCACCCCATCGTGGTGGGCAAGGGTCTGCGGCTGTTCGAGGATCGGGACACGACGCTGCCGCTGCGGCTGCTCTCCTCGGAAACCTTCACCACCGGCGTGCTGCACCTGGTCTACACCAAGGACGAGGCCGCGCCCACCGGCGGCTACGAGGAAGCGAAAGCCAACCTGCCGCAAGCGGATCAGTAGGTGATCCGCCGCGGGCCGTCCGGTACGGCCCGCGGCACGGGGGTGTCGAGCAGGTGTGCGAGCTGTCTGACGACCTCGCAGGCCAGGACCGCCTGGCCTGCGGTGGTGAAGTGAATGCCGTCCGCGCTCAACAGGTTCGGGCGATCGTTCAATGGGTGGCTCCACATGTCGATCACCGTGGCGTCGAACTCCGCGGCCAGCGTGCGGATGATGTCGTTGAGTCGGCGGACTCGGTCACGAAAGTCCGGAAAGACCGGTACGACATAGGCTTTGCCGAGGGTGAACGTGGTCAGCCGGGCGCCCGTGCCTGCCGCCAACCGGTACATGTCCCGCAGAATCTGCTCGATCTCGTCGAAATCTGGTGTGCGGCGGACGATATCGTTCGCGCCGGAGGGTAGGTGTAGTAGGTCGGGGGCGAATTCACGCATCCGATCCGCTTGGTGCCGCAGGGTTTCCATGGTGGTTGCCCCGACCATCGCAGTGTTGAGATAGGCCAGGTCTGGCCGCACGCGGCGTAGGACATCGGCAACGCGGTCGGGCCAGCCGAGGGTCGCGTATCCCGGTGTCGGATCGCCGGTGCCCGCGGAGAGGCTGTCGCCGATGACGGCAAACCGTTGCCAGGGTGCGTCGAAGAGCAGCGCTGCGGCCTCCAGGGGAGGGAGGCAGAACGGATCGGTCTCTTCGGTGGTGGGGCTAGCCAGGGTCATGAACAAACAATACGTGCGTACGTATGTTTAAATCAAGTGGGTGCCATCGAGTGCAGGTTGCGGGAAACCGGCTCGGTGGCCGGTTTGCCGACCGGGCTGGGGAGAACGTCGAAGGCGTTAGCCTGCCAGCGCTTTGGAGACGATGCCGCCGGTGATCGCCTTGGTCAGGTAGTGCGTGGAGTCGTGCGGGCTCGCACCGTTGTCCAGGGGCTCTTCGGTGATCGGAGTGACGTCCGAGCCGGGGAACGGCGGGAAGTACGGGGCCAGGTCGAGGTGGGCGGCGACCAGGTCGTCGCGGTCGACCAGGTTGTACCAGTTGCCCACGGATTTGGGGACGGTGGACGGCTGCGGGCGGAGCCGGTCGTAGATGACGGTGCGCAGGCCGAGGGGCGAGCCCATGGTCAGCAGGGTGACCTCCTGGTCGACCCGGTGCAGCGCCTCGTAGGCGACGACCGAGCCGAGGGAATGCGCGATGACGAGCTTGGTGTCGGGACCTACGTGGGCGAGCACCTGCTGCTGGGCGTACTCGCGCACCTCGTCGTCGGTGAAGTAGCGGCTGACCTGGGAAAGCGCGCGCACCACGAACTTCTCGGCGAGCCCGACGCCGAACGGCGCGAACCAGCGCAGCCGGACCAGCGCGTTGAGTGCCGGGCGCAGTGCGGCTTTGACGCCCTGCGGCCGGGCGTCCGGCGGCGGTACGGCGGTCAGCCGCTGGGCGGTCGCCCGGTCGCGCTGGTCGCCCGCGTGCTCGGCGGCGTTGGCCAACCACACCTCGGCGAGCTGCTCCATGAGCTCGAGCTGCTCGTCGTCGAGGTCGCCCACCGCGGTGCCCTGGGCGCCCTTGGCCAAGAACTTGTTGCCGTAGTACGCCATTCGGGTCGAGATGTCGCCGGGCAGGCCGTTGCGCCAGAGGCGATCGGCGAGTTCGTTGTCGCCGTGATTGCGCACCCCGCCCGCCAGTCCCGGCAGCCATTGGGTTTCCAGCGTGTCGGCCGCCGCTTGCTCCTGTGCGATGCCGTGTACAAGGACGATAGTTGCCAACGTCCCCACCCCTTTCGTCGGACTTGTCAGGCCCTGTGACGTTGTCTTGCGATATTTTCGCCTACTCGGCGCCGCTTGTCGCGGGTGTTTCAGCCGGTCCGCCACTTGATCGAGCAGCCCATGCTGGGCCGGTGTGGTTCCGGCACCGGCTTCCCGTCCAGCACGGTTTCGATCGCGGCCCGTAAATCGTTGCCGGTCAACGGCTTACCGTTACCGGGCGTGGATTCGTCGAAGGCGCCGCGGTAGGCGAGCGCGAGGGACGCGTCGTAGAGGAAGAAGTCGGGCGTGCACGCGGCCTGGAAGGCGCGGCCGACCTCCTGCGACTCATCGATCAGGTAGGGGAACGTCCAACCTGCGCGAATAGCCTGGTCCCGCAGGTGGACCGGGGCGTCGTCGGGGTAAGCGGCTGCGTCGTTGGTGCAGACCGCCACAGTCGGTACGGGCAGCGAGTCGACGAGCGCGCCGAGCGCCGACTCGAGATGCTTGACGTAGGGGCAGTGGTTCGATGCGAAGACGACCAGCAGACCGCGCCCGTTTTCGAAGTCCGCGCGCGAGTGCGTCTGCTGATCGAGGTCGGGCAGGGTGAAGTCCGGTGCCGGGGTACCGAGGGGAACCATGCGGGATGCGAGCGCCATGGAAGTGCTTCCGTCGGGATCGAAGACGGTACGAGCGTAGCGCCGCGCGCTGGTGTTCGCCGGAAATCTGAGGGAGCAACGGTCGTCCGCAGCGTCTTCGGTCGCGCGACCGACGGCCTGGGACCGAGTGGAGTAGTGGCGCCTATGTCACCAGATCCGACGGGTCGGTATTCGCACCACACGCTACGACGCACACCTGCTCGCCGGGCTCGGGCCGGTAAGCGGGCTGATCGCCGAACACCGCGGCAAGCGCTGTCGCGGCACCGTATTCGACGGCGAGGCGGCTGTCCTCCCAGCTGGCGCGGCGGGCCGCGACGATGTCCGCGTCGTCGACGAGCAGCGAGACGACGTCGTAGTTCTGCGCGGCATACAGCGCCAACTCGGTGGCGCGGCGCGCCCCGAGGGAGTCGGCGGCGATCGAATCGACGTCGGCGTCGACGAGCTGCCCAGCCTCGATCGACGCGTTGAGCGCACGGCAATACCTCGGCTCCACCGCGACCGTCCGTACGCCGTAATGAGCTGCGGCAGTGGCGACTCCGGCGAACAGGCCGCCACCACCGACGGCGACCACCACGGTGTCCAGCTCGGGCAGCTGCTGGTGGATCTCGGCCATCAGCGTGCCCGCACCCGCGGCGATGAGCGGATTGTCGTAGGCATGGGACAGCAAAGCGCCTGTCGTGGCGGCGAATTCGCGACTGGCCGCGAGTGCGTCGGCGTACTGCGTGCCGATCAGCGTGACCTCGGCGCCGTCGGAGCGCAGCCGGTCCACCTTCACCTTCGGCGCGGTGGTCGGCAGGAACACGGTGGCACGAACACCCTGTTCGCGGGCGGCCCACGCGCACGCCAATCCGGCGTTGCCGCCGGAGGCGATCGTCACACCCGCATCCGGCAGCGTGCCGTTCTCCTGGTGTGTCAGTAGGAAATTCAGCGCGCCGCGCGCCTTGAAGCTGCCGGTGTGCTGCATCAACTCCAGGGCCAACCACAACTGTCCCGCGCCGTCGTCGGCGGAGGCGACGGCAACCGGCCGAACCCGGCCGGTCACCCGGGCGACGGCGGCTTTGATATCGGTGTGCGTCAGTTCCATCGGCTTCCTCAGTGTTCGCGGCGGTGCGGTGCGAATTCCAGGGTAAGCAGCGCGGCGGCGGCGATGACGACCTCGCGCCAGCGGATCAGCACATACCGCTGGTCCGACAGCGCGTGGAATTTGCGCAGGAATCGGTACAGCGACTCCAGCCGGATCAGCGGATCACCGAGGTGCACAAGCACATAGATGAGCTTCGCGGTGCGTGACTTGTGCTTGTCGGCGAAGAGCTCGGGAAAAGGCGCGAACGCCAATGAGATCCGGTGGATGTCGTGCTCGCGGGCGTAGTCGACCAGGTCGATGATCATCCGCTCGTCCAGGCCGTTCGGGGCATCTTTGCGCCGCCACGGCACGTCGAGGCTCAGCTCCCGGCCGCGGTTGGACATGCCGTAACGCTGGAAGCCGGACAGCGTGCCGTCCGCGTCCTTGGCCATGACCACCAGCATGTTCGGATTCCGCCCGTCCAGCAGGTGGTCGAGGATCATCGAGAAGCCGCGCGTCTGCCTGCCCCTGCCCCATTCGTCGACGATGGCGAGCAAGCCGTCGCGTTGCTGATCGGTGAGGGCGGACTCGTCCACGATCTCGGTGGCGACACCGAAATTGCGGGTGCGGCTGACGGCTTGGCGCAGATTGCGATAGTGCCTGCCGACCATGGCGAAGTCGTCCACCTCGATCACCACGTCGCGGCCGATCGGGACGGCATGCAGCCCACGGTGTTCCAGCGCGCGCCGCCGCCACAGCTCGGCCAGCGCCGGACTGGCGCCGAGCACCGCGACGCGCCAGCCCTGGTTGATCGCGAAATCGGAGAACTCCGTGAGCAGTTCGGGGAACGCCGCGCGGTCACCGATCGGATCCCCCGCCACCACGGCGATGCCGAAGCGGGTCCGGTAGCCGATCGCCGCGGTCGAATTCGCGTTGAAGAAATAGGTTTTCGAGGAGTGCAGCGCGAACGGAGCGAGCGGGTCGCGTTCGGTGCGGCCGACCAGTTCGGCGACGCGATAGAGCTGTTCGGGCTGCGGCTTGCTCGACTGCGGCAGCACCAGGATGAAACCGCTGGCGGCGAGCAGCACGAAGCCGTAGGAGGGATGTTGCGCGCGGTAGGCGAGATGGGCGATCGCCAGCACCAAGATGGCGACCGTGAAGTGCGGCAGGGTGATCGGGCGCCGCAGATGCAGGCCGCGGGCCACGAAGACGCCGGCCACCGCGATACCGAGGAACCACGCGTGATCGGGCCCCTCCTGCGCCGCCGGATGCGCCGCGTACACCAGTAGCACGCTGACGATCAGTGCGACGCCGATGAAGACAGGCCGGGTCGTGGTGGTGGTCGTGAGGGCAGCTTGGCGGTACCCGGTAAAGGCCGAGTAGCGCTGCGTCGCGGCGGCCGCGCCCCGTTCGTCAGCCACGCGGATACTCCGCCCCGCCGTCGCGTTCCTCCATCCACACCAGCTCGGCCATGTGGTCCTCCCGATGATCGCCTGCCGACAACACTATGCGGAACCAGCGGTTCCGGGGATAACGCCCCCCGTAAACCGGCCGGTCGGTCGTGTGACGGCACAGTCCGGCCCGTGGCTGGAGTCGATACCGCCTCCAGCCGAAACATCGGATGATAGGGCCTTTATTCCGCGTCGAAGGCGCGACGGAGCAACGCCAGGAGATCGTGCAGGTGACGCTGATATGCGTCCTCCTGGTAGACGGGCGTATCCCGCATGGTGAAACCGTGTGCGGCGTCCGGATACGTGACCGACGTGTAGCGCACGCCGGCCTTGTCGAGGGCCTCTTCGAGATGGGCGATCTGCTCCGGCGGCATGGACGAGTCGTGGTCGGCGTGCGCGATGAACAGTTCGGCGGTGATGTCGGCCGCGTTGTGGTGCGGGCTGTCCGGCCGGTCGTCGGCGGCGAGGAAACCACCGTGGAAGCTGGCCGCGGCGGCCACCTGTGCACCGAATGTCGCCGCGGTGCGCAGGGCGAGCCTGCCGCCCATGCAGTAGCCCGTCGTCGCGAGCGCCCCCGGCGCCACCAGCTCGTTGCCGGACAGCCAGGTGAGGTAGCCGTGCGCGTCCTGCATGGCCTTGTCGGGGGTGAGGGCTTCGCGTATCGGAGCCAACGCGGTGAAGAACTCCGCCTGGGCCTCCGGCTCGCCGAAGTCGGGCATGGGCAGGACCGGTGCGCGACCGGACCGGTAGAAGATGTTCGGCGCGAGCACGGCGAATCCGTGCGCCGCAATGGTTTCCACCATCTCGCGCAACCACGGCCGCAGGCCGAACGCATCGGGGTAGAACAGCAGACCCGGATGCCTCGCGCCGTCGTCGGGATGGGCGAAGTAGGCCTCGGCGGTGCCGTCGGGCAGGGAAATTTCGACCGCGTGGAACACGACAGGTGAAGTCATCAGGCGAGTCTCCGTGGGTAATGCGGACAACGAACGAGCCAACATTACTCCGGCAAATTACCGAATAAATTGGCGGTTTTCGGGCGCGTGTAGTCTCCATTCGACTCCGAAGTTGTCATGCTCTGTCTATTGGCGGCGTGCACGTGGTCAGGATGCGCACACCGCGGTGTTCGATCGCTGATCCGTACCAATCGCCTGGAGAGTGGGCGCGACGAGAGGGTTTGACCTGTGAAACTGATCTGGGTGTTGGTTCCGGCGCTGGTCGCACTCGTAGCGGGGTGCTCCGACGACAAGTCGGCGAGCCAAGAATCGACTTCCTCGAGTAACGCGGCGACCTCCAGTTCGCCCGAGACCACACCGGCTTCCGGCGACGACAGCGAAACCGGCGGCGGCGTGCGGATCGCGCTCGGCGAGACCAAAAAAGTCGCCGTACCCGCCGACGCCGTGATGGATATTCGGGTGCCCGCCGACTGGGGACAGGCCGCAAATGAGTTGCGCTGCACGGTGGTCGACAGTTCCGGCCGGAACGAAGACTTGCGGTCCTCGGACGTGAAAAAGACCGAATCGGTGAATGGCAAGGACTGGATGACGGTGTGGACGTTTTCCGCGGCGCCGATCGGTGATGTCACGGTCGGCTGCAAGGATCCGGAATCGAAAATCGCTGCCGCGCATCCCGACGCGTTCGTGCGCGTCGTCCCGCGCGGGGTGATGCCGGTTCCCGCCCAGCGCTGACCCGGTTTCCGGCACCCGCGGGCGGACAGTGCCTACAGGTGACTTCGGGCACGGGATCACGTCGCCGACAGCAAAGCGTGTCAGGGGGCGGAGGTAGCGTCGAGGAGTGGATGGGTCCTGGGATGGGGGGTATCGGGAGCGGCCGTCGCGGTTCGAGCGGGCGGTGGTGTGGACGCGCGCGGTGACCGACGCGGACACCGCGCTGCCCGTGTTGCCGGACGGCTGCATCGACCTGCTGTGGGTGGACGGGGCGTTGGTGGTCGCCGGACCGGACACGCGAGCTTTCCGGCCGAGTGCGGCGATCGGGACACGGTACGTCGGGCTTCGGTTCGCGCCGGGGACCGCACCCGCGTTGCTCGGAGTGCCCGCACACGAATTGCGGGACCAGCGGATCGAACTCGCCGATGTCTGGGCCTCGGGGACGGTACGCCGGCTGACCGAGCAACTCGGGGCAGCCGACGATCCGGTCGCCGCGCTGGAACAGATCGCGCTGCGGCGGGCAGCCGAGGTGGCGCCCCCCGATCCGGTACTGCCGAAGGTGGTCGCGGCGTTGGACGCGGGCTGGTCGGTGGCGGCGACCGCCGAGGCAGCAGGGCTGAATGCCCGGCTGCTGCACCGGCGTTCGCTGGCCGCGTTCGGGTATGGACCCAAGACCCTGGCTCGGGTGCTGCGCATGCAACGGGCGCTGGCGCTGGCGCGTCGTGGCATGTCGTTCGCCGATATCGCGGTGTCGACCGGGTTCGCGGACCAAGCTCATCTGGCGCGAGAGATGCGTGATCTCGCGGGAATGCCATTGGGGCAGGTACTGAGTCGGTCTGCCGAGGCGTCGCTGGTCGGCTGACCGCCGAGGTGCCCTGCCCCGCGGCGGCTGCTCAGTCGGTGGCCGGAAGCGGGGCGTAGAGGTCGATGCCGTTACCGTCCGGATCCAGGACCACGGCGTAGCGCTGCCCCCAGAACGCATCCCATGGCTTCATCTCACCGTCGTAGCCGGCCTCGATGAAGGTGGCGTAGACGGAGTCGACCTCGTCCGGGTCGGCGCAGCGGAAGGCGAGTCCGATGCGACCCGCGCTGCTCGGGGGTTCCCAGTCGGCATGGAACGACTTGATGGTGGCCTCGGTGTCGAGGGCCAGCCGGAAACCGTTGGGCAGGGCCGCTTCGGCGTGCGGCGCTTCTTCGGAACCTGCGGGGAAGTCGAGGCCTAGGCGGCGGTAGAAGGCGACCGAGGCGCTCATATCGGTGACAACAATGCCGATGACGTCGAGTTGTGGAGTCATACCCGCACGGTAGTCAGCCGCGCCCGCCGCGGTCTTGAACGAATCGGACAGCGATCAGCGGGCCAGCGCGGGGACGAGTTCGGCGATCAGGTTTTCCACCAGGATCCGGATGCGGTCGCGGATGGTGCGGACCACGTCGATGGTCTGGCCGGACGGATCGGGGAGCACCCAGTCGCGGTAGCTGATGCCGGGGAAGAACGGGCAGGCGTCACCGCAGCCCATGGTGACCACCACATCGGAGATGCCGACCGCGTCCATCGTCAGCGGCTTCGGGGTGTGGCCGGAGATGTCGATGCCGACCTCCGCCATCGCAGCGACCGCCGTCGGGTTGAGCGTGGCGGCAGGCGCGCTGCCCGCGGTGCGGACCTCGATCCGGTCGCCGGCGAGCGCGTTGAGAAACCCGGCGGCCATCTGCGATCTGCCCGCGTTGTGCACGCAGAGGAACAGCACGCTGGGCTTGTGCGGCATAGAAGCGCCTTTCGATGAGCGGAGCCGAGCAGGGTGTCTGTGCTGCCAGATAAGGGTTATCCGGCGTGTTGGGGCCGAAACGCTGTCGAAGCGTACGGGATACGTATACCAGCGCGGCGAAGATCGTTACTGCGGACAGGTGCTCGTCCGCATTGACACCTGTTGCGGGCCGGTCCCTTTATAGGTGCTTCGTCGTGAAAAACGTTGTTACGCAGCGGCTATGGGGAGCGTCGTCGATCTGCGCGGTGTACTGCGCGTTCGGTGTGAGCGGAGACCGCTTTCGGACTGGACGGTTTGTCGTAGCTGTGTGGTCCCGCTCGGGCGGGCTGAACGAGGTCTGCTGAGAGTTGTTGGCGCACAAGAGCTTATGGCTGCCGGAATGCGGACATTCATACTGGTCGGTATCTGGTGCTATCTCCGAGTGGGCGAGCTATCGCATCGCAAGATTTGCGAGTTCACGAAAGTCTTTGCTGCACAGCAAAAGGCGCTGCGGCCAAACCTGCCGCAGCGCCCGTCGACGGGAACGTTCAGATCGGACGGAAGTCGATCATCTTGCGCAGCCGCGCCCGATCCCGCTCGAGCCGCCGCGCCTCATAGGCGATCGGGAAGTATCGCACGCGTTCCGGCAGCATCGGCACGGCCCGGGCGAGCACCCAACCGAGCGCTCGCAGCTTGCGCTCATCGGACTCGCTCCAGGTCAGCCCGAGCTTGCGCCGGGCGACCTCGGGCGTCGTGCCGACGGTCACGAAGTACTGCATCCGCCCGATCGGGGCGACGGCGCGGCGCCAGAGCGGCGCGAAAACGCGCGGCAACTGCTTCGGCGGCGCGACGGACCGGATCACCCGCAGATAGTCGCGGGCGGTGCCGGTGGCTTCCAGGTGGTTCGCCACCATGTCGGCGAAGAACGTCTCGAACTCGGCGTAGCTCGCCGGAATCTCCTTGGGCGCCACCGAGAAGTTGCGCATCAGCTGCACCATCTCGTGGTAGACCGCCTCTTTCTCCGCCGAGGAGAGCGGGTTGCGGGCGAAGTACTTCGCGTTCTCGGCGAAGGCGAACGTGCCGGTGTGTAACACCCAGGCCCACGGTCCCGAGGACAGTGCCGTGTGCCGGACGCCGTGCGCGTCGGTGGTGTTGAGCGAGGCGTGCATGGTGCGCAGCCGCTCGGCCTCGGCGAGGGCCTCCTCGCCGCCGTAGATCCACATCATCACCGAGGCGATGCTGCGCAGTGCGCGGCCCATCGGGTCGGTGCGGAAGGTGGAGTGCTCGTCGACCACGGCCGAGATGCTCGGCTCCATGGTTTGCAGGAGGAAGGCCGAACCCGCGGTCAGCGAGAAGGTGATCAGTCCGGTCTCGTCCCACAGGCGGGTGCCCGGCGCGAACGGGCGCCGCGGCGGAAGCGATGGGGCGCTGGTGGATTCGAGGGCGGCGGACGCGGTCATCGTGATCTCCTTTGATCAGCACCTCTAAAGCGATGAGATGATAACTGTAACATTCTCTCATCGTCTTGCGTAGGGTGAATCGGGCCAGTGGTCCCGCGCTGTCGTGCGTTCCAGGCCCTGCGTCGGAGTCCCATCGAGTGCCCGGATGCCTCCGGCCGGACTTCGACACAGGACCTAGGCTCGGTGCTATGACGAGCGAGTGGCGCCGCCGCGACGGCCGCATCGGAGTGCTCACCGGGGCGGGCATCTCCACCGACTCCGGCATCCCCGACTTCCGCGGTCCGCGTGGGGTGTGGACGAAAGACCCGATCGCCGAACTGCTCTCGACCTACGACAACTATCTGGCCGACCCGGACCTGCGGCAACGCGCGTGGCTGGCCCGGCGCGACAACCCGGCCTGGCAGGCGCGCCCCAATGCCGCGCACACCGCGCTGGCCGAATTGGCGCAGGCTGGACGCGCGGTCACCATCATCACTCAGAACATCGACCGCCTGCACCAGCGTGCCGGCTTCCCGGACGACCGGGTGATCGAGATCCACGGCAACATGTTCGAGGTGGTCTGCGTCGAATGCGTCTACCAGACGACCATGGCCGCGACGCTCGATCGGGTCGCGGCGGGCGAGGTGGATCCGCCGTGCCCGGACTGCGGCGGCGTGCTGAAATCGGCGACCATCATGTTCGGCCAGCAGATGGACCGCCGCACCATGATGAAGGCCATGCTCACCGCGCAGACCAGCGAGATCTTCCTGGCGATCGGCAGTTCGCTCCAGGTCGAGCCCGCGGCCTCGATGTGCGCGATCGCGGTGGAGAACGGGGCCGATCTGATCATCGTGAACGCCGAACCCACGCCGTACGACTCGATGGCCACCGAGATCGTCCGCGAACCCATCGGCACCGCCGTGCCACGGCTGGTCGCCGAGATCCTGGATGGCGGCGCCTGACTCGGATCAGTCGACCGGGCCGAGAACGCGGTCCAAATAGCCATTGCTGAACCGGCCTTTCGGGTCGAATCGGCGGCGCACCTCGGCGAAGCGGTCCCAATCGGGGTAGCGCTCGCGCAGTGTGTCCGCGGTCTGGAAATGCCGTTTGCCCCAGTGCGGCCGGCCGTTGTACTTGTCGAACACGGCCTCGCAGGCCCGGAAGTACGCCTCGAAGGCCATGCCCCGGTACTGGTGCACGGCGATATAACAGGTGTCGCGCCCGGTGGCGGGGGAGAGGAACGCGTCGTCGGGCGCGACCCAGCGGACCTCGATCGGCATCGGCGTATCGAATCTCGTGGATAGCTCTTTGATCTCACGGATCGCCGCCGCGGAATGTTCCCGCGGGATCGCGTACTCCATCTCGGTGAAGCGAATCAGGCGCGGAGACGCGAAGACCCGGTAGGAGCGGTCGACCTGGCGGCGGTAGCTGCCCGCGTACGCCGCGCCCCGATGGATCAACGGCACCAGCCGCGGCTGCCAGCGGCCCAGCTTGCACAGCGCGTCGAAGGTGTAGTTCGACATCAGCATGTCGGCGAACCAGTCGACCGCTTTGCCGCGCGGCTGCTCGGCCAGCTCGACGGCGTTATTGCGCTTGGTCATCGCCACCGGGCTGTGCGCGAACATGTAGAACTCGTAGTGGTCGTTGGTATCGATATGGGAGTCCAGGTCGGCCAGGATGTCCTCGACGGGGACGGGCCGTTCGATCCCTTCGAGCACGAACGACGGCACCAGTTGCAGCGTCGCGGCGGTGACCACGCCCAGTGCGCCGACGCTGACCCTGGCCGCGCGCCAGCCCTCGGGATCGGTCTCGGCGTTCAGCTCGACCCGGCTGCCGTCGGCGAGCATCAGTTCGATGGAATGCAATGCGGCCGAGAGATTTTGCAGCGCGCCCCCGGTGCCGTGGGTCGCGGTGGCAGTGGCGCCCGCGACGGTCTGCACGTCGATATCGCCCAGGTTGGGGAAGGCGAGGCCGTGCTCGTGCAGGGCGTTGCTCGCGGCGTTGAGGGTGATGCCCGCTTCGACCCGGACGCGTCCGCTGGCCGCGTCCACATCGAGAACGCGATTGAGGTTGCGCAGGTCGAGCAGCATTCCATCGGTCAGCACGGCGTCGGTGAACGAATGTCCCGCGCCCGCGACACGCACGGTCTGACCGGCGTCACCAGCCCGGCCCAGCAGCTCGGCGACCTCGTCGGCGGTGCGCGGGGTGGCGATGGTCGCCGGCGCGCACTGTTGATCCCCAGCCCAGTTCACCCACGAGTTGGTCATGTGTCCAACTGTAGGGGATCGGTGTGTGATCTGCGCTACCTATAACGCAGTTGTTACCTTCGGCGGCCTCCGCACGCGCCCTTGGCCTGCTCTACCTCGGAGTCGTTCAGTGGCGGCACCAGCAGCTGCTGAGGCGGGGTGCCCTCGGCGCGCACGCCGTTGAGGACGATCGCCATGTAGCGCTGCCAGACGTCCGGGTTCACCGGCCTGGCGAACTCGGCGATGCCGTCGACCATGTGGATCAGCGCGAAGAAGTCCGACGGCTCGATGCCCGGGGCGAGCACGCCCGCCTCGCGGGCTCTGTCCACAATCGCCGTGACGGTCGGCTTGATCCGGTCGCGGACGACGACGAACCGGTCGATGTCGTCCTCCAACTCGAGCATCACCTCGCTGAAGCCCCGGTTCTTCGCCATGTGTCTGCAGGCATATTCGAAGAACTCGACGAGTCCGAACCAGGGATCGGGGTGCCGGTAGGCGGCGTCGGCCGCCTCGGCGAACTCGCCGATGCTCTGCTCGAAGACCTCGGTGATCAGTTCCTTCTTGTTGGCGAAGCGGCGGTAGACGGTGCCGACGCCGACGCCCGCCCGTTCGGCGACGTCATCGAGGGTGATCTCGAGTCCGTGATCGGCGAAGAGCTCGCGCGCGGCGGCGATGATCCGCTGCTGATTTCGCGCGGCGTCGGCACGCAGGCGGCGGGGAGGAGATACGGCCGTGGCGTGATTCACACCCACATCCTATCAAGTATCGGGATTAAGCGGAGGCGTTATCTCCGTTATGGTGGTAGCTTCTAACGGTAACCGGAGGCGTCAACTCCGCATCAAACCTTGAGACAAAGGGGACAAATGACTACCACGTTCGACCGTGGGGCACCCGCCCCCGAAAAAACGGATCAGGGCCGTCGCGGCTCGCACGCCCTGCGTTGGTGGGTGCTCGCCGTTCTCGGCGTGGCGCAGCTCATGGTGGTGCTGGACGCCACCGTCGTCAATATCGCACTGCCTGCCGCGCAGCGCGACCTCGGCTTCAACGACGGCGACCGCCAGTGGGTGGTCACCGGTTACGCACTCGCGTTCGGCAGCCTGCTGCTGCTCGGCGGACGACTCAGTGACCTCTTCGGTCGCCGCAATACTTTCATTATCGGCCTGATCGGCTTCGCGGGGGCCTCCGCCGTCGGCGGCGCGGCAACCAGCTTCGAAATGCTGGTCGCGGCGCGCGTCGGGCAGGGTGTGTTCGGCGCGCTGCTGGCTCCGGCCGCACTGTCGCTGCTCACCGTGACCTTCACCGAACCGGGCGAACGGGCCAAGGCCTTCGGCATCTTCGGTGCGGTCGCCGGTGCGGGCGGCGCGATCGGCCTGCTGCTCGGCGGCATGCTCACCGAGTGGGCGAACTGGCGCTGGGTGATGTTCGTCAACCTGGCCTTCGCCGCCGTCGCGCTGATCGGCGCGGTGCTGCTGCTGGCCAAGCACGTCACCACCGATCGGCCCAAGCTCGACATCCCCGGCACCGTCGTGGTGACCGCGGCGCTGTTCGGCATCGTGTACGGCTTCTCGCACGCCGAATCGACCAGCTGGACCAACCCGGTGACGCTGAGCTTCCTCATCGGCGGCGCGGTGCTGCTCGCGGTGTTCGCTTGGCTGGAGACGCGGGTCAAGCACCCGCTGCTGCCGCTGCGCATCGTGCTGGACCGCACCCGCGGTGGATCGTTCCTGACCGTGTTCATCATGGGCATCGGTATGTTCGCGATCTTCCTGTTCCTCACCTACTACATGCAGCTGAGCATGGGCTACTCGCCGATCAAGACCGGCCTGGCGTTCCTGCCGATGGTCGCGGCGATGATCGTCTCGTCCACCACGGTGCCCTCGCTGGTGCTGCCCAAGGTCGGCCCGAAGGTCGTGATGGCAGGCGGCTTCCTGATCGCCGCGGGCGGTATGGCCTGGCTGACCCAGATCGGCCTGGACACCGGCTACACCTCGCACATCCTGCCCGCACTGATCCTGCTCGGCCTCGGCCTCGGTGGCGCGATGTCGACCGCGTTCCAGGGCGCGACCTCCGGGGTGCACCACGAGGACGCAGGCGTGGCCTCGGCCATGATCAACACCAGCCAGCAGGTCGGCGGCTCGATCGGCACGGCGCTGCTCAGCACCATCGCCGCCTCGGCAGCCACGAACTACCTGTCGACCCGCACGCCGGATCCGTTGACCGTGGCGCAATCCGCGGTGGAGAGCTACACCACCAGCTTCTGGTGGGCGACCGCGATCTTCGTGGTCGGCGCGGTGATCATGGCGGCGCTGATGCCGAACACGGTGCCGGAGCCGTCGGAAGGCGAGCCGGTGCTCGCGCACTGACGTTCCGCTCGAACGACACAACGCCCCCGTTCAACGGTGAACGGGGGCGTTGTGCTGTGTGCGATCAGCAGTTGCTCGAGGCCGGGAGGCCGGCGAAGCGGTCGCCGAGGTAGTTGAAGGCGCTCACCGATCCCGGGGCGATCGCGGTGCCGTGGTCGGCCCCGGGAATGATGTCGAGCTGGACGCGGACGCCCTCAGCGCAGTACCGGCCGGCAACTTCGCGCACCAGCTGCGGGGAGACCTGGTCGGAGCCGCCGTGCCACTCGTAGATCGGGGTGCGGGGGACGCCGGGGTAGATCTCGATGCTGTTCTCATGCAGGATGCGGACGACGGTGGGGTCGGCGTCCATCGGGCCGTTGAAGACATCGCTGAAGCTCTTGTTCGCACCGGCGTTGATGATCTCGTTGGTGCAGGCGTTGGCGATCTGGTCGCGCAAGGCGAAGCCGGCCGGGTTCAGGATCCGGTCCATCTGCAACTCGCCGGGGTATTCGCGCTCCAAACCGATGGCGGCCGCGAAGCCAAGTCCGAACAGCGGGCTCCGCTGCAACCCGACGTCCTGGGCCAGCTTGCCGATGTTCATCGGGACGCCGCCCTGGGCCGCGCCGACGATCGGCAGCTCCGGCGCGTATTCGGGGGCGAGGGCCGCCGCGAAGCCGGTCGCCATGCCACCACCGGAGTAACCCGCCATGCCGACCGGACTACCGGCGAGATCGGCTGGGCCGAAACGCTTTACGGCACGGATGCCGTCTAGGGTCAGCCTGCCGCCGAGGCGCGCGGCACCGTAGGCGCTGGTCGGTCCGAGATGATCGGGCACCGCGACCGCCCAGCCTCTGGCCAGCAGCAGGTTCAGTGCGGGCGCCTCCTGCATGGTGCCGTTGAAGATGCTGTGCGAGGGTGCGCACTGCATGCCGAGCGAATTGACGAACGGCTGATACGACACGATCGGCCTGCTCATGCCGCCACCTGGCGGCAGCAGCAGCGTGGTCACCGCGCCGATCGGTTCGTCGGCCGAGTTGGTCGACCGGTACAGCAGCTGCCAGGCCGTGGCACCGGGGAAACCGGCGGCAGGCACCGACCTGCTGCGCATCACGTCGCCCGGCTGGAAGTTGGCGACGTCCGGTGGCGCGTTGTAGAAGCCGTCGCCGTCGGCGGCCGGATAGAGGGGTGCGGCCCCCGCGGGGGCCAGGTGACCGAGCCCGGCCGCGGCCGTCGCGAGTGCCACGATCGAGAATCGACGCAGAGTCCGGCCGACGCCTAGGAGCCGTCTGCCGTGGGTTTGCTGATGCCCCGGTCGGCGACCTGCCGCCGTCTCCGGGTGCGCATTCGGTTGTGCCCGCTGTGCCGCCATCGTTGCTCCGACCTGAGTAAGTGGTGGGTGGAGACGACTTCGGCCAAACCTTCAGGCCATTCGTACGCGGAACTCGCGCGGATGTCAATGAACAACGCTGTTCGTAGGGTCTCGACATGCGGGGTCCGGCGGACCGTACCGCGCGGTCCAACCGATAACATTGCGCAGGTGGCGTTCGGCGCGGGAGATCAATGTGTGGGGCGCACCCCGGTGGTCGAACCGATGCTGCTCGCGGTGATCTCGATCGGCGGCGGCCTCGGCGCGGTGGCCCGCTACGGCCTCGGCGTGTGGTGGCCGGTGCGAGACGGACACGTCCCCTGGTCCACGCTCGCCGTAAATGTCGTGGGATGCTTTGCTATCGGGATTCTGATGGTTCTGAGCACCGAGGTGTGGGTAGCCCACAGACTGCTGCGTCCCTTTCTCGGCATCGGAGTGCTCGGCGGCTTCACCACGTTTTCCACCTACGGTCTCGAGATTCGTAGACTGCTCGAATCGGGCGCCGCGGTACCGGCGTTCGGCTATCTCGGGGGAACGGTGGTGGCGGCGCTGGGGGCCGTCGTGCTCGGCATGGGCCTGGCACGGTGGACAACTGGCATGGCTCGGCAGTCAACGGCAACGGCAGGACGGAAGGGGGCCAGGTGATCGGTGCAGCGGGACGGTGGCAGCCTGCGGCGCGGCTGACGGTGCTGCTCGACGAGGACGACAAATGGCGGCACACACCGCTGTACCACGAGATCGTCCGGCGCGCCCGCGACACCGGACTGGCCGGCGCGAGCGTGTGGCGCGGCATCGAAGGCTACGGCGCGTCCTCGCGCATCCACACCACCCGCATCCTGGACATGGCCGACCATCTGCCGCTGATACTGATGCTCGTCGACGAAGCCGACAGATTGCGTTCGTTCGTCGAGCAGAACACCGAACTGTTCACCACCATCAACGTCGCGCTCTCGCCACTGGAGCTGTGGCAGGGAGCCGCCCGATGACAGTCCTGCTCGTCGTGCTCGGCGGGATGCTCGGCGCGCCCGTTCGGTACCTCGTAGACCGTGTCGTATCAGCACGTTTCGATTCTCTGCTGCCGCTGGGCACGCTGACCGTTAACATTGTCGGTTCGGCGCTGCTCGGTGGATTGATCGGCGCGGGCGCGGGCAACTGGCTGCTGGCCGCCGCCGGTACGGGTTTCTGTGGCGCGCTGACCACGTTCAGCACGTTCGGCTACGAGACGATCCGGCTGGTGACGGACGGCGCTTACGCCTACGCCGTTGGCAACGTCGTGATCAGTGTCGTGGCCAGCCTGACCGCGGTCTTCGCCGCCGCGTCGACGACGCAGTGGTTGTGGACATGATCCTGATGACGAGCAGGGCACAGCCGATACGGAAGGGAGACCCGAGCATGGCCCATGATCGAGCCGGGCGTGTCGCGCGTCCCACCGACCTGGAAGACATCGCACATCTGGTCACGGCTTACTACAGCCGGATTCCGGATCCGACGGATCCGGCACAGCAGGTGGTTTTCGGCACGTCGGGACATCGCGGCTCCAGTCTGGACACCGCGTTCAACGAGGCGCACATCCTCGCGATCACCCAGTCGATCGTGGAATACCGTGCGACCCGCGGGATTACCGGGCCGGTGTATCTGGCCAGGGACACGCACGCGCTGTCCGAGCCCGCGCTGGTCACCGCGCTGGAGGTGCTCGCGGCCAACGACGTGACCGCGATGATCGACGCCCGCGACCGGTACACCCCGACGCCCGCGCTGAGTCATGCTGTGCTGCGCCACAATCGGGGCGGCACCAAGAACCAGGCCGACGGCATCGTGATCACCCCGTCGCACAACCCACCCCGCGACGGCGGCTTCAAATACAACCCGCCGCACGGCGGTCCGGCCGACAACACCGCGACCGACGCCATCGCCGCGCGCGCCAACGAGCTGCTGCGCAGCGGGCTCAGCGGGATCAAGCGCACCACGCTGCAACACGCGCTGGAGACCAACGTCCAGCGCTACGACTACCTCGACCACTACATCGCCGACCTGCCGAATGTGTTGAACCTGGACGCGATTCGCGGCGCGGGCATCCGGCTCGGCGCCGACCCGATGGGCGGCGCGAGCGTCGACTACTGGGAGGAGATCGGGCAGCGCTACGACCTCGAGCTCGAGGTCGTCAACCCGTTCGTCGACCCGACCTGGCGCTTCATGACGCTGGACAGCGACGGCAAGATCCGGATGGACCCGTCCTCGCGCTACGCGATGGCCTCGCTGATCGCGATCAAGGACGACTACGATCTGTCCACCGGCAACGACGCCGACGCGGACCGGCACGGCATCGTCACGCCCGACGGCGGGCTGATGAACCCGAATCACTTCCTCGCGGTCGCCATCGAGTATCTCGTCGCGAACCGGATGGGCTGGGACGCGCTCACCAAGATCGGCAAGACCGCCGTCACCTCGTCGATGATCGATCGGGTGGTCAGCGTGCTCGGCCGCGACGTGCACGAGGTGCCGGTCGGCTTCAAGTTCTTCGTGCCCGGATTGTTCAGCGGCAGCCTCGCTTTCGGCGGTGAGGAGAGCGCGGGCGCGTCGTTCCTGCGGATGGACGGCACCGTGTGGACCACCGACAAGGACGGCATCCTGCTCGCGCTGCTCGCCGCCGAGATCGCCGCGGTCACCGGCCAGAGCCCGTCGGCCCGCTACGTCGAACTCGAACGCCGCTACGGCAGTCCCGCCTACGCGCGGATCGACGCGGCCGCCACGACGGAACAGAAAGCGTTGCTCGGGAAGTTGACTCCGGACATGATCACCACCAAGGAGATCGCCGGTGAGCCCATCACGTCCGTGCTCACCAGGGCGAAGGGCAATGGCGCGCCGCTGGGCGGGCTCAAGGTGACCACCGAGAACGCGTGGTTCGCCGCCCGCCCGTCCGGCACCGAGGACAAATACAAGATCTACGCGGAATCGTTCCACGGCCCCGAGCACCTCGCGCAGGTGCAGGCGGCCGCGGAGGAAGTGGTGGGACAGGCGCTATCCGGTGAGTAGTAGATCGTCGGCAGTCGGCAAGGCCCGGTCCAACGGCCGGGCGGAGCCGCTGCCTATCGAGATCTGGGTGCTGGTCGGCGGTGCGTTCGTCATCGCCATCGGGTTCGGCCTGGTCGCACCGGTGCTACCGCAATTCGCTCGCAGCTTCGGGGTGGGTGTCGCGGCGGCGTCGGCGATCGTGAGTGCGTTCGCGTTGATGCGGTTGCTGTTCGCGCCGGTGAGTGGCCGGTTGGTGCAGAAGCTGGGGGAGCGCTCGGTCTATCTGGGCGGGCTGCTGATCGTCGCGGTGTCGACAGGCGCCAGCGCGTTGGCCCAAAGTTACTGGCAGCTGATGGTTTTGCGGTCGCTCGGCGGGATCGGGTCGACCATGTTCACGGTGTCGTCGCTGGCGCTGGTGATTCGGATGTCGCCGCCCGCCGCGCGCGGGCGGGTGTCCGGGTTGTGGTCGACCAGCTTTCTGATCGGGTCGGTCAGTGGGCCGCTGGTCGGCGGGGCGCTGTCCGGACTCGGCTTGCGGATGCCGTTCGTGATTTATGCGGTCGCCTTGCTCGCGGTGACCGTCGCTGTCTATCTGGCGCTGCGGAATTCGCAGCTGGCCGCGCCGGAACCCGTGGGCGGCGTGCGGATGATGTCGTTCGGGGAGGCGTGGGCGCGGCCGGAGTATCGGGCGGTGCTGTGGTCCAACTTCGCCAACGGGGCCGCGGTGTTCGGTGTGCGGATGGCGTTGGTGCCGTTGCTCGTGGTCGAGGTCCTGCATCAGACGCCGGGGATGGCCGGGGTGGCGTTGACCGTGTTCGCGGCGGGTAACGTCGCGGTGCTTTTCCTGGCGGGCCGCTATTCGGATCGCTGGGGGCGTAAACCGTTCTTGATCGTCGGGTCGCTGGTATGTGCGCTCGGCACGGCTGGTCTCGGCATCTCCGACACGTTGCCGTGGTTGCTCATCACCTCGTTCGTGGCCGGTCTCGGGGCCGGTATGTTCACGCCGACTCAGCAGGCTGCGGTCGCCGACATCATCGGTCCGAATGCCCGGGGTGGGCCGGTGCTCGCCGGGTTCCAGATGGCGGCGGATCTGGGCACCGTGCTCGGGCCGGTCGCGGTGGGTGCGCTGGCGCAGCAGGCGTCCTATGGGCTCGCGCTCGCGGTCACCGGCGCGCTGCTTGCGGTGGCGGCCCTCGGGTGGGCGGTGGTGCCCGAGCCGTTGCGTAAGCGCGAGGAGCCGGCGGGCAAGCGTGCGGACGAGGCGGGTGCCGAATGCGAGCATCTCTGCGGGCCGGACGGGGCCGATCATCAGTTGATGGCTCGCGATGCTCAGGTCGAGCATGCGGTGAACGATGCGGCGGGTGCGCCGGTGGCCGACAGTCCGGTGCCGGTCGAACCTGTTGTTGCCGAGGGGACTGGTGAACCCGGGCATGCGGTCCAGACAGAGGTGAATACCGAACCGACTTCGCGCAACTCGATCGCGCGGTAGCTGACCGGGGCCGCGGGGTCTACCAGCGGTGCCGCGGAATGCCGAACCGGCTGCCGGGGCAGCGAGTCGACTGCTCATGTCCGCACGTGCGACGGGTGGGGCGGCATCGCCGAGGCGGGCTCTGCCCGTCTTTGGAAAGCTGCCGCGGGCAGCGGTACCAGCACATTCGGTGCATGAAATTGCTGGGTGCACTGTGCGCGGGGAGAATTCGCGCGTGGCAGTCGCGCGGTACCGGGCGCGGGTCGACCGTGGCTGCTGTGCGAGTCCTCGACCAGGTGTGTGGCGCGCCGCAGCGGGTGGGGGCTGGCGGTGGGGTGTGCTCGGTGTTGCGGCAGAGTGGTGGGGTGAGCGAATCGCGTTCGAACTACACTCCTCGGCCCATGTCCAGCAAGACCACCTACGCGCTGGGCGCCGTTGCCCTCGCGTTGATCGCGGTGATCGTGATCGCGGCGATCAACTGGGGGCACGACGAGCCGAGCGTGCGCAACGACGGGTACGGGTCCGCGCACGATCCCGGTGTGCGCGTGCTGCTGGAGCCGGACGGTTCGATCCTGCTCGGCAAGCCCAACGCACCGAAGACGGTCGACTTCTACGAGGACCCGATCTGCCCCGCCTGCGGCAACCTCGAACGCATCGCCGGCCAGGAGATCGCGCAGCGCATCGATGAGGGCAAGCTAGCCGTGCGCTATCGGCTGGTGAATTTCCTCGACAACCGTTCGCGGAGCAAGGATTACTCGACGCGCGCGGTCGCCGCCAATCAATGTGTCGCAGAAGGCGGCTCGGGCCCGGTCTACTCGAAATTCCACACCGAGCTGTTCACCACCAAACGGCCGAGCGAAGGCGGCGCCGATCTCGACAATGCCGAACTCGCCGCGATCGCCCGGGTCGCGGGCGCTGCGGAATCGGTGTTGCAATGCATCTCCACCGGCGCCAGGGTCGAAGCGGCGCGGACCGACGCGACAGCCGCGATGACCGCTCTCGAAGCGGCGCTCGGCAAGTCCGCGGGCACCCCGTCCGTTTTCGACGGAAAGTCCAAAATCGATATCAGCAACGAGGACTGGGTGGACGCGCTCACCCGGTGATGTCGACTTGGTACAGATCGGGCAATAGCGCCACACGCTATCCGGCTACGTCGCTAGGCTTTTCGGTGGCGGTCAGACGTCCGAGTATCGCGCGCAAAGGGCTGAACGATGACGAATTCCGAGTCGGCACACGTCGAGTTCGACGTGACCAAGCCGAGCATCTCCCGCGTCTACGATGCGATGCTCGGCGGCAAGGATTACTACCCCTCCGATGAACGAGTGCTCGATCATCTGCGCGAGGCCATGCCGGACGTCTACGAGCTGGCCAAACTGAATCGTGCGGCCCTCAATCGCGGGGTGCGCTACCTGGCCGGTACCGCCGGCTTGACGCAGTATCTGGACCTCGGTGCCGGGCTACCCACGATGGAGAACACCCATCAGGTCGCGCAGGAACTGCAACCGGACGCCAGCGTCATCTATGTCGACAACGATCCGATCGTGCTGGCGCACGCGCGCGCACTGATGAGCTTGAACGGCCGGACCGGTGTCATCACCGCTGACCTGCGTGACCCCGAGGGTGTGCTGGCGCATCCGGATGTGCAGCGGTTGATCGACTTTTCCCAGCCGGTGGCCGTCATGCTCGTCGGCATGCTGCATCACCTGCACGACGACGAAGATCCCGAAGGTGTTGTCGACGCGTATCTGGATGCCGTGCCCGTGGGCAGCCATCTGTTCATCACGCATTTCTTACACACCGGCGAGGAATCGCGGGCCTTGGAGAAGTCCTTCCTGGAATTCCTCGGCACCGGACGGTTCCGAACCTACGACGAGATCATCCGCTTGTTCCGCGGCTGCGAACTGGTCGAGCCGGGTCTGGTGCCGTTATCGCATTGGCGACCGGATGGCATCGTGCGCGACAAGCTGACGCTCGTCGAGGAGATCATCGTCGGCGGGATCGCCGTCAAGTCCTGAGGCCGGGCCGGACACACCTACGTTGTCGCGGCTCGACCCCGCTCGTCGCGCGATCCGACCCCGAAACTGCTAGCGCCGAGTATTCGGGTGGCTAGAGGGCCGAGCCGACGATCTCGTCGTGGACTCGGCCCGCTCGGCGGGGGTATCCGGCTACCCCAGTCGGCCGGACCCTGCCCGCCGAGCATTCGGTTGGTCAGGGGGCCGGACCGTCGCATCCACCACCCGACGGCCCGGCCCGTTCGACGGCGCGGCCCGAAATTCCCCCTGGACCGCAGCGCGTCGTTCGTGGGGCCGAGCCGCCGACTCCACCTGTCGGCGACTCGGCCCGTTCGACGGCGCGGTCCTGCTTCCCCAGTCGGCCGGGACCGCCGCGCGTCGAATTTTTCAGTTGGTCTGTGGGGGACTTTTGTGATTCCCCGAGGTGGTCTCGTTCAGTACGCGGTGTTGATCACCGGAGTTGTTGTGTCGTCGGGAATCTCGTCCTCCGGCGCGATTCGACACAGGTGGCGGTGCACCAGCGCGTGGCCGCGGAACGGGTAGGCGAGATCGTCCGGAACGTTGCGTGCGGGCTCGGTCTGCGATGAGTTGTCGCTCCGGCCGGTGGGCGCGTCGATGTCTTTGTGCGGGAACAGATATCGGGCACCTTCACGCGAGGTGGTGTGTACATCGCCGGTCGGGGTGGTCCACTGCAACCGATCCGGATCGGCCAGCCAGGTTTCCCACGGGACTTTTCTCTTGTCCGCCAACGTTTTCAAGCGGTGGTGTCGCAGGCACAGCACCGTCACTTCGGCGCGGGTGGCCGAGTTTCGTTGATCCAGCTCGGATTCGGCGGCCGGCATCGTGCACCCGGGGAACCGGCACATGCCGTCCAGCGCCCGCACCTCTCGTTCCAAACGCGCCGTATGCTGCAGCAGTGTCGCTGGTAACCGCGCGGCCTGTTCCTTGTCGACCGGCTCGTCGGCATCCGACTGTTCCGGAATCACTTGGAACCGAGCGTTTTCCGCGAGCATCCGCGCCAACCCGGCATCGATCGGCCCGTACCCGGCCAGAAACGCGGGTGCGTCCTGCATGCCGAGCAAGCTGTCCGCCGGAATCCCGATCTGAATCAACGGCCGCCGCGGCGCGTCCCCCGCCACCTCTACCTTCGGACATCGTGCACCGCGCCCACACCCGCACCGCAACCGCCCCGACCCATCGGCCAACGCCACCAGTGCATCGGCCCGCCGCTGCGGCATCGTCCGCGGATCCGCCGCACACACCTGCAAGCTCATCTCCCGCAGCCGCATCGCCACCGTCTGCGCGCCCGGCGCAGGCAGCACCCCGTCGAACACAGCCATGCTGTCCTGCAACGCCCGGATCCGCACGTCCCGATCGTCCTGCCGCCGTTCCCGCCGTCGTTGCGCCCCACCGGGATCCAGCCGCGCCGCCCACCGCCGCGCCGCCTGTCGCAGCCGCACCGGCGTGGTCCGCCCCGCCGTCTCCAGCAACCGCGGCTCCAACTCGCCGAGCACGTCTCTGGCGACCGCACGCGTGCTGTCGATGATCACCCGCACCTTCGCCAGGTCGATCCGCCCCGCGGCGAACTCCGCCCGCGTGCGCGGCAACCAATCCTCCAGCGCCAAACCCACATCGATCATCGCCGCTGCAGACCCCTCATCGACCTGCAGCGCCACCGCCGCCTCCGTCGCCGCGAACTCACCCGCCCGCACCCCACCCGGCCCTGGCTCCGCACTCACCGCCCGATGCCGCCGATACAACTCGCGCACCGCGAACACCTCCGCCGCCTGCGCCGCCGCCGAAGCCCCATGCGCCGTCCGAAGGGCCTCGATCAACCCCTCATCGCTCATGGCCTGAAAGTCCAGTACCGAGGAACCGCTTCCTTCGAACATGTGTTCGATTCTACGACCGTCAGCCCCCCGCCGCTACCCCCGATTCAACGCGATTTGGCTGCCACCACACCCGTGGTGTAACTTCGTTCAGGCAGTCAGGGAAACCTGAAAGCAACCCACTCGGGGCTATGGCGCAGCTGGTAGCGCACCACACTGGCAGTGTGGGGGTCAGGGGTTCGAGTCCCCTTAGCTCCACTTCAAGGGAGTAGGCAGAGTTCTGCCTACTCCCTTACTCCGTTTTCGGGTCGACTTTTCGACATGGTTGATCCGTGGTGTTTCGGCCGTCCCGGTGCGAAGGTCGGCGAGTAGTTGGTCGGTCCGACCTGCTGCCTTGACTGCTAGGGGCAGTTAGCGCCCGTGGTGAGCGGTGTCTTCCAATGAGCGCTGGCTGTGCTCGTAACGTGCTGGCGAGGAGTTGTCCGTGCGGTAACCCATGCTCGGCGGTATGCGGGACGATGTTTTCCCGCCGCCAGGCGTTGTCGAACCATGTGGCTCACCTCGCTCCGCGCGGCGATCTGCGCCGCCGGGCAGCTATTTCTGGAAATTTTTGTGGCAGAGGGTGATTGACCTGGTGACCGGTTCCACCTGCTAACGACGAGATCGTCACCGAATGCCCCGAATCGCCAGACCCGAGGAGTTCGGTGTCACGCTCGACGCCGTGGTCGCATGTTTCCTGGACACCGGTCGGTCACCCGGCGTGTGAGCGCAGCGTCGGCTACTGAGCCGCAGAGCTTGAAAGCCTGGACAACTTGCTGAATTGGCGATTCAGAGCGGTCGCCCGGCAGCCACACCACTTCGTCCGGACCGAGCGGTAAGCGGCAGAAGCGGATATTCGCGTGGCCACAGGGAATCCCGACGAACGGCGATACTGGCAAGCATGACGATCAACCTGCGTGCGTGGACCGGGGAGTTCCACGACGTGTCCTGGACCGAGGTAGCGCGATTCTTTCGAGCGATATCCGACAGTTACCCCGACTTCCAACACCTGACCGACATTGTGGACAGCATCCGGGGGTCCGGCTGCGATCACCAGTTGGCAGGGCAGATGTCGATGCACGATCTGATAGTCACCACTCGTCCCATTCCGGAACCACCTATCGAGGAGGTTGTAGTCCGAGCACCCGGCTCGCTCGTGCCGGTACCTGAGGGCGCCGTGGTCATCGATTGCTTGTCTGACGCGTCTCGCGCCAATCGGATCGTCGCTCCGGTCAGCGAGGCGGTACCACTGTTCTGGCGATTCGCGACTGCCAGCTTTGGGGTCACGCCGATCGGTCCGCCCGAATAGATCAACCGCAGCATCCGCGATCGCACGATATTCGGCAATACCGGATGCTCTGAGCCGTGCCGACTCTGGTCCGCCGGCGACCGCACAATGGCCGCTTCGCTCAGCGCGAACAGCGGCATGAGCGCTCACTACTGTTGTATGTAGTCAGCCTTGTGGATAGACACGGGTCAGTCGCGGCCAATCGTGCCAGCATTGGCAGTCGACCGCACGGCAGTGCATCCAGCCGCCGCACTCCTCGTCCGGGTTCCACACGGTGTGTTCGGAGATCGGGTGCGGGCATACACCACATACTTCGGGTGGTATCCGCTGCGGGTTGGGCTCGCTCATGAGCAGCAATCATTGACGATCGACCGCAGTGCACGCCGGATTCGACACCCGGCGCGTTCTGCCGACGTACCCGGCTGGAACGCGCAGGTCGCGGCAGATGCGGACATTCTGAGGGGCGGCCGGACCGGCGCTCCACCAATCTGCCACTCGGGGGGGAGCTCACGAATCGCTGATGAGAACCAGCACCACGACAATGCAGCAGGTGAACGAGGCGAGGGTGAGGATGAACACCAGCAGCCAACCTGGCGTCACCCGCTTCTGCCGGGGGACAACGTTGGCGATGAGACCAACGATCGAGCCTGCGATAACGAAAACCAGGAGCACGAGCAGACCTGAGTCCGACGGAAAAAGATACCCGATACAAACGACCCAGACCCCATACAGCGTGGCGGCCACAATCGCCGAGCGCTCCCGCCGGATCACCCTGGACACCGTCGATTTCGGTAGCATCCGTCATCTTCCCTTCGGCAGAGCCGCGACCATCATGTTCTGCACCGAGGGGACGGGCGGCCAAGTGATCGATCACTTTTCGAACGGGCGATGCCAACGGGGCGCCGATGCCTACGACTATGCGCTGCCGTTTCTTCATGGCCCTTCGCCTGGCATATCGCCAAGTACTGGTCCTCATTACAGATGCTCGCTCGTCAGCAGTAGCGCGCGTTCACGTGAACGCGCGCTACTCGGCTACTGGGTGCATTGGATCGCCGAGCCGGATGTCGTTGTTGGACAACCGATCTGGGTCCAGTCCTGCCGCCGGACAAGATCCGTCGAATCCTCATGCCCCAGGACAGGCGATATACCGTCGAGCGCGCGCCTCTCGGCAATATCGTGCGTTGCTCACATCGAGATGATCTCTGCCCGTTGATCTTCCGGTGTGCCGCGTGGCCGGTTCCAACAGCGCGCAACGCGGCATTTGAGTGTGTTTGCGGTGGAGTGTTCAGGGGTGGGTTGGTGTGCCTGGTTGTGCGAGGCGGTGGGTGAAGGTGCCGTGGAAGCCCCAGGGGATGTGGTGGTTGAGCCAGGCGGTGGCGATGGGGCCTTTCTCGAGGTCGCGGGCGTCGAGGATGAGGAGGTGGGAGCGGTTTTCGGTGAGGTCGTGATTAAGGGCGAGTAGCCAGCCGTCGTCTTCTGCGGCGTCGGGAGTACGGGGGACGAACAGGGGTTCGCCGACCGAGCTGTCGGCGAGGTCGCAGCTGGTGGTGGTGCCGGTGCGGTGGTCGATCTTGGTGATGGTGTTGAACCCTCCGGCGGGACCGCCTGCCCCGGCGAGGTAGCTGTAGCGGTGTGCGCGGGTGGAGCGGCGCCAATCGTACTGGGGGAATTCGCCCGCGCGGTCGCAGAGTTGTCGTTCGATAACGTTGCCGCTCTTGGTGATTCGATATTGCATGAGTCGCGAGTCGGGGAATTGCGGGGTGTCGGCGGTGCCGAGGTTGACCATGCCGGTCATGGCGCGGAGCCGCTCCCACTCGGTGTCCAAGCGGACCAGTTCGATGACGACGTCGTCGCCGTCGTCGTAGGCATTGGTGAGGTGGACGTGTAGCAGGGCGTCGTGTTCGACGATGCGGGGCTGTCCTCCATGTTTGGGGACGAGCAGGAACCGGGTTGGCTTGCGGGGCTTGAATTCCAGGGAATCGATGAACGAATCGGCCGCCAAGGCGATCTTGCGGATGTTCGGGAGTAGGGGGTCGAGGACGAACGCCATGTAGGTGCCGGTGAGGGCGAAGTCGTGGTTCCAGGGCAGGTCCCACATGGCTACGGTTGCCAGCCGATGGCACCGTCCGGCCCGGTCGAGGCGGTAGGTGCGCAGGCGGGGTGTGGGTAGCAGGTCGAGACCGAAGTTGTACATGTCGCCGGTGGCCGGGTCCCATTTCGGATGTGCCGAGAACGCGCCGAGGAATCCGAGTCGTCCGCCGAAGTCGGTGGGGCCCAGGGTTTCCAGGGAGTGCGGGTCGATGCGGTGCGGGTTGCCCAGTTCCCACAGGGCCAGCAGCCCACCGGCGTAGTTGACGATGTTGGTGTTGGCCACGTTCGCGGGGCGTCGTCCGATATTGGCGAGCGGACCACCGGGGATTTGGTCGCCGACACCACGGTAACGGACGCGGTCACTGGTTTGTCCGTGCTCGAAGTGAGGAGTGCGCACGTATCGGTTGCGGAATCGCACCGACGAACCATCGAGCACGAACTGCGAGATCATCCCGTCACCGTCGAAAACATTGTGCAGCAACGATTTACCGACCTGGAACTTGCCTGGTCCGATGCGGTACAGCGTGCCGGTCAGGTCCTTGGGTAGTTGCCCGTCGATCTGGTCGATCATGTAGTCGTGTTCGTCGAGCAGGGGTGCGGTGGCGGCGTGATACGCGGTGAGGCTGGTGGTCATTCGCGGATTCTCCTTTGAACCACTAATCTGATGACAAACGTCATCTGATGGCATGTGTCTGCCAATGTAAGGAGGGGTTAGAGTGCTGTCAATGGCCAGATCAGCAACCGCACGCAGCTACGGCGGCATCAGCGCCGAAAACCGTCGCACCGAACGCCGTATCCGGCTGCTCGCCGCGGCACGCGAGATCTGGGGCGAGGCGGGATTGCCCGCGGTGACCGTGCGCGGGGTGTGCAAGCAGGCCGGATTGACCGACCGCTACTTCTACGAGCACTTCGCCAACCGCGACGAACTCCTCGCCGCCGTCGCCGATGAGCTACGTGAGCAATTGCTGGCTGTTCTGGTGCAATCCGGCCTCACCGCAGACGGGACCGCCGAGGACAAACTCCGCTCGGCACTGGGCACATTCCTGCAAGCCATCGCGGACGACCGGCGCATCCATCGCATCATCGCCAGCGACTTCAATGCCGTGCCGGTCCTGGCTCAACGCCGCCGTGACGTTCTGGCCACCATCACCGACCTCGTCGTTCAGAATGTCCCGGACGCCCTGCCCGGCGACTACGACCCCGTAGCGCTACGTCGTGCAGCCCTGTTCATCACCGGTGGCGTCAACCAGCTCATCGAGACCTGGCTCGACCACCTCACCGACCTGACCGCCGACGAGCTTGCCGCATCCTGCGCCCGCATGTGCATCAGCGTTGTCGAACAGGCGCGCCACTGATCATTGCCCGGAAGGTGCTCAGCCACACCCGATTGCCGCTGAAGAGCACCGAAATCGGCATTATCGGGTGTTGGCTAGTCGAGATGCCCTCGACTAACTGATCTTTCGGTGCCGCACGTCAGTTGCTCGCTCGGCGGCTACTAGTGGTCTCGGTCGTTAACTATCGCCTGGCGTGGTGGTCGGTGCGGCAAGCCTATGGCCCGTTGGGAGCTGATGGCTGACCTAGAGTGCGTCAGCGGTCTCGTCGTAGGACGCGGTTTCCGGTGGTTGTCTTGTGGTGTTCATTTCTGTGGTTTTCGGGGGTCGTGGTGGCTTGTTTCCCATTCGAGGATGAGGGCTGCGAGTGTTTCGACGGCGCGGTCGTATTGGGTTGTGGTCATGGGGTGGGTGTCGATTCGTTCGATGTGCCAGCGGGGGTGGTGTGGCTTGGGCGTGGTGGAGGGTTGGTCGGCTGGGTTGGGGGTGTGTTGGTTCATTGGGATACCTGTGTCGGAGTGTGTGGGTGGTATCCCGTGGACGTTCTGTGAGGGGTTTGGTTCGGTTGGTGTGGGTTATCGGGGTCGGCTGTGGGTGTCGCGGCGGGGTATGTCGTGGTGTTGGAGTGCGGTGCGGATGGTGGTGTGGGCGACGTCGAGGCGTTGGGCGATGTGGGCGAGTGATTCGCCGTGCTGGTAGCTGGTGATGGCGTGGTTGATTTCGGTGTCGGTGAGTCGGCGTTGTTTGCGGATGGTGGCGCCGCCGGTGCGGAGGATGTGCAGGATGCTGCCTTTGCCGAGGTGCCATTGGGTGGTGAGTTGGTTGATGCTGGCACCGGCTCGGTAGGCGTGCAGGATGGCGGCGCGGTCGTTGTCGGTGAGTCGGTGTCGTAGGGCGTGGGGTTTGGCTCCGCTGGGGTGGGGTTGGTGGTGTTGTGGCCGGTCAGTGGCGTGTTGGTCGTGGGTGGTGTCGACGGGTCGGATGGTGATGTCGGGACCGGTGACTAGTACGGACCGGTTCGTACGCTGACACGCTGGGCCCACTTTCTAAACAGGTCGGGCCCGGCATTGCCGGGCCCGACCTGTTTCATTGGACCAGATCCCACCGGACGTCTGGGGTTTGCAGCTGACGTTACCGAGTCCGCCGATGACTGCCACCGCGGCTCACCAAGGCTTCCGGACGCTCTGCGGGGTCGGTCGAGAGCAGCTGAATTGCTGGCTGCCACAAGCGAAGCAGTATCTGTAGGTCGGGCACATCCGACCTGCATACGGTCGGCTCGTATGCCGGTTCGCCACCGTTGCCGGCGAGTTGGTCGGCCGCCATAACCAGCTCGGCGACCAGTCGTAGGTGCTCTTGGTCGTTCTCGACGACGGTGGTCTCGATCAGGTCGTCGATGGCGGCCGGCAGGGGTAGCACGTATCGGGCGACGATCTGTGCCGCATCGTGGATTTCGATCCGTCGGCGGTGTAGACGCTCCTGCGCTGAAGCGTTCCAATCGTCGGCCCACTTCGGCCGGAATATGACCTGGGGTGCGGCGGCAGTCAAATCCCGCCAGAGCGGATGCAGCCGTCGCGCGGTGCGCGAGTCGCGATCCAGGCGCAGCAGCTGCGCGACGGCCTGTGCCGTGGACCGGGCCGTCACCGCAACCAGCGCGGTGAAGAGAAACAGTCCTGGCTCGCCTGAGGCGAGTCCATCGGAGACGAGGTCGTACGTGCGCTGGGTCAGTTCGCTGCTGGCCCCTGTCGCGTCCAAAGCGGCGGAAACAACGATCGAGCACACGGGTAGAAAATTGGCGACGCCGAAACACACCGTGGCGACCACCATGATCAATTCCCACCGCGTGGTCGCCCGCCAAGTTATAGCTCGATATCTCAGTGCACACAAGTAGCAAGAAACTACTAGCGGCAGAATCGAATACAACCCGATGTAGGCACCGTATCGCCAACCCCCGTAATCCGCGATCGACGCCATTCCGTGCACTCGCGCCGGACTGCTCAACGCCAGGAATACGACGCCGACAACCACCGACAGCACGATCACGATCTTGAACCGGATTCGGAAATGCACTCGGCCGTATTCGCGGAACATCACTATCCCGAGTCCGCACGCCCAGGCCGTCACGGTCAGCCAGTGCCAGATATCGAAAACCGTGGGTAGGCCGCCGGGGACAACTCCGGCTATCCGGCGGGCGATGACCGGCTCACGCAGGATGGCTGCTGCCGCATCGAAGCCGAGCACGGTGTTGATCAGGCTGCCGAAAATGGTTGTGCGCGGGGTCAGGACGGGCCGGAGGATCGCGATGGCGACGATGAACACCGTCGCCGGCAACGTGGCCAAGGTCGGCAGGTGGTCGTCCGGCCACATGCACTACAGCTCTTTCATCATCGGGTCGCGGCGTGGTCCGATGCTTCGCGCCCGGGAGCCGATCAGGTTCGCGAACAGCTCCGCTTCATACTCTTCGCTCGAGGCGTAGCTGGATAGTCCACGGGCGGCGATGACTGCGGCGGGGTCGATCTCGTGGTCCAGCGCCAACTCACTGGCCAGTCTCGTCAATTCATCGGTGGGGATCGATGTGTCTTGCCCGTGGCCGAGCAGCATGTGACCGACTTCGTGCAGAGCTACGTGCAGCTCTATAGCGGGATCGGATGACTGTCGAAGCAGGATCACGTCGCAGTCCACGCACGCCAGCCACAGCCCACACAACCCCACCGGGGCGGTCGGCGGGAGCAGCAATCGCACGATCCGGCGCCCGCGTGTGTGCTCGACCGACGCGATGAACTCCTCGACTGTCCAGTCCGCCGGCAGCTCTAGACGGTAGATAATCGAATGCAGCCGGGCACGTGTAGAAATCTGACCTCGGATGAGTTTCCACTTGGCGGCGAATCGGGGTCCAATCACGATTTCCCCCTTACCCTTGCAGATCGGGTCTTACCAACCGCGCATCAACAACGGCGTCATTGCCGCTGGCACAGCGCTTATCGTCGAAAGGTCCATTCGACCGAACTCGACATCATTCCTTGTCCCCGAACTCAGGCTAGCACGTCGGTACCGGACGCGGTCTGCGATCTTGCGTCTGGTGGAATGGCTGTTCAGTTGGTGGCCGCTGAGGTCGGTGATGTTGCCGGAGTGCGGATTTCGGCGCGCATGTGCAGGCGTCGGGGGTGCAGCGTCACCGCGAGGGCGGGCCTCATATCGTTGCCCGGAAGCGCACGCAGGCGCCAGCGGGCGGCGATAGTGGCCAGGGCGATAGCGGCCTCGTCGAGGGCCAGCAGGTCACCGATGCATTTGCGGGCGCCGCCGCCGAAGGGGATCAGTGCGTTCTGCGGTGGCGGTGTGGTGGTATCCCAGCGGTCGGGGTCGAATCGATCGGGTTCGGCATAGACGGCAGGACAGTGGCCGACGAGGTAGCTGCTGTAGGCGACGACGGTGCCCTTCGGTAAGCGGCATCCGCCCAGCTCGGTGTCCTCGGTGACGTGGCGGGTGAGCAGCCACGCGGGTCCGCGCAAGCGCAGTGTCTCGGTGATGAAGTGGCCGGTGAGCGGCAGGTGGGGTAGATCGTCGTAGGTGGCCGCGCGTCCCGCCAGCACACCGTCGACCTCGGCATGCAGGCGCCGGGCGATGTCGGGGTGCCGGTCCAGCTCGTACAGCGCCCAGGTGAGCGCATCGGCGGTGGTGTGGGTGCCCGCATTGAGGAAGGTGATCATTTGATCGCTGATCTCGGTGTCGGACAAGCCTTTTCCGTCGGTGTCGCGGGCATCGAGCAAGGCGGAGAGTAGATCTCCGTGGTCCACGTCCGCGTGGCGGCGGGCGGCAACGAGGTCGCCGAGGGTGCCGCGCAGCCGCGTGATGGACCGCTGGTAGGCGCGGTTGCCCGGGGTGGGCAGCCGGGTCAGCAACTGCGGGACCAAGCTGCGGCGGAAGACTCCGGCGAAGATGGCGTCGATATCGTCGATCGTCTGCGCCGCCGTGGATTCGGGCACCGCTCCGGAGAAGACGACGGTCGCGGTCGCGTTCGCGGCGAACTTCCTTGTCTCCATGAGGATGTCGAGATCCTGCTCGGATTGCCAGGCGCTGGTGATGGCGTCGATCTGCGCCGAGATCGACGCCGCGTACGCGGGCAGCCGACTGCGGTGGAAGGCCGGTTGCAGCATGCGGCGCTGCCGTCGATGTCGGCTGTGTGGGCAGGTGACAAGTCCGTCGCCGAGCGCGCGCCGACCTTGTTCGAACAGCGTTCCGCCGTCCTTGTCGAAGATTCGGTCGTGGCGCAGGACGTGCTGCACCAGCTCCCGGTCGCAGACCAGGATCGCCTCGAGCGGTCCCAGCTCGAAACGGACCAGCTCACCCTGCGCGGGGAGGGAGGAAAGGAACCCGAGCGGATCGCGTACCAGCGGCAGCAGGTGCCCCATCAGCGGCAATCGCCCCCGGGCCATGGGTATCGAAGCAATGGATTTCACTGTGCACCTGCCAGATTCGTGGTCAGCGCAAACTTCGGAGCGGGGTCGGCCGGCATCGTTTGCCGCGGGGCATGACGACGCTGGAACCCCGCTTGTCGTGCAAGGCCGTCAGTCGACGGCGGCAAAGCCGTCGCCTGACGAATCCGTCCGCGAACCTAGCTTTGCGAACCATAGCTGGCGAGGTGATCAGGATTGTCGACGAATTTACGCATCTCGGTGAACATCTGCGCCGCGCCGCCGAGCGACCACCCACCATCGACGGGAATGAGGGCGCCGGTGACGTAACTCGCCATCGGCGAACTCAACCAGAGGCAGCAGTCGGCGATCTCCTGTGTGGTCCCGTATCGGGCCAGCGGCACCGACTCGGTGATGACCTGCTCGATCTGTGGAGTCGGAGCCAGCCGCGCCATCCCCTCGGTGCCGGTGATCGGACCGGGAATGACCGCATTCACTCGGACACCGGCTGCGCCCCACTCGATCGCGCACACTCGGGTCAGCATGTCGACCCCTGCCTTCGCCGAGCATGCGTGCACCTGCATCGGCATCGGGATCGATGATTGCGGTGCGGAGATGTTGATCACCGACGCGCCGGGTTTGCGGAGGTGCTCGTACCCCGCCCGCAGCACGTTGTACGTGCCGGCCAGGTCGATGCCGATGACGGCGTTGAATGCGTTCGACGACATGGCGGTGATCGGCGCGGGGAAGTTGCCCGCCGCACCGGAGACAAGGACGTCCAGTTCACCGAATCGGTCCCGCGCTGAGGTCAACGCCGCGGCGACGGCGTCGAACTCACGCACGTCGGCCACGAATCCGAGCACCGAGCCGCCGTGCTCGCGCAGTTCGGCGACGGCCGCGTCGACCTTCGCCTGTTTACGGGACAGCACGGCGACACTGGCTCCCGCCTTCGCATAGGCGCGTGCGATGCCGAGATTGATACCGCTCGTACCGCCCGCTACGAAAACGCTGCGGCCCGAGTAGTCGAACGGCTGACTCACAGTCATGGGGTTCCTCTGCTTTACGAAGTCGGCACCGGCAGGACTTGCAGCGTGCACGTCGCCGTCGCTACCAGCTTGTCGGATCCGTTGTGTGCTTCCGCGGCGAGGAAAATGGCCGACCGTCCACTTTTGCGCACCACGGTGTGCAACCTCAGCCGTTCGCCGGCGAATACCGGGCGCAGGTAATGCGTAGTCATGTCCAAGCTCGTCGTCGGACCGCGCGCGGTCAGGTAACTGAGCGCCCCGAAGAGGTCATCGATCATCGCCGAGAGAAATCCCCCCTGCAGCAGGCCGACGGCGTTCGCGAACTGCTGCGGCACTGCCACTGTCGCGGTCAACGATCGAGCAGGAACGTATTCTTCGAACTGCATGTCCAAGGTCTTCGTCGACGGCGGCGGAAGCTGGAGGTTGACTCCGGGTGGGATCGGAAAGCTGCGAAGCATTGCGAATGTGTGCTCGAGGATCTGTTCGTGCCCGTGAATCGCGTCATCGCTCATGAGTGCATCCTTCGTTATCGCGGCTGCGTTGCGCCGCTGTCAGAAATGATTCCAATATCGTGTTGAACCCCGGTGCACGTGCGACTGCATGCCCGGCGCCGGGTACCGCTCGACGACTAGGGATGATCAGCGGCCAGCGGGCCTCGAGTACCTGTTGACGGGCCCACGTCACGGGCGAAGACAGCCCGCCGTGCACCAGTACGACCGGAGGCCCGGTCCCCGACCGTTGAACGAACAGGGGCGGCGCGGAGGATTCTGCTGCGGTCATAGCCCTCCTCACCCCGAACGATGGCTGCGTAGCGCTGTGGCATGAGCTCCTGGCTCCCCCTTCCCGCGGCGCGAAACTTACGCGCCGCCAGCATGATCAGTTTAAGCGTCACTGTCGTTTCCAGTGCGAAACATCGACGAATGAACTCGGGGCGGTTCCGCACGCCGTTCGCTTCCGGGCTGCCGTTACCGGACGGTGGTCGCGGTCGGCTCCGGCTGGGGGAGGTCGTATCTCTTGGCGAGTTCTCGCTCGAACGACCCCGCCCATGATTCCAAACGGTCGACATTGCGCCGCATGTCGCGGAAGCACCGGTCGGCGGTCTTGTCGGTGATCAGGTCCAAATGCAGCTGTGTGCAGATAGGTTCCTTGCTGTACTCGAGGAACATGTACTCGTCCGTCGGACGGGTTTGCGTCGCGAAGGCCCGCAGGTTCGCTTGCATGCGCTGCTGGATCCCGTGGAATCGTTGTGCGATGGGATGGAATTCGGCGGCCGCGTCTTCGTTGGCGATCAGGCCGCGGAAGAGCAACTGGGCGGGCAGTGCCCAGTAGAACGAGGTGTCCCAAATGACCTTGGTGAACATGGCAGGCGCGTGTCCGAAGATCGGGTAGTTGTTCAAATAGACCGGAAAGTAGCTCTGCCAGAGATCGTCGAGCAGCAGCTGGTTGTACGTGTCGGCGACAGCCTCGGTCAGTTGGCTCTTGCGGTCGAGTTCGATCATCCGCGTGGTGATGGTGTTGGTGTAGGCGATCCAGTCGGAGCCCGGGCTGTAGAAGGCGTCGAGGAATACGGCTGCCTCGCCGACACAGGACCATCGATGGTGCGAAAACGCTTGCTTGGAAAAGTAACTCGCGTTGCGCACCTTGAGGAAGTCGATGATCTCGGCCTTGTCGATGAACTCGGCGAGCGTCGGTTCGTATTCGTCGAGCCAGCGGCGGGCCTTCGTCTCGGTCGAGTAGGTGCTGAAGGGGTGGACGTTCTCGTCGGTCACGATGCCGACGCTGGTGTTTCCCGACGACAGCGGGATCATCCACACCCAGTAGCCGGTACCCATCAGGTGATTGGTGGAAAACCACCGGCGCTCCTGGGTTTTCGGCGTCCAGGTCGGGCTGGTGGCCGCCGCCATCTTCTCTACGTCGTATTCACCGCGGAAGCGCCACCAGGCCGCGTTGATCTTGTGTGCGCTCGGCGTGCCCAGGCCGAGTTTGCGTTGGATCAGCCGGTGCCGACCCGAGGCGTCGACGAGGAAGCGCGCCCGGACCGTGCGTTCGGTGCTTTCACCCTCCAGTTCGTAGTGGACGAGGTGATCCTCGTCGTCGCCGGCCAGGTCGACATCGGTCACCTTGGCCAGCTCGACGAGATCGACACCGAGTTCCCGAACGCCGCGCCGCAGCTCTCGCTCGAGGATGCCGCGGTCGATCTGATACGAGTGCACGCGCGGGAACCGCCGCGAACCGATCTCGGGCCGGGCCTCGAAGGGGCCGCGGGCATCGCCGAAGAACAAGCGCAGCCCGAGCTTGGGCAACTGCTGCCTATTGAAATGCCCGCTGAGGCCGAGCTGTTCGGTGAAGTAGTGCGAACCGGCTTCGACCGCCGATTCACCCACCTTGTAGGCGGCGTCGGGGATGTCGCCGGTGCTGCGTTCCAGCACCAGCACGGTGCAGTCGGGCATGGCCCGCTTGATCTGCCTCGACGCGGTCAGTCCGGCCAAACCCCCGCCACACACCACGACGTCGTAACGTTCGACTTGATTCATGATTCTTCCGTTCCTGCTGTTCATCCCCGTTCGGGCTAGTCGGCGCCGACCACGAGACCCGTGAAACTCGGGAAGGTGTTCTCGGCAGACAGCTCCTCGGCGATCGTTTCCATCACTTGCGCGCTGGCGTTCTGGATGAACAGGTGGCCACCGGGCACAGTCGTGAGCGAGAAGCCGCCCATCGTCAGCTGCTCCCAGCCGCGCAGCTGGGCCGGCTCGAACAGCGGGTCTTCGGCACCGCGCAGGACCGTGATCGGAGCACGCAACGTGACACCGTTGTCGAAGCGATAGTTGCCGAGCATCTTGAGGTCCGCCCGTACCGCCGGTATCAGCGGCTTGACCGCCGATTCGTCATCGAAGTGTTCGGCGAACAGACCGTTGTCTCGCAACACTTCGAGTATCCGGCTGTCCGATTCGCGGTCCAGGTCGAAGCCGTCGCGGAGGTGTTTCAGGTTCCGCACGTAACCCTCGACCAGTTCGGGCGAGGGCCATCCCCCGATGATGAGTTTCATCGGGACCTCGGCGAACTGCTGCTCGAGGTACTTGGTGAGCTCGTAGGCGATCAGTCCGCCCATGCTGTGCCCGTAGATGACGAAGGACCGGTCGAGGTACGGCAGCATGGCATCGGCCAGCTCCGCGATGAAGGCGGGCATCGAGTCGATCGGCACCTCGTCGATGCGGTTGTCCCGGCCCGGGTACTGGATTGCCACCACGTCGACCGTGTCGGGCAGGCTGTTCGCCCACGAGGTGAAGGCCGAGGCGCTGCCGCCGACGAAGGGCAGCGTGAATACGCGCAGCGTCGCCGTGTCGGATCGGCCCTTCGTCGCGCGGATCCAGCGCTCCGGGCCTGCGGGTTCCGCCCCGGATGCGGGCAGCGCCACGGACCCGGTGTCGAAGACGTGGGCGAGGACATCGGTGGCGAGCTCGACCAGGGTGGGCCCGCGCATCAGGCCCATGGTCGGGAAGTCGATGTCGAGTTGCTTGGCCAGCACGTTGCGGATCTGGCCTGCCATGAGCGAGTCCATGCCGAGGTCGGTCAGTGAAACGTCATGGGCCAGTCGATCGACCGGCATGTCGAAGATCCGCGAGACCTGCTCGGACAGTGCCGTCACCAGCCGCGCTTCGCGCGCGTCCGGCGCAAGCTCGACGAGCTGGGCGCGCAGACTCTCGGCACCGAACGTGGTGGCCGAGCCCGATGCGCCGTCGACGGCGAGATGTGCGAGCCGTAGCGAGCTGCGGAACGACGGCATCACCTGACTCATCATCACGAAGTCCACGCCGAATACGCTTGCGCGGCTTATACCTTGCGCCAGGCACCGCCCGACGAAGCCGCACGCTGTGTCCGGTGAGATCGCCTTCCATCCCATCCGAGCGAGCGTGTCGAGCTTGTTGCGCACGATGAACCCAACCTCCCCGATGGCGCCCCAGTTGATCGTCAGAGCAGGCAGTCCGAGGTCGCGGCGGTGTGCGGCAAGCGCTTCCAGGAACCCGTTCGCCGCTGCGTAGTTGGCTTGACCGGGCGTGCCGATGTACCAGCTCATCGACGAGTACATGACGAAGGCGTCCAGGTCCAGCGCACGCGTGTGGTTGTGCAGATGCCACGCGCCGTCGATCTTCGGCCGCACGGCGCGAAGGAACTGCTCCTCCGTCATCTGGGTCAGCGCCACGTCGTCGAGCACCATCGCGGCGTGGAAGACGCCCCGCAGCGGCGGCAGTTCCGACAGCCGCTCCAGCAGCCCGACGACCTCGGCCTCGCTCGACACGTCGGCCCGTTCGAGCACCACCTCGGCGCCGGACTCCCGCATCGCCGCGATCACCGACTCGTTCTCGGCATCGACCTGGGCCCGGCGCCCTACCAGCACCACGGTGCCCGCGCCCTTGTCGACCAGCCATTGGGCGGTCCACAGACCGAATCCCGTGTATCCGCCCGTGACCAAGTAGGTGCCATCGGCGACGAACGCCTGGTCCGAACTCGGATAGACGAGAAGCTCCGTCTCCGGCTCGAACTCGACAACGACCTTACCGATCTGCTTGGCGCCCGCCATGTAGCGGAACGCGGAGACCACGTCGTCGGCGCCGAAATCCGTGTGGGGGAGCGCAGGCAGCGTGCCCGCCGCGACACCGTCGAGCACCTTCGTCATGGACTCGCGGCACAGCGCCGGATCTTCCAGCAGCAGTCGGTCGATATCGATCGCCGCGTAGATGAGGTTGTTGCCGAACGGCTTCAGACCCAGTTTGTAGTTGTCGTAGATGTCCTTCTTGCCGATTTCCACGAACCGCCCTCGGGGACGGAGCAGCTCGAGGCTCTTCGGAATGGTCTCGCCCTGCAGGGAATTCAGCACGAGATCGACCCCGTCGTAGCGCTGTCGAATCGCGTCGGCGAACGCCAGCGAACGGGAGTCGAAAACGTCCTCGACACCCAGCGTTCGAAGGTATTCCCGCTTCTCCTCGCTACCGGCGGTGGCGATGACCGTGGCGCCGAGCAGGTGTGCGATGTGGACCGCGGCGAGCCCGACACCGCCGGCGGCGGCGTGGATGAGAACCCGCTCGCCGCGGCGCAGCCTGCCCACTTCCACCATGCCGTACCAGGCGGTCAGGTACGCCATCGGCAGCGTCGCGGCATCGGCGGCCGAGAGGTTCGCCGGTGCCGCGAAGACCCGCCGGACATCCGCGACCACCATCGAGCCGAAACACCCGCGAGCAAAGGCGACAACACGATCCCCCGGGGCAATGCCCTCGACCTCGGATCCGACCTGCGTGACAACTCCGGCGCATTCGACACCGAGGTTGTTCTCGTAGAACCCGCCGAAGGTCGCGCCCTCCGACAGCACCCCGAGCGACAGCATGACGTCCCGGAAGTTCAGGCCGGTGGCGAGCGGCCGAATGGCGACGTCGCCCGGACCGATGACCGGCACGGCCTGCTTTTCGAACCGCAGCTGCTCGACCCCGGGCTCGGCGGGAGCGGCCAGCGCGAAGGGGATCTCGTCCGCCACGCGGGCGAGTGTCGCCACCGACGCCTCGAACTCGGCGAGCGAGACGTGCTCGAGGCGGTCGATGAAACGCTTGTCCGCGCGGAAGGCGACCTCCTCGTCTGCGGCCTGCACGTGAAGTAGCTCATCGAAGAGCTGAGACGCGCGCTGCCCGGCGTCCGATGTCGCCGGGTCGAAGTCGATGATCTTCGCGGGCAGGGTGACCTGCTCGTTCAACAGCACCCGGAGAATTCCCCAGCTCGGCAGCTGTGCGGGCGTGACGCGGTCGGTCGCCTCGATGGTCTGTGCCCCCGCTGTCGCCACCCAGAACCGCGGCGCCTTGGTCCAGTCCAGCTGCTGAACCGCCTGCGCCAGCGCGATCACGCTGTAAGCGCCATGAAGTTCCAGCTCGGGCAACAGCTCGGTGGTGAGATCTGACCCCGCGAAATCCAGGTTCCACAGATGCAGCACGCCGGCCACACCTGCGGTGCGTTCACGCACCTGCTCCAGCACGCGCTGCATATCCGCGCTGCTCGTCGGGTGCACCCGGAAACTCCGCGCGTCGACCTGCTCGAAGGCCGCGCCGCGCGTGACGACGACACTCGCGGCGCCCGCGTCCCCGAGCATGGCGAGATAGCGTTCGGCGACACCATCCGCGTCCGCGAGGACGACCCAGGCACCCGGCTCGACGCGCGGCTGATACGGCTCGAGGTCCAGCGCCTGCCCGCGCGCCAGAATCACCGAGTTGCCGGACTGCTCCGCAGTGGCCCGCTCGGAGAAGACCTGGACGTGCTCGAAGCCCGCGGTCGGCAGAAAGTCGCGCCATGCCGCATCGGACAACAGCGGGTAGTCCGGCCGCAGGTCGTGGTCGGCGAACCTCCACCACCCTTCGGTCATCCCGAAGGTCAGGTCGACCCAGTGCGGCGACACCGCTCCCTCGACGATCAGCAGCTGCCCCTGCGACGTCAGCAGACGTTTGACGTTGTCGAGGGTGGCCCGCAGACTCGCGGTGGCGTGCAGCACATTCGACGCTACGACGAGGTCGAAGTAGTGCGGATCGAAGCCCTGCGCCTCGATGTCGGTCTCGATGTCGAGGATTCGGTAGTCCATGAAATCGCTGTCGGCGAACCGCTGGCGCGCTTTGGCGAGGAACAGCTCCGAGATATCCGAGTACACGTATTCCGCACGCTCGGCAGGCAGTTCGGCGAGCACATGGCCGGTCGTGCCGCCCGTGCCTGCACCGATCTCGAGCACCCGCACCGGTCGATCGCTCGGCAGCGCCCGCAGCAACTCCGCGACGATGCGGCGGACGATGCGATTGGTCTTCTCGAACGAGAACGAGGTCCCGTAGAGATCGGCGACCGATTCGAACTCGTCCTCCGGGAAGATCAGTTCGACCGGATTGACCTCGTCGCGAAGGACGGCGGCCAGCTTCGTGCCACAGCGCTCCAGCACCGCGAACTCGCTCGCGCATTCCGGATGCTCCGCGCGCAGCCGGGCAAGTATCGGTCCGGGATCGACCCTGGCAGGCGTAGTCAGCACCCGCCACGTTCCGGCGTCGTCTTCGATGATCCCCTGCAGCGACAGCAGCTCGAGTACGCGACCGAGGTACCGCCGATGTTTCTCGTGCACCCCGAGCTCCCGCGCGACCTCGTCCAGGGTGCAGCGCCGGTCGATCGAGAAGTTCATACCCAGCTGGTAAAAGGCCTCGGTCACATAATCGATGCACAGCCGATCCATATCCACTTCCGTCACCGCGTGGTAGTGGTTGTTGACCGACCAGTCCCGCAGCTCGGCGATCAACGGATCGACGGCTACGTGCAAGTCTTCTTCCGAGGGCAGGAAATCGGCTGGGATGCGTGTCTTCGCGTGTACCGGTGCCGGGTGCCAACGGAAGTCGTAGAACGACTGCAGGAGGTCGTCGCCCGCATCGGTACTTTGGGTGATGGACTTGAGCCGCATGCCTTCGAACTCGGCCACTATCGTTCCGTCGTCGGCGACGATCAAGAAATCGCCCTCGCGATACATCGGGTCCCCGTGCAGGCGTGCGTTTCCGTAGCAGTACACGGTACCGCTGGGCTTCCGGTAATAGCTGAACCGTTTGACCTCGACCGGAAGGAAGAGCGTTTTGGCTTCGCCGTCGGGACGATTACTCGGCAGGACGTCGTCGTAGACCATGGCGAGCGAGGTGATGCACGAGTCGAGCAGTCCGGGATGGAACGCATGGCGCGGCGCCTCGTCCGCGGCCGCCGACGGCGTCTCGAGCAGCGCCAGCGATTGGCCGGGGGCGTGCGTGAACTTGATGGCCGCCTTGAACGTCGCGCCCAATGACAGGCCATTGTGTTGGAGGTCGGCGTAGAAACCCGCAGGATCGACCTCAGCGCTGCACTCGGCCTGGAGTTCCGCGAGCGGTTTGGGGAGCGCGGCGGCGGGAGCATCGCGGCGAAGGGTCCCCAGCGAATGCAAACTCCAGTCCTTGTCGCCGTCCTGACGGCTGTACACGGAAAACTGCAGCGCCGCGGTCAGCACCACTTGGACCGATGGGGCCGGGCGGTTGTCGAAAACGAAGAGGGCGCGCCGGAACTCGACATCCTCGAGCGAGTACGCGCCCGCGCCGAACGCATCTTCCGCGCAGCCGATCACCATGTCCAGGTGTCCCGCCGCGGGAAAGACGATGGGCCCTTGGACCCGGTGATCGTCGAGCCACGGGAATCGGACCGGGTCGAGCTTCAGTTCCCATACGTATTTGCCCGGCTCATCGGCGACTGAGACGTAGCTCCCGTCCCCGACGAGCGGATGCCCCAGCGACGGGAATCGGTTGCTGCGTGACGTCGCCTCTTCCAGCCAATAGCTTTCGCGCTGCCACGGGTAGAAGGGCACCGGCACCCGTTCGGAGATACCGTCGAACAGGGTGTCCCAATCCGGGTCGAAACCTGCCACATACAGCGAAGCAAGCGAGTTCAACAGGGTGACGTAATCGCTGTGCTTGCGATTCAGTGATCCGACGACAGTTCCCTTGACTTGCCGCTTGTCGAGCAGCTCCGCAATGGCCGTTGCGTGAATGGGGTGCGGGCCCAATTCGACGAACGTCAGGTGCCCGTCTTCGATCAGGCGATCGATGGTCGGCGCGAATTGCACCGGCTCGCGCACGTTGTGCCACCAGTACTCGGCATCGAGCGCGCCGGTGGGGGCGATGGCTCCGGTGACCGTGGAGTACATCGGAATCGTCGCCGGACCGGACTCCAGGCCGGCGAGCGAGGAGATCAACTCGTCCCGCAGCGGATCCATGTGGTGACTGTGGAACGCCACACTGACCTGGAGCATGCGGCAGAAGATCTTGTCGTTATTGAGCTCACGCTCGATTTCCTCGAGCGCGTCGGGGTCGCCGGCGAGGGCGGTCGACTCCGGGCCGTTCAACGCCGCGACGGCCACCCGCCCGCGATACGCGGCGATCCGGTCCCCCGCCGCGTCTCGTGGCAGACCCACCGCGAGCATCTTCCCTTTTCCGGATGCTTTCTGCTGCACCCGGCTCCGATGGAAGATGACCCGTACCGCGTCCTCGAACGACAGCGCCCCCGACACGCAGGCGGCGGCGACTTCGCCGATGCTGTGGCCGACGACGGCCGCGGGGACGATGCCCCAGCTCTGCCACACGGCCGCCAGGCCGAGCTGCACCGCGAAGACGGCGGGCTGGGCGATGAAGGTTTCGCCGATCCGGCTGTCGGCCTCGTCCCGGCCGAGCTCCTCGATGACGCTCCAGTCGGCATGGTTGCTCAGCTCGGCGTCGATCCGCTCCACGGTCCGGCGGAACACCTCGTTGGTGGCGAGCAGCTCACGCGCCATGCCCCACCACTGCGGGCCTTGACCCGAGAACACAAAGGTCACACTCGAAGCGGCGTGCCCTTTGACACCGCTGCGAACCGACTCGGGCGACGAGCCCGCTGCCACGTCGTGCAGGGCGGTGCGTAGCTCGTCCACGGACGAGCACACCATGGCTAGGCGGTGGTCATAATGCGAACGTGTCTGTGCCTGCGTGGCCGCGATGGCGGGCAGCGCCGCAGCTGTCGCGGGGTCGTCGAGGAAGTCCGCGTAACTGTCGGCGTACGCCCGCAGCGCGTCCTTCGACTTGGCGCTGAGACTGAACAACACAGGCTCGTGCGCCGCATGCTCGGTTACCTTGTCCGGCTTCGGCGCCCGCTCCGGCGGACCCTCGAGGATGACATGGGCGTTGGATCCGCCGAACCCGAACGAATTCACACCCGCCAGGCGCGGCCTACCCGCGGGCCACGGTTGACGAGAGGTAGCAAGCTGCAGGCCCAACTCGTCGAACGGGATCGCCGGGTTCGGCTCCGCCGCGTGAATGTTCGCGGGGATCTCACCTTTGCTGACAACCAGGCACGCCTTGATCATTCCGGCGATTCCGGCCGCAGGCTCGAGATGCCCCAAATTCGACTTCACCGCGCCGACGATGCACGGCCCGTTCCCGTTACGTCCGGCCGACAGCGCTTTTCCGAGTGCGCGCGCCTCGATCGGGTCTCCGACCGGCGTTCCCGTTCCGTGCGCTTCGACATAACCGATGTCGGACGGAGCAATACCCGCATCACGACAGGCATCCGCAATCATCTGCGTCTGAGATTCCTCGCCGGGCACGGTCATGCCATTCGTGCGACCATCCGAATTGGTCGCGCTACCGCGGATCACCGCGTAGATATGATCGTCGTCGGCAATGGCCGCCGACAGCGGCTTCAGGATGACCGTGCCCGACCCCTCGCTGCGCACATAACCATCAGCCGACCGACTGAACGACTTGGACCGGCCGTCGGGCGACAGAAATGTCCCTTGACTGAACGCAATGGTGGTCTCGGGCAAGATGTTCGCGCCCACGCCCCCGACGATCGCCATCGTCGCCTCGCCGGAGCGGATACTTCGGCACGCAAGGTGAACGGCGACCAATGACGACGAGCAGGCCGTGTCCACGATCATGCTCGGACCGCGCAGGTCGAGCAGATACGAGACGCGGTTGGCCACAATACAGTTGGTGATACCGGCCATGGTGTGGCCGCCGAGCAGGTAACGATTCTCGGGATTGAGCTGAATGATCCCGTAATCATGGCCGGAGACTCCCGCGTAGACGGCAGTCCTACTACCGGCGAGGCGTTCGGGAACGATACCGGCATCCTGCAGCGCTTCCCAGGTCGTCTCCAGAAACAGGCGCTGCTGCGGGTCGATCCGCTGCGCCTCGAGCGGGGTGATTCCGAAGAATTGTGCGTCGAACGCCGTGATGTCGTCGAGGTATCCGCCCGCACGGGTCCGAAGATGCCCCGGCCGGGCCGCATCGCGGTCGTAGAAGGCTTCCTTCGTCCACCGTTCCGCCGGGACATCGCGAATGGCATCCCGCTCGTCGAGCAGGAGTTGCCAGAAGTCGTCGGCACTGGCGATTTGTCCTGGGAACCGGCAACCGATCCCCACCACGGCAATGCCCTCGGTTGCGGTCGATACGTCCTCGATCGTGGAACTCTCAATAGAACTCATCGCGTTACCTTTGTTCGTTATCCATGCATCAATGCGCCAAAAGGTATAGCCGATTTGCCGTCATTGACGGACGAAGCCGTCCCCGGCACGTCGTAGAAATCGATGTCCCTCGAGAAATGTTCATCCATCTCGGGAGGGGAGACTGCTGTCGATGGCTCGAAATGTCGGACATGACAGGCTTATACGAGCAGCAAGCCGCGATACCGAACGAAGAAGCAGACTTCCATCGTCGATTCGCGTTGTTCGGGCGCCGAGGCCACAGCGAGGCAAGGGCAACGGGGCGATCGGGCTGATCAGCGCAGGCAAACGTAGTTACACCGGGAGTTTGCTCAATCGTGCCGAACGTCCACATACCGATGTCTACCTCACGTCTGGTAGCAAGACCTGCGCTAGTAGACGAACGTAACGACCCGGAGTGCCCATGTCAACGCATCAGTGTGCATCACTGTGCACGATGCTCGGCAGCCTGCACCGGCCTGTAGTCGGTTCTGTGCAGGAAAACATCGCTTGAACAGGGAAGATCGCATGCAGTCATGGGTTGAGTGGAATGCCCTCCGGGCCGGAATCCGACAGCCCGGCATCGGCCACTTTGCACTCCTAACGTGCAGTCAGGCACCGAATCGATCGAGGAATAGCGATGCGCGTGTGCACGATGAAGCGGGCTGCATGTGCACGATGGGTAGCTCTGCTCAGGCAAATGGTATGGTGTTCGCCATGGGCGCCGAAGAGACCGAGAAGCGTCATAGCGTCGAGTCGGAAGGGCAACGGTTCGGTCGGCAGTTGAAGGCGTTCCGGCAGCGCAATCTTCCCGATGAGCTGATAACCCACCAGCGCATTCACGATTTGGGTGGTCCCACCCGGAATGTCCAGTCTCGGATCGAGAGCGGACAAGTCGACACCATCAGCTCCACCACGGCGGCCAAATACGACCGAGCACTCGAGGCGCTGGGATTACCGCCCGGGAGTGCGACTGCGGCTCTGTACCATGCTGCCCCGCTCGGATCGCCCGCCGGCGAGCAACCCGCTCCGGCGGCAGCGGACGACGACGTCGAGAGCGGTGTGAGCGCGCTGCAGAACCTGGCTCGCAAGCACCGGCCTGTCGTGGATCTCGTGACCGAGTTCGATCGGCTCGGCATCGAATTGAAGAAGGCCCGCAGCCACACCGAGGGCTATCAACTCGTCTTCCCCAAGGCGGCGATCGAACAGCTGCTCCAAGCCCTGCAACATGTCGCTAAACCCGCACACACCAGGCTCGAATCGGACCCGGAAGACACCCGCCCACCCGATGAGCGCATCGAATGACGGCCGCTGGTCAGGGTCCCAAGACCGCCGACGCCGACCACCGGCACCGAGTCGTTCGACCACGGCCAGCACATGTCCGGCAAAGCCCTCTGCGACGATCCGCGCGGCCAGGTGTTCGGCGTTGATTCGTCCGGCGCATCGTCCAGCGCGGTGATCCACGCGTAGTCGGAGCCGCGAACGGCTCGCCACGTGCGGTCGGTGTTGTGCGGATCGTGCACCCGCCGTTGTGAATGGCGCTCGTTGGTGTTTCGGCAGATCGAGGGGGCCGGGTCAAGCATTTCCTCAGTCCACACACCGACCTTTCGACGTACCCCAGGGTTTTCCCATGGTTCGGATGAAAGGCACTGGGATTCGTTGGGCTACTTCAGGTCGTATCGGACTGCCATCACCACAGGTGGCAGGCTGTTTTGAGAACTGTCGAGATGTCTCACACGCCCATCGGATTCGCGCCGCCTGTCCAGCGCAGTTGAGCATCCGTCCCTCGGATGTGCCGTCGGTCGACGATGGCGTCAGCCGCGACCGATCCACCGACGCCTCCCCTCGATCGGGGCGGTGGACCGTCCGCCACTATTATGCTCAAGTGGATTGGATACCTGGATCGATTCATATGAGCTAGTTGATCTGCGGTAGCCGTTCTGTCAACTAGAATGAATCAGTTGACGGCAACGCTTAACCACAGCTTAGTTAGATGGAAGGGGTTGGTATAGGGCCGCAGTCGGGGAGTGGTGCACACCGATGCCTTGGCGGCGGAATCGGCAGGCGCAGGATAGTCTGCGGCGCAGCGCTTCTCGGATCCGCGAGCGATCACTGCAGGCTTGTGACCGCGATGCGCCGAGCCCAGGCGCTTAGCAGGTTGCAACGACACTATCGGGTCAGCAGTGGCCGGCCACCTGGCCCTTGCCCGACGATCCGATCGACCAATGGACGAAGAAGTTGATGACTTATGCCTGATAGCGACGCAAACGAGCAGGTGACCACGCTCGCTGGCAAAATTGATAAATTGTTCCAGATCATCCCTCGCTCCGGCGGGGAGCAGCACACTAATGAAGAGGTGGCAGCAGCGTGCCGAGACGCGACGGGGGAAAGCTTCTCGGCTACCTACCTGTGGCAGCTGCGTACCGGTCGGCGAGACAACCCGACCAAACGGCACTTGGAGGCATTAGCCAACTTCTTCGACGTGCCGGTGGCCTACTTTTTCGACGACGACCAGGGCAAGCAGATTGAGGCGCAACTGGAACTGCTCGGCGCGTTGCGCAACGCTGACGTACGCCATGTAGCTCTGCGGGCGGTGAATCTGTCTCCCGACGGTCTCGGAACCATCAACGACATCATCGATGCAATCGTCAGGCGCGAAGCGATGCGGCGAGACGGCAGCGGAAGCTGAGCCGGCGCTGGCTCCAGCTCGGCACCGCGTGGGATCTCCGACAGCCCAACTGCGCAGTTACTTTCGAGAAAGATGGGTTCTCCTGTGGACACGTATATGGTCGACCAGCTCAAGCGTCGCTGGCCTGAGGACTGGACGAAGCTGCATGTCTATTTCGTCCCCAACACCACTGAGATCAAGCCCCTGGTCGATGCGTACCGGGGCGTCATCGAAGACCTCGACTGTGTGTCTCCGCAACCGGATCAATGGCTACACGCCACACTCATGGTCATAGACGGTATCCCGGCCCGAGACGTGACCGAACAACAGCTCGCCGACCTGACCCGACGCCTCGAGCAAGCGATGGCCGATCTGCCAGTCTTCACAGTCACCTGTGGCCCCGCGGTCGCAGGCCGCAGCACCATCGCCCTCGACCTGACGCCCGACCGAGGATTCGCGGAATTGCGTACCCGTGCCACCACTGCTGCCGCCCACGTCTTTGATGCGGATATGGCACGATATTCGAACGGCCGACCCCACATCACTCTCGGATACGCTCGCGGAGAAGGGGATTCCGGGATCATCCAGACCGAATTACTACACGCCACCGATATGAGGGTGCCGCTGACCGTCAATGCCGTCCGGCTGGTGGACGTGACTGCGGACATGGGGCGTCTCCAGTTCCGCTGGAACGAAGTCGCGATACTTCCCCTGAAGAGCTGATATTCCTCGCATCACAACTCGGCCGAGCTGACCTCTTCCCGTACTCGTCGACGGATGTGGCGAACCATCGGGTCCCGCGCGAAGGCCCGGGAGACACGCGCGAGCCAGTCTCGTTCGGCGTCGAACCCTCCCGACCCGATCGGCGGTGCGGCGGTAGTAGACGAGTCGAGGGGATACCGCACTCCGGCAGCGTGCGCCTCGAGCGCTCCCGCGAGCACCGATGCCTCGACGACGATCTCGACCTGGTCGCCGGTAAGACCCCGGAGCTCGGCGGCTTCGAGCGCCCAGCGGCGAACGTCGGGATGACAGTGGGGGCGCAGTGCCAGGCTCGCGTCCCGGATCTCGATCACCTGGCGGTAAACGCTGAAGTCGTCGTCGCCGCCGTCGACCGGCGCGAGCTTGATCTCGGGAAGCGCGGCATGCATCTGCCGCCACAGCGGCGCCAAATCGCGGTGATAACGACCGATGCGCGCGCGACGCAACCAGTCCCGGGCGAACCGGACCACCACAGGGATCACGGCGCCTATGCAGATCAGCGCGGTACAGGACGAGGACAGCACCGCAGTGACCAACGGCTCCACTGCGACCGGTCTCGGGCGGATCAGATTGACGATCATGACGACGGTTTTCCATGCGGCCCAGAGCAATCCGGTCACGGCGCCAGCCAACATGGTGTACAGCCCGACCCGCAGCGGCATCTCCAGAGTGGCGGCCGAATAGCGGCGGATCAGCGCGATGAACGCCGCGAACGCACACGACACGTAGGCGCTGAAAATGAGGAGATAGGCAGCGAACGGCGGGCGCTTGCCGTACGCGCCGACAAACGCGATCTCCAACTGCCCATTGCCCACCAGCAGCAACGCTCCCATGGATGCGAGGACGAGCACAGCGACCGCAGCGTGCCACGCGGTACGCCGCTGGGCCTGCGCGGGATCCCGCGTGGTGTGCGCCGACAAGGCGAAGAGGCAAAACCCTGCCGCGACCACCAGCCCGTTCCCCACCCAGCGGGTGAAAAGCGGTACGGGCTCGAACGCGCCGATGAAACGCTGCGTCGTCGGGGCGATGACGACGGCTCCTGCGCCTAGCAAGACAAAGCAAGCGATAGTGTAGTAGCCCGCCGCGTTGGCGATTTGCCGTCGACGAAGCTGTATCCACTTGGATGCGGCTATCACAAGACAGAATGCACCGAGAAAGTATTTCACGATGTCCACCACGGAAATTCCCCTATCCGAAAATTGCCCCGAACCGATTCACGCCGCATTCAAGTTCTCTACTGGTCAGCGTAGGTGGGTCTGCTCGCCCGGCGCGGATCAGGATCACCGATGCGAGCATTTCTGCCTCGGCCTCGTCGGACTCGGAATACGCAGTACGGCCGAGGACTCGTGTGATGAGCTCGGGAGAAAGATTCTTCATCAGTAGGGGAGCTACGGCTTCGCCCAGTGCGCCGGTGCCGCCATGGTTGTACAGAATATGAGCGGCCTCATGGGCGATGATGTGCTCTTGGTGCAGTGGACTTGTGTTTGCTGCATAGAAGATGTAATCAGCCTCCGGAGTGGCGACGAACATCCCACACGGGGTATCGCGATCCACGGTCATCTCTACCAGCTCAATTCGCCTACCGCGATACTTGATCAGGGCTTCGATAAAGGCTTTGGAATTGAAAGGGTATGGAATCGGCAGGGTTCGGGCGATCTCTTCACAATGTTTTCGTAAAATGAATATATCGGTCACGGCTGTGGGCGCACTAAACATCGCGAGCGACTGCTGATTGGGGACATCCGAACGCTGGGCCTGCTGTCTTCGGGTATCTCGGGATGCACCAGTTCAGTCTAGCTCGACGCTTGCTCGGACCATGGCGGGATGTCTTTCACCTCGCGGGGAGGTCGGCTGCACCCGGTAATGTCAATAATTTTCACCACAATATTTGTTGCGAGAATTAATTTCATACGAAAGCGACATGTGGTCCAATGCACGGTTGGGGATCAACTGCGAGCGCAGGACGATCTTCGCTGCCTGCTTCTGCGGCTTCTTGTCGTAGGGAATCCATATCGAGATCTACACTGCGGCATCCTAGAGGCGAAGATGCGCAGACTGTTGGTGTCACGTGACGCAAATGGAGGAACGACGGTGCCTAACCTTCGGGCATAGGAGCCGGGTTGGGCGGCGGCCGATCTCGTTGACTTGGAACGGGTAGCGCCGGGCATTATTTATCGCCGGATTCCGAGAGCGCGGTGGTGTCCATGTAGCACGTGGAGCTGCGCATAGAGACGTTGAGGTGCAGACTCGTCACTTCGTTCGCCCCAGGTGCCGAGTCTTCGAGCAGCGACACCACTCGATCGTCCAATGCGTCTACCGCACAGATGATCTCGCGGCTATGGTCGGCGCTGGGCGATGAGCGCAGTCGCTCGGGGAAGCCCGGTATTTCCTGCTCTACGCCGTCATGCGTCCGTGTGGGCGGGTG
>NZ_BJXA01000021.1 GCF_007990755.1 Nocardia ninae NBRC 108245 | reverse complement strand
GGCGGGCGGTGCGGCGCAGCGACCGGCGGCGGCGCGGGCCGGTGCGCAGGCGAAACCACAGCGCGGTGCCGGACAGCCTGCGGGGCGTGAATCCGGCGACGCGGCCGGGGGCGGCACGGACACCCCTGCCCCGCCGCGTTTCTCGCGACCGAGCCAGGCCAAGAGCGCTGCGGCGGATAAGCCCGCCGCGAACAAACCGCGTGCGTGGGGCGACGACGACATTCCCCCGCCCGATTTCCCGGATCTACCGGATGATCCCGGCCCTTTTGACTCAGCGCCGCCCGAGTCGGCGCAGCCCCAGGTCGGTAGTGAGGTCAACGGCAGCGGCCTGCCCGCCGACGGGGTGGTGCCCGCCTCCACCGCGGAGGACGAGGAGGAGATGATCCGCGCCGCGGCCGTCCCGGTGGCGCCGGAGGATCGGCGCGACCCCGACGAGGTCGCCCTCGAATTGCTGAAGAGTGAGCTGGGGGCCACACGGCTGAGTGGTTGACAACCACCGCCGTCACGACGTTAAGTTAACCGGAGTTCGCACACCACGGTAGTATGAACGGGTGGCCGTGAGCTCCGGTACGACGAGGTTCTATGGTATGCCCAGGCGTACGGGCGATCGGAACCTGCGTCCGCCGTCGCATGCCGCGTTTTGTACAGCGTATGCACGGCGAGCGTCAGGGCCGAAGGAGGAAGCTTGCGTAACCACGCAGGCCCAGTGAGTTGTGCAAATGCAATACGGCACGGTCGGTCGCAGGACCGGTCGGCGAGGTTACCCGCAGCTGTTCCGCATCGCGTGGAGTAGCCGCACAGAGCGCTCGGACGGACGACGTCCGGCCGCCGCACCTTTAAGGAAGGAACACTCCGATATGACCACAGAGGCCTACATTTACGAGGCCATCCGCACTCCGCGCGGCCGCGGCAAGAAGAACGGCTCGCTGCATTCGGTCAAGCCGATCGACTTGACTGTTGGTCTGATCCAGGAGCTGCGCGGCCGCTTCCCGAACCTCGACGAAGACCGGATCTCGGATCTGATCCTCGGTGTGGTCAGCCCCGTCGGTGATCAGGGCATGGACATCGCCCGCACCGCGGTGACCGTGGCGGGCCTGCCTGACACCGTCGGTGGCTTCCAGCTCAACCGGTTCTGTGCCTCCGGCCTCGAGGCCGTCAACCTGGCCGCGCAGAAGGTGCGCTCCGGCTTCGACGACCTGGTCATCGCCGGTGGCGTCGAGTCCATGTCCCGCGTGGCGATGGGCTCCGACGGCGGCGCGTGGGCGCTCGACCCGGCGACCAACTACGACACCTACTTTGTGCCGCAGGGTGTTTCGGCCGACCTGATCGCCACCATCGAGGGCTTCAGCCGCGATGACGTCGACGCCTACGCGGTGCGTTCGCAGGAGCTGGCCGCCAAGGCCACCACCGGCGGCTACTTCGCCAAGTCGGTCGTCCCGGTCAAGGACCAGAACGGCATCGTCGTGCTGGACAAGGACGAGCACATGCGTCCCGGCACCACCGCCGAGGACCTGGCCAAGCTCAACCCGTCCTTCGCCGTGATCGGTGAGATGGGCGGCTTCGACGCCGTGGCGCTGCAGAAGTACTACTTCGTCGAGAAGATCAACCACGTGCACCACGGTGGCAACAGCTCGGGCATCGTCGACGGTGCCGCGCTGGTGCTCGTCGGCACCGAAGAGGCGGGCAAGGCGTCTGGCCTGACCCCGCGTGCGCGCGTCGTCGCGACCGCCACCAGCGGCGCCGACTCGACCATCATGCTGACCGGTCCCACCCCGGCCGCCAAGAAGGCGCTGGCCAAGGCGGGCCTGTCGATCGAGGACATGGACCTCGTCGAGATCAACGAGGCGTTCGCCTCGGTGGTGCTCAAGTTCCAGAAGGACCTGAACATCCCGGACGAGAAGCTGAACGTCAACGGTGGCGCGATCGCCATGGGCCACCCGCTGGGTGCCACCGGCGCGATGATCACCGGCACCATGGTCGACGAGCTGGAGCGCCGCAACGGTCGCTACGCGCTGATCACCCTGTGCATCGGCGGCGGCATGGGCGTGGCGACCATCATCGAGCGCGTCTAACCCCAACCGGCAGCTGAGAATTCAAGGAGACACAGAGCTGTGAGCGAAACCAACATGATCGGTTGGGAGCAGGATTCGGACGGCATCGTCGTATTGACGATGGACGACCCGAACCAGGGCGCCAACACGATGAACGAGCTGTACAAGTCGTCGATGACCGCGACGGTCGAGCGGCTCGAGGCCGAGAAGGACAGCATCACCGGCGTGGTGCTGACCTCCGCGAAGAAGACCTTCTTCGCCGGCGGCGACCTGAAGAACATGATGAAGGTCGGCCCGGAAGACGGCCAGGGCCTGATGGATGAGCTCTTCGCCATCAAGGACGCGCTGCGTCGCCTGGAGACCCTGGGCAAGCCGGTCGTCTCCGCCATCAACGGCGCCGCGCTCGGCGGTGGCCTGGAGATCACCCTGGCGACCCACTACCGGATCGCCGCCGACGTACCGGGCGTGCAGCTCGGTCTGCCCGAGGTGAGCCTGGGTCTGCTGCCCGCCGGTGGCGGTGTCACCCGTACCGTGCGCATGCTCGGCCTGCAGAACGCGCTCATGCAGGTGCTGCTGCAGGGCAACAAGTACCGCCCGGCCAAGGCCAAGGAGATCGGCCTGATCAACGAGGTCGTCGGCTCGGTCGAGGAACTGGTGCCCGCCGCCAAGGCGTGGATCAAGGCCAACCCCGAGGGTGGCGTGCAGCCGTGGGACAAGAAGGGCTACAAGATCCCCGGTGGCACCCCGTCCACCCCGGCCTTCGCGGCGAACCTGCCCGCGTTCCCGGCCAACCTGCGTAAGCAGCTCAAGGGCACCAACATGCCTGCCCCGCGGGCGATCATGTCCGCTGCGGTCGAGGGCTCGCAGGTCGACATCGACAACGCGTCGCTGATCGAGTCGCGCTACTTCGTGCACCTGCTCACCGGGCCGGTCGCGAAGAACATGATCCAGGCGTTCTTCTTCGATCTGCAGGCCATCAACAACGGTGGCTCGCGGCCGAAGGACGTGCCGAAGAAGGACATCAAGAAGATCGGCGTGCTGGGCGCGGGCATGATGGGCGCGGGCATCGCGTACGTCTCTGCCAAGGCGGGCTACCAGGTCGTGCTCAAGGACGTCACCATCGAGGCGGCCGAGCGCGGCAAGAACTACTCCGAGAAGATCGAGGCCAAGGCCTTGTCCCGGGGCAAGACCACCGAGGAGAAGTCCAAGGCGCTGCTGGACCGGATCACTCCGTCCGCCGACGCCAAGGATTTCGACGGCGTGGACTTCGTGATCGAGGCGGTCTTCGAGAACACCGAGCTCAAGCACAAGGTGTTCCAGGAGATCGAGGACATCGTCACCCCGGACGCGCTGCTGGGCTCCAACACCTCCACGCTGCCGATCACCGGCCTCGCGGCCGGGGTGAAGCGCCAGGAAGACTTCATCGGCATCCACTTCTTCTCGCCGGTCGACAAGATGCCGCTGGTGGAGATCATCAAGGGTGAGAAGACCTCGCCCGAGGCGCTGGCCCGGGTGTTCGATTACACCCTCGCGATCAAGAAGACCCCGATCGTCGTCAACGACAGCCGTGGCTTCTTCACCTCGCGCGTGATCGGCACCTTCGTCAACGAGGCGATCGCCATGCTCACCGAGGGCATCGAGCCCGCGACCATCGAGCAGGCCGGTCTGCAGGCGGGCTACCCGGCCGCGCCGCTGCAGCTCTCGGATGAGCTGAACTTGAAGCTCATGCAGAAGATCGCCAAGGAGACCATCGAGGCCGCCCAGGCGGGCGACACCACGATGGGCAAGAAGCGCCACCCGGCGCAGGACGTCATCGACTACATGGTCGGCGAGGGTCGTCCGGGTCGCCTCGAGAAGGCGGGCTTCTACGAGTACGACGAGAACGGCAAGCGCACCGGCCTGTGGCCCGGCCTGCGTGAGCACTTCAAGACCACGGCGGATTTCACTGTGCCGCTGCAGGATCTGATCGACCGCATGCTGTTCGCGGAGGCGATCGAGACCCAGAAGTGTTTCGACGAGGGTGTGCTGGAGACCACCGCCGACGCCAACATCGGCTCGATCTTCGGCATCGGTTTCCCGGCCTGGACCGGTGGTGTGCACCAGTTCATCGTCGGTTACCCGGGCGGGCAGGCGGCGTTCGTCGAGCGCGCCGACTACCTCGCCAAGACCTACGGCGATCGCTTCGAGGTCCCGGCCTCGCTGCGTAAGTAGTCACCAACGGTAAAGCCCGCCACCGCGTTTCGCGGTGGCGGGCTTTCGCCGTTTTCCAGCGTGTGTGATTCGGGTGATGTTCACCCGCCGGTACCGCACTGTGGATAACGTGGTTCCGGTGAGACGTGGATACCCGCGCTGTGGACAAGCCCTGTTGGTCGCGACCATCGCGGTGGCGCTGGGTGTCGCACCCGCCGCCGCGGCGCCGGAATCGGGCCCCGTGGTCCGGCTGCTCGGCGAGCAGATCGTGCCGCACACGCTGGAATTCCAGGGCACTATGGTCGGCGGCCTGTCCGGGGTCGACTTCGATTCCCGCACCGGCGATTATGTGCTCATCAGCGACGACCGCTCGGAACGCAACCCGGCACGGTTCTACACCGCGCGCTTCCCGGTCGGCGAAAGTGGCGCAGGCCCGGTGACTTTCACCGGAACCCGGCCATTGCTGACCGCAGTGGGCGCTGCCTGCGGCCCGAAGTCGGTGGATCCGGAGGAGATTCGGGTCGACCCGTGGTCCGGCAACTACTTCTGGGCGCAGGAGGGCGAGCGCACCGAGACCGTGCTCGCCGACCCCTCGGTCCGCGTCGCCCACCCCGACGGCACGTTCGTGAGCGAGCTGCCGATTCCGAACAACGAACGGATGCGCCCGGATTCGGGTCCGCGGCAGAACGCGGCCCTGGAGGGCGCGACCTTCGCCGCCGGTGGCTCGTTGTTCATGACGTCGGTGGAAGATCCACTGCTGCAGGATGGTCCGGTCGCGACGACAACGGCCGGCGCGACCGCGCGGATCACCGTGCAAGCCCGATTCGGCCCGGTGTTCGCCCAGTATGCGTACCCGTTGGAGCCGGTGTTCGCCGAGTCGCGCCCGCAGCTCGGTCTCGGCGAGAACGGCATCGCCTCGATCCTGGCCGCAGACCCGGTCGACCCGACGAAAGTCCTTGTCCTGGAACGCTCTTTCGTCGTCGGCGTCGGTAACAAGATCAGGATTTATCAGGCGGATCTGAGCGGCGCCACCAACGTGCTGGACGCCCCTCTCGGCAACGCCCGCCCCGCTACCAAGCGCCTGCTGGTCGATCTGGACGACGTCGGCCTCGCGAAGATCGACAACGTCGAAGGTATGACCTGGGGCCCGCGCCTGCCTTCCGGCGAACGCACGCTGATCTTGGTGAGCGACAACAACTTCGCCGCCAACCAGATCACTCAGTTCATCGCCCTCGCGGTCCGTTAGCCACCACCGGCCTGACCGCGCTGATAGACCCCGGTACGCCTCTCCGGCCATCCCCGGGCGGCTACCCGTTGCTGGACAAACTGCGAATGCCGCACAACCCGGCAGCGCTGAATGTGGACTCGCACCCGTTCGGCCCGGCGCGCGCTGGACACGATCCACAATTTCCGGTCGCTGGAAAATTGCGTCCTTCCGCCCCGTCACGCGTCAGAATGGAATAGAGCGAATCTCGTTCCTGGGCGCACCGGCGACCAGGTCGGCGGCGGCGCGCTGAGCAGGGACAATGAGGGGGTGGTCGAGGTGGAAAACATCCTCTTTCGAAACTTCTCCCACCAGGTGCCGTGCCCGCGCTACGTTGGAGTATGCGCAGACATATCGGACATCGCGCGGCGATTTCGATGATGTCCGCGTGTCAGCGTGCTTGTTGGTTGCCGGTGACGCCGATTCGATGTGAGTTCGAGGTGGTCACGTGAATCCACGGACGCGTTCGGGCAAGGTCGGTCCCGACTCGACCCCGGCCGACTCGGACACCCAGCGCCACCCGCTCATCGGGATCGCCGATGAGCTGGACGCGATGGGGCTGTCCGAGGCGAAGGAGATCGGCCGGGGTGGCTTCGGCGTGGTCTATCGCTGCATCCAGCGGACGCTGGACCGGGTGGTGGCGGTGAAGGTGCTCTCCTCGGAGATCGAGGTGGAGAGCCGCGAACGCTTCCTGCGCGAGGAACAGGCCATGGGCAGGCTGTCCGGCCATCCGAATATCGTGGACATCCTGCAGGTCGACGTGACGATGAGCGGGCTGCCGTTCATCGTGATGCCCTACTGCACCCGCGGCTCGCTGGAACAGGTGATCCGTGATCAGGGCCCGCTCACCTGGAGCGACTCGCTGCGCGCGGGGGTGAAGCTGGCGGGTGCGATCGAGAGCGCGCACCGCGCCCAGATCCTGCACCGCGACGTGAAACCCGCGAACGTCCTGCTCAGCGGCTACGGCGAGCCGCAGCTGACCGACTTCGGCATCGCCAGAATTCCCGGCGGCTTCCAGACCTCGAGCAGCATGATCACCGGTTCGCCCGCCTTCACCGCGCCCGAGGTGCTCAAGGGCGACGACCCGACCATCCGCTCCGACGTCTACGGCCTCGGCGCGACGCTGTTCGCGCTGCTCACCGGGCACGCCGCGTTCGAGCGGCAGGCAGGGGAGAAGGTGGTCGCGCAGTTCCTGCGCATCACCACCCAGCCGGTGCCGGATCTGCGCGAGCACGATATTCCGCCGGATGTGGCCGACGTGATCCAGCAGGCCATGGCCACCGACCCCGACGATCGCCCGGTGTCGGCTTACGACTTCGGTCAGATGTTGCGCGCGGTGCAACGCGACCACGACCAGATGCCCGACGAGATGGCGCTGCTGGAGACCGTCGCCGCGCCCGAGCCGGTGGAAAACCCCAGCGACTCCGCAACACCGACCCAGTCCCGGCCCGCGGTGACGGCCCGGCGCAGCTGGCCGCTGACGCTGCGCCCGGCGGTATCCCAGCACACCGGTGCCGGCGGCTCGGCGAGCACGTTGCCGCCGACCGCGGCCACCAAGTTCCGGCCGCCGACCCCGGCCAGGGAACCGGTGCCGCGCCCCCGTCTGCTGGACATTCTGCGGGCGGGCGGGCGGCGCAGGCTCGCCGTCATCCACGGCCCCGCCGGTTTCGGCAAGAGCACCCTGGCCGCCCAGTGGCGGACCGATCTGACCGAGCGCGGCATCCCCGTCGCCTGGATCGGTGTGGACCACGACGACGACAACGAGATCTGGTTCCTCGCCCATCTCATCCAGGCGATCCGCCGGGTGCGCCCGGATGTGGGCACCGGGTTGGATCAGGCGCTCGAGGAACGCCCCGCCGATGCGGCGGCCTTCGTGATCTCCACGCTCATCGATGAGATCCACGCGAGCGGCAGCACCATCGTGGTGGTCGTGGACGACTGGCATCGGGTCACCGACCCGGGCGCGCAGCACGCGATGGAATCGTTGCTGGACAACGGGTGTCATCACTTGCGCTTCGTGGTGACGAGCCGGGAGCAGTCGGGTTTGCCGACCAGCCGGATGCGGGTGCACGACGAACTGGTCGAGATCGGATCGTCCGCGCTGCGCCTGACCACCGAGGAGACCAAAGAGATCCTGGTGCGCCACCACGGATTTCCGCTCACCGACATCCAAGTGGAGCAGATCCATACGGCGACCGACGGCTGGCCCGCCGCCATCCAGCTGGTCAGCCTGTCGTTGCGCGGCAATGCCGACCCCGCCCAGCTGATCGCGAATCTGTCCGAGGGCAACCACGGCATCCGCGAGTATCTCGCCGAAAACGTCTTGGACACCCTGGAACCCAGGATGCTCGACTTCCTGATGTCGATCTCGGTGACCGAGCGGGTATGTGGTTCGCTGGCTGCGGCGCTGTCCGAGGACGCGGACGCCGAGCAAATGCTGGAGCAAGCCGAGCAGCGCGAGCTGTTCGTGCGCCGGATCGTGCACGACCCGGAGTGGTTCCGGATGCAGCCGCTGTTCGCCGAGCACCTGCGGGCCCGGCTCGAACGCGCCCAGCCGGGCCGGTTGAAGTCGTTGCACCGCAAGGCTGCCCGCTGGTACGCCGAACACCAGCTGCTGCGCAAATCGGTCGACCACGCGCTGGCGGCCACCGACTTCAAGATGGCGCTGGATCTGCTGGAGACCGGCGGCATGGACCTGATCGACCGGTCCCGGCTGGCGACGCTGCTCGGCACGGTGTCGAAACTGCCCATGCAGCAGGTGGCTTCGCGGTCCAAGCTGCTGATGGCGGTGGCCAGAGCCAACGTGAACCTGCAGCAGTCCGGCGCGGCGCGCACGGCGCTCGGCAGGCTGTCCAACATCCTGGCCCGCGGCTCGTCCACCGACGAGGACGTCGATCAGCAACGCTGCCAGGCCGCCGTGCTCGGCGCGGCCGACCAGATCGCCCGTGATCACACCGAAGGCGTGCTGGATAGGGTCGCGGACTGCCTGAAGAAGGCGGATGAGCTGCCCGCCTGGACCGTCTCCACCGCGGCGAATCTGACCTCGTTCGTGCGGCTGTGCGAGTTCGACTTCGACGGCGCCCGCGAGATCCAGGACTGGGCGGCGGAATATCATGCCAAGTCCAAGGATCCGCTCGGCGAGGTCTTCGGGCTGTGCGGCCGCGGTGCCGCCGCCTACGAGCAGCTCGACATCCCCACCGCGACAGCGTGTTTCCAGCAGGCGTGGGAGGTCGCGAAGTCCCGATCTGGTCCGCGCTCGCATGCCGTCCGGGTGGCCTCGGCGATGCTCGGCGAATTGAACTATCGCCGCGGCGATCTCGACACCGCCGACCGGCTGCTCGACGAGAGCCATCAGCTGGCCGCCCGGGTCGGCCCGGTGGACTTCCTGATCTCGACGTTCGTCATCGGTGCACGGGTCAAAGCGGTACGCGGCGACTTGTTCACGGCCGCAACCAGACTCGACGAGGGCGCGCGTATCGCGAACGACAATCGGCTGTTCCGGTTGGCCGCGCATATCCGCGCCGAACGGCTGCGGCTCGGCTTGCCGCCGGACGAGTCGGACGATCAGTTCGCCGGCCCCGAGTCGCCGTCGGCGCCGCTGCACGCGGGGCATCGGATGACCGGCGCCGCCGTGCTGGCCGCGGAGGCCGAGGAGGTCGCCGCTATCCGGGAGCTGCTCGCCCATGGCAGGCTCGGCTCCGACGACCGGGCGGTCCGCCGGTCCCGTGCCCTACATGGCCGAATGCTGGAAAAGCGCCGTCCCCGAGCACAATTGGACGCCTCGCTGCTGCTCGCCGAATGCCTGGCCGCCTCGGGCTGGGTCGGCGAGGCCACCGGCCTGCTGCTGCCGTCGGCCGCGACCTGCGCCCGGCTGGGCTGGACCAGGCCGCTGCTCGACGCGGGCCCCGGCGTCGTCTCCATCCTGCGCGTGCTGCGCGCCGAAATGCCCTCGGCCGCAGCGCATACCGGAGACATAGAACTGCCCGCCCTGTTCCTGGAGGAGCTCCTGGATCAGGACGGGCAGTAAGCGAAAGCTACGGCTGCCACCACGGACGCAGCGGCACCGTCCAGTCGCCGTCCTCGGGGAGCTTCACGCCGAGCACCTGGTGCAGCTGAACCACGTTGCGCTGGAAGCCGAGCCGGCAACCCGCCATGTACAGGCCCCACACCTTCGCGGTGCCCTCGCCGACCTCGGCGACGCACGCGTCCCAGTTCTCCACCAGGTTCTTGCACCATTCGTGCAGCGTGAGCGCGTAGTGCTCGCGCAGGTTCTCCTCGTGCAGCACCTCGAGGCCGACGTTCTGGATCTCGGAGATGATCCGGCCGGACCCGATCAGCTCGCCGTCGGGGAACACGTAGCGGTCGATGAAGTCACCGGCCTTGGTGGTCCTGGTGTTGTCCGGGCGGGTGATGGAGTGGTTCAGGAACAGGCCGCCGTCGCGCAGCTTGTCCTTCATGAACTCGAAGTAATAGGGGTAGTTGTGCACGCCGATGTGCTCGGTCAGCCCGATCGAGGACACGGCGTCGAAGTTGCCCTCGGGAATATCGCGGTAGTCGGAGTGGCGCACCTCGGCCAGCTCGGACAGGCCCTGCTCGGCGATCTTCTGCTGCGCCCACTCGGCCTGCTCGGCCGACAGCGTCGCGCCGATCACCTTGACGCCGCGCTTGGCCGCGTAGCGGACCATGCCGCCCCAGCCGCAGCCGATGTCGAGCAGCCGGTCGCCTTCCTTCAGCCGCAGCTTCTCGAAGACGAGGCGGTACTTGTTCTCCTGCGCCTGCTCCAGCGTCCAGTTCTCGTCGCCGTAACACGCACAGGTGTAGGTCATCGACGGGCCGAGCACGTACTCGTAGAACTTGTTGGAGACGTCGTAGTGGTGGTGGATCGCCTCGGCGTCGCGGGTCTTGGAGTGCCGCAAGCCTTCCAGCGCGATCCGGCGCCAGCGCGGCAGCGTCTCCTGCGGCGGCGGTGCGACCGGCTTGAGCCGCTCCCAGCCCAGCGAGCGGGCGATGGTGACCAGTGCGAGCGCGGACGGGCGATGGAACTTCAACCCTTCCATCGCCTTCAGGATGTCGTAAGGGTCGCCGGGGTGGACGCCGCTGGCGGTCATGTCGCCCGCGATGTAGGCGCGCGCCATGCCGAGATCGCCGGGCGCGGTCGCAAGATAGTTGATGCCGCGGGGCGTCTTGATCTCCAGCCCGTACTTCGAGTCCTCGGGACCGGCCGTGCTGCCGTCGTAGGCGGTCAGCCGGATCGGTACCTCGCCGTCGATCAGCGTCTCGAAGATCTCGGCAATGCTGAGTTTGGTTCCGAGGTCAGCTAAGACGTCGGAACGGTCCTTGAATGTCGTCATTTGCGTTGCACCGCCTTCGAATACAAATCCAGCAGCCGCTGGTCTGGGTCGTAGCGTCTCTTCAATTCGGTGTAGGTATTGCCGCCGTACAGCGCCGCGAACTCATCTTTGTCGTAGTAGGAATCCGAGTACAGCGACTTATGTCCGTCGAAGTCGGTCACGGTGCGCTCGATCGCCCGGTTGGCCGCTCCTTCCTGCTGTCCTGGCACAGTAGGGACGGCTGACCAGAACCCGACATTGACGTAGGTCCGGTTCGGTTCGAGCGGGTACAGCGGCCAGGTGCGCTCGGTCGTCGCGGGCGCGCCGGTCTCGCGCAACCGCAGCGGGCACAGCCAGATCGGCTCGATCGGGATCTCGCGCAGGAACCATTCGACGAAGTCGGCGGTGCGCTCGACCGGCACCTCGATGTCCTGCACCACCCGCTCGCGCGGCGGGTTGCCCTGCCTGGCCTCCAGCTTGTCGGCGATGTTGTATTTGTGGTCCAGCGCGATGAGCTTCCAGTAGAAGCTGCTGCGCCGGTACCGCTTCGGCCAGAACCGGCGGATCTTCGGGTTCTGCGTGCCGAACGCGCGCGAGCACCAGAACCAGTCGGTGTCCCAGCGCCACAGGTAGTCGTGAATGGTGAGCCGGTCGCGCTTGGGCCGGTCGTCGTCGTGCTGGATGGACCGGTAGAAGATGTCCATGTCGGTGTAGTCGGAGACCGGGCCGGGCTCGTCGGTCTGCCTGCCGAGGGTCAGATAGCTCTCGTCGGCGGTGAAGACGACACCGTCGAGATAATCCACTCGCTCACCGTCATAGGTCTTCTCGTCGACGATGGCGGCGAGGGTCCGCTCCAGCTCGCGCAGGTCGTGGAAGCGCAGGTGGCGCATGGCCACGTAGGGCTGCACGGTCTCCAGTTCGATCTTCAGCCGGACCGAATAGCCGAGAGTGCCGTAGGAGTTCGGGAAGCCGCGGAACAGGTCGGCGTGCTCGTTGTCCGGGGTGGCGGTGATGATCTCGCCCGCGCCGGTCAGGATGTCCATCTCCAGCACCGACTCGTGCGGCAGGCCGTTGCGGAACGAGGTCGACTCGATGCCGAGTCCGGTCACCGCGCCGCCCAGGGTGATCGTCTTGAGCTGCGGCACCACCAGCGGCGCGAGGCCGTAGGGCAGGGTGGCGGCGACCAGGTTCTCGTAGGTGGTCATGCCGGCCACGTCGGCGGTCTTGGCCACCGGGTCCACCGCGATCACCCGGGTCAGCCCGGAGACGTCGAGGCCGGGCGCGGGGTTTTTCGCCCTGGCCCGGAACAAGTTCGAGGTCTTCTTCGCCAGCCGCACATTGGCGTTTCCGGGAATAGCGCGATAACTCGCCAGCAGTCGGTCCACACCGGCCCGATGCGCGGCAAATCCGGATTCCTGTGCGGCCGGTGCGCGTCCGGCCTTCCCCAACAGACTCACTGCCACCCCTCGACGCTAGTACGCACCGCATTCGGAGACCACCACGAGGGCGGGGTCTCGGGAGAAATGTCACGCAGATGTTGCGAACCGGAATATCGGCCGACTCGGAGAAGTTCGCCACACGACTCGGCCGGTATGCGGTAAGGCGTCCGCCGCAGGGCAGGATGGACACCGGTCGACATACCGTACCCGGACAAGGAGCTCATTGTGGGACAGGTCAGCGCCAGCAGTTCGATCGCCGTGGCGGCGGATCCGCAGCGCACCCTCGACGCCATCGCGGACTACCAGACGGTGCGTCCGCGCATCCTCTCCGCGCACTACCGCGACTACAAGGTGGTCGAGGGCGGCAAGGGCGCGGGCACCGTGGCGGAGTGGACGCTGCAGGCCACCGAGAAGCGCTCGCGCAACGTGCACGCCGTCGTCACCGTGTCGAATTCGGTTGTCACCGAGCGTGATTCGAACTCCACCATGGTGAACACCTGGACTGTCACGCCGGACGGCGCGGGCTCGCAGGTCACCCTGCGCACCACCTGGCAGGGTGCGGGCGGTGTCGCCGGCATCTTCGAGGGCATCTTCGCGCCGCTCGGCCTGAAGAAGATCCAGGCCGAGGTGCTGGGCAACCTGCAGCGCGAGCTCGCCTGACCCGCAGGTCATGACGCAGCGTGCGGCCCGGCGCCAGGTGCCGGGCCGCACGGTCGGCTACTTCGCGCCGATGTCGAAGAGGTTGCCTTCCGGGTCGGCCAGCGTGGTCCACTGCCCGCCGTACTCGCTGAAGTCGCCGATCCGCTTGGCGCCCAAGCTGATCGCCCGCTCGACGTACTGATGCCATTCCTCGGCGTGGAAGTCGAGGTGGATCACGTTCTTCCCCGGATTCTTGTCGGGTACCTGGATGAACATCAGCACCGGCGAGGCCCCGGCCGCGCGGCCGACGGTGGCGAAGTGTTCGGACGCGCCCTCGTCTACCGCCAGATCCAGGAATTCGGACCAGAATCCGGCGAGGGCGGCGGCGTCGTGGCAGTCGACGGTGACGTGCGCGAGCGACAGTGGCATAGGGTTGTCCCCTTTCTCAGAGCAGGCCGATCGGCCAGCAGACTTCGGTGCGGTAGGTGTTCGGGTCGTCGGTGTCGCCGGGGCTGAGCAGATAGCGCTCCCGGACCGGTTCGGCGAGCGCGCCGCCGTGCTCGGCGACGTGGCTGCCGAGCGCGCCGTAGGTGCGGTCGAAATCCTCGAAATCCCCCTCGTGCAGCGCGATGGCGAAGCGGCGTGCGGGCAGCTCGATGATCGAGGTCCGGCCGGCGGGTTCGATCCGGGCGGCCGGTGGGATCGGCACGTAGGCGACCACCTCGCCGATGTCGTTCTCGAAGAACTCCATGGCGTAGGTGGCGCCGTCGACGCCCGCGGATTCGAGACCCGCGGCGCCCAGCGTGTGATGCAGCAGCGGAAACGCCGCCGCGCACCACGGTCCGATCTCGGCCCTGCTGACCACCTCGGCCACCGCCAGTGCGGGAAAGGCCGGCATCGAGCGGTATTCGACGGCGATCGGCGCCGCCGGGGTGAGCAGTGACCGCAGCGACGCCACCACCGCGCGGGTTCGGGCCAGCTCCGCCTCCATCCGCTCCAGGTGGGCGCGCAAGGCGGCGTTGCGAATGTCGTCGTCGGGCGCGGCGAGCACGGCCTTGATCTCGGGCAGCGGCATGTCGAGCTGACGCAGGCGCCGGATCAGATGCGCCTGCGCCACTTGGTCGGTGGAGTACCTCCGGTAGCCGGAGCCGGTGTCGACCTCGATCGGTTCGAGCAGCTCGATGTCGTGGTAGTACCGGAGCGTCTTCACGGTCAAGTAGGTCAGCCTGGCGAACTCCCCGATGGAGACAGTCGCGGTCATGCCTTCCAGCGAACACCCTCCAGCCAGGGGAGAGTCAACTTTCGGCGAAGTCGATCAGGCGAGCACGAAGGTCAGCAGCATGGTGTGCTGGAACGCGCCGCGCCACCACGAGTAGCCGAACCAGACACCGGGGGTGATCTCCCTGATCTCGTCGTACACCGGTGGTGTCGGGGACGGGTCGTAGTTCAGGGCCCAGGTCGGCCTGCCGTCGAGCAGCGCGGGTGCGGTGTAGACGTTCGCGGGCCAGGCCTCGTATCCGGCGCCGGTGACCCGGTTCATCAGATAGCCGCCGTCGGGCCCGGTGTAGAAGGTCTTGCCGATCCAGAACGCGGGTGCGACGCCCTGCATCGTCGGCGGCCTGGTCACCCAGCCGTTCTTCACGCCCATCGGGACCGCACCGCGTTCGGCGTCGCGGAAGATCGCGTCCTGCTGCTCGGGCCCGCATCGGAACCGCAGCGAGTCGATCGTGACCGCTCGGTTGTCGGGGTCGAGGAGGCAGCCGCCGCCGTAATCGGCGGCCGCGGCGGTGACACCGGCATCGGCGATTGCCGTCGGGGCGGCCACGCCGAGAAAAACGGCGGGAACCCCCAGGGAAAGCACCATGGTGCTCAGGAAACGTGCCCTCATCGTGCTCATATCGGTACTCCAGAACTGCCGCTCCCGACCTACTACTGATGTTAGGTCGATCTTGATGTGCTGAAGCTGGACTTACCCAACCTGTTACCGGCCATGCGTGCCGCCCCCAGCTCGAGGACTAGGCTGATCGGTGACACTTTCCCCAGAGAGGAATATGCCGTGCAGCCCGGTGGTCAGTTCGACATGCAGCAGTTACTCGCCCAAGCCCAGCAGATGCAGCAGGCGGTGATGGAGGCCCAGGCCGAGATCGCCGCGGCCGAGGTGGAGGGCCAGGCCGGCGGCGGGCTGGTCAAGGTCACCATCAAGGCGTCCGGTGAGGTTGTTTCGCTGACCATCGATCCCAAGGCGGTCGACCCGGAGGACGTGGAGACGCTGCAGGACCTGGTGATCGGCGCGGTCAACGACGCGATGGCCAACGCGCAGCAGGTGGCGGCCGAGCGGCTCGGCCCGCTCTCGGGTGGGCTCGGCGGCGGTTCGCTGCCCGGGCTGCCGGGCTTCTGAGAGCCACGGGGACATAGCCGTTGTACGAGGGTCCGGTTCAGGATCTGATCGACGAGCTGGGCAAGCTGCCCGGCGTCGGTCCGAAGAGCGCGCAGCGCATCGCTTTTCACCTCCTCCAGGTGGAGCCGCCGGAGATCGACCGGTTGCAGGCCGCGCTGCAGAAGGTGCGCGACGGCGTGCAGTTCTGCGTGGTCTGCGGCACCGTCTCCGACGGTGAGATGTGCCGTATCTGTGCCGACGCGCGCCGCGACCGCACCATGATCTGTGTGGTCGAGGAGCCCAAGGACGTGCAGGCGATCGAGCGCACCAGGGAGTTCCGTGGTCGCTACCACGTGCTCGGCGGCGCGCTCGACCCGCTCAGCGGCGTCGGGCCGGACCAGCTGCGGATCCGGGAACTGCTGGCGCGCATCGGAAATCAGTCCGACGGCATCGATGTCACCGAGGTGATCATCGCGACCGACCCGAACACCGAGGGCGAGGCGACGGCCACCTACCTGGTGCGGATGCTGCGCGATTTCCCCGGCCTCAGCGTGACCAGGCTGGCCTCGGGGCTGCCCATGGGCGGCGATCTGGAATTCGCGGACGAGTTGACGTTGGGTCGGGCGCTGTCCGGCCGCCGCGCGCTCTGACTCCTGCCCCTGATCTCGGGGGTTGCGGGGCCTCCCGCGCTGGTTACTGTGTCGGGGATGAGCATCGAATTCATGCTGACCACGCTCGTCATCGTCGCCACCCCCGGCACCGGCGCGCTGTTCACCCTGGCGGCCGGCCTCTCCAGGGGGACGAAGGCCAGCGTGATCGCGGCGTTCGGCTGCACATTGGGCACCGTCCCGCACATGCTCGCGGCGATCACCGGCCTTGCCGCGCTGCTGCACACCAGCGCGGTCGCCTTCCAAACCCTCAAGTACCTCGGTGTCGCCTACCTGATCTACATGGCGTGGAGCACCTTCCGGGACAAGGGCGCGCTGACCGTGCCGGAGGGCAGCGAGCAGAGCGCCTATTCGGCCCGCAAGGTGATCACCTCGGCGGTGCTGCTCAATATCCTCAACCCGAAGCTGACTATCTTCTTCTTCGCGTTCCTGCCGCAGTTCGTGCCCACCGGTTCGCCGAACGCGTTGGCGCGCATGCTCGAACTGAGCGCGATCTTCATGCTCGCCACCTTCGTGGTGTTCGCGATCTACGGCGTGTGCGCGGCGGCCGTCCGCAGCCACGTCATATCCCGGCCCATGGTGGTGACCTGGATGCGCCGGGTGTTCGGCGTCTCCTTCATCGCGCTGGCCGGGCGCCTCGCACTGCAAAACCAGTAGGCGGCAACGCGACTCAGAGTTCGACGCGCGACCACGGCAGGGTCTGCATGCGGCTGCGGTCGTCGGTGGCCCAGTCCCAGATCACCGCGGACACCGTCGGCGCGTCGAGCACGGTGGTGCCGAAGTGCTTGTCCGGGGAGCCATCTCGGTACTCGAGGGTGAACGCGCCGGTCTTCTCCCGGTAGGTCTGCATGTAGACCTGATCGTCGCGTTCCACCACCAGATACGGATTCGGCGGGGCCAGCTCGGCAACCCATTGATCGGCAAGGGGTTTGGTCAGGTAGGGGAACTCGCCCGCGCCGCCGTGGGTGACCGTCGCGGGCACGTGCCCAGCCGGATCGATCAGCCAGGCCAGCTGCGGATCGTAGACCGCGTAGTTCAGCGGCGTCGCGATCGCGAACAGCAGCTGGCGGACGAAGCCGATCGCGTCGTACGGGCACGGCACCTGTAGCGCCGCGCCGGTCGCGACGCCGCCGACGGGGTGCACGCTGAGGAAGCTGTCGTCCTCGGGAACCTCGGCGTTGGCCTTGTTCAGTTCGGCCGCGATCTGCGCGACCATGCCCGCCTCCGGGAGTCCCTGCTGGGTGCTGAGGTAAGCGTCCACCTCGGCGATCGATGACGCGACACCTGATGGCAGCAAGACGTGGTCATAGCTCACCCGCACAGGGTACGTACGGCGCGGTTCAGGCCAGGCGACGGGCCGTGTCGGGCTCGGCACAGGCGCAGCCGCCCGCTACGTCGGCGCAGTCCACCACGAAGGTGTGCCTGACGTAATCCAGGTCGACACAGTCGTTTTCGGTGCATTCGGTGAGCCTGCCCGCATGGACGATGAGGGTGCCGTGGCAGTGGTCGACGGCGGATTCGCAGGACGAACAATCCGGCGCACGCATGTGACCTCCAGACGTGATCGGTTCGTTATCTTTGTCTACCACTTCCGGGTCGCACGCTGGGGGAAGTCGGCGATGTGTGTCGCGGGCCGGGCGTGGCGCAGCCGGGCTGCAAGCCTATGTCGAGACCCTCGGTCGATTCGGCGACCCGCGACTATCGCGTGGCGCAACCGGGTGCGTTCGGTGCGGTGGTCACGCAATCACCGCGCAACCGGCGCTCCGAGGTGACCGGGCACATCGCGATACGGCTGGATCGCGGTGAGCTACGTGCGAAAATGGCAACACAATCGTTGGACGGCGGCGCACAAGGCAGGCTCGATTTACGCGGGGTGGACCGTCCAGGGATCGGTCAGCGAACCGTTAGGCACGTCTGGCAGCGGAAGTGAGGTCGGCGCGGTGACGATGCGCGAGGACGCTCTGCGGGAGACGGATGCGGCGACCGATCTGCGCGAGCAAGTGGCCGAGCAGTTCGCGCGGTACCGCACCGGCGGCGTCGAGACCGCTCCTTACGACGAATGCGGCAGGCCCACCGCGGGCTACTACGACGAGCTGGTCGACACGGACGGCAAGGTGCGCCGGATGTGGTCGGAGCTGTCCGCCGACTTCGTCGAACTCGGCACCACCGGCCTCGGCAGGCTGGACAACCGGGTGCGCAGGCTGATCGAGGACGACGGCATCACCTACACCGAGGTGCTCGGTCCGGGGGAGCAGGCGGTCGCGACGCCGTGGCGGCTCGATCCGATCCCGCTGCTGATCTCCGCGGACGACTGGACCCGGTTGGAGGCGGGCCTGGTGCAGCGCTCGCGGGTGCTCGATGAGGTGCTCACCGATGTCTACGGGCCGCGCCGCACGCTCACCGGCGGGCTGCTGCCGCCCGAGGTGATCTTCGGTTACCGCGGCTATGTCCGTGCCGCCCATGGCATTACGGTGCCTGGGCGGCATCAGCTGTTCCTGCACGCCTGCGATATCAGCCGCTGGAGCGACGGGCAGTTCCGGGTGAGTGCCGACTGGGCGCAGGCCCCGTCCGGCGCGGGGTACGCGCTGGCCGATCGGCGGGTGGTGTCCACCGCGATCCCGGAGGCGTTCGAGCACTCCAATCCGCGCCCGCTGACGCCGTTCGCCCGGGCGATGCGGTTGATGCTGATCGAATCGGCGCAGGGGGAGGCCGACGATCCCTTCGTGGTGGTGCTGAGTCCCGGCGTGCACTCCGCGACCGCGTTCGATCAGGCCAATCTCGCGTCGATGCTCGGCTTCGCCCTGGTGGAGAGCGCGGACCTGGTGGTGCGCGACGGTGCGCTGTGGATGCGCTCGCTCGGCACGCTGCGCCGGGTCGATGTGGTGCTGCGCCGGGTGGACGCGGAGTTCGCCGATCCGCTTGATCTGCGGCCGGATTCGCGCCTCGGGGTGGTCGGGCTGGTCGAGGTATTGCGCAGGGGCGCGGTCACCGTGGTGAACACGCTGGGCAGCGGGCTGCTGGAGAATCCGGCGCTCACCGGGTTCCTGCCGCGCCTGTCCCGGGCGCTGCTGGGGGAAGACCTGCAATTGGAGAGCGCGCCGACCTATTGGGGCGGTGACGATAAGGAACGCGCCCAGCTGATCAAGAACCTGCACCGGCTGATCATTCGGTCCGCAGTCGACGGTGCCACACTCTTCGGGCCGGAATTGTCGACTCGGCAGCGCGCCGATCTGCGCGACCGGATCGAGGAAACCGGTTGGCAGTGGGTCGGCCAAGAACCCGCGCAGTTCTCGGTGGCGCCCGCGGTCGAGGGTTACGGTGGCTTGGCGCCGGCGCCGGTCGGCATGCGGCTGTTCTCGATGGCGCGCCGCAGCGGGTACACCGCGATGGCGGGTGGCCTGGGACGACTGCATCAGCGCACGCTGCCCGATCGCGCGGTGATCAGGGTTGCCGCCAAGGACATTTGGGTCAGGGCGGCGCCGACTCCGGTGCCCGCGGTCGGTACCGAGGCCCCGCACGAGGAACGTGAGCGGCGTGCTGCCCCGGTGGTGGCGGCGGTCAGTTCTCCGCGTGTGCTCAACGATCTGTTCTGGATGGGGCGGTACGGGGAGCGGGCCGAGTCCGCCGCCCGGCTGCTCATGGCCACACACGACCGATATCAGGACTTCCGCTACCGGCCGTGGTTGGAGGGGGCCGAGGCGATGCCGGTGTTGATGGCGGCGCTGGCTCGCGCCACCTCTACCGCCGCTCCGGCGGTGCTGCTGGGCGAGGGGGCCGCCGACGAGGACGCTGATAGTGCTGCGGCAGAGCAGGGTTCGCCTGATTTTCAGGTCGCCGCGCACTCGGCTACCAATGACAAGGCGGTAAGCGCTACCCAGGCGCAGTCGAGCTCTGCTGGCGGGCAGCCGCAAGCGCAGTCCGTGGACGACGAAGCTGCACCGACTTCGGCTGGCAGCGAACCTGATTCGGCGGAGCCCCACACCGTGGATGACGCGGGCACGGATATCGCCGACGAAACACAGGTGCCGATCCGGCCGGGAGTGTTGCAGCGGGCGATCGTCGCCGCGGCGAATGCGGCGGAGCAGCAAGGTATACCGGTACCCGGGTCGTTGGGTCCGCCGCCGACAGCCGGAGCCTCCCGGGAGGGCTACGAATACTTGGCGGCGTTGACAATCGACCGCGAGCTGCCCGGTTCGCTGGCCTTCGCCATCGATCGCTACGAGAACGCCGCCCGCGCCGTGCGCGATCAGCTGTCCGCCGACACGTGGATGATTCTGAGCGCCGTGGATCGCGCGCTCACGGAGTACCGGAGCACCCAGGGCGACCGCGAGGCCGCGTTGTCGGCGGTGCACTCGCTGACCCTGGCCGCGCTGCTGTCACTGTCCGGCATCGGCGCCGAATCGCTGGTGCGCGACTCCGGTTGGTACGTCATGGATATCGGCAAACGGATCGAGCGCGGGCTCGCGCTCACCGCGCTGATGTCGGCCGCACTGACGCAGGAGTTTCCGGACGAGGCCGAACGGGTGGTCACCACGTCGGTGCTGCGAGCCGCCGAGTCGCAGGTGAGTTACCGTCGGCGCCACGGTGATTCGGTGCGTATCTCCGCAGTCGCCGGACTGCTGCTCTTCGATACCGCCAATCCACGCTCGCTGGCCTACCAGCTGGATCGGCTCGAGGCCGACCTGCAAACCCTGCCCGGTGCCTCGGGATCGTCTCGGCCGCAACGCCTGCTGGCCGACGCGCAACGCATGCTGCGCCGGGTCGACCCGGACGATCTCGACGTCACCGACGACGACGGCATACGCACCGAACTGCTCGAGCTGCTGGAGGGCGTGCATCTGCGGCTGCGCAAGCTGTCCGACTCGTTCGAGACCTCGACACTGTCGCTGCCCGCGGGCTTCCAGCCGCTGTGGGGCAGCACGCGGGTGGTCGGATGATCGACCGCGACGGTTCGGTCCGGCGCTACCGGGTCGCACACCGCACCACGTACTGCTACTCCGACGAGGTCGCCAGTTCCTACGGGCGTGCCTACCTGACGCCGCGCGAATTCCCCGGGCAGAAGCTGATTTCGCACGATATCTCGATCGACCCGGCGCCCTCGGACCAGTCGATCGGCCCGGATGTGTACGGCAACAACACCTCTTACTTCCACGTGACCGCCCCCCATCGCACCCTGGTGGTCACCGGTGACTCGCTGGTCGAAGTCGAGCACCGCGACCACGCCGCGGACGGTCCGGCGGGCCGCCCGTGGGAACTGGCCCGCCCGACCGGTGCGACAGGTCCGCTCGCCGTGGAGTTCACCCTCGATCTGTACCCGCCCGAAATCACCAGCGAGGTAAGGGCTTACGCGGCCGAATCACTCACCCCCGGCCGCCCGCTGCTCGACGCGGTGGCCGAACTCACCAGCCGCATCCACGCCGACTTCACCTATCAGTCCGGCTCGACCACCGTCTCCACCAAAGTCGCCGACGTCTTCGCCGCCCGCGCCGGCGTCTGCCAGGACTTCGCCCGAACAGCCCTGGCCTGCTTGCGTTCCCATGGCCTGGCCGGCCGCTACGTCTCCGGCTATCTGGCCACCGACCCACCCCCCGGCCGTGACCGCATGATCGGCGCCGACGCCACCCACGCCTGGGCCGCCGTCTGGGTCCCCGGCACCGACGAGCACGACCGAACCGGCCACTGGATCGACCTCGACCCCACCAACAACCAATTCGGCGACGAGCGCTACGTCACCGTCGCCTGGGGCCGCGACTACGCCGACGTCCCCCCACTACGCGGCATCATCTACACCGACGCCAAACACAGCACCATCACCGTCTCGGTAGACGTCTCCCCGGTGCAGAGTCGACCCGCGTGAGCTCCACCAGCCTCATCGCCCACGACGACCCGCTGCGTCGCCAAGCCCCGCTCAGGCCGTGGTTACTGCAAGTCCGTTGCACTCAGGACCTTGCAGGACTAACCTCTTAGCTAAGGAGGTGGACCATGTCGGGCAGCGCAGCTGAGCAATTCAATATCCACGAGGCGAAGACGAATCTGTCGCGCATCATCGAGCGGGTCGAACACGGCGAGGAGATCGTCATCAGTCGTGCCGGTCACCCCGTCGCGAAAGTGGTCCCGCTGGTCCGGCGGGTCAACCGGGTCGGCCGGGGCTCGCTCCGGGGGCGACTCGCGCTCGCTGCCGACTGGGATTCCGACGCGACCAACGCACAGATCGCCGACGACTTCGGCACGACGGCATGAGACTCCTGCTGGACACCCACGTGATCGTGTGGTGGCTCACCGACGATCCCGCGCTGTCCGATGATCTCAAAGAACGGATCGAACACGATCCGGATATCTACGTCAGCGCGGCGACGGTGTGGGAAGTCGCCATCAAACAGGCCCTGGGCAAACTGACCGGGCCGATCGACCTGCCCGAGCACGTCATGGGCAGCGGGTTCCTTCCGCTGCCCATCAGCGCCGAGCATGCGACGCTGGCCGGTCGGCTGCCATTGATCCACCGCGATCCATTCGACCGAATGTTGGTGGCGCAGGCGCAATGTGAAGGTCTGACGCTCGTCACCCATGACACGTGGTGCCAGAAGTACGAGGTCGCGATTCTCGCCGCGTGACGTAGTGCCCTGCTATGCGTGGGCGGCGTAGATGTGGGCGGAGACTTCGTCGCGCATGTGGGTGAAAGCGGGGTGGGTGCGGGATTGGGTGGGGGTGGGGTGGTCGTAGATGATGCGGCCGGGGCGGGTGCCCATGACGAGGACTCGGGTGCCGAGCAGGAGGGCCTCATCGATGCTGTGGGTGACGAAGAGGACGGTTTTTCGGCGGTCGCGCCAGAGGGTCCGGAGTTCGTCCTGGAGGTTTTCGCGGGTCAGAGCGTCCAGAGCGCCGAAAGGTTCGTCCATCAGGATAATTTGGGGATCGTTGACCAGGACGCGGGCGATTTGGGCGCGTTGCTGCTGGCCGCCCGAGAGTTCGTAGGGGCGGCGGTTGCCGAGGTGGTCGAGGCCGACGAGGGTGAGCATGCGTTCGGCTTCGGTGCGGCGCTCATCGCGGGGAACGCCACGGACTTTAGGGCCGAATTCGACGTTCTGACGGACTGACAGCCAGGGGTAGAGGTTGGGCTGCTGGAAGACGACGCCGCGGTCGGGCGAGGGGCCGGTGACCGGGTGGCCGCCGACCCGTACTGTGCCTTCGGTCGGCTCCAGGAATCCGGCGAGGAGGTTCAGCAGGGTCGACTTGCCGCAGCCGGAAGGCCCTACGACGCAGACGAATTCGCCGCTCTCGATGGTCAGGTCGGTCGGTGCGAGCACCTGCGTCGGACCGTCGTCACCTGGGTAGCTCTTGCTCACGCCGGTGAGGACGACCCGGTGCTCATCCGGCGCGGTCACGAGGACGCACCCTTCGCCGCGTCAGCATAAATTCCGGTGCGGTAGGCGGTTTCGTCGCCGACCGAGTCGATACCGCCCTGACTCAACAGGAATTCGGCGGTCTTACGCAGATCGGCGGCGAATCCGCCGCCCAGGTATTTCCCGTCGGCCTGCTCGGCCGCGCCGAGGTAGGTGTATCCGGCCAGCTGCGGCCCGACCAGCGTGGGTGCGATGCCGAGCTGTGCGCCGATCGACACGGCCGCGTCCTCCGGCTTACTCCGCAACTGCGTCACCGCGTAGTCCTGCAGTTTCGCCCACACCACCGCGAATCGCGCGTTCTCGTCGAGGAACTTCGTGCTAGCGACCGCCAGATCGAAGGTCGGCGCGCCCGCGGCCGCGGTATCGGCGCTGGACGTGACGAGATGACCGCCGGCCTCGATGAGCTTCGACAGCGTCGGATCCCACACCCAGGCGGCGTCGATCTGATCGCCGTTCCAGGCACCGGGAATCGCATCGGGCGCCATGTTGATCACCTGCACGTCAGCGGCCAGTCCGGCCTTGCCGAGTGCGGCAAGCAGACTGTAGTGCGCGGTGCTGCCGAACGGTGTTGCGATGCGCTTACCGCGCAGCCCGGCCAGCGTGCTGATCGACTTGTCCTTGGCGACCAGCGATTCCGATTTGCCGATCACATCGTGGATCCACAGCACCCGCACCGGCAGGCGCAACGGCGCGGACAGCGCCTTGGTCGCCGGGCTCGACCCCATGGTGCCGATGTCGAGGCTGCCGGCACCGAACGCCTGGACCACATCGGCCCCGGAGGAGAACTGGCTCCAGGTGACTTTCGCGTTCGGCAGGCAGGCGGCCAGCAGACCGCGATCCTTCACGAGCAGATCGGCATTGGGGATGGCTTGGAAACCGATCCGCGCCTGCGTGGTGACGTCGGCATCCACGGCGAACGGACAACCCGCCTGCGCCCCATCGACTCCGGTGTCGCCGCGGCCGGACTCGACGCACCCGGCGGTCGTCGCAACGAGGGCAGCCACGGCGAGGCCGGTCGTGACCATGCGACGGACTGTGGCATTCATGCTTTGCCTTTCCACGGAACTGCTTTGGTACCAAGAAATTTGATGACCGAGTCGAGTACGAGCGCCGCGCAGCCGATCACGACGATGCACGCGATGGTCAGCGGTGTATTCAGCTGTGTGCCCGCGATATACGCGAGGCCGCCGATGCCGGGAATGCCGTTGTTGAGCTCCGCGGCGACCACGGTGGTCCAGGCGAACGCGGTGGCGATCCGGATGCCGCCGATCACCTCGGGCAGCGTCGCGGGCAGCACCACGCGCGAGATGACCTGGGCGCGACCGGCACCCAGCGAGCGGGCGGCATTGAGATAGTCCTGTTTGACGCCCGTGACACCGCTCAGCGTCGCGATGGCGATCGGCGGGAACGCGGCGAGGAACAGCAGCCAGACCTTCGACAGATCACCGATGCCGAACCAGACGATCAACAGCCCGATATAGCCCAGTGGCGGCAGCGACCGCAGGAAGTTCAGGATCGGCTCGGTGACCAGCCGCACCGGGGTGAGCATCCCCATCACGAAACCGACCGGCGGCCCGACCACGATCGCGATACCGACACCGGCGGCGATCCGCTGCAAGCTGGCGAGCAGATGCTCCCAGAGGTAGTAGTTCTGCTCGCCGATCACCGTGCGTTCCACACCTGGCGCGATCGGATGCCGAGAGTTGGCCCGGATGAACGCTTCCCACACCGCCCGCGGCGACGGCAGATACAGCGGATCGACCAATCCGGCCGCGGTGATCGCTGCCCACAGCCCGAGCACGAGCGCCAGCGCCGCGACCCGCGTCAGCGCCGGAGCCAGCAGACGGCGATAGTCGCGCGATCGCCGCGGTGCGACGGCAGGCTTGTCCGCCTGGACCGGCTGGGTGTCCGGGGTGCTGATCGCGGTCACGCGGCGCTCGGTGACGGTCCACGCCGCCGCAGGCCCACCTCGGACACGGCACTCTCCTCAACACTCGGCAAACCTCGACGCTATCGGTGGCGAGGGTGCCGAGGGGAGAGTTAGAAACGCCGTGAACTTAATCGGTCGCCGCGGGTCCGCGAGGTGCCGATCACCCTATTCCGTTGACACTTCCATTCATGCCGTTCATGCCGACGTGCTCCCCGATGTTGCCCGCCAGCCACTGGTTCTGCGCCAATGTCTCGAAAACACAGATGAGCAACAGTTTTCGACTGCGCCTGCTCACCGAGTACTCCAGATCGGGCGCGGCTTCCGGGCCGCGCAGCGCACTGCTGATGCCTTTGCGCAGGTTCGGTTCCGAGAGCAGCCAGAACAATTCCGGACCGATCAACACCGACTGCCCGCCGGTCTCGTGGAACCAGCGACCGGCGAATTCGATCAACAGGTCGGTGAACGCGTCCCCGCTTTCCACCGCATCGGTGAGTTGGCTCAGCGCACCCGAACGATCCACGCTGCTCTGGATCACCGAGGCGAGCCTGCTTGCTACTTCACGAAACTGATCGACGTCCTGGTCCTGCCAGACTGTTAGAGACATTGTTTTTCTCCATCGAAGTAGTCGAGCGTGAGTGAATAACTACCCGGACGTCGCGGCGTGATTATCGGTGGTTGACCAGCTTTCGGCCGTCGGCGTCGAAGGTGTTGAAACGCATCGGGGTGTTCGGCCCGGTGGCGAAGGGTGCCGCGGGCCCGGTCTGCGGGTGGTCGTTGCCGTTGCTCGGTGCGTGTCCGTTGCTCTGTGCGTGCCCGTTGGCCGTTGTCTGCCCGTTGCTCAGGGTGTGGCCGTTGAGCTGCGGCGACGTCACCAGATCCGGGGCATCATCGACCGCGAGTTGCTCGGATTCCGCGACGACGGTGGCGCGTCGTGTCGCACTGTTGCGTGCCAGCAGGATGAGGGTCAGGTGCACCGCGAAGAGCAGGGTCAGTGGCATTCCGGCATAGATGATCAACGACACCGGCCCGCCGCCGATTTCCCGCGCGTATTCGATATTTCCGGCGACCGAAACCAGCGTCGAGACCACGAAAAGGCCCGTCGCATACCACCATCCCGCACTGCGTTTGGGAAATGACGCGGTGGCGACGATGGAGCCGACAACGAGGCCGTCGATGGCGATCGGCACATTCGCCGCCAGTTCGGGTTCCACCAAGTTGCGAACGGCCAGATGGTGCAGTGCGGCAAAAGACATCTCGAACGCCTTGAGCGCCACTACCGAGGAAACGATCAGCGACAGATACAACGGGCGCGGCCATAGCAGGCTGCGCCAGCGGGCCCAAATCGGTGGACGGCGTGGCATTACCGGCTGCGTCATTGATTCGGCAGGTGACCCCGGCGTGATCGTCGTCATAGCGGGGAGCGTAGCGTGCAAATAGCCGCAGACCCCGGAGCCTATCGGTCGAGTCGTGTTTGTCGATCAATCACGACGCGACCTGGCATTGTGCTGCCCGCAGGCGGAGTAACCTACGCGCGCAAGCGTTCGCGGCGCAATTGCTCGACCTCCGGCATCGGCAGCGGCGCCAATTCCGCGACGCCCAGCGCACGCGCCAGCAACAAGTCGGCGAGTTCGGGATTGCGGGCCAATGCGGGGCCGTGCATGTAGGTGCCGATCACCGAACCCTGCACCACGCCTTCGAGCCCGTCACCGACGCCGTTGCCGATCCCGCGGGTCACCCGGGCCAGACCGGTCGCGTCACCGCCGAGTTTTGTGCCGCCCCGGTGGTTTTCGAAACCGGTCAGCGCCGCGCTGAGCCCGGCGAGCAGGGGAGCGGTGGTCACCTCGCCGATCGCGCGCTTGGCCTGCGGCGCGGTGGTGACGTCGATCATGCCGACGCCGTCGACCCGCTCGCCGGTGGACGTCTCGTACCACTGGCCGAGTACCTGGATGGCGGCGCAGATGGCCAGCACCGGAGTGCCTTTCGCGGCCGCCTGTTGCAGGCCCGGGTAGCGCTGCAGGTGCCGGGTCGCCAGCCGCTGCGCCGAATCTTCCGCACCGCCAAGGGTGTAGATGTCCAGCGACTCGGGAACCGGGTCGGCCAGCGTGATCTCGACGACCTCGGCGTCGTAGCCGCGCAGCCGCAGCCGCTGCCGCAGCACCAGCGCGTTTCCCCCGTCGCCGTAGGTGCCCATCACATCGGGCAGCACGAGACCGATGCGGACGGTCGATTCAGTCATTGCTTCGCCTCGAGGTCGCGGTTGAGATCCCGGAATGCGGTGTAGTTTGCCAGCACCTCGACGTGGCCCGCCGGGCAGGAGGCGATGGCGCGCAACGGGTTCGGCACCGTGGTGTGTTCGACGCCGGCGTAGGTGAGGCGCACCGCGAGATCGGTGGCCCGCTCGCCGGATGCGACCACCTGCACGCCCTCGAAGTGCTCGAACCGCACGTCCCACAGCCAGGACAGGTCCTCGCCGTCGGGCACCTGCCCGTTCACCGCGATCACCAGTCCGGCCGAGGCGGGCTCGATCATCGACAGCGCTTCCTGCCAGCCCGCCGGGTTCTTCGCCAGCAGCAGTCGCGCGGCATGCTCACCGACCTGCACCGTCCGGTAGCGGCCCGCGATCTCGCGCACCGTGCCGGTCGCGGTGACCGCGGCCGCCGGATCGGCGCCGAGGGCGATCGCCGCGGCCACCGCCTGTGCGGCATTGCCCCGGTTGGCCCGGCCGGGCAGCGCCAGTTTCAGCGGGAACCGCAGACCGTCGGGGCCGACCAGGTCGTCCCCGTCCAGCCACCAATCAGGTTCGGGCCGTTCAAAATCCGCGCCGGTGCTACGCCAGTGCGAACCCTCCCAGAGGATCGGCTCACCACTGCGCGGGCAGCTGGTCGCGTCCATCGACCAACCGCTGCCCGCGGCCACCCACACCACGTTCGGGTGGTCGTAGGCGATCGAGGTCACCAGCACGTCGTCGCAGTTGGCGATCACCACGGTGTCCGGATGCCGAGCCAGGCCCGCGCGCAGCTTGCGCTCGATCATGTTGATCTCGCCGACCCGGTCCAGCTGGTCGCGGCTCAGGTTCAGCAGCACGACGGCGGCCGGGTCGAGCGCGTCGGTGACGTGCGGCAGGTGCAGCTCGTCCACCTCGATCGCGGCGAGCGGCGCGTCCCGGTGCACGCTGAGCGCGGCCACGATGCCCGCGTCCATATTGGCGCCGTCGGCCTGGGTGGCGACCGCGCCGAGCGTGCTCAGCGCGGCGGTGGTCATCCTGGTCGTGGTCGACTTGCCGTTGGTGCCGGTGATCAGCACCGTGCGCTTGCCACGGCCGAGCTGGCCCATGATCGTCTTGTCGATCTGCAGGGCGATGAGCCCGCCGATCATCGATCCCTTGCCGCGCCCCGCCTTCTGCGAGGCCCACGACGCTGCCGCCGCCGCCCGCAGTGCAATACGCCCACGCACCGAAATGTCTGCCACGCCGCGAGTCTATGTTCGGCGCCGGTTCCCGGCGCGGCCCGGTCCAGTGGCGTAGCCCACCCGGCCGTTCAGCCCTGGTAGAGCTTGGCGTTGTAGTTGGCGGGCGCGTAGTGGTGCTCGAGCTCCTCGATGCTCTCGGTGGTGTCGGCCTGAACTTCCTTGACCAGGTGAGCCCATGACGGCAGGCCGTCGTCGGGCCACTGCCCCGGCTCCCAGAGGTGGCTGCGCAGGAAGGCCTTCGCGCAGTGGAAGAAGATCTGCTCGATCTCGACCTGCACGGCGAGGATCGGGCGGTGGCCGCGCACCACCATGTCGTCGAAGTAGGGGGCGTCACCGACGAGCTCGGCGCGGCCGTTGATCCGCAGGGTCTGGCTGCGGCCCGGGATAACGAACATCAGGCCGACGTGCGGATTGCTGAGGATGTTGAGGTACCCGTCGGCCCGCCGGTTGCCCGGACGCTCGGGAATCGCGAGGGTGCGGTCGTCGAGCACCCGCACGAAGCCCGCCGGATCGCCCTTCGGTGACGCGTCGCAGTTGCCGGCGGCGTCGCTGGTGCTCATCACCAGGAACGGGCTGGCGGCGATCCAGTCGCGGTCCCTGGGGTGCAGCGCGACCCGCTCTTTGTTGGCGGCGCGGGGTGGCACCTCGCCGAGCAGTTGTCGCAGTTCGGTCGGGTCGGTGATCGCACGCATACCCGATTCAAGCATCGTCGTGGCGAATCCGGTGCTGCGGTAGGGCGATCGGTCGCCTCAGAGCTGGAGGTCGAACATGTTGGGCGCGCCCGCGGCGTAGCGGTCGGCGTCGATGCGGCGCAGCGGTTCGAGTTCGGTCGCCCGGTACAGCGTGAACATCCGGCAACGCTCCGCATTCGAGCCCGCCACGTCCAGCAGCGCGTTCACTGCCGCGCGGGCGGATTCGTTGGCACCTTCCATGGTGGCCAGGTCCACATTGGTGCGCACGTAATCGCCGGCGAGGAACAGGTTTTCGAGCGCGCCGTGTGGTTCCGGTCGAAACTCCCACGAGCCCGCGGTATTGATCAGCAGCGGGTCGGCGTTGGTGTTGCGCCGCTGGTCCGGCTGCCAGGTGATGCCGGGGTCGAGGAACCACGAGTGCAGGTCGGCCTCGCGCAGCAGGTCGCCGCGGTCGTCCAGGTGTGCGGTCAGCTGCGCCCAGACCTCGCGGGCGATCTCCTCGTGCGTGCACTCCTTGGCGGGCTTGCCGAACAGGATGCCCGGTGTGTTCCAGTCGGAGATGTCGACCGACAGGCAGTCCTGCACCGTGCCGTCGCCGAACTCGCTGAATTTGCGGGCCCACACCTGGTTCTGATTGATCGAGGTGAGTGCCCACGGCGCGTCGATGTAGGCGGTGTGGCCGCGGGAGATGTCGGCGGGGGTGCGCAGATAGAACTGGATGCCGTTCATCCAGTCGCTGAAAAGCCGGTCCATCGCGGCCAATTCGGGCCGCACGGCCAGCACGTCGGGCGACCAGAGGGCACGGGCCTGCTCGGCGGGTACGGCGACCACGAAATAGTCGGCGTCGATGGTGCGTTGGGTGCCGGTGCGGTCCACGATGCGGGCCGCGGCGATCCGGCGGTCGCGCACCTCGAGCCCGCGCACCTCGGCGCCGAGCTCGAACTGCACGCCGAGCTCGCGCATCCGCTGCAGCCACGGGTCGATCCAGACGGCGTTGGTCGGCCCGTTCAGGACTCGGTCGAGTCCGCCGTCGTTGCCGATCTCAGCCGGATTGCCCAGGAACTGTTCGCCCATGTTGCCGATGGTGCGGACGCTGGCGACGTCTTCCTTCGCGGCGACCATGATGCTGGTCAGCGTGCGCGAGAGCAGCGCGCGGAATTCGTGGGAGCGCTCGTGGCCGCCGACATAGTCGCGCCAGGAGGTGTGTTCCCACTGGCCGAGGCGGCGGGCATCGCAGCTGCTGTTGAACACCAGCAGGCGATTGGCGAAGTAGAGGCCTTCGCTGCCAGGCATTTTGAGGGTGGTGGCGAGGGCAGCGCCGAGCGTTTCCCGGAAACTGTCCGGGTTGAACGCCATACGGGCCCGTGGGCCCAGCGGCAGCCGGAAATCGTCGCCGTCGCGCCGGGCGAAGCGCGCCTCCGGCACCGCGACCAGGTTGTTCCACACGCCATTGGGGTTGTCCGCGAACGGGATCCGGCGCATGGTGTCCGGCACGTGTTGATAGAAGCCGGGGAAGAACCGGAAACCGTGCTCGCCGGGTAACTCCGGCCTGCCGCCGGAAGCGGTGCCCGGCACCGGCACGCTGCGCGCCTTGCCGCCCCAGGCGCGGCGCTCGAAAATCGTTACCTGGAAACCGCGTTCGATCAGTTCGTGCGCCGCGGTCAAGCCCGCTACGCCACCGCCGAGAACCGCGACCTGCCTACCGCCCGGACTACCGGCGGCAGGACCCGATCTCAGTGCACCGGTCAGCAGTGCCCCCGCCGTCGCTACCCCCGCTGTAGCCGTTCCGCGAAGCACTGTCCTCCGCGATACGGTCCACCGATCATCTGCCATGCGCCGCACTGTGCCTAGCCTCGGGACCTTTGTTACACGTTGTCACTACTGTAAAGCGGCAGGTCCGCACCGGCGTACCCGCCCCGTGCCTGGCCCGAGGTGAAGGCTGATTCGGACGGCGGATGTGAGCATAGCGATATTCGGGTTCGGATAGGCGAACCTGTGATGACGGTTTCTCGAACCCGTTGGCACACATAAATATCCGCGCCGTTTCGGGATTCGGCACAGCGGTCGTCGCCAGGCCCGCTCCGCGTGGGCCCGGCGCGCGACGTTGTCAACGGGAGTCTCAGGTCTGCACGAGTTGCGATGTGGAAGGCCGGCGCCCGGCGGCGGCATCGAGCTCTACCGCTTGATCGGCGGCCACCGCCGGGCGGTGGCCCGAGGTCGCGGCGAACGCGCCCGCGATGACGATGACACCACCGAGCAGTGCCAGCGGCGTCGGCGTCTCGTCGAGGAACATCCACGCGGCGGCGATGCCGACGACCGGAACCAGCAGCGTCAACGGCGCGACGATGCCGGCGGGGTAGCGGCTCATCAAATAGGTCCACAGGCTGCTGCCCACCACGGTCGCGAGCACCGCGATGTAGGCCAGCGCCACCAGGGCGGGCCAGCCTGCGGCGGAGAACGAGTCGGCCACGGCGCGCAGCCCGACGGTCGGCCCTTCGGCAGCGGCGGACAGTGCGAACAGCGGCAGCGGCGGGATGACGGCGATCCACAGTGTCAGGTGCAAAGTGTTGAGCCCCGGCGATTCGAGGGTGGCCCGGCGCGCACCGATATTGCCGAAGGCCCAGCCCAAGCCGCCCGCCAAGGTCAGCAGCACCGGCAGCAGGCTGGCGTGTTCGAGGCGGTCCCAGCCGATCACCGCCATGCCCGCCATCGCGACCACGATTCCTGCGACCTGCACCGGCCGGATCCGCTCGCGCAGGAACAGCGTGCCGAGCAGCACAGTGAACGGTGCGGACGATTGCAGCACCAGGGAGGCGAGCCCGGTCGGCATGCCGGTCCGCATCGCGGTGAACAGGAAGGCGAACTGCAGGATGCCGAAGCCGGTGCCGTACAGCAGGATCCAGCGCATCCGCACCTTCGGGCGCGGGACGAAGAGCAGGACCGGCACCGCGATGACCGCGAAGCGCAGCGCGGCGAAGAAGAAGGGCGGGAAGTGATCGAGCCCCACTCGGATGGCGAGGAAGTTCAGTCCCCAGAGCAGGACGACGGTCAGCCCGAGCAGGCGGTCACGAGTGTTCACGCGGTCCATCGTTAGCGTCACGAACGTTCAGGACAATCGAATTGAAGTGGAGTATTGCGGTAGTTTTCCTTCATGATCGCAGCGCGTGACGTCCGGCACTGACGTGGAGCCGTCGATGTCGGTGGATCGGCTGCGCGTGCTGCGCGAATTCGCCGATCGCGGCACCATCGCCGCGGTGGCCGCCGCGCTGTCGATGACGCCCTCGGCCGTCTCCCAGCAGCTCAAGGTGCTGGCCATGGAAGCGGGCGTGGCACTGCTGGAACGCGACGGCCGCCGGGTCCGCCTGACCGACGCGGGTCGCGCGCTGGTGGTGCGCGCCGACGAGGTGCTCGCCGCGCTGGATCGCGCGGTGGCCGAGATGGCGCACTACCGCGGTTCGCCGCGCGGCCGCGTGCGCGTCGCGGTGTTCCCCTCCGGTGGCGCGCTGCTGCTGCCCGCGGTGCTGTCCGCGTTGGCCGACAGCGGTGTCGACCTCGTCGCGAGCGATGTCGACCTGCCGCCGAGCGAGGTGTCGCGGCTGCTCGCCGATTACGACGTGGTGCTGACCCATCGGGACGAGCGCGCCGCGCCGATCGCCGACCCCAGGGTCACCGTGCACCTGCTCATGCGCGAACCCATCGATGTGGTTGTCGCGCCGACCCATCGGCTGGCGGGTCGCACCGCGGTGACCCCCGAGGAGCTGGCCGACGAGACCTGGCTGAGCGTTCGTGGCGGCTTCCCGATCGATGACGTGCAGCGCTCGATCGCCACCCTGACCGGGGTTCAACCGCGAATAGCTCAGCGACTCAACGACTTCCGCGTCATCGAAAATTTGGTCGCCAGTGGGTACGGAGTCGCGTTGATGCCCCGCTATTCGGTGGCCCACCCCGAGCTCTCCGTGCTGCTGCTCACCGGCGTCCGCGCCGCCCGCCTGTTCGAACTGGCGATCCGCCCCCGCGCCGAAGGCAGCCCCGCCATCGCCGCGGTGATCGCGGCTTTCCGTAACGCTGCGGTCGGCGTCACTGCCGAATCCGGGCCGAACGGGCGATAATTCGCCGACGAGGTCATTGTCGAGTATCTACAGTCGGACTTGCGACGCTCGGCGGACCGGCTCACGAAAGCACTGGTACAGCCGTCGGTCGTAGAGCTTAGGGTCTGAATCCCGTTGCGTCGTTGGCACATTCTCACAACATCCGAGCCCGCTCTGTGAGAGTTCCGTACATGCCCCGATCGTGCGACAGCCAAATAGATTGCAGGACAGTCCAGCCGAACCGATGAAGGATTTTCGACACGATGCGTGATATCTCCGAGTTCTCCACCCGTAACGGCGGATTCCGAAGCGTGGTGGTGACCGCGGTCGAGGTGTCCTCCGCCCTCGGCGCCGATGCGGAGTCCACCTGGAAGGGGTTGGTGGCGGGCGAGAGTGGTGTCCGGGCGCTCGACGACGCGGAGATCGAGAGCAGGCAGCTGCCGATCAATATCGGCGCGCAGTTCAAGAGCGACCCGACCGCCGAGCTCGATCGGATCAAGAAGCGGCGCATGTCCTACGTCCAGCAGGTCGCCTATGTGATGGGTAAGCGCGTCTGGGAAACCCTGGGCGCACCCGAGGTGGACCAGGACCGGCTCGGCATCTCGATCGGCACCGGCATCGGCGGCGCCGAGGTCATCGTCGACTCGAACGACCTGCTGCGGGATCAGAGTTATCGCAAGGTCTCACCGTTCGCCATCCCGATGGCCATGCCGAACGGTCCCGCCGCGGTGGTCGGGCTGGAACTCGGCGCGCGAGCGAGTGTGGTGACGCCGGTGTCGGCCTGCTCGTCGGGGTGCGAAGCGCTGGTGCACGCGTGGCGGTCGATCATCCTCGGTGAGGCCGACATCATTGTCGCCGGTGGCGTCGAGGGGCGGATCAATGCCCTTGCGCTGGCGGGCTTTACGAATATGCGCGCCCTGAGTTCGCGGGTGGCCGAGCCGGAGCGCGCGTCGCGCCCGTTCGACCGCGACCGGGACGGTTTCGTCTTCGGTGAATCCGCGGCCCTGCTCGTGCTGGAGTCCGAGGAGCACGCCCTGGCGCGCGGTGCCCGCCCGCTGGCCAGGTTGCTCGGGGCGGGCTTGACCGCCGACGGATACCACCTGGTGGCACCGGATCCCGAGGGTCGCGGCAATGCCCGCGCCATGCGCCGTGCGCTGCAGACCGCGGGCGTCGACGGCACCGAGGTCGACCATGTCAACGCGCACGCCACCGGAACGCCGTTCGGAGATCTGGCCGAGGCCAAGGGAATCGCCGCCGCCATCGGCAAGCATCCCGCCGTCTACGCGCCCAAATCGGCGCTCGGTCATTCGGCGGGCGCGGTCGGTGCGCTGGAGGCGGCGATCTCGGTGCTGACCCTGCGCGACGGGGTGATACCGCCGACCCTGAATCTCGAAAATCAGGACGCCGACATCGATCTCGACATCGTCAGCGGCGCAGCGCGTTACGCGGACATCCAGTACGTGATGAACAACTCGTACGGCTTCGGCGGCCACAATGCCGCGGTGCTGTTCGGGAAGTACTAGGCGAAAAGACTGCGGCCCCGATGTGAATGCATCGGGGCCGCAACGTCTTTCGGTCGTTCAGTGACCCATCGGGCCGGGGTGGTGGTACTGCTGCGCGCCGACGTAACCGAAGTCGTCGGCGACCATCGCGGCCAGCTCCAGCAGGGCGCGGCGGGTCGGCTTGCTCACCAGCTCCAGGTCGATCTCCGCGCCTTCGGCGAGGTGGTCGTCGAAGGGCACCACCTGGACCGCGCGGGTGCGGTCGAGGAAGAGCTTGCGGAGCTGGTCCAGGTCGACGGTGGAGGCGCCGCGGCGGGAGGCGTTGACCACGACGACGGTGCGCTCGACGAGCTTGCCGTAGCCGTGGTGGTCCAGCCAGTCCAGCGTGGCCGAGGCGCTGCGCGCGCCGTCGATGGCGGGGGAGGTGACCAGCACGAGGGAGCTGGCCATGTCCAGCACGCCTGCCATGGCCGAGTGCATCAGACCGGTGCCGCAGTCGGTCAGGATGATGTTGTAGAACGACTGCAGGATGCCGATGGCCTTGCGGTAATCGGCCTCGCTGAACGCCTCGGAGACCGCCGGATCCTGTTCGCTGGCAAGCACTTCCAGGCGACTCGGCGCCTGCGAGGTGTGTGCGCGCACGTCCGAGTACCTGCTGATGTGCTGATCCTCGAGCAGGTTGCGCACGGTGGACCGGGTCTGCCGGGGCACCCGGTGCGCCAGCGTGCCGAGGTCGGGGTTGGCGTCGATCGCGATGACACGGTCACCGCGCAGCGACGCGAACGTGGAGCCGAGGCCGACCGTGGTGGTGGTCTTGCCGACGCCACCCTTGAGCGACAGGATCGCGATCCGATAGTCGCCGCGCACCGGCTGATTCACCCGGTCGACGAGGTCGCGGTAGACGACGTCGGCCGCGGACTCACCCGGGTTGAGCACACCACCGGTGGCCTTGTGCACCGCACGCCGCCACCCGCTGCGCGGTGCCCGGCGGGCCCGCTTGAGCAGGTTCAGGTCGTTGACCGAGTGACCGGGCTGCCCCGGCGCGGGCACATGCTGCGGCTGGAACGGCTGCGCGGGCTGGTGCGGGTTCGGTCCGCCCTGCCAGCTCGGCGGGGGCACCTGTCCCATCGCGGGCGGCTGCTGCTGCCCCATCGGCGCGGGCGGCTGCTGGTACGTGGGCTGCGGTGGCGGCTGGTGGGTCACCGGCGGTGGCGGCGGCGCCCAGCTGTAGATGGGCGCGGCCTGTTGTTCGGCTTGCGGCGCAGCGGCTTCGGAGTGTTCCTGCGGCACCCGCCGGACCAGCCCGTCGGGGCCGATCTCCTGGCGGTATTCGCCGTAGCCGGAGTTCTGCGGTTCGGGCGCGATCTGGTGACTACCGCTGTGCGCGGCGGCCGGCTGGTACTGGCCGGTCTGATACGGCTCATATGCGCCGGGTGGCGCGAACGGTCCGGCGTTCGGCGGCGCGTAGCCGCCGTACTGCTGCTCGGCCTGGGCAGGCGGCGCGAATCCCTCGGGCGGGCCGTAGGACTGCTGCGACATCGCGTGCGGGTAGGACACGGTCTGGTCGGTCGAGCCGCTGAACTCGGGCTCGGCCGGCTCCTGCTCCGGCTGGGCCGGCGCCTCGGCCGTCTCGGACTCGGCCACTTCCACGTCGCCGGACTGCTCCGCCGACGGATCGGCGGCGGGCTCCGACTCTTTCGCGTCGGCCGTGTCCACCGATTGACTCTGCAGCCAGGGCGGTGAGGTCGGGTTGTGGTCGTTTGTTGTCACAGTTCCCCCATCTGCTCGGGACTACGAGCAGAGAGCTCGGCGCTTGAGTGCGAAACCAACGCTAGCACGGGGTTCGCGGGCTCGCGTCGCGGTATGGACGGCAGACGCGCATGGATGACACACCGCCGATATCTGGTCTCCGACAGCAAGATCGAGAGCCGGATGCCGGGCCGATCGAACGACCTCCGCATCCGGCTCTACCGTACTCGACCTGCGCTATCGGTGTGCACGGTTGGCCAAGGAGCCCACCGCGCACCGATGCGGTTGCTACCGGTGTGCGCGGTTCACCGCGGAGACCACCGCGCGCAACGACGCCGTGGTGATGGAGGTGGCGATGCCGACGCCCCACACCACCTTGTCGCCGATCGCGCACTCCACGTAGGCGGCCGCTTGCGCGTCGTCACCGGCGGACATGGCGTGCTCGGAGTAGTCCAGCACACGGACGTCGAAGCCGACGGTCGCGATCGCGTCCACGAACGCGGCGAGCGGGCCGTTACCGGTGCCGGTGATCTCCTGCTCGGTGCCGTCGACCTTCACCACCGCCGCGATGGTGTCGGTGCCGCCGTCGGTTTCGGACGCGGTGACCTTCTGCCGGATCCGCTCCAGCGGCCGGATCGGGCTCAGGTACTCGTCGGCGAAGACGTCCCACATCTCCTTGGGCGTGACCTCGCCGCCCTCGCCGTCGGTGATCCGCTGGACCGCCTGGGAGAACTCGATCTGCAACCTGCGCGGCAGCGCCAGGCCGTGATCGGTCTTCATGATGTAGGCGACGCCGCCCTTGCCGGACTGCGAGTTGACCCGGATGACGGCCTCGTAGGTGCGGCCGACGTCCTTCGGGTCGATCGGCAGGTACGGCACCGCCCAGGTGATGTCGTCCACGTCGGCGTCCGCGTCGTCGGCGGCGACCTTCATCGCGTCCAGGCCCTTGTTGATGGCGTCCTGGTGACTGCCGGAGAACGCGGTGTAGACCAGGTCGCCGCCGTACGGGTGGCGCTCGGCGACCGGCAACTGGTTGCAGTACTCGACGGTGCGGCGGATCTCGTCGATATCGGAGAAGTTGATCTGCGGGTCGACGCCGCGGGAGAACAGATTCATGCCCAGGGTGACCAGGCAGACGTTGCCGGTGCGCTCACCGTTGCCGAACAGGCAGCCCTCGATCCGGTCCGCGCCGGCCTGGTAGCCCAGCTCGGCGGCGGCCACGGCGGTGCCGCGGTCGTTGTGCGGGTGCAGCGACAGCACGATCGAGTCGCGGCGGGCCAGGTTGCGGCTCATCCACTCGATCGAGTCGGCGTAGACGTTCGGCGTGGCCATCTCGACGGTCGCGGGCAGGTTGATGATCAGCGGCTTGGCCGGGGTCGGCGCGATGATCTCGGAGACCGCGTCGCAGACCTCCTTGGCGTATGCCAGCTCGGTGCCGGTGTAGGACTCCGGGCTGTATTCATAGCGCCAGTTGGTGTCGGGGTAGCGCTGCTCGATCTCCAGGCACAACGTCGCGGCGTCGGTGGCGATCTTCTTGACCGCGGCCCGGTCCGCGCGGAACACCACTTTCCGCTGCAGGATCGAGGTGGAGTTGTAGAAGTGCACGATCACGTTCTGGGCGCCCGCGCAGGCCTCGAAGGTGCGCTCGATCAGCTCGGCGCGACACTGCGTCAGCACCTGGATGGTGACGTCGTCGGGGATCGCGCCGTCCTCGATGATCTCGCGGACGAAGTCGAAGTCGGTCTGGCTGGCCGACGGGAAGCCGACCTCGATCTCCTTGTAGCCCATCCGCACCAGCAGGTCGAACATGCGGCGCTTGCGGGCCGGGCTCATCGGGTCGATCAGGGCCTGGTTGCCGTCGCGCAGGTCGACGGCGCACCAGCCGGGCGCGACATCGATGATCTTGTCGGGCCAGCTGCGGTCGGGCACCGTGATCGGCTCGACCTCCTCGGCGAAGGGCCGGTACCGGAAGGTCGGCATCGAGGAGTTCTTCTGCGTGTTCCAGGCGGGCTGGTCGCCGGGGGCAGGCTTGGAGGGCGGCGTGATGGTGCGCGCGCCGGATACGAAAGCGTCAGCAGGGGACATGGCGATTTCTCCGAGGGTGTGGTGTTTCCCAAAGGGTGGGTCGACCGGCGCGGCAAAACCCCGCGGCGGGAGCCGGTCCGATCAGACCCCGTCGCGGCGGCTGAGAAGAAGTGCCCGCTGCATGATTCGGCGAGTTTACCGTGTGGCAATACACCTGCGGAACCCCGGTCCCGTCGTCGGGTCATCCGACGTTGCGGCTAGCGTTCGCGCCGGAAGCAAACGCTTGTACGGATCTGGCGATCCGACGGGACGTCGAACGGACTCGGGCATGACTTGGTTAGAACAACTGGCGGTCTTCGGTGCGGGCATCGCCGCGGGCGGCATCAACACGATCGTGGGGTCGGGCACCCTGATCACCTTCCCGGTACTGCTCGCCTTCGGGCTGCCGCCGGTGACCGCGAATGTGTCGAACACAATCGGCCTCGTCCCCGGCTCGATCAGCGGCGTGCACGGCTATCGCCGGGAACTCGCCGGACAGCGTGAACGGCTGCTCCGCTTCGGCACCGCGTCGCTGCTCGGCGGCATCACCGGCGCGATACTGCTGCTCACCCTGCCCCCCGGCGCGTTCAAGGCGATCGTGCCGGTGCTGATCATCGCGGCGCTGGTGCTGGTCGTGGTGCAGCCGCGGCTCTCGCGCTGGGTGAAGCTGCGGCGGGAGAACGGCGACAGCCCGGCGCCCAAACACGGCGGTCCGATCCTGTTCGTGGCGATCTTCGCCACCGGCATCTACGGCGGTTACTTCGGCGCGGCGCAGGGCGTGTTGCTGATGGGGCTGCTCGGGGTGTTCGTGCACGAGGACATGCAGCGCCTCAACGGCATCAAGAATGTGCTCGCGATGCTGGTCAACGGGGTGGCCGCGGTCATCTTCATCGTGATCGCCGACGTGGACTGGCGGGCGGTGCTGCTGATCGCGCTCGGCTCGATCATCGGCGGACAACTCGGTGCGAAGATGGGCAGGCGGATGCCGCCGACCGCGTTGCGCGCGGTCATCGTCGTGGTCGGCCTTATCGCGGTGGTCCGATTGTTGATGACTTAGGAGGTGGCGCGTGGGGTCGACGAACCGCAGCCTGGGCCTGGTTCCGGCGTAGTGGTGCGCTCAGGGTCGAGGGCACCGCAATTCTCAGGGTGCAATTCATCCCTACGACGGACGACTGCCGCGCCGTTGCGGCACAAGATGATCGGTATGCGTGGGTGGAGGATCGTCGTCGTTGCCGCACTGGCCGCGGCGCTGGCAGTGAGCGGTTGCGGCACGCCCGCCAAGCATGAACAGGCGGTGGCCGATCTGGTCGCCCAGGCCGATGCCGCGCCGACGCCCCGGCTGGACTGGGTGCCGTGCCAGGAGAAGGCGCTGAGCAAGCTGCAATGCGCGACGGCGGCGGTGCCGGTCGACTACGCGCAGCCCTCGGGCCCGACCCTCGGGCTCGCACTGGTCCGCCAGCCCGCGACCGATCAGTCACGCCGCATCGGCACCCTCTTCACCGCGGCGGGCGGACCCGGTGCCTCCGGCATCAACTGGGCGAGCAAAGGCGAGATGTTCCCCGGCGAGATCGCGCGCCGGTTCGACGTGGTGACCTTCGATCAGCGCGGTCTCGGGCGCAGCTCGCCGGTCCGCTGCTTCGCCGATACCGAAGCGGCGCAACGATTCTGGTCCGGTGTGCGGCTGCCGCCGGTGGGGGTCGAGCAGGCGGCCGCGCAGGCGCGCGCCAGCCGGGACCTGGCGGCCGGTTGCGCCGCGCACAGTCCCGCCCTGCTGCCGCATCTCACCACCGTGGATGCCGCGCGCGACCTGGATCTGCTGCGCCGTGCCGTCGGTGACAAGCGGTTGACCTACGAAGGTGGTTCGTACGCCAGCTATCTCGGCGAGGTGTACGGCGCCGTGTTCGGTGACCGGGTGCGGGCGCTGAGCCTCAGCTCGATGATCGACCCGGACGCGTATACCTCCGACACCCGCACCGAAATCGCCGACGCGGCGGCGGGCACCGAGGAGGTGCTGTCCGAATTCTTCCGGCTGTGCGCTCAGGCCGGCCAGCCGCGCTGTGCTTTCGCGGCGGGCGGCAAAGCGCCGGCTGACCCGATCGAGCAGATTCGCAGCGACCAGAAGCCAAGGGGCGGTGAGGATTTGCGGGCCCGCGACACCGCTCTGCTGGAGCGGTTGCGGCAGGGGCCGGTAGTGGTCGGCGAAGGAGAACGCGCCTGGCCCGTCACCTACGCCGAGGTCATGCCCGCGCACGCGCTGCTGCTGTACGACGCCGAAGACGGCTGGCCCGCCTTGGCCCAGCTGCTGGCCGAACTGGAGCGCGGCGCCGCAGGAAACCCCGATGTGGTGCGCGGGATCCTCGGCGAGAGCACCCTGCCGCCCGCGTTCCTCGACTCGTTCACCGCGATCTCGTGCGCGGACAACACCGTTCCCCGCGACCCGGAGCAGTGGCCCGCGCTGGCAGCGGAATTGGGCGCGAACGGACCCACTTTCGCCGCGTTCTGGCTGTACCTGCGGCAACCGTGCGCCGCGTGGCCGTCCCCGCAGGGTGGCTACCCGCAGCGTTACGCGGGTCCGTGGATCCTGCGCTCGGACGTACCCGCGCTGCTGTTCAACAACCGGTTCGATCCGGCGACGCCGCTGACCGCCGCGCGCAAGGCCCAGCAGGCCCTGGTCAACGCGCGCCTGGTGGTGGTCGAGGGCGGCTACGGGCACGACACCACGTTCGACTGCACCCGGCGACTGCAGGAGCGTTACCTCATCGACCAGCAACTTCCCGCCCCCGGCGCGACCTGCGAAGCCGATCGGCCGCCGTTCGCGGGCTGAGCCGCCGACTCCTGGCGTCCACTTGCCGCGGTGTTTCGTGGCCTGCTCGTCACCTGGCCGTTCCCGCCGCCCGGCGGTCCTCGAGGCTCATCCGGCGGGACAACGGAAGGGGGACAACGGATGACGGGCGGGCGACGACTGTTCAGCCGCCAGGAATACCGGTAATCTGCGCTCGGCCATGCGTGATGAGGGAGGTGGCTGGGTGCGTAGACGCGCCTTCTTCAAAGCTGTTGGTGCAGCCGCGCTGTTCGGTGCTGCCGCGAGCACGTCGCTGCCCGCCCGACCGGCGTCCGCCGACCCGGCCTGGAACCTGCTGTTCCAGTCGTGGGTGCCGGAAATCTTTGCGCCACTACCCGATCCGCCCGAACACTCGCCCGCAATCGTGATCGGCTCCGGTTTCGGCGCGGCGGTCACCGCGTTGCGACTGGCCGAGGCGGGCATCACCAACACGGTGCTGGAGCGCGGGTCGCGCTGGCCCAACGATCCGTGGCGGGAGATCTTCACCGGCGACGACCTGCCGGACGGCCGCGGCTTCTGGCATCGCACCAGTTTCACCGGTGTCAGCAAGGTGCCGATGCGGTTCGCCAGCTTCGGCGGCGTCCTGGACTGCACCGAATACCCCGGCATCGACGTGTGGCGCGCGGCCGCGGTCGGCGGCGGCTCGGTGATCTTCACCGGCGCGATGGTCGCCCCGGAACGGCGCTTCTTCGACCACCTTTTCGGCGGCACCGTCGAATACGGCGAGCTGGATCGCGTCTACTTCCCGCGGGTGCGGGAGATGCTGCGGCTGAGCTCGATGCCGGGCGACATCTACGCCGCCAAGCCGTTCACCCACTCCCGAGCCTGGGACGATCAGGTCCGCAAGGCCGGCTACCAGCCGATGCCCAACGACTCGATCTTCAACTGGGACATCCTGCGCGGCGAGCTGGCGGGTACCACCCGGGCCTCGGCCACCGCCGCCCGCAGCAATCTCGGCAACTCCAACGGCGCCAAATTCGACCTGAACCAGAACTATCTGAAGTACGCCGAGGGCACCGGCCGGTCCGCGATCTTCCCCGGCCACCAGGTCGAGTCCATCGCTCAGGAGCCGGGCGGCCGGTATTCGGTCCGGGTGACGAAGCTGGCGCCGACCGGCGAGGTGCTCGGCACCCGCACCCTCACCTGCGACCGGCTCTTCCTCGGCGCAGGCTCGGTGGGCACCTCGGAGCTGCTGGTCCGAGCCCAGGCGACCGGCGCGCTGCCGAACCTGAACGAGCACATCGGCGACGGCTGGGGCACCAACGGTGATGTGGTCCTCGGCCGCGGCGCGAGCGCGCTGGCCGGCCTCGGCCAGGGCGTGCCCAGCGCCAGCCGGATCTTCGACGAGTCCGGGCTGCCGCTCAGCCTGGAGAGCTGGTACATCCCCGGCATCCCGTTCGAGACGGGTGCGCTCGCCTCGCTCGGCATGGTGCTCGACCCGGCCCGCACCCGGTTCGGCTACGACGCGGCGGCCAATCGGGTCGGGCTGTCCTGGCCGAGCAAGAACCGGGACGAGATGGTGGCCGCCGCCCGCGCGGTCGACCACCGGATCGCCGAACGCGCCGATGCCGTCCTCGAGTACGGCGCCCTCGGCTACGACGCGAACGCCTTGTTCACCGCGCACCCGCTGGGCGGCGCGGTGCTCGGCAAGGCGACCGACGGCTACGGGCGGGTGCACGGACATCCGGGGCTGTATGTGATGGACGGAGCCGCCATTCCGGGTAGCACCGGAACCGTGAACCCGTCGCTGACCATCGCCGCGCTCGCCGAGCGCAATATCGAGGCCATCATCCGCACCGGGAAGTAGACCTACCGCCGCTGGGCGGTGGTGCCGACTACCCTCGGCCTGACCGTTCGGCGTTGAAGGGAACCCAGGTGATGGCTGCGAGCACCACTGCGGTGAGCGAAGAACTCCCGGAGGGCGATTACCCGCGTAAGCCGCCCACCCTGTGGACCGATTTCGTGATGTTGGCGCTGGCCGTCGTCTCGGTGGTGCTGGTCGGCTGGATCACCTTCTTCACGGTGTCCGACCAGACCTATCGCACGATCGTGATCGTCGACTGGGCGGTGTGCGCGGTGTTCGCCGTCGAGTTCCTCTGGCGCTGGCGCCGGGCGGGCTGGCCGTGGACGTTTCCGTTCGTCTACTGGTACGAGGTCCTCGGCATGATCCCGGTGACCAGCCCGTTCTTCCGCGGGTTCCGGCTGCTGCGGATCGTGGTGATCGTGGTCCGGCTCGGCCGCGTTGCCGACCGCGTGTTCGGCGACCGGGTGACCGCCGCGCTGGTCAATCGGTTCGTGTCGACGATCGTCGAGACGATCAAGCGGCCGATGACCATCGCGGTGATGGACGAGGTCGCCCAGGTGATGCGCACCGGCCACTACACCCGCAATATCGCGGCGGCGCTGCAGGAGAACCGGTCCGAGCTGGACGAGATGATCCTGGAGCTGATCAAGAAGGACCCGCAGGCGGGCCGGGTGCGCTACATCCCGTTCCACGACGACATCATCCGGCTGATCGCCGACACCACCTTCCGAATCCTGTTCCAGGTGCTGGAGGATCCGCGCACCGACGAACTGGTCTCAGATGTGTTGCGGGAGAACATCGATCAGATCCGGCTGGCGGTGCAGCACGATATTCGGGTGCCGCCGTCCGCGTACGGGCCGACGGCTGACGAACACGGCGTGCGGCATCACCTCAGCCGGATACCCCGTGCCTGATCTCGTCGCGCGGCTGCGCCAATTTGATTGTCTCCCAGACGATCAGCGCGCCCAGCACGGCGCACAGCAGGGCCAGTGACGCCAGCGCGGGCAGCGCGGCCGCCAAGGGGATCAAGGCGAGCAGCAGCACGATCGTGACCACACGGGGCGCGCTGATCATCCCTGTCGCATAGTGTTTCGCACCGACCAACGCGATCAGATACAGCACGACCCCGCCGTACAACGCGAACAACGGAATTCCGTACAGTGCGTCTTTCAACGTGTGATGGGACGAGTCACCGACGTAGTAGAGGACTTTTTTCAAACCCAGTGAGAGCCCGATGATCCCGACGATCATCGGAAAATGCCAAAAGGTATACGCGCCCCGCGCTATCTTGATCTGCTTCGCGCCGTCGGCGTGTTTCAGCTCGTGCTCGATCGACAGCGCGGCGACATCGAAATAGGTCCACCACAGCAGTCCGGAGACCGCGAGCCCGAGCAGCGCGCCGACGGCGATCGGCCACGAAATCGGCAGTCCGGCCACGCCGATACCGATCGAGACGATCGACTCGCCCAGCGCCACAATGATGATCAGCCCATATCGTTCGGCGAAATGGGTCGCCGAATTCAGCCGCCAATCGGTGCCCGCGAGCAGGGTCCACAGGTAGTCGCCCGCGATCGCGGCGATCCACAACCCAATCTGCAGCGTGCCGGAGGTCATCGCGGCGATCACCAGCAGGGTGGTGCCGATGGTGATCGAGCCGAGGGCCCAGCGCAGCACCTGGTTGCGCAACTGGGCGTCCTCCGTGCTGGCGAGCCAGAACATGATGACGTGCACCAGCCGGACCACCAGATAGGCGATCGCGAAGACCAGCGGCCCGTACCAGCCGCCGGGCAGGTCGTGGAACGCTTCGGGAATGGTGAGGGCGGCCAGGAAAGCACCACCCATCGCGGTGAACATCGCCACCCTGGCGAAGCCCTCGTCGGCGCGGATCACGTTGCCGAGCCAGGAGTAGGCGATCCACAGCCACCACATCAGGGCGAGCACGAGGACCGCACGCAACATGTTCTTGGCGCTGGTCTCTTCCGCCGCCAGGTCGGTGACCATGGTGAACGCGAAAACGAGGACGAGGTCGAAGAACAGCTCGAGCTGCGTCACCGACGCGCCTTCGGCCACCGGCTGGAGCCGAACCCGTTTGGAACCCATCATGGTGCACATAGTCGCACCCCGGTCGGGTCGGCGCGTGGCAGCCGCGCCCCGCGTCGCCCGATTTCGCTCTGCGCGTATGCCTACCGCCGGTTATTCGTTATAGCTATACGGCTTGATTGTTTCCGGGTCGGGAAATCCCTCGGCGAACTCGATGAAATTCTGCACCGCGATCTCGTTCTGCTTCCGCACGGTGCGCTTGAGTAGTAGCCCGGGCACCGGGATGGGTAGGTAGATCTCGGTGTGGAACCAGACGTCGGTGCCTTCCCGGCCGTCGGAGACCTCGAACCAGCCGCCGCCCTTGACACCCCTGGTGCTGTCGGTGACCTGCCAGGACGAGCGGACGTCGGTCCAATCGTATTCCAGCACTTGCAGATCCGAGCCGTTCATCAGTTCGGCCTTGACGAAAACTCGAACCGGCCTTCCTCGGTTGTCGCGGGAGGCGACGCGGGCATCGGTATATCCGGGCGACCATTCCGGGAGCATTTCGACAGCTGCCAACGCATCCATCACCTGCGCGGAATCGGCGTCGACGACGAATCGAATATCGGTTCTCGTGCGCATGTAAAACCTTCCGACCCCCGATGGACAACTCAGCCCGATTCTCTCTATCGGTTATCTGATTCGTCAACCTCGACGTCCTGGTCAATGGTTCGTCGAGGGGCCGACATGGACGTATGTGTCCAGAACGTAGCTCGGGAGAACGGTGAACAACTTGCAGGTGGAATGGTTTGGGACAAGATCGCGGTGGTGTTCGGGCAAGTGGTCATCGAAAAGCCAGGTGTGCGGCGTCGCTTGCTGAATCGCCGTGCGGACGCCGCCGCGCGGTACCGCGGGCACTGGCCCGTTGCCGTGCGGGCACTGCCAGTCCGCGCCCCGCAGGCCTGGTCGGGCCGGCGGGCCGGGTGTCAGCCCGCCGGTTCGACGATCGCGTCCGGCCCCGGGTACACCAGCGACTCGTGTCCGTCGGCGTAGCGCACGAGGTAGGGCGGCGATCCTTCCGGTCCGCGGACCTCGATGATCTCTGCTTGGCGATCACCTTGGCCCACAACGTGTCCGTGCACGAGCAGTCGATCTCCGACATTCGCCATCATCGACCCATTATCGGACGGGAGTGACAGGGGTCACAAGGTTTCCGGTGTGGAGACCGCCTGGTCTTCCCGGCCGATCACGCGATCGACCGCCGCCTCGATCAGTTCCTGACTCTGCTGTTCGGTGAACACATCCGGCAGCGTGAGCCGGTCGACGATCAGCCAGTTCAACGCCAGGTAGAGCAGTAGTACGGATTTTTCGTCGCCGGGCAGGCCCGCCTCGAGATGGTTGCGCACGTTGAAATCGATGTCCGCGCGCACCCGATCGGTCAGCACCGCCCGCAGTTCCGGCCGCCGGGTCGCCTCCAGGCGCAGTTCCAGCAGCGCGAGGTAGCCCGTGCGGAACGCCTCGATGCGGCCGACGGTCTCCTTCATCAGTTCGAGGATGTGTGCCCTGGTCTGCGGGCCCTCGGCCAGCTTGGCCATGGTCGCCTCGGTCGGCTGCAACCGCTCGTAGAAGCGGCCGCCCGCCTGGGTCAGCAGGTCGTCGCGGTTCGCGAAGTAGTTCGACGCCGTCCCCGCGGGCACGCCCGCCTCTTTGTCCACCGCGCGGAAGGTGAGTCCGCGGGCTCCGTCGCTGGCCAGGACCTCGATCGCGGCGTCGAGCAGCGCCTGTCGACGTTCAGGGTTGGTCCGCACTTGACACCACTCCATTCGTAGTACTACATTTCAACCACTTCGATCAGAGTACAACAGGTTGGGCGGTTCCGGAATGCGAAAGCTTGTCTACTACGTCGCCGTGTCACTCGACGGATACATCGCAGGTCCGGCGGGCGAGTTCGACTTCTACCCCTACGACGAAAAGATGCTTACTTGGCTGAACGCGCAGTACCCGGACTTCGTCCCGACGGAGTTTCGGCCGCAGGTGGGGATGGCCCTGGATACGCCGAACACGCGCTGCGACACGGTGCTCATGGGCCGCGCGACCTACGCCGTCGGCGTGAGCAACCCGTACGCACACATGCGGCAGTACGTGGTGTCCAGCACGCTCGGCAGCGTCGATGACCCGGCCGTCGAACTGGTGCCGTCCGACCCGGTCGGCCTGGTGCAGCGGCTGAAGAAGGAAGAGGGCCTCGACATCTGGTTGTGCGGCGGCGGCACACTGGCCGCCGCGCTGCTCGGCGAGATCGACGAGATGATCATCAAGAGCTACCCGGTTGTCGCGGGCAGCGGCATCTCCGCCTTCGCCGGAGAGTTCCGGCCGACCATGTTCACCCCCACTCGGCGCAAAGAATTCGACAACGGCGCACAGGTCACCTGGTTCACCCGCGCCTGATCAAACCCGGCACGAAAGAGGCTCTGCTATGCGAAAACTCGTTTACTTCGTCGGTATGTCGCTCGACGGTTACATCGCCGGACCCGACGGCGGGATCGATTTCTATCCGTTGCCCGAGGATTTCACGGGCTGGATCGGACAGGATTACCCGGAAACCCTGCCCACCCATGCGCGTTCGTATTTCGGCGTCGCGGCGGACGCGCCGAATCAGAAGTTCGACACTTTGGTAATGGGCCGGGGGACTTACGAACCCGGCCTGGCCATCGGGGTGACCAGCCCGTACGCGCACATGCGGCAGTACGTGGTGTCGACCACGCTCGGCCGGATCGATGACCCGGCCGTCGAGCTGGTCGAGCAGGACCCGGTTGCCCTCGTGCAACAACTGAAAAAGGAAGAGGGCCTGGATATCTGGCTGGCAGGCGGTGGAAAGCTGGCCGGCGCCCTGCTGGGCGAGATCGACGAGCTGGTGATCAAGAGCTACCCGGTCGTCGCAGGCACCGGTGTCCCCGCTTTCGCCGGGGAGTTCCGCCCGACCCTGTTCACCCCCACCGGGCGGCGAGAATTCAGCAACGGCAACCAGGTCACCTGGCTCACCCGCGCCTGACCCGAATCCCTAGACGGCCCAGCGGTACTCGCCGCTGGGCCGTCGCTGTTTCACTCGCCGCGGACCCGGTCGTAGACCAGGTACAGCGCACCGGTTTCCGTGCTGGCCAGATCGGTGAGCGCCCAGCTCGACGCCGGCAGGCCGTCCTCGAACAGCCGGGCACCGCCGCCCGCCACCTCCGGGCACTGCGTGACGGTGATCCGATCGACCTCGTCGGCCGCGAGCAGCGTCTTGATGATGCTGGTGCTGGCCAGCACGACGATGTCGCCGCCGGGCTGCGCGCGCAGCCGCTGGACGGTCGCGACCGGGTCGGTGTCGGCGATACGCGAGTGCGGCCAGGGCGCGTGGGTCATGGTGGTGGAGAAGACGACCTTGTCGACCGCGTCGAGCCACTGCCCGAAGGCCCGGTCGCGCGGGTCGGCGTTCTCGTCTGTGGCGACCGCCGGCCAATAGCTGCCGAAGCCCTCGTAGTTCTTGCGCCCGAGCAGCGCGGTGGTGGCCGCCTCGGTCATCTGCACCATCCGATCGCGGGAGGTCTCGCTCACGGCGTGCGGCACGATCCAGCTCATGTCGTAGTCGCCGCCGGGGCTGTTGGTGCGGCCGTCCAGCGAGAGGGAGATGTTGGCGACGACCCGGCGGGTTCCTGCGTTGGCGGTCATGATCTTTCCTTTTGGTGGGTGAGGCCCGGTGACCTCGTTGGCACCGATACTTCCGTCGCGCGGTGGCTAGAACATCTGCCACCTGGCCGATATCCGGGGCGGCAGGTGGCAGAGCTCGAGACCGTCGCCGGAACCGGCCGGGCGTGCCAGAATGCTGTTCGCGATGCTGACCGACTCTCTTCCCGCCGAGCTGTCCTCGTTCATCGGCCGGGCCGAGGAACTGGGTGCGATCGGTGCCGCGGTCACCGCCGGTCAGGTCCTCACCTTGGTCGGGCCCGGCGGTGGCGGCAAGACTCGGCTGGCGCTGCGGGTGTGCCGAGATCTCCGCGCGGCGTGGCCGGACGGTGTTCGTTGGGTCGGGCTGGAGGACGAACACGACGACGCCGGTGTAGTCCACCGGGTAGCCGCCGCACTCGAGGTGCTGCTGCCCGCCGGCGCTGATCCGGTTACAGCCTTGACGCATGGCATCGGTGATCGGGAAACCCTGCTGGCGTTGGACAACTGCGAGCAGGTCAGCGCAGGCGCGGCGACACTGGTCACCGCGCTGTTGACGCACTGCCCCCGGCTCGCTGTGCTCGCCACCAGCCGTGCCCCGCTCGGTGTGCCCGGCGAACGGATACGCCGGATACCCGCGCTCGGCTTGGCCGACGCGCTGGCACTGTTCCTGGATCGCGCACAGCTGGGCACGCCGAACACCGAGGCGCGCAACGCGGCCCGGCGGATCTGCGACCGGCTCGACCGCTTACCGCTCGCCCTCGAACTGGCGGCGGGCTGGGCAGGCACGTTGTCGCTGGCCCAGCTCGCGGACTCGCTGTGCGACCCGTACGCGGTGCTCGACGGCGGTGCCCGCACCGCGCCGTTCCGGCAGCGGACGCTCGCGGAATCGATGCGCTGGAGCCATGACCTGCTCGACGACGACGAGCGGGTGCTGTTCCGCAGGCTCGGCGTGTTCGAGCCCGGGTTCACCGCGGCGGAGGTGACCGAGCTCGGTGGCACGACCGCTGCGCTGCGCGCTCTGCGCGGGTTGATCGAGAAGTCGCTGCTGTCGGCGGATACGTCCAGGGTGGTGGCGCGGTACCGAATGCTCGGCGTGGTCCGGGATTACGCACTGCGTCAGCTCGCCGAGGCAGGGGAGACCGAGCTCTTCCGGCAGCGCCACGCGGCGGTGTACCTCGCGTTGGTCGAGCGGGCCGAAGCGCTGCTCGACACCGATCAGGATGCCTGGCGGGCACGAATCACGTTGGAGTTGCCGAATATCCGCGCGGCCATCGACTGGGGACTGAGCCAGGACGATCCGTCCGATGGCCGTGAACTCGCCGCCGCGATGGCGTGGCTGTGGCATCTGGAGCCGCGTGGCCTCGAAGGCGTTCGGGTACTGCGATCGGCGGTCGACCGCGGGAGTGGTGCCCGCGACGCGCTACAGGCGCGGGTGCTGCTCGGGCTGGCGCTGGTGTGCGACACCGCCGTCTACGGCTTCGTCGGATACGAATCGGCCCGTGCCGCAGCGGAACTCGCCGACGAGGTCGGCGCGGAGGCAGTCAGTCGGCGAGCTCGGTCGTTGTGCGCGGTCGAGCAACTCGGCATCGACCTGAACCAGGCGCAGGCCCTCGCGTCGGCGGTGCACCAGGACGCGTTGCGCGCAGGCGATGACTCCGTGGCCGATTCGACGCAGGCGTTGCTCGGGCTGATCCACCTGTTCCGCGACGAATACCGCACCGCCATCGACCAACTCGACCAGGCGCTCGTCGGCATGCGCCGCCGCAACGACCGCGGTTTCGCCTGTCACGCGCTGACCTGGCTGGCCACCGCGACCGCCCGCATGGGTGAACTGCCGCGTGCCGCCGAGATCGCCGAAACCGCGGTCGGCACCGCGACACCACTGCGCGACTTCCATCATGTCGGGTCGGCGCGGGCGACGCTCGCCGAAATACGGGTGTGGCAAGGGCGTCTCGAAGAGGCGGCCAGTGTCCTCGTGCCGATCGACCGGGTGCTCGACGGGGCCGACGCGCCGTTCGTCCCCGGGTGGGAGCGCGTGCACGGCATGCTGTCGCTCGCGGCGGGACACCCGGCGCAGGCCATCGCGTGGTGCCGTCGCGAGGGCCGGATAGCGGGCGAAGCCGATGGCCCGGTCACGCCGTGGACGCAGGTGGTACTCGCCGCGGCACTGCGCGAACACGGTGAATCCGCCGAGGCCGCAGCACTTCTCGACGCGCTCGTCGCCGGTCCGCTGGTCCGCTTGCTGCCGTCGGTGCACGCGGATGCACTGGACCAGCAGGCATACCTGGTGCGCCCCAACGACATCGAGCAATCCTTACGACTGCACCACGAAGCGCTCCACCTTCGCGTCGAGCACGAACTGGTACTCGGATGCGTGGCGAGCCTGGAGGCACTGGCCGCGGTGCTGACCCTGCGCGGCACGGTGGAGACCGCGTGCGTCCTGCTCGGGGCCGCCGAACGGGCGCGCGCCGACACCGGATCGGCACCGGCGCGGTTCCTGGCCGAGGTGCACGCGCAGCTGAGTTCCCGTGTCCGCGAACCGGAGCTGACGGAATGCCTCGACCGCGGGCGATCCATGGGCGTCGCGCAGGCCGTCGACTACGCCACCAAGGCGCGCGGCAAGCGCAACCGCCCGGACACCGGCTGGGCGAGCCTGACGCCCACCGAGCGCTCCGTCGTCGACTTGGCCGTCTCGGGCATGTCGAATCCGGAGATCGCCACCCGCCTGTTCATCAGCCGTGGCACGGTCAAGACGCACCTCGCCCACGTCTACGCCAAGCTCGGCGTCGCCAACCGCACCGAGTTGGCCCGGCTCGACGGTCGCGGGTAGCTCAGCCCTCGCGCAGAAACGACAGCCGCACCTGGCGATCGGGGTTGTCGACATTGAGATCGACGAAGGCGATGGACTGCCAAGTCCCCAGCGCCAGCTCGCCACCGATCACCGGGATGGTCGCGTAGGGCGCGATCATCGCGGGCATCACATGGGAGCGCCCGTGCCCGCGCGACCCGTGCGCGTGCCGCCAGCGATCGTCGGCGGGCAGCAGATCCCGCAGCGCCGCCAGCAGGTCGTCGTCACTGCGCGCGCCCAGTTCCATCACCGCCAGGCCGGCCGTCGCGTGCGGGACGAAGACATTCAGCAGCCCGTCACCGCCACCGGAGGCCTCGCGCACGAAGGACGCGCACTGCCCGGTGATGTCCTGCACGACCTCGGTCCGTCCGGTGGTCACCGTGATTACCGTGCTCTTCATGACCCCATGGTGCGTCATTCACTCGGTTTCGTCGGCGCGCAATGCCCGGGTCACCCGAAGTGATGTCTCGTGCAGCCGGTTGAACAATTCCAGGATCAGCTCCAGCTGCTCCTCGCTGTAGTCGGCGGCTACCGTGCCGAATTCCTTGGCCAGCAACTCGTAGTGCGGCGCGATCTCATCGATCCGCTCCTGCACCGGTGAGATGATCACTCGCCGCCGGTCCTGCCCGTCGTGTTCGCGGCGCACGTAACCGGCCTTCAGCAGCCGGTCGATCATTCGGGTGATGGCTCCGGTGGTCAGTCCGGCGGCTGCGGCCAATTCGCCCGCGGTGGCGGGCCCGCCGAGGCGCAGCATGTTCAAGCAGCGCAGATCGGTCACGTGCAGGTCCAAGCGATCCGCCACGGCCTGGTGCATCATCACCGCGTCGGTGGCGCTGCGCTGCGCGGCCAGCGTCAGCGCAGCACCCAACTCCGCCCGCCGGGATTCGCCCTTCTTCGACATGGCTTGACACCTTAGCCTCACTCGGACAATATCTTACTCACTCAACTATTGACTTATGCAGTTGATGAGCAGATCAGCTTTTACCGAGGAGTACCCATGACCACCGACCAGCACGTCGACGAAGCAGCCATCCGCGCCCTGTTCGAACGCCAAGCCAAGGCGTGGTACGACGGCGACGCCGCCGCCTTCGCCGCGCTGTTCACCGAGGACGCCGACTACGTCACCTGGTTCGGCACCCACACCAAGGGCAGGCGACAAATCCACGAGACCCACATCCCGGTCCTGGAGAAGTACCTGAAGCACACCCGCCTCGACGGCGAGATCACCGGCCTCCGCTTCCTCACCCCCGACGTGGCATTGATCCACGCCAGGGGCGCAGTCCTCAAGGGCAACCGCCGCCGCAACCGCCGCAACACCAAAGTCCAGACCACAGTGGTCGTTCGCACCAACGGCGACTGGCAGATCGCCGCCTTCCAGAACACCAAGTACCACTGGCTCTTCGCGAAGTTCGCCGGCTAGTACGAGCCGTGCGGCAGACCCGCTGCGACAGTGGTTGCGGTTTCAGTCCTCTTCGTCGTCCGCCGGTCCCTCCCCGTTTTCCTTTGCCAGTACCTTCAGCATCATCTCCATCTTCTTGTCGTACAGCTCGAGGATCGCCTCTTCCTCGTCCATACCCGGCTTCATCTTCGTGCCGAGCTGCTCCTCATACGTCTTGTATGCGTTTGCCCAGTCGGCCTTGAACTCCGCACTGCTGCACATCAGACGCTGCCAATGCCGCAGCTCGTCTGCGTCTGTGGAGCCGAGCGGCGGCGCGTACTTGCGGTCTGGCCCCATCAAAGCGCGGCGAGCCTCGTCGGCCGGATGGACGTTGTTCCGATACTGCAGCGGGGTGAGCTTGTAGGCCTCGTAGTAGTCCCTGATTCCTTGATCGCTGAATTTCTCCCCCGAGCAGAACCCGTCCGCGATCTTCGACCACTTGGCAAGATTGTCCTTAGCCTGTTCCTGTTGCAACGCTGACGCCTTCTCGCCAGGATCGGCGATCGGAGCGGGAACTGCGTGTGCCGCAGCAGACACGGCGATAAGTGCAGCCGAGAATCCTGCGGCAAGCAGTGCGGCCAGGGGTTTGGCCATTGTTCCTCCTACGTAGTGAGGCCGAGTCAGCCCTAGTTGGTTCGAAACGGAAGGGTCTCCGGATGTGTCCGGGTATTCGGCTTCGCCGATCTGCTGGTCCGGTGGCGTCCCCACCGAGTCCGACCTGCGCGGCAGGTCCTTGGGACCGGTCGGCTGAGGAGGCAGGGGGAATCCGCTGGACCACGGCCGGTACGCTGGGTGGCTGTTAGCAGCTGGTAGTCGATCTTGGAGGACCCTGTCGTGGCTCTCGTTGTTCAGAAGTACGGAGGATCCTCGGTGGCTACCGCCGAGCGCATCCGGCGCGTCGCTGAACGGATCGTCGAGACCAAGAAGGCGGGCCACGACGTGGTGGTCGTCTGCTCGGCCATGGGCGACACCACCGACGAACTGCTCGACCTGGCCCAGCAGGTGGCGCCCGCGCCGCCCGCGCGGGAAATGGACATGCTGCTCACCTCGGGTGAGCGCATCTCCAATGCGCTGGTCGCCATGGCCATCCACTCGCTCGGCGCCGAGGCCCGCTCGTTCACCGGCTCGCAGGCCGGGGTGATCACCACCGGCGCGCACGGCAACGCCAAGATCATCGACGTGACTCCGGGCCGGCTGCGGCAGGCGCTCGACGACGGGCAGATCGTGCTGGTCGCCGGCTTCCAGGGCGTCAGCCAGGACAGCAAGGACGTCACCACGCTCGGGCGCGGCGGCTCCGACACCACCGCGGTCGCGCTGGCCGCGGCGCTGGAGGCCGACGTCTGCGAGATCTACACCGACGTGGACGGCGTCTTCACCGCCGACCCGCGGATCGTGCCGGACGCGCAGCGGCTCGAGCAGGTCTCCTACGAGGAGATGCTGGAACTCGCGGCCTGCGGCGCGAAGGTGCTGATGCTGCGCTGCGTCGAATACGCGCGCCGGTACAACGTGCCTGTGCATGTGCGCTCGTCCTATACCGACAAGCCGGGCACCTACGTTTACGGATCGATGGAGGACATCCCCTTGGAGCAAGCAATCCTCACGGGCGTCGCGCACGACCGCAGCGAGGCCAAGGTGACCGTGGTCGGGCTGCCCGACGTGCCCGGCTACGCCGCCAAGGTGTTCCGCGCGGTCGCCGATGCCGAGATCAATATCGACATGGTGCTGCAGAACATCTCCAAGATCGATACGGGCAAGACCGACATCACCTTCACCCTGCCCAAGACCGACGGCGCGCGCGCCGTCGAGATGCTCACCAAGCAGCAGGACGAGATCGGCTTCTCGCAGGTGCTCTACGACGACCACATCGGCAAGGTGTCGCTGGTGGGCGCGGGCATGAAGAGCCACCCCGGCGTGACCGCCAAGTTCTGTGAGGCGCTGGCCGAGGCGGGCGTCAACATCGATCTCATCTCCACCTCCGAGATCCGGATCTCGGTGCTGGTCAAGGACACCGAGCTGGACGAGGCCGTCAAGGTGCTGCACCGGGCCTTCGAGCTGGGCGGCGACGAGGTCGCCGTGGTGCACGCGGGAACGGGGCGTTAAACCATGGGCATTCGAGTAGGCGTCGTCGGCGCGACCGGACAGGTCGGCGCCGTCATGCGGAAACTGCTGGAGGAGCGCAACTTCCCGGCCGACGAGGTGCGTTTCTTCGCCTCGTCGCGCTCGGCGGGCACGAAGCTGCCGTGGCGCGGCGGCGAGATCGTCGTGGAGGACACCGAGCTCGCCGACCCGGCCGGCCTGGACATCGCGCTGTTCTCGGCCGGTGCCACCATGTCCCGGGTGCAGGCCCCGCGCTTCGCTGCGGCGGGCGTCACGGTGATCGACAACTCCTCGGCCTGGCGCAAGGACCCCGATGTCCCGCTGGTGGTCAGCGAGGTCAATCCCGAGCAGACCCGCAACCTGGTCAAGGGCATCATCGCCAACCCGAACTGCACCACCATGGCCGCCATGCCGGTGCTGAAGCCGCTGCACGACCTCGCCGGGCTGCGCCGCCTCATCGTGTCCAGCTACCAGGCGGTGTCCGGTAGCGGCCTGGCCGGTGTGGAAGAGCTTGCGACACAGGCGCGTGCGGTGATCGATGAGGTGGAGAAGCTCACCCACGACGGCAGTGCCGTCGACTTCCCCGCGCCGAACAAGTACGTCGCGCCGATCGCGTTCAACGTGCTGCCGCTGGCCGGTTCGCTGGTCGACGACGGCTCCGGCGAGACCGACGAGGATCAGAAGCTGCGCAACGAGAGCCGCAAGATTCTCGGATTGCCGGAGCTGCTGGTCAGCGGCACCTGCGTGCGCGTTCCGGTATTCACCGGTCACTCGCTGTCGGTGAACGCCGAGTTCGATGAGCCGCTGTCGGTCGAGCAGGCCAAGGAGATCCTGGCCAAGGCGCCCGGCGTCAAGCTGGTCGACGTGCCGACGCCGCTGCAGGCGGCCGGTGCAGATGACTCGCTCGTCGGCCGGATCCGCCAGGATCCGGGCGTTCCGGACGGCCGTGGGCTCGCGCTCTTCATCTCCGGCGACAACCTGCGAAAAGGTGCCGCCCTCAACACCATTCAAATCGCCGAGGTGCTGCTCAGCAATCGGTGAGGCGTTGTCGATACGGCCGTGGATCCCCGGTGGATCCACGGCCGTTGTCGTTTACTCCGCTTCGTATCCGATGGTCAATGGACGGTCGGCGTAGGAAGAGCCTGCCTGGATCTCGTAGGAGCCGGGCACCGAGCGCCAGGCGTTGTCGTCCCAGATCTCGAAGGCGCGCTGCGGGATTCGGATCTCGGCGGTGACCAGTTCATCCGGATCGGCCGTTACGCGCGCGAAGCCGGCCAGCCAGCGGGCCGGACGGAGCACCGAATCCGCAACGGGGGCAAGGTATACCTGCACGACTTCGGCGCCTCGGCGCGAGCCGGTGTTGCGTAAACGTACGGTCACCGTTGTCCCGGTGCGCTCGATCGATTCGTAATCCCATGTGGTGTAACCGAATCCGTGCCCGAACGGGAAGGCCGGTGCGGTGCCCGCCCGCTCCCAGGCGCGATAACCGATGAAAAGATCTTCCCGATAGACGAGTTCGCCGTCGGTTGGGGTCACCTCCGAGACCGGACAGTCGGCCAGCGCGACCGGCCAGGTGGTCGGCAATCGACCGCCCGGCTCCGCCTCGCCGAGCAGTACCTCGGCGAGAGCTGCGCCGCCCTGCTGGCCCGGGAACCAGCTCAACAGGATCGCGGCAACCTCGTCCCGCCACGGCATCTCCACCGGCGACCCGGCATTCACGACCACGACGGTGTTCGGGTTGGCCGCGGCCACCCGGCTCACCAGTTCGTCCTGGCGGCCGGGCAGTTTCAGGCTCGTGCGATCGAAGCCCTCGGACTCGACCTGTTCGGTGGTGGCGACGACCACCACCGCCACGTCGGCGGCGCGTGCCGCTTCGACCGCCTCGTCGATCAGCTCGTCCGGATCACGGCGGGGGTCGCCGTGCGCGAGGGTGAACAGGATCGCCTGGATCGGCATGTCCGCGAACTTCATCGGCGTATGCGTCATCGCCACCTCGACCGTCGTACCCGCGGTCAGCTCGACCGTGCCACGTTCGGTCGGTGTACCGAAGAAGGCCTCGAACGGGTCTGCGCCGGTGAGGGTTTCGGCGCCCTCGTACAGCACGGTGCCGTCGACCACGAGCCGGAAATCACCGACCCCCTTGGTGCCGAACGCGTGCGCGCCGGTCTCCACCGGAGTGAAGGTGCCGCGCACCTCGACGGTGTGCAGTGCGTCGTAGTCGATGCCTTCGGGTAGTTCGCCGAGCCAGTTGACCATGCCGTTGGGCAACGAGCTCTCGCCCAGCAGGGTGCCGTCGGCGTCGAAAACGCGGGCGTGCAGGTCGAATCCGCGGTCCGCGGCGCCGAGGACGTCGCTCGGGGCGGCACCGATGGCGTAGCTCAGTGCGCCCTCCGGCAGCGCCGCGGTGAGACCGTCGAGCGGTGACACCACGGATTCGGGGAAGACGGTGGCCGAACCGCCGCCGAGTATGCGGGCATCCCGGGCGGCCAGACCGCTGAGCGCGACCTTCGTCCGCTTCCCGTCGAGGGGGAGGGCGGGGCGTTCGCCGATCGTCTCATTGCGCACCAGAACGAAAGCGCGCGAGGCGATCTCGCGCGCCAACGCGACTCCGTCGATCTGTTCCGGCGGCGTGGTCACCGCGGGCTCGGCACCTTCCAGCAGGCCGGCCCGCGCCGCGAGCCGCAGCACATTGCGCACCGCCGCGTCCACCACGGACTCGTCGACCTCGCCGTTGCGCACCGCCGCGACGAGTGCGTCGCCGTAGACGCCGCGCGGCCCCGGCATCGCGACATCCAGCCCGCCGGTGATCGCCGCGACCGTCGACCTCGCGGCCATCCAGTCGGAGACGACGATGCCGTCGAAACCCCATTCCCCGCGTAGTACTCCGTTCAGCAGCTCGCCGTGCTCGGTCATCGTGGTGCCGTTGACCTGGTTGTAGGCGGCCATCACGCCCCACGGCCGGGCATCGCGGACCATCGCCTCGAAGGGTGCGAGATACAGCTCGCGTAGCGCGCGTGCGGAGACCACATTGTTCACGGTGAAGCGTTCGGTCTCGGCGTCGTTGGCGACGAAATGCTTGACGGTGGTGCCGATTCCGCCGTCCTGCACACCGCTCACATAGCCGGTACCGATCCGCCCGGTCAGGTACGGATCTTCGGAGTAGCTCTCGAAATGCCGTCCGCCCAGCGGTGATCTATGCAGATTTACGGTGGGTGCGAGCAGTACGTGCACGCCTTTGCGCCGTGCTTCCTGCGCGAGCAGCCGTCCGGCCCGCCTGGCCAGTTCCGGATCCCAGGTCGCGGCCAGCGCGGTCGGTGACGGCAGCGCGATGGACGGGTCGTCGGCGGTCCAGCGCACGCCGCGCACCCCGATCGGACCGTCGGACATCACCAGCGACCGCAACCCGATCTCGGGCAGTGCGGGCAGCGACCACATGTCCTGGCCCATCAGCAGTCGAGCTTTGGCAGTCAGGTCGAGCTTGCCGAGGGCCGCCCTCACCGCTGCTTCCCGGGTTACGTCGCCTGGACTCATGAGAACTCCTTTGTCGGCCGATGTCGTTGCGGACCGGGGTGACGCGTGCCATGAGTCCGAGCGGGCGTCCGCAGGTTCCGCCGCACTCACCTAATCAATGGTAGGTGTCGTTATCGGCTCGTTATGTTATTCGGCGTCGGCGCTCGGTTCGAGCAAAGCGACGAAGTCCCGGAACGCCACACCCATATCGACTGCCTCCGGATCGAGCAACCACTGCGTCTGCAAACCATCCAGCACCGCGATCAGTAACGGCGCCACCTGCTCCGGCGTCCGGCCACCGGCCAACCGCTCCCCGAACTCCGCCCGCAGCAGCTCGGCCAGCCGCGCCCTGGCCTGCGCGTACCGCTCGATGAAATACTCCCGAGCTGGATGCCCGCCGGTCACGCTTTCCCCCGCCAACGCGGTGAACGTCTGCACGACACCCGGTCGCATCGCGTTGTACTCGACCAACTGCTCGAGGTGCGACAACCGCCAACTCGCCGACGGCCCCGCCAGGAACGCCGCGGTATCCCACCGATCCCGCTCTTCGAGCACCGCGACCAGCAGATGCTCTTTGCTCGGGAAATAGTGCAACAACCCAGGCTGCGTCAGCCCCACTCGCTCGGCAACCGCCCCCAGTGACGCCCCCCGATACCCGCGCTCCGCGATCACCTCCCGCGCGGCATCGAGGATCTCCGCCCGGCGCCGATCCGCCTGCCCGGCACGCCCACCGCGTTGTTCCTGCGTCACGGGTCGAGCGTAGTGGCGTGTGATCTCAGACCGGCTCAGGCCATCGCCGACGAGGTTCTCGGCCCTACAGCCGTTCGAGAGCAGCGATGGCCGCGAGGAAGAGCTCGGCATTGTCGTGCACGAATTCGTCCCGCGGGTAGGGCAGCGACTGCTGGATCCACGCGGTGGTGGTTTCGCCGAAGCCGCCGACCAGGAATCGTGCGGTGAGATCGATGGCGGGATCGTCGGCCGGACGGTCCGGCAGCAGCCCGTGCAGCAGCGCGCCGTAGGTCCGCGACACGTCCTCGGATCGCGCAAGTCGACGGGCCGCCACGGCCGGATGTCCATACGCCTTGGTGGACAGCAGCTTTCCCTTGGCGGGCGCGCTCAGGAAGAAGTCGACCAGCGCCTCGACCAGTGCCGTGACCTGAGCACGGCGGTCCGGTCCCGCGGCCGCGACCGCCGCGTCGACCGCCGCCGCCATCTGCCGGAAGGCCAGCTCGAACGCCGCCACCACCAGGTTGTCGAGATCGGTGAAACTCTCGTAGACGAATCGGGTGGACAGCCCCGCCTGCTTCGCGACGGCCCGGATGGTCAGCCCGCCGGGCCCATCCAGCGCCAGTACCTCGAACGCCGCCTCCAGCAGCTGCTCACGCCGGGTGGCGCGGCGCTGATCGGCGGAGACACCGCCGTAGGTTCGTGCTTGCTTCGCCACCACGCCATCTTGACACGGATGTTTCCTAAATCTAGCTTCAATCGGGAGACAGTTGATTCCCGATTGAGGAGTGCGGATGACCGGACTTGCCGAAGCGTCCGATCGCGGCCTGCGTAACGCAGGCGAGGCGTTGTCCCCGCACGGCGACCATTGCTTCGGCTGCGGTCCGCGCAATCGAGCCGGTGTCGCGATGGTGTCCACACTGGTGGACGGCCGCCTCACCGGTAGCTGCACCTTCGACCGAAAGCACCAGGGCGCACCAGGTCTGGCACACGGCGGGGTAGTCGCCGCAGTGCTGGACGAGGCCTGCGGCAGCGTACCGACCGGCGCCGGAATCCCGGCGGTGACCGCGAAAATCACGGTGAACTACGTCAAACCCGCTCCGCTGCACCGCCCGATGACGGTGTCCGCGCACCTGGATCGCCGCGAGGGCACCCGCAAGCTGCACATCTACGCGCGGCTCGAACTCGACGGCGAACTCATCGCCGAGGCGGACGCGCTGTTCATCGTGGTCTCGCCGGATCATTTCCGCGCCCACGGCGCCGAAGACGGCGAATTGCCTTTCCTCGGCGTGTGATTCAGCGAATGCCGGGCGCGCCGGGTCCTAGGCAGATCACGATCGTGCACCCCGGCGCGGTATCCGCGAACGGCGGCGCGAGGGGATAGTGCAAGCAGGACAGCACATCACAGCCCGGGTAGGCGTACGGTCCGGCGCCGAATACCGCGAGCACGAAGTTCAGGTCGACGAACTGGCTCGGGTTCAGTCGCACCGGCGGTTCGACGTACGGGCCGGGGTCGGGGACGGGCTGCTCATGGAACGCCGCGAACAACTTGCGGAAGAACTCGTATGGCAGCTCCGCGATGTTCTGGATGGTGCCGGTCAGCCCGTACCGGCTGACATTGCCGTAGAACCCGGTCCACACCACCGTCAGGTCCAGGCTCGGCATGACGAAGACGTTCTGCAAGCCGAGCCCGGCCATCATGTAGGTGTCGGGCGGCAGGTTGGTCGCGGATTCCGCGCAGCCCGGCCCGAGCCAGAACAGATATCCGTAACACCGGTTGGCTGGTGAGGGTTGACGTGCCTGCCGCAGATAACTGGCCGACACGATTTGCTTTGTGCCCCAACGCCCTTCATTGCTGACCAGCAGTCCCAGTTTGGCGAAATCGTTCGGCGGGATCAGCAGATGCGCATAGCCGTAGGTGTGCCCGGCCCGATCGCGCGCCCAGTAGTAGTCGCCGCGTTCGATGCCGAGCGGGTCGAACAGTTCCCGTTGCGCGAATTCTTGCAATGGCTCGCCGACCGCCAACTCGAGCACATAGCTGAGCAGGTCGACATTGCGCTGGCTGTAGCTGAATACCGTGCCCGGCGGATTGTCCAGCGGCACACCGAGCGCCTGCACCGCGCTGTTCGGATCGATCGGCACGACCGCGGTCGCGCCCTCGGTCAAGACACCGACCTTCATGCCCGAGGTTTCGGTGAGCAGATTCTGCACGGTGATCGACCGATGCGCGGCGTCACCGAGTCCCAGCGGCAGGTACTGGTCGATCGGTGCGGCGATATCGAGTTTGCCTTGATCCCAGGCCATCCCGGCGAGCAGCGAGACGACACTCTTGGTGGCACTCCAGATATTCCACGCCACATTGCCGGTCTGCGCGTTTGTCGGCCCCGTGCCGATCAGGCAGTTGTGCCGAAATACCTGGACATTGATCCGATTTCGGGTGGCGGCGAAAGCCAATGCGTCCGCGAGCCCCGCGCTGTCGATCCCGACCTGCTCCGGCAGCGCACGGGCGAATTCGCGGTCGGAGCGCACTTCGCAGGACACCGGGTCGGTGGCGGCCTGCGCACTCCCGGTGAAGACGTTGCCCGCCACCAGCGATAACGCAGCGAACCCGACCAGGAACCCACTGAATCGCCCCATGTGCACGAGGCTATCGTGCGAGGTCGCCGTGGACGGGCGAATGGCGTGTTGTGGTGCGCCGGGGGTCAGTCGATGCCCGGGGCGCCGGGGCCGAGGCACACCAGGATCGCGCAGCCCGGCGCCGTATCCCAAAAGGGCGGGGCCAGCGAGTAGTCCAGGCAGGAGAAGACATTGCAGCCGGGATAGGTATCCGGCCCGATACCGAATACGGCGAGCAGGATGTTCGGGTCGACGAACTGTTTCGGGTCCAATTCCACCTGCGGTTCGACGAACGGGCCCGGATCGGGCAGCGGCCGCTGGTGGAATGCGGCGAACAATTTGCGGAAGAACTCATATGGCAGCTCGGCCTGGTTCTGCAGGGTGCCGGTGAGGCCCTTGCTGCTGCGATTGCCGAAGAATCCGGTCCACACCACCGTCAGGTCCAGGCTCGGAATGCCGAAAACGTTCTGCATGCCGAGGCCGTCCATCATGAACAGGTCGGGCGGCACGTTGTACAGGCTTGCCGCGCACTCGGGTCCGACCCAGAACAGATACCCGTAGCAGTCGTTGGCGGACGAGGGCGTCAGTGCTCGGCGCAGATAACGCTCCGAGATGACTTGCTGCGTGCCCCAGCGTCCGTCATTGCTGACGAGGAGCCCGAGTTTGGCGAAATCGTTCGGCGGGATCATCAGGTGGGCGTAGCCGTAGGTGTGCCCGGCCCGATCGCGGGCCCAGTAGTAGTCGTCGCGCTGGATACCGAGCGGATCGAACAGCTCGCGCTGCGCGAATTGTTGCAGCGGCTCGCCGACGGCCAATTCGAGTACATAGGTGAGCAGGTCGACATTGCGCTGGCTGTAGCTGAACTCGGTACCCGGTGGATTCTCCAGCGGCATGCCCAGCGCTTGCACGGCACTGTTCGGATCGATCGGGACCACCCCGGTGATGCCCTCGGTGAGGGCACCGATCTTCAGCCCCGAGGATTCGGTGAGCAGGTTCTGCACGGTGATCGAGCGATGCTCGGCGTCGCCGAGCTCGGCGGGCAGGTAGCGGTCGATCGGTGCGGCGAGGTCGAGCTTGCCCTGGTCCCAGGCGATCCCGGCGACCAGCGAGACGACACTCTTGGTGGAACTCCAGATGTTCCAGGCGACGTTTCCGGTCTGGTCGTTCGTCGGGCCCTCGCCGATCAGGCAGTTGTGCCGGAACACTTGCACATTCAGCCGGTTGCGGGTGCTGGCGAAGGTCAACGCTGCCGTGAGGCGTTCGCTGTCCAGGCCGACCTGCTCCGGCTTCGCCCGCGCGAACTCGCGTCCGGACTGCGGTGTGCAGCGCACCTCATCGGACGCGCGATGGGGCACCGCCTGCGCTTTGCCGGTGGACAAATTGCCTGCCACCAGCGATAACGCAGCGAGCACGACGAGAAACCCACCGAATCGCCCCATGCGCACGAGGCTATCGCGGTCACTCGGCCAACCCCGGGCACCGAGCGGCGAGCCGGGCCGGAAATCACAAACGCCGCCAGGTCGCAAAACCTGGCGGCGCTGAGTCGCCGGACGCCACGCCAGCGTCACGACTCGAGGTCGACGTCCCACAAGCGCCTCTCGGCGGGTGGTCGCTCGTAGCGACAAAGGGGTGAGGCCCGGGGCTGTCCGGACGCCGACAGTGAGCTTCAACGACCATCCACCCGGATGTATTCCATGCGATCGAATGTGATCTGCGCCACGCTGCTGGAGCACCTTTTCTTGACTAATTCCAGAAAAGGTGGAGTATCGGATACATGCACACCAACCACACCGACGCCACGGCGCAGCTGCGCGCGGCCGGTCTGCGGGTCACCGCCCCGCGGGTCGCGGTGCTGGAGGCGGTCGCCGCCACTCCGCATGCCGATGCGGATCGAGTGGCCGCCACCGTGCGCGAAGCGTTGGGTTCGGTGTCCACCCAGGCCGTCTACGACGTGTTGCACGCCTGCGTGCACGCAGGCCTGCTGCGGCGCATCGAGCCCGCCGGTTCGGCCGCGCGGTACGAGGCCAGGACCGGGGACAACCATCACCACCTGGTGTGCCGGAACTGCGGCACGGTCGTCGACGTCGACTGTGTCGTGGGCAGAGCGCCCTGCCTGGAACCCGATGACGCGCACGGGTTCTCGGTCGACGAGGCCGAGGTCGTCTTCTGGGGACTGTGCCCGACCTGCCGTTCGGCGTAGCGGCAGCCATTTTCGACCAGCCCGGGTCAGCCCACCCGGGACGTTGTTCACCAGCCGAGGAGGCTTCGACGATGACCAAGCCGACAACCACCAACACCGGAACGCCGGTGGAGAGCGACAACGAATCGCTCACCGCGGGCACTCAGGGCCCGATCCTGCTGCACGACCACTACCTCATCGAGAAGCTCGCGCAGTTCAACCGGGAGCGGGTGCCGGAGCGGATCGTGCACGCCAAGGGCGCGGGCGCCTACGGCGAGCTGGTGGTGACCAACGACGTCAGCCGCTACACCAAGGCCAAGCTGTTCCAGCCGGGTGCGCGGACCGAGTCGCTGGTCCGGTTCTCCACCGTCGCCGGTGAGCAGGGCAGCCCCGACACCTGGCGCGACCCACGGGGTTTCGCGGTGAAGTTCTACACCGAGGACGGCAACTACGACCTCGTCGGCAACAACACCCCGGTCTTCTTCATCAAGGACCCGATCAAGTTCCCCGACTTCATTCGGTCGCAGAAACGCCTGCCCGGCAACGGACTTCGCGATCACAACATGCAGTGGGACTTCTGGACCCTGCGCCCGGAGACGGCGCACCAGGTGACCTGGCTGATGGGTGATCGCGGCATCCCGAAGACCTACCGGCACATGAACGGCTACGGTTCGCACACCTACCAGTGGATCAACGCGGCGGGTGAGCGCTTCTGGGTGAAGTACCACTTCAAGACCGATCAGGGTGTCGACTACCTCACCCAGGCCGACGCGGACCGGATCGCGGGCGAGAACGCCGACTACCACCGCAAGGATCTGTGGGACGCGATCGAGCGCGGCGAGTTCCCGAGCTGGACGGTGCACGTGCAGGTGATGCCGGTAGCCGAGGCCGAGGGCTACCGGTTCAACCCGTTCGACCTGACCAAGGTGTGGTCGCACAAGGACTACCCGCTGATCGAGGTCGGCAAGTGGACGCTCAACCGCAACCCCGCCAACTACTTCGTCGACATCGAGCAGGCCGCCTTCGAACCCTCGAATGTGGTTCCCGGCATCGGCTTCTCGCCGGACAAGATGCTGCTCGGACGCGTCTTCGCCTACGCCGACGCGCACCGCTACCGGATCGGCACCAACTACGCGCAGCTGCCGCCGAACCTGCCGCGGGCCGCGGAGGTGAACTCCTACTCCAAGGAGGGCGCCATGCGGTACTTCTACAACGACGCGAGCGTGCCGGTGTACGCGCCCAACTCCTTCGGCGGTCCGCACGCCGATCCGGCGCTGGCGCCCGACGGCGGACTGTGGGAGTTCGACCCGACGATGGTGCGGGCCGGCTACGTCGAGCACGCCGAGGACGGCGACTTCACCCAGGCGGGCACGCTGGTCCGCGAGGTGCTCAACGATGATCAGCGCGACCGGCTGGTGAGCAATATCGTCGGGCACGTGCTCGGCGGTGTGCAGGAGCCGGTGCTGAGCCGCGTCTTCGAGTACTGGACGAACGTGGATCCTGACCTGGGCAAGCGCGTCGAGGAAGGCGTCCGCGCCGGGCTCGACGGTGCGTCGACGCCGCCCCCTTCGCAGGGCTGACCGACGCTATACAAATAACCAGCAGGTGCGCACCCGTTCGGGTGCGCACCTGCTGTCCGTTCACCGATCGTGAGTGAGCAGCGCGACCGCGAACAAGGCGGTAGCCCAACGTAATCGGGTGAATTCCGGACCGACGCCGAGACCCGGCGTGGTTGCGTAGACCTGGCCGTTTCTCGGCCAGGTTGTCGAGCATGACTACAGCAGGCCCCACCAATAAAGCAGGCAGGCCAACACCCAGACCACTGCGGTTTCCATCGTCGCTCCCAATCTCCTCGGCCACTCACCTCTATCATCCGCCATCCGGGGCCGGGTGCTACAGGCTCGGCGCATCCGCCGCCCAGATGGCCGTATCACCAGCGACTTTCCGCCTGCAAGGTGTTCTTAAGTGCGTGCTAAGCCCGCCCGTGCATTGTTTGTGTCAACACCGCCACCCGGGGGTGGGAAACCCGGATGGGGAGCCGGGTGGGGGAGCCGGGTGGCGGTGTTGGATCCACCGCCGGGGGTGGGGAACGGGGTCCGACCTGTCTTCGAGGGGTTGACAGGTCGGGCCTCGGGGAGAGTGCTTGCCGGGCCGGTCTTCGAGGGGTGACCGGCCTGGCAGGCCACTCGGGTACCGGACACGTTTTCGCAGGCTCTTCCGGGAGCTGACCGGCAACGATCACCGTGTTGCCACTGCCGAAGGTAACCGCGGGTGCGCGGCACGGTCCCGACTCGGGAGGGCAGCCGGACCGGTTTCGGAGGGTGATCGGCCCGGCGCCACCGAAGTAGAACTTGTTCTAGACATAATCGTCTATCTGTCTTACCGTCACTACATGGTGATCGATGCGTATCGGCCCGCTCCCGTCTTCGAGCTCCGCTCCGGCGCCACTTGGACGTCGCCGTGGGAGATGTATGCCGCACTGCGCGAACATGATCCGGTGCACCACGTGGTGCCGCCGACGCGTCCCGACCACGACTACTGGGTGCTCACCCGGCACGAGGACGTGTACGCGGCGGCCAGGGACAGCGAGACCTTCTCCTCGCGCGACGGGCTGACCGTGGAGTACGGCGAGCTGGATCAGATCGGGCTGGCCGACAATCCGCCGCTGGTGATGCAGGATCCGCCGGAGCACACCGACTTTCGCAAGCTCGTCGCCCGCGGGTTCACGCCGCGGCAGGTCACCGAGGTGGAACCGGTGGTGCGCGCCTTCGTCCGCGAGCGCCTCGACCGGATCGCCGCGGACGGCGGCGGCGACATCGTCAAGCAGCTGTTCAAGCCGCTGCCGAGCATGGTGGTGGCCTACTACCTCGGGATGCCCGCCGAGGATCGGGATCGGTTCGACGGGTGGACCGACGCGGTGGTCGCGGGCAGTACGGATCGTGCGAGCACCGAAGCCATGCCCGCCTCGATGGCGATGATGGGCTACTTCGCCGAACTCATCAAGCGGCGGCGCACCGACCCGGGGACGGACACGGTGTCGCTGCTCGTGCAGGCCGGCCTGGCGGCGGACGGCGCGGATGTGCGTGGCTTGGTGCAGATTCTGGCCTACACCTGGACGATGGTCGCCGGCGGCAACGACACCACGACGGGCCTCCTCGGTGGTGCGGTGCAACTGCTGCAACAACATCCGGAGCAGCGCGCCGCGTTGGTCGCCGACAAGGACCGGATCCGCACGGCCATAGAGGAATTCGCGAGGCTGACGGCGCCGGTGCAGTGTCTGGCGCGCACGACGACGCGCACGGTCGAGTTGGGCGGCAAGACGATTCCCGCGGGGCGCAAGGTCCTACTCGTATTCGGCTCCGCCAACCGTGACGAGCGCGCTTTCGGTACCGACGCGGCCGCGCTGGACATCGGCCGGAATCCGCAGCGGATCCTCACTTTCGGGCACGGACCGCACCATTGCCTCGGGGCGGCCGCGGCCCGGATGCAAGCCCGGGTGGCTCTGGAAGAACTGCTCGATCGCTTCCCGAACTTCGCAGTGGATATCGACGCCGTCGAATACGCACCGGGGCCTTACGTGCGCAGGCCGACCACGGTCCCGTTCCGGTGCGCCGGATGACCGGCGACTGGCTGGCGGACGGTCGCGCCGAGCTGGCGAGCGAGCGCATCCTGGACGCGGTGCGCGCGCTGTTCCTCGACAAGGGGGTCAGCGGCGTCGGCATGGCCGAAGTCGCCGAGGCCGCAGGCTGTTCCAGGGCGACGCTCTACCGCTACTTCGACAACAGGCAGGCGCTGTACGTCGCCTTCGCCGGCCGCGAGGCCCGCCAGGTGGTCGAGCGGGTGTGGCGCGACCCGGCCGTTTCCGCCGCCACCGACCCGGGCGAGCGACTGCTCGACGGCCTCACCGCACTGCTCGCCGAGGTGCGCAAAACCCCGCATCTGGCCGTTTGGTTCGCGCCGGCCAACGCGGGAATCGTTGCGCAGCTGTCGAATTCGTCGGGCGTGGTGGACACCCTCGCGAGCGATTTCGTCAGCGGCTTCCGGCCGGACCTTCCCGCGCCGGCCGCCCGCCGACTCGGCCAATGGTTCGTGCGCGTGATGGTGTCGCTGCTGACCTTGCCCGGTGCGACCGAAGACGACGAGCGAGCAATGCTGCGCAACTTCGCGCTGCCGTTCCTGCTCGACCAGCGGACGACGATCGAGTAGCGCTCGTGCGCAAACGACCGGAGCCCGAGAGTGGCTGCGGTCGTTGCGTTTTCGAGCTACCGGCCGACGTTCTGCGTGGTGTAGTCGGGCAGTTCATAGGACTCGGTCGTGGCGAGCATCTTCAGCATGAGCGGCCGCAGCAGCTTCGTGGTCATCAGCTTGCTGAGGGTCTGGCCCGTGCGGATGCCGAAGCTCGTCTTGGGCGTCATGGCTTTCAGCCCGCCCGGCGGGAGCTCCTGCGCCTTGGCGATGAACGGGCGCAGCACTTCCTCGTAGCGGACCAGCGCCTGCGCGAGATCGTCTGTGTGCCCGGCGATTTCACCGGCCAGCACGTACGCCCCGATCAGCGCCATCGCGGTGCCGTTGCCGGTGAGTGGTGAACCGCAGTACCCGGCGTCGCCCAGCAGTACGACCCGGCCCTTCGACCAGCTCGGCATGTCGATCCTGGCCAGCTCGTCGAAGTAGAAATCGGTCGCCTCGCCCATCGCGCCTGCGATCCTGGCCGACTCCCAGCCGCCACCGGCCAGCCGCTGCCGGATCAGGTCCTGCTGGGCCGCGACATCGCGGCGCAGTGCCGGATCGGCGTCGGTGCGGATGGTGATCAGGGCCTTGGCGGTCGCCGGGTCGGCGTCGGGGCGCAGTCCGATACTGGTCGCGCCGACCAGCGAGTGCATGGTGAACCAGTGGTGCTCCACGTCGTCCGGCGACGGCAGCGTGAAGAAGGACATGTAACCGCCGAGGTAGGTGGCGAACTGCTCTTCCGGGCCGAACACCATGCGGCGGGTGCCGGAGTGCAGGCCGTCGGCGCCGATGACGAGGTCGAAGCGCTGCTGCGCGCCGGAGGCGAAGGTGACCTGTACGCCGGTCGCGTCCTGCTCGATAGCGGTGATCCACTCGCTGTAGCGGTAGTCCACGCCGCCCGCCTCGGCCAGCGCGTCGAGCAGCACCTGGTTGAGATCGCCTCGGGTGATCTCGATTTCGGCGACGGCACCCTTGCCTTCGAACAGTTCGGTGGGCATGCGCACCAGGGCGCGGCCCGTGGCGTCCACGATTTTCAGACCCCGCTCGTCGAGCTGATATGTGCGGATTCCGGGCATCAGCCCCATCCGCTCCGCGACCGCACCGCTCGGGCCGCGCAGGTCGACCGCCTGCCCGCCCGGTCGCGGCGCCTCGGCGCGCTCCACCACGGTGGCCCGGATACCCGCCCGAAGCAGTTGCAGCGCAACCGCATTGCCGCCGATGCCGCCGCCGGCGATGAGGACGCGGGGCTGGGTGGTGGTGGCGCTCATGATCTGTTCCCTTGCTCGACTCCGAATGGCTTGGACCTATGTCTACCGGGATCTTGCACAAATGTCTAGTACATATGTGTAAGACTGATGTGCAGGCAAGGCCGAGGTGCTGCGGACGACTGCGAGTCGAGGCTGGAGTGCTACCTACGGGCGCTGTTCGAGATAGGCCTTCCAGCCGCCGAAGGAGGTGATGTCGGTCGCGGTGGCCGCGGCCTCATAGGTGCAGGCGAAGCCGATAACCGATCGGCCGTCGGACAATTCGATACTGGTGAGCGCCATGGGGGCGGGCAGGGTGGCGAGGAAACTGCCGAGTCCTGCCTCGGCGACGCGGAACAGCTCACCGGCGATGGGGACGCCGCGGCCGTCACCGTGGCGCACGAGACCCGGTTTCGGCGGTGTGGTGGCCAGGGCGGTCAGGCGGTAGGCGTCGGTGGTGCGGATGTCTCCGGTGAAGCGTGCCCCGATCTGTTCGAGCTGCCAGTGCAGGGGCTGGCCACGCAGGTGCGCGCCGAACACGGCCAGCTCGACACCGCGCTCGACCAGCAGCGGCGTGGACTGGGCACCGAGCAGGCGGGCGGCGAGATCGACGCCGACCTGATCGGCGAAGGCCGGCGTCACCAGCATGACGCCGAACGGCGCACCGTCGGTGGTGGGTTGGCCGGGGATCGCGATCGCCGCCAGGTCGAGCAGGTTGCCGAAGTTGGTGTAGGTACCCAGCCGCCTGTTGATACCTATCGGATCCGCTTGCACCGCAGCAATACTCGGGTGCTCGGTGGTCGTCGGCAGCAAGAGTGCGTCGAAGCCGTCGAGTAGTACGGCCGCCGCTGCCCGTGCTCGGGCGAGTGCGTCGAGATCGGCGGCGAACTCGGGACCTGTTGTCTTACCGGCTGCTTCGATGATGGCGGCCACCGTGGGATCGGCGCCTACGGGTGCCGTGGCCAGAAAAGCGCCTACCGAGGCATGCCGCTCGGCGACGATCGCGCCGTCGTAGAGCAGCAGCGCGGCGTCGAGCAGGCCGGAGATGTCGATCTCGTCGAGCTTCGCGCCGGATGCCGCTGCGGCAGCGGCAGTTCGAGCGAAGGCGTCCCGGTACGGCCCGCTCAACGCGGCGAGGTCCGCGGCACGGGGGATCGCGATGCGCGGTGCCCGCGGTGCCGCCAACCGGACATCGGCGGGCCAGCCGCGGCTGCGCGGATCACGCGGTTCCGGTCCGGACATGATCGCGGCGGCCGCCACCGCGTCGGCGAGGTCGGTGGCGAATACGGTGACCGCGTCGTAGTCCGCGCAGGCGGGCACGACACCGTGGGCCGGGATGATGCCCAACGTGGCTTTGAGGCCGATGATTCCGTGCAGCGCCGCCGGGATCCGGCCGGAACCCGCTGTGTCCGTGCCGATTCCGATATCGGCGATGCCCAGCGCCACCGCCGCAGCCGAGCCGGAACTGGACCCGCCGGAAACCAGCGTGGGATCGTGCGCGTTTCGCACGGCGCCGTACGGACTGCGCGTGCCAACCAGGCCGGTGGCGAACTGGTCGAGGTTGGTCTTGCCGAGCACGATCGCGCCCGCCGCGACCAGTCGCTCGATCGCGGACGCGGTGACGTCGGGGGTGTAGGCGAATTCCGGGCAGGCCGCCGTGGTCGGCAGCCCGGCGACGTCGATGTTGTCCTTGACCGCAAGCAGTACGCCCGCCAGCGCGAGCGACGCACCGTCGGCGAGTTGCTGTTCGACCGCCGCGGCCTCGGCGGCGACCTCGTGCTCCGGCCGCAGGGTGATCCACACTTCGGGCCGATCCACCTCGGCGATCCGCCGATACGCGGCCCGCACTCGCTCGGTGGGTGATGTGCTGTTGCCTGGGCTGTCGGCAGACATGGGTCGACTCCGATCACTGCTTGACGGTTTCGCAGTTCTACCTTGGCACTTGCGCGACCAGGAGCTGCGAATTCCGGCTTCTTCCGGTGGGCGTTATTCGGCGGCCATCGCGGCGATGGCGCGGGTGACCCGCTCGAGCACGACATCGAGGGATTCGCCGATGTGGCTGTGCAGCAACTGGTAGGCGAGCGGAAGGTCCGCGGCCAGTACGGCTTCCAGGATCCCGAGGTGTTCGGCGATGGTGGTCTCGATGCGGTTGTTGACCATGAAGTCGTACATGCGGACGTGCCTGATCCGCGAGTTCACCGCGCGCAGCGCCCGCACCATTTCGGCGTTGCCCGCCGCGGTGAGCAAGGTGACGTGGAACTCCTCGTCGCGCACCACGAATCCCGGTTCCTGCGCGGGCGGGTCGGCGCGCAATGCCAGCCAGGCGGCACGCTCCACCTCGAGCAGTGCACGGTCGTGGGACACCGCCGGGTTGGTCATCGCACGCTGGATTCCGCCGAGCTCCAAGGTGATTCGCAGTTCGTAGAGGTCACGGATCAGCGGCACGCTCGGGCGCACCGGGCTGAAACCGTAGTCTTCGCGTTGCAGCAGTCCGTCGGCGCACAGCACCGTCAACGCTTCGCGGATCGGCGTGCGGGAAATCCCGAAGCGCGCCGACAGTTTCGGCTCGGTGAGTCGCTCGCCGAACTTGATGTCCCCGTTCATCAACTCGCGGCGCAGCGCCGCGTACACCACGTCACGCAGCGGCCGGCCCGCGGCGTCTTCGAGTGTGGCCAACCGTGTCGACATAGGTGTATACGCTATGGACCTCGCGTTTCGGTGAGGTGACGACAGGTTAGCGAGGTGTAAGGGCCTGCTCACCGCCCGCCGGATCGCCTCGTCGCGGTGTCGTGTTCACCTCGGTGTGACGTGGTTTACAGGGTGTTCGTTTGCCCAGGTCAATGCCCGCCTGAGACCCTGGGTGGGTGTCTCAGCCTGAAAAGTCGGGTACGACCGAAAGCTCCGCGACACCCGCATACCGCCTGCTCTCCCTCGATCACGAGACGGCGCTCGAGCACGCCGAAGCACGGCTGCGCGAAGAGTTCGCCACCATGTTCGACCTCGCCACCATCCACCACTACCTGCACTCGTCGTACGACGAATTCGCTTCGCGCGCAACGGTAACGCGCTACCTTCCGCTGCTCGCCGAACGCTTCGGCGGGCAGCGGCTGCAGGCACTGGCCAAGGTTCAGGGCAAGGTCGCCCGCCCGCGCCCCACCGTGCTGTTCCTCTGCACGCACAACGCGGGCCGCTCCCAGATGGCCCTCGGCTTCTTCGCCCACCTCGCCAAGGGCCGCGCCGTCGCCTGGTCCGGCGGCTCCGACCCCGGCCAGGCCCTCAACCCCGCCGCGGTGGCCGCCATGGCCGAGATCGGCGTCGACATCGCCAACGAATACCCCAAACCCTGGACCGACGAGATCATCCGCGCCGCCGATGTCATCGTCACCATGGGCTGCGGCGACACCTGCCCCCTCGTCCCCGGCCCCCGCTACGAAGAATGGTTCATCGACGACCCCGCCGGCCTCCCCCTCCACCAAATCCGCCCCATCCGCAACACCATCCGCACCCGAGTAGAACACCTACTCACCGAACTCGGTGTCGCTGTCTAAGGTTTCACCAACTCTGCCCTGAGTCCCGGGTACGGATCCACGATTCGGCGCGGAACTTCCTCTCGGAGAACAGATCTGAGTTCTATCAGGTGGGTGCCCGCCACGTAGTGGCGGCCCCGGGTCGCGCCGCGCGCGGCAAGGAGTCCGAGATCGGTCAGGGCCTTGAGGTCGCGCGAGGCGGTTCTTTCGTCGATCTGGGCGCGGGTGCGATAGCCGTGTCGGCGGATGCGGAAACCGATCAAGGCGTCGTACAGGATGTCGGTGGTTCGTTCCGGCAGCTTGTGGGTACCGACCAGGTCATCGAGGTGCAGCCAGGCGCGTTCGGTGCGATGCATCCTGCCCTCGACGGTCTGCGCCTGGATATCGTGGGCGCGCAGGTTGAACTTCAGCCACAAGGCGGCATCGCGCTCCGGTGACCAGGCGCCCGCTCCGGTGATCGCCAGGATGCGGTAATAGTCATCGGTATTCACGCCGAGCCACTCCTCGATGCTGCAGAACGTCGGCTCGGCGATCCCACCCCGGGAGACGACCAGGGTCTGTAGCGCCCGTGCCATCCGCCCGTTGCCGTCGCGGAATGGATGAATCATCACCAGGTTCAAATGCGCCATGGCACCGGCCACGATCGGGTCGGTATCGGACTCGAGCGCCCCGGCGAGTTCAGCCATCAACCCGGGGACCAGTGCCGCGCCGGGACCTTCGTAGACGGTGTCGCCGCTGGTGTCCTCGCGGATATAGATGGGCCCGGTGCGGTACTGGCCGGGACTCTTCGCGAGATCGTGGCCGAGTAGCATGAAATGCAATGCTCTGATGGTGGATTCGTCGACGGGCGCGGCACTTTGCGCCACCGTCAGCACATAGCCGAGCGCTTGGCGGTACCCGCGGATTTCGACGAAGGTCTGCTCGTCGGCGGTGAGCGCTTCTTCGTAGTCCACCGCAGCCGCCGCGTCGTCTGTTTCCACCCGGTAGCCCTCGATGCTGTTCGAGCCTCGGATGGCGCGCGCCATGAGATTGCGCCGCAGCAGGCCCGGCCAGCGTTTGGGCACGCGCATGGCCGACGCGAGGCTGGCGCGGCGCCGATAGATGCCGGTCAGCACGGCCTTGTCGGTGGGGTCGAGCTCGGGTGTCGCGTACAGCACTGATCGACCTCCATGTCCAGATGTCTCTAATCTTAGGACAAGCGCCCACATGTGTCTCTAGATTAGAGACATCAGGACATCTCACCCTGCCGAAGCGTGACGACCGATCCGCACGGTGCCGCTATGCTGACGCGGCCGTTTCGCGCGCGGCCGGCTCAGGGGGCTCGATCGAATCGTGCGGTAGGGCGGCTTCTGCAAAATGCAGGCAGCAATTCGGCAGCGAAATCGAGTGCGCGCTCGAGTGCGGGATCCATATCCGGTGACGGTTTACGAGGTGTGCTCGAATCGGGAAAAGGGCTACCGGCTGTCGTGGATTCGCTCGGCCGAACGTGCTGTGCCGAGTCGCAACGGAGGAACGAGCTCGGGAATGGAGTGACGAAATGGACCGAAAGGTACGGGAGCGGTGCACGGGAACACTGTGATTCGATCTTCTGTCGCGTCGGGGAGGTGTACCGACGTGTCCTCGAACGGTTTTCAACACTGCGGTGACCTCGCCGAATATCCGATTACTACACCGTGCGTAGATCGTGTTGTCGGTCAATACCCTTGGTAAATACTCGGAACGGGGGGACACTTTAGGCAGTCAGTGTTCGTAGCGAGAACGGGGGGCTGATGAGGATCCAGCCGCGACAGCAGCTTTTGGAAGTGTGGCGGTCGTTGCTTTCCGCTTGCTACGACAAAGGGGCGTGGCATTGGGGTGGGCGCGACGGGGCGAACTCGATCAGCGATACCGAGCAGTTGCTTTGTTTGTTGTATCCGGCCACCGAGATCCAGGCATTCGCACTGGATCAACCCGACGATATGTCCGACGACATTCGTTCGGTGCTTATTTCGCTGGGGGAGGAAACGCGGATCGGCGGGGCGCTGGTCGGCGTCCTCGAGGACTATTTCACCCGCTACACCGCGCCCGACGGGGAACCGATCTTCGCCGCGGGCAGCTATCTGCGCACGACCGACGAGCGCGAACCGAGCGCCGAACAGTACGGCCTGGAAGTGGTCGACGCGTACTCGATGTCGCTCACCCTGTGCATCTCGTCGCTGCGCTTCCTGCGGGTCTTCCAGCGGTTCGTGGACAAGGAGGTGCGGCGCGAGGCCAGGGAACTCTCGGCCCGCATCCGGGTCCTGATGCCGCGGGTCAGCACCCGGCTCACCGCCGCGATGACGGGTTTGGTGCGCAGCTTCGTCGTGCACACCCCGAGCCCGAAATCCGATCAGGGGCAAGCGATCCTGGGCATGCTCAACCAGATCGGCGCGCCGGAAGACGCGGTGATCGCGGGTATCGCGCGCCGGCTCGACCGGGTCCGCGTGCAGATGGCCAACGACGTGAAACTGGGGCAGACTCCCGACATCGATCTCGAGGACGATCTGCTGCTGTTCGAATGCGGCTGGAGCTGGGGGATTGATCAGAAGGCCTCGCCGATCGACTTCGTCTCGGGCCGGATCGGCAACCAGCCGGGTTACGCGGTCTCTCGCCCCGACCTGTATTTCACCATCGTCGCGCTGGACGGCATCGACGATCTGACCTGGCGCCGCACCCGGGAAATGGACCTGCTCAACGACGAGCAACGCCAACTCGCGGACGCGCTGGAACTGCGCTGGGATCTGACCCAGCGCTACTGGTCCACCGCCGCGCGCTACGGTCCCGGCCGCTGGCCGCTCGAGGACATCCCCTGGCGCACCTCGGATGGCGAGGAGTCCGACTACTACACCCTCGCCGTCGCGACCATGGTGTTGAAAGATTTCGCCAACCGGCAGACCACCGAGGAATTACCGGAGCTGGTGGCCGTTTTCGACCAGCTGGCCAGGCGTGGTCGCATCATCAGCAGGCTCACCGCGGGCGATCCGGCCGCGGCGCTGCACTACCCCGGCGTGCAGATGGCGCTGCCGGGCAGCGAGGGCATCGGTGGCGGCCCGCCGCTGGTGTGGGTGGTGCCGGACTTCGCGACGCTGTTGCTGAAACGCTCCCTGCAGGCCTGGCAGCTGTCCGGCGACGTGGCCATGCGCGACCGGTTGATGTCGCTGGCCGAACTCACCATGGATCACCTCGGCAGGCGCCAGATCGCCACCGGCCCGGCGACCGGCCTCTGGGACGACGCCGAGCGGGTGGCGGGTAGTCAGCGGCCCGGTCTGGCCAAGACGGCGGTCGAGCCGGATTTCGAGGCGGAGTCCGAAGACGTTGCGGTGCAACCTTCTTGGTATCTGACCGAACGCGTCGTCGAATGCCTGGTCTCGGCGGACCGCAATTTCCGTGAGCCACCGCTGGCCATGCGGTCGATGATCACGCGCGCCGTCGAAATGCGCAGTGAGGCCGAGCATCTGCTCAATCAGGAAATGCTGGAGGTCGGCGATCCGGACGTCTCGCAGGTCATGCTCTCGCGGATCGAGCAGCAGCTCGACGAGGCGCGGCGGCTGTCGAACGAGCAGCCGGCGACCGCGTTCATCCTGGCCGGGCAGGCGCTGCAGCAGTTGTACGAGTTGGCCTACGCGCGCCGCGATGCGACGAGGGCCTGACCCATGCTGGTGTTCTCGACTTCGGACAAGGGTGGCACCGGTCGCTCGGTGACCAGCTGCAACCTCGCGTATCGGCTGTGTACGAGCGGTCGCAATGTCGCCTACGTCGACTTCGATTTCGGGTCACCGACCGCGGGCGCGTTGTTCGAAATCAGTGCGATGGAACGCGGTACGCCCCACCAGGACGGCGTGCATTCGTATCTGCTCGGCGAGACGGGTGTTGCTGCCAGGATCGATGTGCGGACAGCGTCGGACCGGCCCGCGTTGCGCCGGTTGGGTCCCCGGGCGGGCAAGCTGATGCTCTTGCCGGGTGACGAGGGCGGCGCCGAATTTCTCACGGCCGACGACGCGGTCGTCGCGCGGTGCGCGGAACTGCTGCTCGCGCTGGAGCAGGAGTTCAAGGTGGTGCTGGTCGATCTGAGCGCGGGCCGCTCGGTCGCGCTGGAGTTGGTGTTGAAGGCGACCGCGCTGCCGCAGCTGCGTTCGTTCACGGCCCGCTGGTTGATCTTTCATCGGTGGACCCGCCAGCACATTCTGGCGGCGAGCGGGCTGGTGCACGGGCCGCACGGATTGAAGCAGACGGGCAAGGAGTGCGGCCACGATCCGGTGGAGCTGCTGGAGTCGGTCCGCTACGTGCGTACCGCGGTGCCCGCGCCGACGCTGCCCGGCTCGGTGGACCGTAGGCCCGCCCAGACGGCCTGGTTGATGGAGCAGAATGCCGCGCTCAAGCGGCTGGCGTCGGCGAACCAGCTCGGCGCGAGTGCGCTGCTCGGCGAGACCCCGATGGAGCCGGTATTGCAGTGGCGTGAACAGGTGATCATGGATATGGACGTGGACGCGAAGATCGCCAACCCCGCCACCACGGCGGCGTATGCCGACCTGGCCAGGCGCCTGCTCGACGCCGCGACCTGGGAGAGGTTCTGATCCGCCGTGAGGGACTCCGTGGGGTACAGCGAAGAGACCGAACGGGCGCGGATCGACCGGGTGCCGCTGTCGCATCTGTCGATCGAGGTCGGGCACTTCTACATGAACGAGATCGCCAACGACATGGATCAGGTGGTCCGCGAGTTCCGCCGGATCGTGCCGCTGGTCGAGGCCTTCATCGCCTCGGCCAGGGTGCAGTTCGGCCCGCGGGCGCGGGTGAGTACCTGCTATCTGATCGACGACTACTTCCAGCCGGACACCGATCCGCGCGAGATCCTCGGCAAGCTGCTCACCGCTGCGGACGAAACCGGTTTGCGCATCGACTATTTGGCGCGCGAGTCCGGCTGCTGGGAGGCGGATCCGTTCGTCGACGGGGTGCCGCTGGACGAGCCGATCCGGCTGGCCGAGATGGTCGCGGCCAGAATCGTGGCCGAGCCGGAGATTTCGTCATCGACCGGTCGTCGGCCGCCGACCGCCGAATCCGGCTGGCTGTGCAACGGGCGGCGGTCCTCGCTGGACGAACCGGCGCAGGCCATGCGGGTGCAGCCGTATCGGCCGCCGGAGGAGTTCGGCAGGCGCGAGCACTCGATCTTCCTGGACGTGCAGTTGTGGAGCAAGCGGCCGGAGGTGGTCAACGGGCGCAACGAGATTCACACCAAATGGTCGTGCGCGTTCCTCGCCTCGGTCTGGCATCTGCTGCGGCTCGGCATGCTGCGCTATGACGGCGCGGCGGTCGTGCTGCCGCAGCCGTGGCGGGCGGGCGACGGCTGGCCGGGCCGGTGGCGCGAGATTCCCGCTGTGGTGCAGCTGAATCCGGACGCCACCCCGTTCGCGGCCTACAAGGCGCTGTCGATGTTGCCGAAACGCTATCTGGCCATCGAACATTCGGTACGGCTCATCCTCGACCACATCGACCTGGACGGCGATGTGGTCGATCAGATCATCAGGTGCGGCGTCTACGACGAGGTGCCGGTGACGGTGTCGCGCAAGGTCACTGAACGCCTATCCCACCTATTGCTCGACGGATCCTGAGTGATGGGGCCGTCGACCACTCCGTTGATCGCCCTCGGCGAGGTGCGCACCTGCCTGGTCCCCGCGTCCGCCACTCTGCATCGTGCCGAAGCCGGCGAGCTGCTCGCCCTGGTGCCGGGTCGGCGGGTGTTGTGGCGGCAACGGCCCTGCACGCTGGCCGTTTCGCCGACCACACCGGTCGGAGTGGACTGCAAGTTGTTGCTGCCCGACGCCGAGCCGGTGCGCGTGGTCGGCACGGTCGCTGGTCGCGCGGTCGTGACGGGCGGGCGGGTGCTGCAGAGTTCGGTGCGCACCCAGGTGATCCGGGCGGCGGAGCGGCGACGCCAGACCTGGTCGCACTACCTGAGCCGGGTCGGTGTGACCGAGGTGATCGACCGGATCGGCGACCGAGAAACGGCCTGTGACGCACTGGCCGACGGCTATCTGGACGGCCGCCCCTCGACGGACACGCTCGATCTCGCCTCGATCAGCGAACGCCTGCTTGCCCGATTACGTGCCGACCCGAGGCTGGACCAGCAGGCGCCGCTGCAAGCGGCGACCACGCGGCTGCGCTGGACGGCGAAGGTGGGCGGCTCGGCGGGGCCGAAGGTGCGCCTGCGGCTGGACGACGACTCGGTGCGCTCGGCCTGGATCATCGTCCGGAGCGAGACGGATCTGGATGCGGCACAGCGGTTCTGCGAGGATCTGGCGGCGCACGACTGGCTGCTGACGGTCGGTGACACCGCGATCGAGGAGGCCGATCGGTTCCCCCCGTCCAGTAGGGAACAGATGGAGATCCTGGCCGCGGTGCTGGAGCACCTCGCGCACCTGTGGATGCCCGGCGCGCACACCCCGCCCGCCCTGCGCAGCCTGTGGAAGGATCTGCAATCCGATCCGGGATTCTCCCGCCAATGGACCGCGCTGATCGGGCAGGTACGGGATCGGCTGCGAGTGGCGCAGTGGAACAACCTTTCCCGTCGTATCCAGGTGAGCACCACCGAGTGGTGATCGTGCACAGGCACATTCACAAGGGCACTTCCGGCACAACGTCAGCACACATCGAATTAGGTTGCAGCGCAGCTTTATAGACGGAACCAGCGGCGAACCAGCAGCGCGAAGAACACGGACAGCGATACCGTGCCCACCCAGGACTCGGTGGCCAGCAACGCCTGCCCGCCGTCGGCCAGCCTTTCGGTATCCCCGAGCCCCATGGGGTTCAGATAACTGGTCATGCTCAGATACAGCGTGTCGCCGAGCGACTCCTGACTCAGCAGGTCCAGCGCGACACTGAACACGGCCAGCTGCACCGCGATCCAGCCGAGCAGCCGGAACGGCTTGTACCCGTAGCCGCACAGCAGATCCGACAGCAGCGAACCCACGCGCGGCAGGCCGCGTGGCTTCGTCTGGCACCGCGCCCGCGCCTGCTGCAGTCCGCACCGGTCCACCGCGTCCATGTCCTCGTTCAGGCGGTGCAGGGTGGCCGCCCGGCCGAAGGACTGAACGGCATGCGCGGGCAGGCCGAGCGGGCGCAGCTGGGCGCCGAGTCGCTCGTATACCTGGGCGAGCAGGGTGTTCTGGGTATGGCTGAGCCGTAGCGGCCCGCGGAACTCGACCTCGGCGGCGAGCAGCGCGGCGATCACGTCCACCACTGCGCGTCCGTCCTCGTCGGTCGACGCTGTGGTGTCCGGGACGTCGGCGTAGAGGTGCGCGAACACCAGGCTGTCGCCGCGTCGCCACGGGCTCGGCGGGTGGTATCTGCCGAGTACCGCTTCTACGTCGGCATTGAGCCCGTCCAGCAGCGCGTACTCACCGGGTGCGCTGTCGCGGTAGGTCTCGTCGGCGTATTTGGCTGCCCGGCGCAGGATTCGCGTCGTGGTCGATTCGACGAATTCCGAACGCGGTTCCTGCTCGGTCATTCAGCTCCCCCGGGGGCTCGGGCACCCGCCTGGACGCGCCTGATCCAGGTTACCGAGTTCGCGGGAGTTTCTGGAGCCCTTGATCAGGCGTTGGACAGCTTGTACTCCAACACGTCCCGTGGCTCGCCTGCGCCGAAATAGCGCTCTTCATGGTGTCCGGTCCATTGAAAGCCGATGCGGCGGTAGAGGTTGTATGCCGACTGGTTGGTCGGGCGCACGGTGATGAGCACGCTGCGCATCTTCTGCTTGCGGCACAGCTTGATCGCTTCGGTCAGCAGCGTCGACCCGTAGCCGCGTCCGCAGCTGTCCTGGGTCACCGCGAGGCTGAGCAGCCACGCGCGCCGATCCGGCAGCAGGGCCACCAGCACATGGCCGAGGACGATGCCGTCGACCTCGACGATCAGCCAGTTGGCCCCGTGCAGGTCGAAGAGTTGGCGCAGCGCGAAGTACGGATATGACTGATTGCCGAAGCGTTCGGTCTCGATCGCGGCGACGCCGTCCAGATCGGACAGCGCGGCAATCCGATACACAGGCGTCGGTGACGTCGTCGCGATTTTCGTCGTCGCGATGTCCAATGTGCTCCCTTGCGCGGTAACACGGGTCATAAACCACAGCGTAGGCGTTTGCTCGGCCGGTCGAGGTGAACCCGGCTCGCGCGATCCGCATCGAGGTAGTTTAGGCCTCCCCGCGCCGCGCCGCCGCGCCATCCTGCGATACTGCTACTTTCCATCGTACGTGCACTCCAGTTGCCGCACATTTGCGAAAAATTTGCCTCACCTGCGGGTCAGCTTCCTGAGGTCCCGGCGCCGACTCGAATGTGCTGCGCCGTCACCGCTGCGGCGTCCTCGCTCGCCAGTAAGGCCACCACATCGGTGATCTCGGTGGCCGCCGCGAGTCGATCGAGCACGCTCGACTCCGGCGCGTAACTCGGCTCGTGCTCGCTCTTGTCCTGGTCGTCGCTCTCCGCCCGGGCGCCCGCATGCGCGGCCGAGGTGACCGCGTTGACGGTGATGCGCCGCGCCGCGAAGTCGGTGGCGAGCAGGCGGGTGAACTCTGCGAGGGCTCCGGTGGCGGCGTTGTCGACGGCGTTGCCCGGCGCGGTGGCCGCGGCGACGGTGATTATGCGGCCGTCGCCGGCGAGGTGTGTTGCGGCGAGTCGCATACCGTTGAGGAGGGCTTTGGCCGGAGCCGCGAAACCGAGCTCGAACTCTTCCGCCGAGAGCTCCCGCAGCGGTGTGGTGAGGGCGGTGGACCCGGTGTGTACCAGGAGGTCCCAGTGTCCGCAGTCCTCGAGCAGGACCTGGATCAGCTCGTCGTACTCGGCGCTATCGCCGAGGTCGGCCGCGAGGGCGAGCGCCGAGCCGTCGGCTGCGGTGATCTCCTTGACCACGTCGGCGGCCGATTCCGGGGAGTGCGGATGCTGGATCACCACCTGCGCCCCTTGCCTGGCGAGGGTGCAGGCGATGGCCCTGCCGATCCCGGCGTCCGCACCGGTGATCAGGGCCGTCTTGCCGGCGAGCGGGCCGGACGCGTTCATGACTTCGCCTTTCCGTTGTGCGGAAACCACCACCGCAGAGACACATTCGCCGCTGGGTGACCGGCAGAGCCAGTATGCATTCCGGGGCCGATCGAATCGACCCCGGTTCGCTACCCCGTGCGACTCTCGACCGCTCGCCAGGCCGGGCGGCGGCCGTTGGTGATCCAGCGCAGCAGCCACTCCGCGGGTCCGTACCGATACCGGCGCAACCACGCTGCGCTGACCGCCAATTGGGCCGCGAACACCAGCAGCGCCACCGCGAGCGTGGCCAACGGGGACAGACTGCCCGCCGCGCCGAGCCCGACGCCGGTGAACAGGAGCAGCCCGATCAGCGACTGGCCGAGGTAGTTGGTCAGCGCGATTCGTCCGGCGGGCGCGAGTGCGGTGCGCAGCCAGGCGGTGCGTGGGCTGTGCATCATGCGCAGCAGGGTCGCGACGTACGCGGCGGCGAGTAGCGGTGCGGTGGCCACGCTGACCGCGACGGGCAGCGCGGTGCCGGTGCCGCCGCCGAGCGTGTAGAGCACGCTGCCTGCCAGGCCCACCGGGAAGCCGATCCACTGGATGCGTCGCAGGATCGGTTCGTCGCCGCGCACCTGCGCCAGCAGTTTCCGGCGCCCGGCGATCAGGCCGAGCAGGAACATCGCGAGCGCCGTCGGTCCTTGCAAAGTGACTGCCTGCAGGACGAGCAGTGGCAGTCCGGCGAGATGCTCGCCGATGATGTCGCCCCATCCGCCGAGCAGCGCCTCGGTGGCCTGCCTGCCGTTGGCTTGCGCCTCAGTGGCCGAAGGCAGCATTGCCGAGGTGTCCAGGAGCAGGCCACTCAGCAGCAGGCTCGCCAGGACGAAGGCGTACATCGCGGCGACCACCCGCAGCGCGGTGCGGTCGGTGACCCCGCGCATCCAGAAGAGGACGAGGCAGGCCAGCGCGTAGGTGGTGAGAACGTCACCGCCGTAGAGGAACACGATGTGCAGCACGCCGAGCACGAACAGGCCTGCGATCCGGCGAAGCATGCGTGGTTCGAAGGCGGCGCCCGCCCGGGCCGCCGCGATCGTCTGCAGGGTGAAGCTGTAGCCGAACAGGAATGAGAACAGCAGGTAGAACTTCATGTCGATGAAGACCGACGAGAGCGCGCGGACCAGGTCGTCGAGCGGCGCGGTGTAGGCGGGGTCGGTCGCGAGGTTGCCGGGGTATCCGGAGGACATGAAGGTGATGTTGACGATGAAGATCCCCAGCAGCGCGAACCCGCGCAGGGCGTCTACGTCGTAGATGCGGGCGCGGGGGGCGACCAGCTGATCGGTCATGGTTTCCGGCTTCCGTCGATCGGGTGGTTATTAAGTATGTGACAGATACTATATGACAGATACTAACTCGTACACCGCTCGACCACGATTGACTTCACTCAGCTGAATGGCTTGCGTCTCAACGGGTCCGCGCCGAATAGCACCCCCCGGAAACCACTTTGCCCCCGGCCTTGGCAGGCCGGGGGCAAAGTGTTCGTCTCAACCACGAGTCGGGGTGACAGGATTTGAAACTGCCTCCCAAAATGATCATGGCAGGTTGCTCACCAGACGAAAAGTGTTGTCTGCCTGGTAGAATGGAGGTAGAGCTAGTGACTTAGGTGGACAGAAGTGGTCAGGAATGGACCCTCGTTAGGCAAGGATTAGGCACGTACGTGGCACAGACGAAGCAGGCGAAACGGTCCTTCGGCGCTCCCCGGCAACTTCCGTCGGGGCGGTGGCAGGCTCGCTATACCGGCCCGGATGGGCAGCAGTACTACGGACCGCGCACGTGGGAGTCCAAGGACGACTGCATGGGGTGGCTGTCGCAGGAGCGGAAGCTCATCGAGTTCGATGAGTGGACGCCACCGGCCGACCGGTTGAAGAAGCAGCAGGCCGAGGCGGCCAAACAAGCTGAGGGTGTGTTGACCGTCGCTAAGTACTGCAATCGGTGGCATGACGAGACGGTGAATCGGCACAAGCCCCGGACCCGCACACTCAACAAGGGCTACCTGAAAAACGTGATCCTGCCGGAGTTGGGTGAGATCCCGTTGGCGGAGTTGAAGTTGTCTCGGGTGCGGACGTGGTTTGCGAAGCTGGAGCCGTTTCCGACGCGCAATGCCAACGCCTACAGCCTGTTGCGCACGATCATGAATCACGCTGTCGATGAAGAGCTGATTCCGTCGAACCCGTGCCGGATCAAGCGCGCGGGCGTCAAGACGCGCAAGGTCGAACCGATCACGTTGTCGCCGAGTCAGATTCGGCAGTTCGCGTCGTTGATGCCCGAGCAGTGGCGACTGCTTGTTCTGGTCGCTGGCTTCGGCGGGCTGCGCTGGGGTGAGGTGACTGCGTTGCGGCGCTCGGATTTCAAGCTCAGCCCCGAAGACTGCGCGGTCACGGTGGCGCGGGCGGTGTCGCGGATCAAAAAGCAAGTCATCATCGACTCCCCGAAGACCAAGGCAGCCCTGCGCACGGTGTCATTGCCCCCGGAGCTGTACCAGCAGATCAAAACCCACATCGCCACCTATGCGGCATCCGGGCGTGACGGGCTGGTCTTTCCCAATCAGGACGGCGAAGTGGTGCACGCGAACACGGTCCGGAAGTGGTTGAAGAAGGTCGCTGCCACCCTCGACATGCCGAAGCTGCGGTTTCACGATTTCCGGCACTCGGCGGCCACCCTGTTCGCCCAGCAGGGCGCGACCTTGTCCGAGCACATGGCGTTCATGGGGCACACCAGCGTCGCTATGAGCCAGCGCTACGTCCACAGCAACCCGCAGCGCAATCGCGAGATGGCACAACGCATGTGGGCCGCCTGAACGGTGTGTCCGATACCCCGCAGGGCTTTTTGACGGCTCCGGCAAGAAGTCGGCGTGTGGCTGGTCACGTCGAGACCGAAACCCGACGTTCGGAGTTATATCCCACAAGCCGCATATGTGATGCAGATCGCGCGCGGTAGTAGTTTGCCTGTCCCTGTCTGGCCGGTATCGTCGCCACCAGAGCACGGCCGCAACGGCCGCTCGAGTCATGGCGTGAGGACTTCGCGCGATTCCAGTTGTAGAAGGGCAACCTCACCATGACCTCTGCCAATATGCGTGTGTACCCGCGTTACGTTTCGTTGACGAAAGGTGCCGAGTTCACCGGCACGTCGGTGCGCACAATGCGTCGCCGCATCTCCGATGGCACCATCACCGGCTACCGCGTTCCCGGTTGCCGGAGCATTCGCGTGGATCTGAACGAGTTGGAAACCCTTATGAAGCCGATGCGCTGACACGGCAATCTCGGTTGCCCCATTGGGGCAACCGAAGCCGATGTTTAGACAGGTTCCGCCAGTAGAGGATTTCAATTGAATAATAAAAAGGTGAAGTACGCGAAAGTGCCTCATTCGCTTATCGAGGCGGCTATGCGCGGGGAGATTTCCGGCAAAACTATTATGGTGTATTCCGGGTTGGCGAAGTTCGCCGATGGAAAGACTCGGGAGGCGTGGCCGTCGCGGAAGACGCTGGCATCGGTCATGAGTTGCGCTCAGCCGGAGGCGGCGGACAGGTACCTTCGGGAGTTGGAGCAGGCTGGGTTCATTACACGAACGCAGCGGTTCGGCGACGGACGCGGCTCCGAGTCTCCGGTGCGCAACAAGGTTTACGCAAATCAGTTGCCGAATTGCTACAAACTTGTCTGGCCCCCGCCTGATAGTCCGGGTGGGGGTGGTGTGCCTGCGCAAGACGGGGTGGTCTGTGAGGGCACGGACGAACAAGAACCATTACAACAAGAACCAGTAACTAGACACTCTCGGTCAGCAGGGCTGACCATGCCCACGATCAGCGTCGAACCAAAACAGCTTCCGGAGACGTGGAAACCGAATCACACCCACACTGTCGTGTGTCAGCGCTCAGGTCTGGACGTCGAGGGGCTGGCCGCCGATTTCCGGCGGCGGATGTTTCTGGAACAACGCAGCGATTGGGATTCAGCTTTCGGGAAGTTCATCAACGACTGCGCTGACAACCGCGATGAGGTCACGTTTACCACCTATGGGTCGCCGCCATTCTGACCAGGTAGCCATTACTGAGAGAGGACCAACCGTTTGACCAGTATCGACCTTCCCCCGCGTATCCCTGGTGACCGGCGTGGCTGGCTCACGTTCACCACGGCATTGGGCGCGGTGTGGCAGAACGCCGAGGACGCCACGCACGCCGCCGATTTCGACGCAGGCACACCGAAACGAACCCGTCCGGCGACCGACACCGAGAAGACGCTGTTGCGGGCACTCGGGTTGCGGCTGCCCGAAGACCAGCCCGGCGCAACCGCATCCGCCCGGCTGCACACCACGGTCGAATTCCTCAGCGCGACGCTGCGGCGGCGCACGTGGCCCGCCCTGGCCGACCAGACACCGACTCCGTAACCGACACAACCGAATAGAGGAACAAGTGAATACCGACGACACGAACATGACCAGCCCCGCCGATTCCGGCCCTCCGGATGCCACGCAGAGCGACGAAAACCGTTCGGCTGACCACGCGGCCACCCCCGCCGACGCTGCCGGGCGCGCCGACCAGGTCAACGACACCGCCGACATGGTCGGCAGTCCCAACGCCGAGGCGGCGAAGTATCGGCGCAGACTCCGCGACACCGAAACCGAACTCACCGCCGCACGCGAACGGATCGCCCGGTATCAGCGCGCCGAAATCGAGCGCATCGCCGCAGGGCACCTCGCCGTCCCCGCCGACCTGTTCGACATCGGCAAGACGGACGTCTCGGCGCTGCTCGACAACAACGACGATCCCGATCAGGCAAAAGTGCATGCCGCTGTTCAGGAACTGCTGAGCACCCGCCCCGGCCTGTCGAAGAACGCGCGGGTTCCGTCGGTGGCCCGGCACGCGAATTATGGGCAGGGCTACAGCGGCGAAACTGCCCGTAGCGGCAGCAATTGGAGCGGACTCCTCAAGAGTTAAACAAGCTGAATCATCTGGAACCATCTTCCGGTATCCCGGAAAATTACCGGTGAGGACGCGATGCACCGGGTGTGGATCGCGTTCTCACCGTAGGCCCCAGGTCGGGCAGCATCTGAAGCTCAGCGAGCGGATGAATCGAAACCATTCGCTCTCACGGAGTTTCACCAATGGCACTCTCTACTGTCTCCGGCGCTGCCGTCCTCAATCCCGCACAAATCGAAGCGAGCCTTGTCAAGCCGCTCGAATCCATCGCGGCAATCGCATTGTGCTCCACCATCGTTCGCACGGCGGGCATGTCCGCGCTGCGTATCCCGACCACCGCCGCGACACCAACGGCGTCGTTTGTCGCCGAGGGCGCGGAGATCCCGGTCACCGACGCTGATTTGGATGAGCTGATTCTGAATCCGCGCAAGCTGGCCGGACTCTCGGTCATCACCAGTGAGCTCGCGCAGAGCTCGACGCCGCAAGCCGCTGACATTGTCGGGCGTGGTTTGGCCAAGGACATCGCGAAGAAGTTGGATATGGGTGCGTTCGGGAGCCTGCCCGCACCGGCCCCGCCCGGCCTGGCCACATTGTCGGGTGTCAAGGCTGTAGCGGCGCATGTGCAGGGCGGCAAGCTCACTGATTTCGATTGGGCCGCCGAAGCGGAAAGCCTGTCCGCGCTCGCGGGCGGCAACATCACGCACTGGATCGCCGCACCCGACGCCGCATTGCTGGTCGCTACAACGCCGCTGGGCGGTGTGGGTGGGCAAATGCCAGCATTGCAGCCAGACCCGGCCCTGCCGACCCGCAGACAAGTCCTCGGTCGACCACTGCTCGTTTCCCCGGCTGTCGCGTCGCGAACCATCTGGGGTATCGACCAGAGCCGCAGCTTCCTGGCCATTGCCGAGGACGTGACACTTGAGGCCGACCGCAGCGTGTACTTCACCTCGGACCGGATCGCGATTCGCGCGAAACTCCGTGTCTCCTACGGGTGGCCCGAACCGGCGACCGTCGTCAAAATCAACATCCCGGCGTAATCCCGTGGAGGCAAACGAAACTCCGCTGACTCGCCACGGAGAAACAGTCCGGTGCCGAGTTCTCCCGCCCCATCTGATATTCGATCCCGTGCGCGGCGAGCACGGGACAGCTGGCCAATACGTTGACGCCGATCCGGTCGACGCCGAGCGGTGGTCTCGGCACGGATGGGTCGAACTCGCCGCCGACGACAGCGACCCCGAACCTGCTCCGAACGCCAGCGGACCCGCGCCGAATTCCATGCGCCGCAAGAAGGTCACGCGAGCGGGAACACTCCGAGGCGGCCCACTCGGCGACGGCAGCTAATTGCCGGGTAGGCCAGTCCCGCGGCTTGCCCCTCGCCGGCCTCGCATCACCGCAGGCAGGCAGGGGCACCCACCCCTCCCCGGCGCCCTACCATCCCATCCGCACCGCTCTGTGGACTTTTGCCAATACAAGCTCTCAGGGTTGTTGTGCGTGACAGCCGTGGCCCGAAGCGGCCTCAAGGCCCGGCTCATCGGCCGCGTGGATCTACACCGAGGGTTCGGGGGTCTCGCCCTTGTCCGGTACCGCCACGTTCAACCCCCGGCGCGTAACCGGGTTTCGTCTCCACCGCCGCTGTCGGCGGTTGGGCTTGACCTAACGCCAGCAGATCCCTGACTTCGGGCGCAATACCGTGCATTTGCGCCTGTTCCAATGCCTTTGCGCGTTCCTGGGCTGCTTCACGGACCTTGTCGGCGGCTTCGCGCTCGGCTTGCGCCTTGTCTGCCGCATCGCGTGCCACGCTCGCCGCGTCGGCCAACTCGGGGGTATTCCGTTCCTCGATCTCGACGGTTTGTTGCTCTCTGGGCTTATCAGGTGCCGGGAATGGGAATTCCCGCGCCGCGAGACGGGCGGCATCGCGTTCCACTTGCTCGATCAGGGCCGCTTTAGCTGCTTCGGGTGATCCTCGTCCCGGAGAGGTCTTCTCGGGTTCTTTACCCGTGGACGGCCCGATGTTGAGTCGTTCCTGAAATTCTCTTACGGTCTTCTCGGCAGCTTCGCGGGTAATCCGATCGCGCTCAGTCTCTGGTGTTTCACGAGTCTTAGCCCGCTCGGCTCGTAGTTCAGCCTGCTGTGCACGTTCGGCTTGAACGTGTCGCGGAGCATCCGCCCGACCACGAGCAGCGGCCTCCCGAAATGCTTCCATTTTCCGGAACTTCTCGGCGCGCTCTTGCGCTCGTGCAATTACACGTATCTTCGCCAGACGTTCACGGGCACGGTCGGCCCGCTGTAGCTCATACGATCTCACCAGCTCGAGCTGCTGACTGGCTAAGCTTCGCCCAATTTCGATAGCGCGAACCGCTGCCTCTCGGCTGAGTTCGACGTGTTGAAATTTCCCCTTAGTGTCGCGGGCCAAGTCCCGCATCTGCTGACGTATTTTCTCGGGAATCTTTTCCCCGGCCACCGTTTCCCACCGGGAACGTGCCAGTAGACCTGCTTCGATCGCTGCGCGCTCTTTATCCAGCTGATGGCCCGCTTCACGCTCATTGATTCGCCCTGATTTGCGCTCAACCGCTTCGATGCCTCGACCGATGGTTTTGGCGTTATCCAGAACACGCGGGCCTTCGCTGGTTCGAATCCTGAACTGCTTCACCCACCCTTTGTCTGGGGTTTCCCCCATTTCGTGCGCCCTGCCTAGTTCGAAATACAGACCTTTTTCATAGTTGGACAGTCTTCGCCGGATATCGTCGTATTCGTCGGGCACGGCAGCACCCACCCCCGTTTACGTCAGGAGAGTTAGATCATTGTGTGTCGGATGCATTCTTCCGCGCATAGCGTCCCGCGTCGGTGATGCTGTATTCGATCATTGCAGGCCCGTCGTCTTTGAAAAGGCGCTTCGCTATGGCGACCATCGACACGTCGGAATACGTATCGTTACCGAATCGCACCGATGGACCAAAATCGGTGTACAACGGCGGCCCCCACTCCGGAACGTTCATCCACCCATAACTAGCGCGGCGGAGATAGCACTCGCCCTGAAATCGGATGTACCTATCGGCGAGTTCACGATTATCCGCCGCAAGGAAGCCATCCCAATCACCGAACAGCCGCGCAGATGCCTCCATGATTTCAGTCGAAAGCGGCGGCTTCCACCATTGAGCGTCAGCCTCAATATCGGGGACAACCTTCGCGAGGAACGCTTGCACTTCCGATTCCATTCGTTCGGGCGCGACCCAATCAAGAAAGGCTTGGGTCGTGTCATCGAACTCGATATCGAAACCCATCTGATCATCCATTGCGAGTTCTCCTCATAGTGGCCTGGTGAGACGGTGCATCGGTCGAACCGTTCACGGTCAAGGTACAAGCAGGCTGCCTCCGTCAGGTGGGGTCTGGGGTGTGGTCGCTCCACCGTGTCGGGTTGAGAGACCAACGCGCGTAAGTCTCTTCGGGTGACACGGTGACCACGTCGACTACCCGTGTGAGTTCACCAGGGACGGCATTACCGTCGAAGTGGGTCACGCTAGGCACGATCACGGCGTCGGCCTTCGCCCGCCGAGCCGCCTCGATGAGTTCCGGTACCGGGTGTGCGGTGCTAGCGCCGAAGACTACGGTCTTGGCGAGGTTGTAACCGAGTCGCCTTGCCAAACTACGGATTTGGGTCTCATTCCACGGCTGCGCTACTCCGGCGATGTCCCGACGGAGGTAGCCGACCGCGATAGGCTTGAGCGTCATCATGGCCCCTCGTAGAGTCGCTCGTTCGGGAGTCGATCCAAGCCTGTTGTGGCACCAGGGATCACGCTCACGCTGTCGATATAGCGCTGCTGCTGTTGCTCCTGGACGAAGACCAGTGCCGAGGTCAGACACGCGGCGAAGTCCAGCCGCCGACCGTGCAGCACCACGGCTAGGTGCACGTCGGGCTCCTCCGGATGCGGGGATGTGTCGGTGTTCATCGGTTCCGCCCGTCGCTGCCGCTGTCGGAACATGCTGTCGCCCGGTGCTCAGCCAGCCAGTTTTCGAGATGATCCAACGAGCCTGACTTCACCGGTTCATGACTGCCCGCGCTGATCAAGGACCATCCGTAGGGCGGACGATTGTTGCGCTTCAACCCGTATCCGGCGCGGGCGGCTTGCACGGTCACACGCTGACGAAGGTCTTCGAACGTGCCCACGGTCACGCCTCCCTCTTCGCCCGCATCTTGGCGAAGTAGTCAGGGTCGATATCTGTGGTGTCATCGACAACCCGTGTACCGATCCACGGGCAGTGCCCCGGCACCGTGCCGTCGTGCGGGGCGATCCTGCCATTGATCAACTCGACCAGGCCCGTGCAGAAGATCGAAGGGCACCGGACCTTGATCAGCTCACCCGAAGGGCTGTGCATCCCAACAGCGCAGTGTGACAGCCTAATCCACGGACCACACCCGCATCCGCATCCGCAGTCAGCCACGATGCACCGCCAACGATCGCGAATCGCGTTGGATACCGGTACACCCGAGTATCGCGTCAACGACAACACGGCCGGATGGCCGAAAGCTGTTGCGTGGTAGTTCTATCCACCGTCTGCTACCGCCTCCGAGTTCGCCGGTCGGCGACGGCAATGCGATCGCTCCCTCACCCCAGAACATGACATTGAGCCGGAAAAGTTCCTTGAACAGCCCGGTGTCGTCGTCGGGTACGTCCGGCCGAACCAGGAAGGTCCACCGGTTGGAACCGGCATGTGCCACGATCGGGCCGACCGCGACGCCGTGACGCTGCATGTATTGGAGTACAACGATTCCCAACGAACCAGGCATGCTCAGCACGGCGGTGCTCCCGGCGAGGAAGTTGATGCGCCCGGAGCCGGGCGGGTCGATATTGGCGGCCAGTCCACACACCAGGCGGTAGTAGACGCATCGAGAGACTGGTGTATCCCCAAACGAAATGTTCTTCATCGGCCTAGGCCCCCTGCTCACATCGAAATGGATGTTCTCGCGGTGCCGCTCGGTAGGTCCCTCCCGATTGGGCCGGGATCGCGCCATACTGCACCGGTTGTTGAACCAGGGTCACACCGCTTTACCAGGGCAAACAATGTCCCTTCCGGCCGCCGTTGACCGAAAGGGACATTCGTAGGATGTTTAGTAGTCCAGGCGAATCGCGCTGGCCATCTCTCGCATCTCCGGCGTCAGCGACCGACGCTTACTGATCATGGTCCCAAGAATGTCGCGCGAATAGCGTTGCTGTACAAGCCATTCCGGCGCAGTGTGTTGTACGCGACGCATCTCCCGCAAGGCGTCTCCGTAGTTCCCGAGCTGCACATGGGCATTGGCAAGATCCAGCCGGTGCCGCATCCGGCTCGACCCAGCGGGTTCCAGCATCGGCGGCGGAAGTTGCTTGGCTGTGGCTATTGTCAGTCTTGGTTCGCCTGCGATCACATGCATTTCGCCGGTGATGTAGCCAACCTCGAGGGGACCGAACGTGCGGCCGAGCAGCCGCTCGACGTAAATGTCTCGACCGATCCGGTATGCGGCGGCCCGCGCCATGGACATGGCGTCTTCCGCCTCGGTTGGTTGATTGTCTCGCACCGCTGCGTTCGCGACCTTCAACCACAGCCGACCCCACATCGCGACAGTGGAAACGCTCGCACGGCTGAAGCGGGGTTCGATGTCGTCGGCCGTCCGGATGGCCATGTTGCGGGCATCCTCAAGACGGCCCTGCCGAAGCACCGCCCACAGATTCGTATCCACGACGGTTGCGACTTCAACGCCATTGTCCGCGATGTCCAACGCGCGATTCAGGATTTCGTCGGCCGCCTCGAACTGCCGAGTCTGAGCCAGCAGTGAGCCGACCATGTTCCACACCCGGAACTTCAGTGCGCGAGCACCTGCACCTTCCAGGCTGTCGACGTCTCGGACCAGGTCCGGCAACAGCGCAGTGACTTCGGCGTACCGATCGGCGCTGATCATCCGCTGGACGCTGTCGAGAACTCGCTGTACGCCTTCGGTCGTGGCAGGCTCGTCGGGTTGGGCGACGACGCCGGACAGGGCAGGCCACACGGCGGACCACTGGGCGGCCGTATCGGCGTCGGGTGCTTGGAAGTCCGGCTGGACCTGCAACTTGGATGTGCGTATGCCCATCGCGACCGCGAACGCTCGTAAGGTCTCTAGGCGAGGATTGTAGGTACCGCCCTCAATCTTCTTGACTTGAGATAGCGATACACCCGACTTGGCAGCTAGTTCCTTCTGCGTCATACCCGCCCGTTTCCGGGCGGTCTTCAGCCGTTCGCCGCTGTCCACAGTCATGTATCCCACGCTACGACCGAGCGTTCGCCACGTACATGGCTTTCGCTCAGTCGTGATCGAGTCGGCCGTGCTCATCCCGTCGACGGCGGTCACGACTCAGGCAGCAGAAGTCAGCTGGCGCTGGGTTGCAAGCTGGAGTTCGTTCGGCACGGATTAGGCACGCGCCCGAAACCGGAGCGAGGCAAAAAGACGACCCCAACCTGTATGACCAGGTTGGGGCCGTCTCGTGTCTCAACCACACGAGTCGGGGTGACAGGATTTGAACCTGCGACCTCTTCGTCCCGAACGAAGCGCGCTACCAAGCTGCGCCACACCCCGTGAATCGAACCTGGACTACCTTACAACAAGGTCGGTGTAGACGTTAAACCCCCAGCTCAGAGGGGGTTATCGCGGAGCAATTCGGTGGCGGGGTGGTCAGTCGTGGGGGCGGATGCTGGTGAAGATGCGCTTGGCGGTCTCGGCGTCCAGCGCGCCGGGGACGCCGGTGTCGGCGGCGATCACCATGACGAAGCTGCCGTTCTCGGTGGGGAAGGCGGCGGTGTAGACGGAGTACGCGGTGGCGCAGCCGGGCTTGGCCTCGGTGACGGTGCCCTTGGTTTCCACGAACATGCCGTGCTGCGTCCCGTCCAGCGAGTCGATCGGGACGGGCGGGGCCGGGTGCGCGTCGGCGGAGGCGGTGTAGGCGAGTTTGGCCGTTCTGGTGCCGAGTTCGGTTGCGGCGGCGCCGGAATCGGGGTCCTTCGAGCCGGTGAGGAACGACGCGGTGCGGGTCGAGCCCGGGCAGTAGCCCTTGCCGTCGCTGGCGTAGCCCTTGCCCGCCACCGCGTTCGGCGGCTCACCGAACCCGCCGATGGCGGTCTCCGGTGCGATCGTCCAGCCTGCGGGCACGTCGTAGGCTGCGCCCCGGTCGGGGGCGACGACCACCTGGTAGCCGGGGATCAGGGGAGGCTCGTTGCGGCCGTTGGCCGGCGTGGGCGGGGTGCTGGACTTCGACGGGGTCGGGGAAGCCGCCGCGCTGGTGGTCAATGCGCTGACCATGGAGGGTGAGTTGCGTTGCGAATCAGAGTTGTCCGAGCCGCGCTTCGCGAGCGTCACCGCGGTCACCGCGCCCGCCGCGACCAGCAGCACCACCAGTCCGACCAGCAGTACCGCTTTCCCGCGCCCGCTGGGCGGTGGACCGCCCGCACCGTAGCCGGGTGGCTGCTGCCCCGGCGGTCCGCCGAACCCGCTCTGCGGCGCGTACGCACCCGCTACCGGCTGTCCGTACTGCGGTGCGGCATAGGTGGGTGCCGATGGCGCAGGCTGCCATTGGAGGGCGGGGTCGGGCTGGCCTAGTCGAGTGGCGTTGGGATAGCCGAGCATGGTCGGTGCCGCCTCGCTCGGCGCCTGCCGGCTCGGCTCGGGCGTGCCGAGGCTGGGCTGCCACAGGCCGACGGGTTCACCGAAATCGCGGGACTGCGGCTGTCCCAACAGGGTTGGGTCGGCCTGCCCTGGTGCGGCGGTCGGCGGTTGCCACTGCGCTGGCTGGGCTTGTCCACCGGAAAGCGGCTGTGCCAACAAGGTTGGGTCGGCCTGCCCCGGCGTGGCGGTCGGCGGCTGCCACTGCGCGGGTTGCGCTTGCCCGCCGGAAACCGGCTGTGCCAACAGGGTCGGGTCGGCTTGTCCCGGCGTGGCGGTCGGCGGCTGCCACTGCGCGGGTTGCGCTTGCCCGCCGGAAACCGGCTGTGCCAACAGGGTCGGGTCGGCTTGTCCCGGCGTGGCGGTCGACGGCTGCCACTGCGCTTGCCCGCCGGATACGGGCTGTGCCAATTGAGTTGGGTCGGCGCGACCGGATCCCGCTGCGGGGGCTTGCCATTGCGGTGTCGGCGGTGCCTGGCCGCTCCCGCCGGGCTGCCATTGCGCGTTGGGCGCTGAACTGCCGTTGGGCTGCCATCGGGCGTTGGCGTCGGGGGTCGAGCCGGTCGGCTGCCACTGGGCGTCGGCCACGGGCGAGCCGCCGGCCTGCCACTGCTGTGCCGGTTGAGATTGCCCGCTGGGGCCTGGCTGCCATTGATAGTCGGGCGTTGGCGTCTGACCGGGTTGCCACTGCACGGTGGGATCAGGAGTGGACGACCCGCTCGAACCCGCCGCACCCTGCTGCCACTGCGCGCCCGGGTCGGCAGGCGGCCACTGCACCTGCTCGTGGAAGCCCGAATCCCGCTTCCACGGCCGCGCGGGCGCCTGCCGCTCGGCCTCGTCCTGCGCGCCTGCCTGGCCGAATTGGTCAGCGCCGGATGGCTGTTGCTGATTTGGGTGGGCCGCACCGGGTCGGCCCAGAACCGTCGGGTCGTCGCGCCGGTCGTCGAATCCACTCACAGTTGTCCCCTGCCTGACACACGTCTCGGCACGCGACCTTAGCGGGCGACGGCCTCCGATGTGGACACGCCCTGGCCGGTGTCGGCCGACGGCCGCTTCGGCGGCGCGGCGACCAGCGTCAACAGGGTGGCCTCTGGGCGGCAGCAGAAACGGTACGGCGCCCACGGCGAGGTGCCGACGCCCGCGGAGACGTGCAGCTGGGTGTGCTCGCCCCACTTGGACGCGCCCTTGACCCGGGACCGGTCGATGCCGCAGTTGGTGACGAGCGCGCCGTAACCGGGCAGGCACAGCTGACCGCCGTGCGTGTGCCCGGCCATGACCAGGTCGTAGCCGTCCTCGGCGAAGCGGTCGAGCACGCGCGGCTCGGGGGAGTGGGTCAGGCCGATACGCAAGTCGGCCAACGGGTTCGGGGCGCCCGCGATCGTGTCGTAGCGGTCGCGGTGCAGGTGCGGGTCGTCGACGCCCGCGGTGGCGATCCGGATGCCTGCGACCTCGAGGTCGCGGCGGATGTGCGTCAGATCCAGCCAGCCGCGCTCGGTGAAGGCCGCGCGCAGGTCTTTCCACGGCAGCGGGGCACCGTAGACGCGCCGGTGGTCCTTCTTGAAGTACTTCATCGGGTTCTTCGGCACCGGCGCGAAGTAGTCGTTGCTCCCGAAAACGAAAAGCCCCGGGCGGGAAAGCAATCCGCCGAGGGCCTGGACTACCGCGGGTACCGACTTCTGATGCGAGAGGTTGTCGCCGGTGTTGATGACCAGGTCCGGCTCCAGCCGATCCAGTTCCCGCAGCCACTGCTGCTTGCGCTGCTGACCGGGGGTCATGTGCAGATCGCTGATGTGCAGCACCCGCAGCGACGATGACCCCGGCGCGAGGACCGGCATCGTGGCCTCCCGCAGAACGAAGGCGTTGCGTTCGACCAGCGAGGCATAGCCGATTCCGGCCACGGCCGCCCCGGCGGCTCCCAACGCGGTCGTGCGGACAGCAGAGGTCGAGATTACGGGCATTTGCCCAGCATAGGTGACCCCGTTGGGGAACGCCGAGTGTGTTTACGCACAAGTGCTTGCGCAGGCCCCGGAAAACAGCGTCGGGATTCGCCGCAGCAGCGCAAATGTGGTGGGCGGGTTGCGAAGGACCAGCTACCGTGAGCCTCATGTCGGAACTCAAAGCGCAACTGCGGACGGACATGACCGCCGCGATGAAAGCCAAGGACACGCTGCGCCTCGCCACGCTGCGGATGCTGCTCGCCGCCATCCAGACGGCCGAGACCGCAGGCGCCGAGGCGCGCGAACTCTCCGATGCCGACGTGATCGCCGTGCTGCAGAAAGAGGCGAAGAAGCGCAGCGAGTCGGCCGAGATCTACACCCAGAACGGTCGCGGTGAGCTGGCCGCCAACGAGCACGCCGAGGCGCGGATCATCGACGAGTACCTGCCCACCCAGCTGAGCGAGGCGGAGGTCGCCGACGTCGCCGACACGGCGATCGCGCAGGTCGCCGAGGAGCTCGGCGAGCGGCCGGGCATGCGGCAGATGGGCCAGGTCATGAAGGTCGCCACCGCATTGGCGGAGGGCAAGGCCGATGGCTCCCGGCTGTCGGCGGCCGTGAAAGCCCGGCTGTAGGCACCTTTCGAGTCCCACGCAAAGGGGCCGCGAACCTTTGGTTCGCGGCCCCTTTTGTCAGCGCGGGATGGGGATGGGGATCGGGATGGGCGGCAACAGCGGCGGCGGTGGCAGCCCGGGGATCCCCGGTGGCCCTGGTGGCGGGCCGGGCGGCGGTGCGGCGCGCTGGGTGCCGTCACTGATGTAGAGGGTGATCACCGATCCGGGGATCGCGGAGCCGTTCGGCGCGGTGCCCATCACGGTGCCCTTGGCCTGCGCGCCGGGACCGGTCACCGGCGTCACCTGGAAGCCGGCGCCGACCAGCGCCGCGGTCGCCTGACCCTGGGTCATCCCGACCACGTCGGGCACCTGCGCGTTGTTCGAGCCGCGGACGTACTTGTCGTCCAGCGGCGGCAGCGCGGGCGCCGGGAACCGGTCGAGGATCGGCTTGACGGAGTTGAACCAGGTCCGCGCGGGTTCGTTACCGCCGAACAGGTTTCCGTCGCCGCAGTTGCGCAGCGGGAACGAGCAGATCTCACCGGGCGTCGGGCTGTCGCCGTAGACGTAGGTGGCCGAGGCCAGCGAGTTGGTGAAGCCGACAAAGGCCGAGGAGCGGTGGCTCTCGGTGGTTCCGGTCTTGCCCGACATCGGTGCGTTCCAGCCGACCGACTTGGCAGCACCCGCCGCGGTGCCGCTGATGTCGTCCTTGCTCATCGCGTTGGCCAGGGTGTTGGCCAGGCCGGGCTCGACGACCTGCTCGCAGGCCTGCTGAGTGAGCGGCACCTGCTTGCCCTGGCGGTCGACGACCTCCTTGATCGGGTTCGGCGGGCACCACTTGCCGCCGGAGGCGATCGTCGCGGCGACGTTCGACAGTTCCAGCGGGTTGATCGCGACCGGGCCGAGGGTGAACGAACCGAGGTTCTGTTCCTTGATCATGTCGGCGAGGCTCTGGTTGCCGTGGCCCGAGCTGCCCGGCTCGGTGTAGGAGCGCATGCCCAGCCGGACCGCCATGTCGACGGTCGGCGTGACGCCGACGGCCTGAATGAGCTTGACGAACGCGGTGTTCGGCGAGGTCGCCAGCGCCTCGGTCACCGACATCGGTGACTTGTACTTGCCCGCGTTCTCGACGCAGTAGGTGGCGGGCGGGCAGCCGCGGGCGCCACCGTTACCCATGCCCCTGGCCTCGAACCGGCTCGGTACGTCGAGCTGGGCGTTGATGCCGAGGCCCTTCTCCATGGCCGCGGCGGTGGTGAACAGCTTGAAGATCGAGCCCGCGCCGTCGCCGACCATCGAGTACGGCTGTGGCTGCACGGTCTCGTTGGCGTCGCGGTTCAGGCCGTAGGTGCGGCTGCTCGCCATCGCGATCAGCGGGTGCGAGTCCTGGCCCGGCGCGACGACCGACATCACCTGCGCGATGTTGTCGAGGTTCGGGTTGGCCGCGTCGGTCACCGACCGCTTCACCGAGTCCTGCACGACCGGGTCGAGCGTCGTCTTGATCAGGTAGCCGCCCTTGTCGATCTGCTCCCTGCTGATGCCCGCGTTGGCCAGGTACTGGATGGCGTAGTCGCAGAAGAAGCCGCGGTCGTGGGCGGCGATGCAGCCACGCGGCAGGCCCTTCGGCTCCGGCAGCACGCCCAGCGGCATCGTCTTGGCTTCGCGGAATTCGTCGGCGCGGCTGGGGATGTTCTGGATCATCGTGTCCAGCACCGTGTTGCGGCGGGCCAGCACACCCTCGGAATTGGTGTACGGGTTCAGCTTGGACGAGCTCTGCACCATGCCCGCGAGCATCGCCGACTGCGGCACGTTCAGCTCGGAGGCGTCGACGCCGAAGTAGGTCTGCGCCGCGTCCTGGATGCCGTAGGAGGAGTTACCGAACGGGACCAGGTTCAGGTACCTGGTGAGGATCTCGTCCTTGGTCAGCTCGCGGTCCAGGGTGAGCGCCATCCGGATCTCCCGGATCTTGCGCGCGGGCGTGGTCTCGATGGCGGCCCGGCGTTCGGCGTCGGTCTTGGCCACGACGAGCAGCTGGAAGTTCTTCACGTACTGCTGGTCGAGGGTGGACGCGCCCTGCTGGACCTCACCGCTCGAGGTGTTGGTCAAGAACGCGCGCAACGTGCCCTGCCAGTCGACACCCTCGTGCTCGGCGAAGCGCCGGTCCTCGATGGAGACGATCGCCAGCTTCATGTTGTTGGAGATCTTGTCGCTGGGGACTTCGAAGCGGCGTTGCTCGTACAGCCAGGCGATCGGTGTTCCACTCGCGTCGACCATGGTCGAGACGGCGGGGACCGTGCCCTCGACCAGTTCCGAGGACACGTTGTCGACGGCGTCGGCGGCTCGGTTCGAGACGAATCCGAAGCCACCGGCGAGCGGGAACAGCAACCCGGCGACGAGCACGGCGGCCAGCGCGCAGCTGCCGGCCAGCCTCGCTAGCGTTTGTGTGATCGGCACGATCCCCAGCCTACGGGGTGGGGTCCGAGGGTTCTTCCGTGCGTTTACCGGAAGGCGATTCGTGCGGACGATTGGGCGTGTCGCGGCCGCGAGTCTGGCGTGTCGCGGGACGGCGCGCCGCGAATGTGCCGGACCCGCCGCCGCTCCCGGCATTTTGCAGGGACGGACGTACCAAAAATTCCGAGGGCGGTCTTGCGCTAGGCCCATACCTTTACCTAGATTGAGAACCCAGTGTGATAGAGCTAACACTCAAAGTGGAATGTGGTGCAGTTCGCAGCGGGGTTTGGGTTGCTGCGACGCTGACACGCGATTCTGGAGCGCCGTTGACCCGGTGTTCGGACTGCAAAGGGGCACACCAAATGCACATGACAACCCCCATCGCTCGATTGGACGTGGAGCAGGCCGAAGCAAGGATCGCCTGGGTAGCCCAGGCCCGATGCAAGGAAGTGGATCCCGATCAGTTGTTCGTTCGCGGCGCTGCGCAGCGCAAAGCCGCGACGATCTGCAGGCACTGCCCGGTGCTGATGCAGTGTGGTGCCGACGCCCTCGACAATCGAGTGGAGTTCGGTGTGTGGGGCGGTATGACCGAGCGGCAGCGTCGCGCGCTCCTCAAGCAGCATCCCGAGGTCACCTCGTGGGCCGATTTCTTCCAGGCCCAACGCCAACATCAGGTGGCCATGTAGCCCCGACCGACATTCGGAACTGAGCCTGCGAAAGCGGGCTCAGTTCCGTTTGGGGGCAAATACTTCCGTTTGGACCAATAGCCGATGCGTCTATGTATCAAGCAGATGCTCGGTGGCCGGTGAGCTGATCACCGACCGCGCGCAGTGCCGCCAGATCCGACACTTCGAACGGCAGGGCGGTCACCGCGACGATCGGTACCCGAGGGTGCGCGCCGGTAAACCGGTGCAGCAGATGCTGTTCGCGCTTGTCGGTGGCCACCCGGCGCGCGTGGATCCGCAACACCGACGCGGTGAGCGGATCGGTGTCGCCGAGCTGCTCGGCCGCCGTCAGCGCGTGGTCCGCGGAGAGCGAGCTGAGCGCCGGGTGCGTGCGGTTGAGCACCAGCCCGGCCAGCGGCATCCGCTCGGTGGAGAGCCGGTCGACGAAGAACGACGCCTCGCGCAGCGCGTCCGGCTCGGCGGCGGCGACCACCAGGAAGTGCGTGCCCGGCTTGGACAGCATCGCGTAGGTGCGGTCCGCCCGATCCTGGAAGCCGCCGAACAGCGAGTCCAGCGACTGCAGGAAGTTCGACGCGTCCTTGAGCATCTGGCCGCCGACAATGGTGGACACCCCGCGCACCGCCAGGCTCATCGCGCCGGTGACCAGCCGGGTGACGCCGCGGCCCGGCGCCATGATCACCCGGATCATCCTGCCGTTCAAGAAGTTTCCGAGCCGCTTCGGCGCGTCGAGGAAGTCCAGTGCGTTGCGCGACGGGGGAGTGTCGACCACGATCAGGTCCCACTCCTTGCGCCCGGCCAGCTGGCCGAGCTTCTCCATCGCCATGTACTCCTGCGTGCCGCCGAACGAGGAGGCGACCGTTTGGTAGAAGGGGTTGGCGAAGATCTGCTCGGCCTTGTCCGGGCTGGTGTGCTCGAGCACCATGTCGTCGAAGGTGCGCCGCATGTTCAGCATCATCGCGTGCAGCTCGCCCTTGGCCTCCGGGCCGAGCGGCACCCGCTGCGGAGTGTTGCCGAGGTCGGCGACGCCGAGTGACTGGGCCAGTCGACGGGCCGGATCGATGGTGAGAACCACCACTTTGCGGCCCTGCTCGGCCGCGCGCAATGCGATCGCGGCCGCGGTGGTCGTCTTACCGACGCCGCCGGAACCACAGCAGACGATCACCCGCGCCGTGCGGTCGTCGATGATGTCCGAAACATCCAGTGGCGCGGCCACAGTCGGCGTCGTCATGACTATCGGACCCCTTGTTTGCTCAGGTGTTCGGCTAGTTCGTACAGGCCACCCAAGTCCATGCCGTCCGGCAGGGCGGGTAGGTACATGCGGGACACATCGACCTTGGCGAGGTCGGCTGCGCTGTCGTCCTGCGCCTGCAAAGTGGCTGCGTGCTCGACGGTTTCGGTGACCAAGCCCTGGAAGTCGTTGTCGGACAAGGTGATCCCCGTCGAGGCGAGTCCGGCTCGGATGGCGTCGGTGTCGACATGACCCTGTGCGGCCTTGGCGCGCAGCTCGGTGGGCAGTTGGCCCTCGGTGGCGCGATTCACGATCACCGTGCCGATGCGCAGATCCGCCGCCTTCAACTCCGCGACCGCGTCGGCCGTCTCCTGCACCGGCAGCGCCTCCAGCAGGGTGACCAAGTGGATCATCGTCTGATCCGAGTGCAGCAGCTTGGAAACGCCCTCGGCCTGCGAGGCGATCGGCCCGCCCTTGGCCACCTCCAGCATGGCCTGGGTGACGTCGAGGAAGCTGGCGATCCGGCCGGTCGGCGGGGCGTCCACCACGATCTCGTCGTAGACCCGCTTGCCCGCCTTGTCCACCCGGACCGCGGTCTCCTTGATCTTGCCGGTCAGGATGACGTCCCGCAGACCTGGCGCGATGGTGGTGACGAATTCGATGGCGCCCATCCGGCGCATCGCCCGGCCCGCGAAGCCCAGGTTGTAGAACATGTCCAGGTACTCGAGGAACGCATGCTCGATGTCGAGCGCGAGCGCGACCACCTCGCCGCCACCGTCGGCGGTGGCGATCCTGGTCTCGGTCGGCGGCAGCGGCGGCAGATCGAACAGCTGCGCAATCGACTGTCTGCTCTCCACCTCCACCAACAACACCCGGCGTCCACCCGCGGCCAACGCCAAGGCGAGCGCCGCGGCCACCGTGGACTTGCCCGTGCCGCCCTTCCCGGAGACATAGTGCAGACGCGCCTTCTCGGCACGCTTCGGCCACCCTGTTTCCAGTCCCGGCTCCGCCGAAACAGGCACTGCTGTTGGTACTCCCACGCTCGCGAGCCTATAACTCGTTCTGAGATCGCGCCCGAGGGATCCGCCTAGTGCCTGGTCCAGGGCGTGTATCTGTACCAGACAGCGGATGATTGCGCGTTGAGCAACGCCGTGCCGCAGGCGCCGCCAATTGGACACAGCTACGCTCACCTGCATGAGTGAAGCGAGCTTGTGGGAGTACGCGACCGTGCCGCTGTTGACGCACGCGACCAAGCAGATTCTCGATCAGTGGGGCGCCGACGGGTGGGAGCTGGTGACCGTGCTGCCAGGGCCGACCGGCGAGCAGCACGTCGCCTATCTCAAGCGCCCGAAGTAAAGGAGAAGGGGATGACCGCAGTGACCGAATGGGAGACCAACCTCACCCGCCTCGGCCTGACCCTGCCTCCCGTGGCCGCGCCCGTGGCCGCCTACATTCCGGCGATCCGGACCGGTTCGCTGGTCTACACCTCCGGCCAGCTGCCGTTCGTGGACGGCGAGCTGTCCGCGGTCGGCAAGGTCGGCGCCGAGGTGACCACCGAGCAGGCGAAGGAAGCCGCGCGGCTGTGCGCGCTCAACGCGCTGGCGGCGGTGCACAGCCTGGTCGGCCTGGACGCGGTGGTGCGCATCGTGAAGGTGGTCGGATTCGTCGCCTCCGCACCTGGTTACAACGACCAGCCGGTCGTGATCAACGGCGCGTCGGAGTTCCTGGCCGAGGTCTTCGGTGACGCGGGCGTGCACGCGCGCTCCGCGGTCGGCGTGTCCGAGCTGCCCAAGAACACCCCGGTCGAGGTAGAACTCATCGCCGAGGTGCGGTAACAACTGAAAAGTCCCGGACTGGGATTCGATCGACTGGGGTACATCGATGACGCTGACTCATCCCGCGTACGGACAACTACGGCAGGTCACGCCGACGGCAGCGGTGCTGCTGGCGGACAACCCCGGCCAGATGACGCTGGACGGCACCAACACCTGGATCCTGCGGGCGCCGGGGCGGTCGGACTGTGTGGTGGTCGATCCCGGTCCGAAGGACAAGGCGCACAGCGCCAAGATCGCCGAGGTCACCGGGGGCGATATCGCACTCACGTTGATCACGCACCGGCACCACGATCACACCGGCGGCATCGATCACCTGGTGAAACTGACCGGAACCCCGGTGCGCGCCAAGGACACCGGCTTTCTGCGCGGTTCGGACGCACCGCTGGTCGACGGTGAGGTGATCGAGGCCGCGGGCCTGCGCCTCACCGTCGTGGCGACACCGGGTCACACCGGGGATTCGATGAGTTTCCTGCTCGACGACGCGGTGCTGACCGGTGACACGATTCTGGGCAGCGGCACCACCGTGCTCGATTCGAGCGACGGCACCCTGGCCGACTATCTGGCCTCACTGGACCGCTTGGTCGAGATCGGTGCGGGGAAGGCGCTGTTGCCCGCGCACGGACCGGACCATCCCGATCTGGCGCCGGTAGCCCGGTACTACATCACGCACCGGCAGGAACGCCTCGATCAGGTGCGCGAGGCGTTGCGGGTGCTCGGCCCGAAAGCGAGCGCGATGGACGTGGTCCGGCGCGTCTACGCCGATGTCGACAAGCGACTCTGGCTGGCCGCCCGCAGCTCGGTGCAGGCACAGCTGGAGTACCTACGCGCCGAATCCTGAATGCACGACAACACGCTGGGTCCCAGGAGCTCTGAACCCAGCGTGTTGTCCGATCGTCTCGAGCTCGCGTCAGCGCGCGCGGCGCGCCAGTCGCTCCGAGTCGGAGATGAGCACGCTCTTGCCCTCCAGCCGCAGCCAACCGCGGTGCGCGAAGTCGGCGAGCGCCTTGTTCACGGTTTCGCGGGAGGCGCCGACCAGCTGGGCGATCTCCTCCTGGGTCAGGTCGTGGGTGACCCGCAGCGCGCCTGCCTCCTGGGTGCCGAACCGCTGCGCGAGCTGCAGCAGCGCCTTGGCGACCCGGCCGGGGACGTCGGTGAAGATCAGGTCGGCCAGGTTGTTGTTGGTCCGGCGCAGGCGACGCGCGAGCACGCGGAGCAACTGCTCGGCGATCTCGGGCCGCTGGTCGATCCAGGACTTCAACGCGTCGCGATCCATGGTGACGGCGCGAACCTCGGTCACCGTGGTGGCGGTGGAGGTACGCGGGCCCGGATCGAAGATCGACAGCTCGCCGAACATGTCCGACGGGCCCATGATGGTCAGCAGGTTCTCCCGGCCGTCCGGTGATCTGCGGCCGATCTTCACCTTGCCCGAGGTGATGATGTAGAGCCGGTCTCCTGGCTCACCCTCGTTGAAGATGACGTGGCCGCGCGGAAAATCCACCGGCTGCAATTGCTTGGCGAGGGCGGCCACCGCAGTGGGCTCGACGCCCTGGAAGATGCCTGCTCTGGCGAGGGCCTCGTCCACTTATGTGCTCCTTATGGGAAATGGCTCCGTACTGGACCGAAAGCGACTCGGCCAACAGCGCAGTCTACGCGGCATGATGACAGCGTAGTGACAGACACCACGTAACGAGTGGATTGCGTGGCGCAGCGAAGAACCGTACCAGTGTTTGTCGGCGGTGTTCGCAGGTCCCTGCCTGGTTGTGCGAGCTGCCGCCGCCGGGCCCGTCGCGGCCCCGGCGGATGGTGCGGGTTCCCGCCTCGGGCGAGCGCTAACTCGCCCGGGCCACATCCAGCTCTTCGCCGCGGGTACGGCGCTTGCGCATCCGTGCCACGGCCGCCGGCAGGCCGAGCCTCGTCAGCTCTTTCACTTCTGCGTTGCTTGCTTTGTCCAGGTACTGCTGAACCTCTTCGTCGGGTTCGAGAAGTTTGCGGAGCCGGTTCTCGACCCGCTCCATACCCAGTGCGAACAGCATCAACAGCACTGGGAAGAGCACCACAGCGAGTCCTTGCATACGGAGGAGTAAACACGGTCTAGGTCTCAGATGGAACACGGCAACCGAACTGGACGGGCAACGTTGGCCGACGGTTCCGTATGGTGGACAGGTGCGTGTCACCCCCTCTACAGCCGCCGGAAACGGGCGTGCGTCCGCCCCCGAGGCGACCGATGCGCAACCTGCCGCGGTCGCCGCTCCGAAACGGAAATCCCGGGCGCGACAGGCGGAAACCCAACTCGGACTTGTCCGCCGGGCGCGCCGGATGAATCGCACACTTGCCGCCGCTTTCCCGGATGCGCATTGTGAGCTCGACTTCAGCACACCGCTCGAATTAGCGGTCGCGACAATACTTTCCGCGCAGTCCACGGATGTGCGGGTGAATCTCACCACCCCGGCACTGTTCGCCAAGTACCCCGACGCGCGTGCCTATGCCGAGGCCAACCGGGCCGAGCTGGAGGAATACATCCGCTCGACGGGTTTCTTTCGCAACAAGGCCAACTCGCTGATCGGCCTCGGTCAGGCGCTGCTGGAGCGACATGATGGTGAATTGCCTCACACCATGGACGAACTCGTGCAATTGCCCGGGATCGGCCGCAAGACCGCCAACGTGATTCTCGGCAACGCGTTCGGTGTGCCGGGCATCACCGTCGACACCCATTTCGGTCGGCTGGTGCGGCGCTGGCAGTGGACCGATGAGGAAGACCCGGTGAAGGTCGAGCACATCATCGGCGAGCTCATCGAGCGCAAAGACTGGACGATGCTGTCGCACCGGGTGATCTTCCACGGCCGCCGGGTGTGCCATGCCCGCAAACCGGCCTGCGGTGTGTGCGTGCTGGCCAAGGACTGCCCCTCGTTCGGGACCGGCCCCACCGACCCGGACACCGCCGCCGAGCTGGTCAAGGGTCCGGAGAAGGAGCATCTGCTCGAGCTGGTGGGCCGGTGAGACAACTCCCGGTCGCCTGGCGATGGGCGCTGGCCGGATTGATCGCGGTGATCGCGCTGGCGGTTGCGCTGTGGCCGCGGAGCCGTGACGCCGACACCGTTGCGGACAACGGCCGACAGGCTCGCGCCGGTGCCGGGGTATCCGAGCAGCAACGCCTCGCCGCGAACCTCGCGGCCTGCCCCCGGCCCGCCGCGGGTGCCACCGGTTCCGGCCCGCTGGCCGGCCTCACCGTCGGCTGCCTGGCCGACGGCGGAACCGTCGATCTGGCCGCCGCGCTCGCGGGTAAGCCTGCGCTGCTGAATCTCTGGGCATACTGGTGCGGACCGTGTGCGCAAGAATTGCCGTATTTGCATCAGTTCGCCCAACGTGCCGGAAACGCGATTACCGTGCTGACCGTGCACAGCGACCCTGATGAGGCCAAGGCGATTTCACGATTGACCGGATTGAACGTGAAACTCCCTGGTGTCCTCGATGCCGACGCACGCGTGCGCACGGCGGTCGGCGCTCCCGCGGTGCTGCCCATTTCGGTGCTGCTGCGCGCGGACGGTTCGGTCGCGCAGGTCGTGGTGCGCGCGTTCAGCGGAGTGGACGACATCAGCGATACCGTCGCGCGGGAACTGGGAGTGGCCGCATGACCATCCCGATACCCGAAGACACTCCGAAGTGGCTGAGCAAAGCCACCGAGCCCGCGGCGGATACCTCGGACACGCTCACCCTCGCGCGCACGCTGCGCCGCGCCATGTCGCTTACCGCGACCCCGCGGCAAGCGGCGGTCCTGGTGCTGTTCGGCGGCTCGCCCGAGGCCGATCCGGCCGCGCCGGGTGGACTGCCCGCCGACGCGGAGGTGTTGCTCACCCAGCGCGCCGCCACCATGCGCCAGCATCGCGGCCAGGTCGCGTTCCCCGGCGGCGCGGTGGATCCCGGTGACACCGGACCGATCGACACCGCGCTGCGCGAGGCCTGCGAAGAGACCGGACTCGAACCTTCCGGCGTGGAACCCCTTGCGGTGCTGCCGAAGCTGTTCGTGCCGCCGTCGCGTTTCGATGTGACACCGGTGGTGGCCTACTGGCGCACGCCGAGCGAGGTCGGCGTGGTCGACGAGAGCGAGACCGAACGGGTGGTGCGAGTGCCGTTGTCCGCGTTGCTCGATCCGGCGAACCGTTTCCTGGTGCGCGGCAGCCTCGGTTACCAGAGCCCCGCCTTCCAGGTGGACGGCATGCTGGTCTGGGGCCTCACCGGCGGCATCCTGGCGGGCATCTTCAAAGCCGCAGGCTGGGAACGCGAGTGGGACCACAAGGACGTTCGTGATCTAGAGACCGCCCTCGCCGACGTGGGCATGACGTTATGACCTCCTCGGCCTGGCTCGATATCGCGGTGGTGCTGCTCGCGCTGCTGGCCGCCTCCTCGGGGTGGCGGCAAGGCGCGGTCGCGTCTGCCCTCGCTTTCCTCGGCGTGGTACTCGGCGCGGTTGCGGGCATTCTCATCGCGCCGCACATCCTGATCCATGTCGACGAGGGCCGCACCCGGGTGCTCACCGGTGTGCTGCTGATCGTGGTGCTGGTGATCATCGGTGAGGTCGCGGGCATGGTGCTCGGGCGCGCCGCGCGCAGCGGCATGCGGCATCCGTTCACCCGCAGTGTGGACAGCGTGGTCGGTGCCGTGCTGCAGGCGGTGGCCGTGCTGGTCACCGCGTGGCTGCTCGCGCTGCCGCTGGCCACCTCGTCGCAGCCGTCGATCGCCACCGCGATCAACGGTTCGCGGGTGCTCACCGACGTCAACGAGGTCGCGCCGAACTGGTTGCGCCGCCTGCCCAACGAATTCTCCAAGCTGCTCAACACCTCCGGCCTGCCGGACGTGATCGGCCCCTTCGGCCGCGCCCCGATCGCCGCTGTCGACGCGCCGGACCCGAGCGTGCTGTCCAGCCCGGTCGCCGCCGCACTGCAGCAGAGCGTGCTGCGCATCCGCGGTGTCGCGCCGAGCTGCCAGCGGGCACTGGAAGGTTCTGGTTTCGTGATCGCCCCCGAGCGGATCATGACCAACGCCCACGTGGTCGCCGGCACCACCAGCGTCGTGGTGGACACGGTGCGCGGGCCGCTGGACGCGAACGTGGTGCTGTTCGACCCGTCCAAGGACGTCGCGGTGCTCGCGGTGCCCGGGCTCACCGCGCCGGTGGTGCCGCAGGCGCCCGCCGCCGCGCGGCCCGGCGACAGTGCCATCGTGCTCGGCTACCCCGGCGGTGGTCCGTACACGGCGAGCGCGGCCCGCATCCGCGAGACGTTGGACCTCACCGGTCCCACGATCTACCGGGACGGCACCGTGGAACGTGAGGTCTACACCGTGCGTGGCCGCGTCCGCGCGGGCAACTCCGGTGGGCCGCTGGTGGACACGGAGGGTGAGGTGCTCGGAGTCGTCTTCGGCGCCGCCGTGACCGACGACGACACGGGCTATGTGCTCACGTTGGCCGAGGTCCGCGCCCAACTCGACGCCGCGACCGGGTCGAACATCCCGGTGGGCACCGGTGCCTGCGTACTGAGCTGAGGCGGTCCCGGGTCCGGTTCGACACCGTCGGACTCGACCCGGGCACCGGCTGGGGACTGGTTCGGCTCGGTCGGATTCGACCAGGATCCGGCTGAGGTCACTTCCGGCACCGTCGTGTTCGACCAGGGCCTGACTGAGGTCGCTTCCGGCACCGTTGGACTCGACCGGGACCTGACCGAGGTCGCTTCCAGCACTGTTGGACTCGGCGGAGAGCTGGCTGGATCACCCGCCGCGCTACGCGAGCAGCTTCGCCAACTCCGCGGTCACCAAGTCCGGATTCTCCTGGTGCGCATAGTGCCCCGCAGCGGGAATGGTGGCCAGGCGGCGGTCCGGGGAGAGGTGACTGCCGCGCCGGAAGGTACTGCCGAGCACGTAGGGGTCCAGATCGCCACGCATGGCCAGCACCGGGATACGGATCGGCTCGCGCATGGTCGCCATGAACCGGCGACCGTCGGGGCGCCACTGGCTGCGGAAGGCCCAGCGCTGATACTCCAGCGCACAGTGCGCCGCGCCGGGAATCTGGATGGCCGAGCGCATGCGCCGCGCCGTGTCGACGAATTCGGTGGTGCCGGACCAGGATCCGCTCACCCTGGCGCGCAGCATGCGCTCGACCTCGAACCCGTCACCGGTGGTCAGCAGCCGTTCGCCGTAGCGGGGCAGCTGGTAGCGCAGAAAGTTCGGCAGCCAGGTCGCGCGCTGGTGCCGGTTGCGCAGCACCGCGCTCTTGAGGGCCGCGGGATGCGGTGAGCTCACCACCGCGATGGACCGAACCAGCCGGGGGTGTAGCACCGCGGTCGCCCAGCACACCAGTCCGCCGTCGGCATGCCCGACCAGGGTCGCCTCGGTGTAGCCGAGCGCGCGGATGAGCCCGGCGATATCACCGGCCAGGGTCCAGCCGTCGTAGCCGCGCGGCGGTTTGTCGCTGTCGCCGTAACCGCGCAGGTCGACCGCCACCGCGCGATACCCGAGCTCGGCGAGCCCGGTCAGCTGATGTCGCCAGGACCACCAGAAGTCGGCGAAGCCGTGCAACAGCACGACCAGCGGCGCGTCGGTGCGCTCGGGGGCGGCATCCACCACGTGGAATCGAATGCCGTTGGCATGAACGTCCCGATGCGCCCACGGCCCGTCGAAACGGACGCTGGACGGATCCGGAATGAAGTGCGACGACACGCCGAGGCAGCCTAGTAGTTCGGGGTATCCGCGCGCGAGCGAGCGGTTACGAAGCGGGTTTTTCCAGCGAACGGTAGTCGTCGTGGGCGGCCGCGCCGAAGCCGTGCGGCAGCACCGCCTTGGCCTGCTTGAGCGAGTCGATCGTCTTCTCCGGCGCCCGCAGTTTCTTCACCCGCAGATAGCCGAGGAAGGCGAGCAGCGCGGTCGCGACGATCATCAGCGCGAACACGATCAGGAAGGCGGCCCAGCGGGCCAGCCACACGTCGAGCAGTTCACCGAGGAAGAAGAAAAAGAAGAACGTGCTGAACAGCAGGACGGTCAGCGCGAGGATGAAGTAGACGCTGCCCTGCAGGCCCTTCTTGATCTCGCCGGTCACCTCGGCCTTCGCCAGGGCGACCTCCGCGCGGACCAGGGTGGACATCTGCTCGGTCGCGTCGCGCACCAGCGTGCCGAAGCTGGCGCTGCCGCTGGGGTTGGCGTCGGACAGGGGAATGGAGGTCACCGTACGACCGCGCTGTGCGTCGTTTCCGTTACCGCCGTTTGTGAAACTCACTTGGTAGACCCTTCTCCCTGTCCAGGCACTGCTTCGGCCTCACTCTTTCGTTGTAGCGCACGGGCGTCCCGCCGCGCCTGGTGGACACGCCCACGTCGCAACAGTAGCGCCGAACCGGCGAGCGACGCCGCCATTGATGTGACCAACACAGCGGCCTTCGCCAATTCGACCGCGGAGCCGTCGTCGACGTCGGCAAGCGCGAGTTCTGCCACCAGAAGGCTAACGGTGAACCCGATCGCGCCGAGCACCGACAGGGCGAACATGTCGCGATAGCCCAATCCGGCCGGGCGCTTCGCCACGCCCAACCGGATTGCGAGCCAGCTGATCCCGAAGATTCCCAACGTCTTGCCGAGCAAGAGGCCGAGAATCACGGCCAGCGCCAGCCTGTCGCTGAACAGCTCGCCGAACACCCTGCCGTTCAACGGAACTCCGGAGGCGAACAACGCGAACAACGGCACACACAGTCCGGCCGAGATCGGCTGGACGAGATGCTCCAACCGGGTGGCGGGCGCCTGCTCCTCGCCGGGGTCCAGGCGCACCCTGGTGAGCAGGCCGAGAGCCACGCCGGCCAGCGTCGGATGGATGCCCGCCTCGTGCAGCGCGTACCAGGACACCAGCGCCAGCGGAACATAGAGCCACGGCGTGCTGATCCGCTGGTGCTGGGCCAGCGCCCAGCCGGCGAAGCAGGCCGCGGCGGCCAGCAGCCACAGCAGCGACAGTGTGGTGGTGAACAAGACGGCGATGAGGATGATGGCGACCAGGTCGTCGACCACCGCGAGACTGAGCAGGAACACCCGCGCGCTCGTCGGGATGCGCGAACCGGTCATGGCGAGCACGGCGAGCGCGAACGCGATATCGGTGGCCACCGGAATGGCCCAGCCGCGATCCATGCCCGGCTCGCCGAAGCCGACCGCCAGGGCAATCAGTGCCGGGGTGACCACGCCGCCGATCGCGGCGATGATCGGCAGCGCCGCCCGTTTCGGGTCGGCCAGCTCGCCGACCACGAGCTCGCGTTTGAGTTCCAGCCCGGCGACGAAGAAGAAGATGGCGAGCAGGCCGTCCTTGGTCCAGTCCGCCAGCGTGAGATCAAGGTGCAGCGGCGCGATCGCCAGCGGCGTCTCGGTCATCGTCACGTAGCTGTCGCCCCACGGCGAGTTCACCCACAGCAACGCCGCGGCGGCCGCGATGAGAAGGATTGAACCGCCGACTGTTTCGGTGCGGAGATAGCGGGATAGTTCCGAGCGCACTTGCGTGATCACGGAGAACCTTTCGGCGTCGGTCGGTCAACGCTGCGAGCACGCCATCCACCGACTCGGCGATCGGGCACGCTCGCAGGCCGACCAGACTTCCCGGCACACCTTACGCAATCCTAACGGGTAGGGCCGGTGACGAAACACCGCCACCGGCCCTACTATGGAGCGCTTGCGAGCCGCGAAAGCGCGAGGCCGCATGTGTGCCCCGCTGAACGGGCTACGCCTTGGTCGCCCGAATCGCCTCGAAGACGTTGGGATCGACCAGCGTGGAGGTGTCGCCGAGTTCCCTGCCCTCGGCGACGTCGCGCAGCAACCGGCGCATGATCTTGCCGCTGCGCGTCTTGGGCAGCTCGGGCACGACGTGGATCTCCCGCGGCCGCGCGATCGGGCTGATCTCGCGCGACACCTCGGCCTTGAGCTCGTCGACCAGCGCCGCGCCGGTGTCCTCGGCCTCGGCGGTCAGGATGACGAACGCGACGATGCCCTGGCCGGTGGTCTCGTCGCTGGCCCCGACGACTGCGGCCTCGGCCACGCCGGAGTGTCCGACCAGCGCCGACTCCACCTCGGCGGTGGAGATCCGGTGGCCGGACACGTTCATCACGTCGTCCACGCGGCCGAGCACCCACAGGTCGCCGTCGGCGTCGAGCTTGGCGCCGTCGCCGGCGAAGTACCAGCCCTGCGCGGCGTAGCGCTCCCAGTAGGTGGCCCGGTACCGCTCCATGTCACCCCAGATGCCGCGCAACATCGACGGCCACGGCTGATCGAGCACGAGGTAGCCGTTGGCCTCGGTCTCGCCGCGCTGCACCGGCTTGCCCTCCTCGTCCACCACGAGCGCCGAGATGCCGGGCAGCGGCGCCATCGCCGCACCGGGCTTGGTCGCGGTGACACCGGGCAGCGGCGAGATCATGATCGCGCCGGTCTCGGTCTGCCACCAGGTGTCCACCACGGGCGCCGTGCCCGCGCCGATCACGTCGCGGTACCAGCGCCAGGCCTCCGGGTTGATCGGCTCGCCGACCGAGCCGAGCAGCCGGATGCTGGACAGATCGTGCGCGGCGGGGATCTCGCGGCCCCACTTCATGAACGTGCGCACCAGCGTTGGCGCCGTGTAATAGATGCTGACGCCGTACTTTTCGACGATCTGCCAGTGCCGGTGCTCGTCCGGGAAGTTCGGGGTGCCCTCGTAGACCACCTGGGTGGCGCGGTTGGACAGTGGTCCGTAGACGATGTAGCTGTGTCCGGTGACCCAGCCGATGTCGGCGGTGCACCAGTAGACGTCTTGTCCCGCTTTGTGATCGAAGACGTTGTGGTGGGTGTAGGACGCCTGGGTCAGATAGCCGCCGGAGGTGTGCAGGATCCCCTTCGGCTTTCCGGTGGTGCCGGATGTATAGAGGATGAACAGCGGGTGCTCGGCATCGAACGGCTGCGCCTCGTGTTCCGGTGAAGCTTGGGCGACGGTCTCGTGCCACCACAGGTCGCGGCCCTCGGTCCACGGCACTTCGATCTCGGTGCGCCGGACCACCAAGACATGCTCAACGCTGTGCGGCACATCGCCGTTCGCGAACAAGGCCTCGTCCACTGCCTCTTTGAGCGGGGCCGCCTTGCCGCGGCGCCACTGCCCGTCGGTGGTGATGATCAGGCGGGCGCTCGCGTCGTCGACCCGCTGGCGCAGCGCGGTGGGGGAGAAGCCGGCGAACACCACCGAGTGGGTGAGGCCGAGGCGCGCGCAGGCCAGCATCGCGACGATCGCCTCGGGCACCATCGGCATGTAGATGGCGACGCGGTCGCCGGCTTCGAGGCCGAGTTCGGTGAAGTAGTTTGCGGCACGGCTGACTTCGGCGAGCAGCTCGCGGTAGGTGACGGCGCGCGAGTCGCCCGGTTCGCCCTCCCAGTGGATGGCGACCTGGTCACCGTGGCCGTCCAGCACGTGCCGGTCCACGCAGTTGTAGGCGACGTTGAGCTTGCCGTCGGCGAACCATTTCGCCACCGGCGCGTCGCTCCAGTCCAGCACCTGACCCCACGGCTGATGCCAGTGCAACCGACTCGCCTGCTCGGCCCAGAACGCGTCGCGATCGGCCGACGCCTGCGCGTAGAGCTCGGCACCGGCGTTCGCCGCGGCCGCGAACTCCGCGCTCGGCGAGTACGAGTCCTTGTGGTCGGCGGTTTCGGTCATCTCGGTTCTTCTTTCCACGTAGCCTGAGCGCACAATTCAAACGCAGCACGTTCGACAGTAATCAACTGTGACCTACGCCGCGGCCGGTGTGTCCACCGGGTTTCGGTCCCGTCACGCCGTCGCGCAATCCGCAACGGAGGGGCCCGACCCGGGAGACGCCGGGCGACCTCTGCGGAGGCAATGTTCCGGTGGATAGGTCGTTTTCGCGCGATGTTTTTGGTGTTTCGACCGTGTTGCCGGATTGGGAACAAGTGGAATGAACCTTGGTCAATCCGATGACAGAGTCCGTTTCGGTGGCTACCCTCCGAGACACCCAAGGCGGATTGTGCTGGCATGCGCCTGGTGACCTCATGCGCATGCCACGGATTCCGCCCTTCTCGAAAACGGGAGAACGCGTTGAGATTCAACAGAGCAATGGCGCTGACCGCGGCCGCGCTGCTGGCTACCAGCCTCGGCCTGGCCGGGTGTTCGTCGGACAGCAGTGCCGACGAGGGCATCGTCACCACCGGTGGTGGTGAGCCGCAGAACCCGTTGGTGCCCACCAACACCAACGAGAACATGGGCGGCCGCGTAGTCGACCGGCTGTTCGCCGGCCTGAAGTACTACGACGCCAACGGTGTGGCGCACAACGAGATGGCTGAGTCGATCGAGTCGTCCGACCGGAAGAACTACAAGATCACCCTCAAGCCGGACTGGAAGTTCAGTGACGGCACCCCGGTCAAGGCGAAGTCGTTCGTCGACGCGTGGAACTACGGCGCGCTCGGCACCAACGCCCAGTTGCAGAGCTACGTGTTCACCCCGATCGTCGGGTTCGAGGAGGTGTCCGCGGAGAAGCCGACGGCCCAGACGCTCCGGGGCTTGAAGGTGGTCGACGACCGCACCTTCACTGTTGAGCTCAAGTCGCCCTCCATCGATTTCGAGACCGAACTCGGCTACGCGCCGTTCTACCCGCTGCCCGAAGCCGCGTTCAAGGACATCAAGGCCTTCGGCGAGAACCCGATCGGCAACGGCCCGTACAAGTTCGCCAGTAACGGTGCGTGGCAGCACAACGTCCAGATCGACCTGGTGCCCAACCCGGACTACAAGGGCGGCCGCGCGCCGAAGAACAAGGGCTTGCGGTTCGTGATGTACCAGTCCTTCGACACGGCCTATGCCGATCTGCTCGCAGGCAACCTCGACACGCTCGACACGATTCCCGACAGCGCGCTCGCGTCCTACAAGCAGGACCTCGGCGATCGGGCGATCACCAAGCCCACCGCGCAGAACCAGCACATCGGCATCCAGGCCAACGTCCCGCACTTCAGTGGCGAGGAAGGCGTCCTGCGCCGCAAGGCCCTGTCGATGGCGATCAACCGCGAGCAGATCTGCCAGAACATCTTCCACGGCTCCCGGCTGCCCGCGCGCGACTTCACCTCGGCCTCGCTGCCCGGCTTCAACCCGAACCTGCCCGGCTCCGAGGCGCTGAACTTCAACCCCGAAGAGGCCAAGAAGGTGTGGGCCCAGGCCAACGCCATCTCCCCGTGGTCGGGTCGCTACGAGATCGCCTACAACTCCGACGGCGGCCACCAGGCGTGGATCGAAGCCGTGGCCAACAGCATCAAGAACACCCTCGGCATCGAGGCCGTCGGCGCGCCGTACCCGACCTTCAAGAACATCCGCGACGAGGTGAACGCCAAGAGCATCGGCAAGGCGTTCCGCTACGGCTGGCAGGGTGACTACCCGACCATGCTGCAGTTCCTGACCTCGCAGTACTACAGCTACTCCGAGACCAACAACGTCGACTGGAAGAACCTGGAGTTCGACAAGCTGCTCGACGCCGCGCTCGCCGCGCCGACGCAGGAAGAGTCCTACAAGATCGTCGCGCAGGCGCAGACCCTGATGCTCAGGGACATGGCCGACATCCCGGTGCTCGACTACATCGCCAATGCCGGTCGCTCGGACAAGGTGAAGAAGGCCGAGCTCGCCTGGAACGGTCTGTTCGACTTCGAAAACATCGAGAAGTAGCCGCTGATGAGCCGCGCCGTCGAACCCGACGGCGCGGCTCACCACTGACCCAGGAGACGAAATGGCCTGGTATGTCGTGCGGCGTCTGCTTCAGATGATCCCCGTGTTCCTCGGGGCGACGCTGCTCATCTATGCCCTGGTATTCCTCATTCCCGGCGATCCGATTCAGGCCCTCGCCGGCGACAAACCGATGACCCCCGCGGTGGAAGCCCAGCTCCGCGCGCGGTACCACCTCGACCAGCCCTTCATCATGCAGTATCTGCTGTATCTGAAGGGCATTGTCACGTTCGACTTCGGCACCGCCTTCTCCGGCAGGCCGGTGCGCGACGAGCTGGCGCGGGCCTTCCCGATCACCATCAAACTCGCCGCCATGGCGGTGTGCATCGAGGCCGTGTTCGGCGTCATCTTCGGCCTGGTGGCCGGGCTCCGCAAGGGCAAGTTGTTCGACTCGACCATGCTGGTCGTCAGCCTGGTCGTGATCGCGGTCCCGATCTTCGTCATCGGCTTCCTCGCGCAGTTCCTGCTCGGGGTGAAATGGGGGATCGCACCGGTGACCGTCACCGGCAAGGCGAGTTTCGCCGAATTGCTGGTCCCCGCTTTCGTGCTCGGGTCGTTGTCGTTCGCCTATGTGCTGCGGCTGACCCGGAACTCGGTGGCGGAGAACATGTCCGCCGACTTCGTCCGCACCGCGACCGCCAAGGGGCTGAGCAGGCCCCGGGTGGTGACGGTGCACATCCTGCGTAACTCGATGATCCCGGTGATCACCTTCCTCGGCGCCGAACTCGGCTCGCTGATGGGCGGCGCCATCGTCACCGAGGGCATCTTCAACATTCCCGGCGTCGGCGGCACGTTGTTCCAGGCGATCACCCGTGGTGAGCCGCCCACCGTCGTGTCGTTCGTGACGGTGCTGATCATCATCTTCCTGATCTCCAACCTGGTCGTCGACCTGCTCTACGCCGCACTCGATCCGAGGATTCGCTATGCCTGACCTCGACAAAGGAAAAGGAATCGATCTCGCGGAGAGCGCGGCCCGCGGCAGGCAGGTCTACTTCGTCGCACCGCCCGACGAGGTCGAGGTGCTCGCCACCGACATGGTCGTCGACGCAGGCTCGCCGACCAGCATCTGGCAGGACGCCTGGCGACAGCTGCGGCGCAACCCGATCTTCATCGTCGCCATGCTGATGATCGTGTTCGTGCTCATCGTCGTCCTCTGGCCCGGCCTGTTCACCAGCCAGGATCCGCGCTACTGCAACGGCGACTTCAGCATGGATCCGCGCGGTCCCGGTCATCCGTTCGGCTTCGACAAACAGGGCTGTGACATCTACGCCCGAACCGTGTACGGCGCGCGGGCGTCGGTGATGGCGGGCGTCGGCTCGACCGTCTTGTTCGTGCTGATCGGCGGCGTCCTCGGCGCACTGTCCGGGTTCTACGGCGGGCTACTCGACTCGATCGTGTCGCGTATCGCGGAAGTCTTCTTCGCGATCCCGCTGATGCTGGCCGCGATCGTGATCATGCAGTTGCTCGATGCGCGGACCATCTGGACCGTGGTCCTGGTCCTCGCCTCGTTCACCTGGCCACAGGCGGCCCGGATCGCACGCAGTGCGGTGATCCAGGCGAAGAACAGCGATTACGTCACGGCGGCAAAGGCTTTGGGCGTCTCTCGAATACGCACGCTGCTGCGCCATGTGGTGCCGAACGCGGCGGGCCCGCTGATCGTCGTCACCACGATCTGGCTCGGCGTCTTCATCGTCACCGAGGCGACGTTGTCCTACCTCGGTGTCGGCCTGCCGCGCACGATCGTGTCGTGGGGCGCCGATATCTCGTCGGGGCAGAAGGAGATTCGCACCTCCGCGATCCTGTTCTATCCGGCCACGGCACTCGCGCTCACGGTGCTGAGCTTCATCTTGCTGGGCGACGCGCTGCGCGAGGCCCTCGACCCGAAGGCTAGGAAGCGATGAGTGAATTCCGCAGCGCACAGTCGCCCCTGCTCGAAATCAAGGACCTGAACGTCTGTTTCACCTCCGACGGCAAGAAAATACCCGCCGTCCGCGATGTGAACCTGTCGGTGTACCCGGGCCAGACCGTCGCGATCGTCGGCGAATCCGGCTCGGGCAAGTCCACCACCGCGCACGCGATCATCGATCTGCTGCCCGGCACCGGGCAGGTGACCTCCGGCTCGATCCTGTTCGACGGCAAGGATCTCGCGAAGGCGTCGAAGAAGGACGTCATCGCGGTTCGTGGCAGCGGGATCGGGCTGGTCCCACAGGACCCGATGTCGAACCTGAACCCGGTGTGGAAGATCGGCTTCCAGATCCGGGAGACGTTGGAGGCCAACGGCATCGCCAAGGGTAAGGCGGCCAAACAGCGAGCCATCGAACTGCTGCACGAAGCGGGCATGTCCGACGGCGAACGCCGGGTGAACCAGTACCCGCACGAGTTCTCCGGCGGTATGCGTCAGCGTGCGCTCATCGCCATCGGTCTGGCGTGCCGGCCCAAGCTGTTGATCGCGGACGAGCCGACCTCGGCGCTCGACGTCACCGTGCAGCGGCAGATCCTCGATCACCTCGAAGGCCTCACCAACGAGCTCGGTACCGCGGTACTGCTGATCACCCACGACCTCGGCCTCGCCGCCGAGCGCGCGGAGCATCTGGTGGTGATGTATCGCGGCCGCGTCGTGGAATCCGGTCCGGCCCTGCAGATTCTGCGCGAACCGCAGCACCTGTACACCAAGCGGCTGGTGAACTCGGCGCCCTCGCTCGCGTCGCAGCGGTTGTCCTCGGTGAAGCAGCGCATCGAGATCCGCGAGCAGGCGGTGCAGGTGGCCGAGCAGATCGCGGCGGCCGACACCGAGCTGTCCGTGGTGCCCGACGACGTGGTGGTGGTCGAGAACCTCACCAAGGCGTTCAAGATCCGCGGCAGCGTCCCGTGGAAGTCGACCGACTTCCTTGCGGTGCAGGATGTTTCGTTCCGGCTTCGGCGCGGTACCACCACGGCCATCGTCGGCGAATCCGGCTCGGGAAAATCGACGGTCGCGCAGATGATCCTCGGTCTGCTCGAACCGACCTCGGGCAAGGTCACCTTCGACGGGCAAGAGGTGGCGAAGCTGGATCGCAAGGCCGCCTTCGCGTTCCGGCGCCGGGTGCAGCCGATCTTCCAGGACCCGTACGGTTCGCTGGACCCGATGTACTCGATCTACCGCACCATCGAGGAGCCGTTGCGCACGCACGACATCGGCACCGCGAAGGAGCGCGAGGCCACGGTGCGCGAACTGCTCGACAAGGTGTCGCTGCCGTCCACCGTGATGCGGCGGTACCCGAACGAGTTGTCGGGTGGTCAGCGTCAGCGCGTCGCCGTGGCGCGTGCCCTCGCGCTCTCGCCCGAGGTCGTGGTCTGTGACGAGGCGGTGTCCGCGCTCGACGTGCTGGTGCAGGCGCAGATTCTGCGGTTGTTGAACGATCTGCAGGCCGAACTCGGGCTGTCGTATGTGTTCATCACCCACGACCTGGCTGTGGTCCGGCAGATCGCGGATGACGTGCTGGTCATGCAGACCGGCAAGGTGGTCGAGGCGGCGTCCACCCAGGAGGTCTTCGACAATCCTCGGGAGGAGTACACCCGGCGGCTGCTCGACGCCATTCCGGGCCGAGATCTGTTGGTGAGCTGAGTAATCGGCTCGTCGGGATCGGCGGCACACTCGAAGTTCGGCGGCCACCCCGGCCCGTTGGGTTGGGGTGGCCGCTTGGTGTGCAGCGCCGAGTATGGGCCAGTCAGCGGCGGCTGTGCACCGACCTGATCGTGCAGTTCTGGGGCGTTGTCCGGTGTCAGGGATGCCCGGAACTGAACTGCATCGCACAGCACCGCGGCACGGACAGCAGTGCACGGCATGGCATCGCGCTGCCCCGGACCGCGCTGCACCGCGCGGCCGGCCGAGGCGGGCACGAGCCTGGGGCCGGGTTAGGTCCGGCCGCAGCGGGGTGGGCTTGGGTCCGGCGGCACGGCGGGCGCAAGTAGCCTCGTAAACCGTGACCGATCCGCTACAGCCTCTCGTCGATCTCCCCGGTGTCCGTGCCGCGGCCGACCGCGCCCGCGATGCGCTCGCCGAGGTGCATCGGCACAAGGCGAATCGGCGCGGCTGGCCGACCACTGCCGCTGAAGCCGCGGTGCGGGCCGCCCGTTCGTCGGCCGCCATCGACGGCGGTAGCACCGAATTGCCCGCCGACGGTCAGGTCGGCGACCCGATTCTGGCCGGGTCGCTGCGCGTTGGCCAGGCCTTGGACGGTGACGCGCTGCGCAATCTGGTGGGCACCTGGCAGCGCGCGCCGTTGCAGGCGCTGGCCCGTTTGCATCTGCTCGCCGCGGCCGACCTGGTGACCGACGAGGCGGCGCTCGGCAGGCCACGGTCCGATGCCGGGGTGGCGGAGCGGCTCGATCTGCTGGTGCAGACGGTGCTCGGGTCGCGTGCGCCGGCTCCGGTGATCGCCGCCGTGGTGCACGGCGAGCTGCTCGCATTGCGTCCGTTCGGGACCGCGGACGGGGTGGTCGCACGCGCGGCCTCGCGATTGGTCGCGGTGTCGAGCGGGCTGGACCCGCACAGTTTGGGAGTGCCCGAGGTTTTCTGGCTGCGACGCAGGCAGTCGTATCTCGACGCCGCGGCGGCGTTCGGATCCGGTGCGGGGGACGCTGTCGGCAGCTGGGTGCTGCTGTGCTGCGGCGCGTTGGAGGACGGTGCGCGGGAGGCCACGTCGATCGCCGATTCGGCGTCGGGGTAGGCCGCTACACGTCAAAGCGGGCGGCGTGTCGTTGCCGACTTCACCGCCCGCGTAGCACGGACTACCCGGTTACCAAGCGTGCTGGGTGGGTTGTGTTCTACGGCCTCGGCGAGAGTCCGACCTCCGGCGGTTCATCCCCGCAACCTGTGCGAGGCCATCGCCGACGAAGACCCGGATTTCGCAGGCCCACAACGCTTCTGCCCTTGTCGCGGCGCGCTCCGCGTGGGTGCCTGGTGTCCGTGCTGGGAAGGGTGGACGGGAGACGGAACCTTCTCTTCCGGTCCTGCCTTGGCCTTCCGACCTTCCGTAGTTACCTTTCTACTCTGTGACAGCCTTCACATCAAGAGCTGCTCAGACATTCGATTTGCGGCGTGTCGATCGGCGTTTCGTGGTTCAATGCCTCGTCGCAACTTCTTGCGCGTGCGCTCAGCAAACCTCTCCGGCAAGTACCAGGCTTCCGCTCGAGCAGCGGCGGTCGCGCCTGTGTCGGTGGTGGCTAAAGCTCAGCTGCGCCGGCGCAGCAATCGATAGCTGATCGCGCCGGCGAGCAAGGCGCTCAGGCCGACCACCGCGGTCGCGGCAAGGGTGGTGGACGACGGCGCCTGGAACCGGGCCCACAGCGACACCGGGTTCGAGAAGGCCAAGATCGGCCAGCCCTCGGCGAGTGCCTCGCGGCGCAGGCCGCGATCGGGGTTGACCGCCGTCGGATGGCCCACCGCGTGCAGCAGCGGCAGATCGGTGACCGAATCGGAGTACGCGTAACAGCGCGAGAGATCGTAACCCTCACTGGCGGCGAGCTTTTCGATCGCGGCGACCTTGCCCGCGCCGTAGCAGTAGAACTCGACCTCGCCGGTGTACTTGCCGTCCGCGACGACCATCCGCGTCGCCGCGGTGTGCGAGGCGCCGAGCACTTCTGCGATCGGGCCGACGATCTCCTCGCCCGAGGCCGACACGATCACCACATCGTGGCCCCGGATCTTGTGGTCGGCAATGAGATCGGCCGCCTCGGCGTAGATCAGCGGATCCACCAGCTCGTGAAGCGTCTCGGCCACAATGGTTTTCACCTGCTCGACGTCCCACCCGGCACACATGTTCGTGAGATGGGCGCGCATCCGCTCCATTTGGTCATGGTCGGCGCCGGACAGCATGAACAGGAAGTGCGCGTAGCTGCTTTCGAGCACATCGCGGCGATTCAACAGGCCTTGCGCGTAAAAGGGCTTGCTGAAGACGAACGTGCTCGACTTGGCGATCACGGTCTTGTCCAGATCGAAGAAGGCGGCGACGCGTCCGTCCGCGGTGGGTGAGTCCACCCGACCAGCATAGGCGTACCGCCCCCACCCTCCCGGCACGCGCGGGCCCGCAGCGGCTACCGCGCGGCGCGGAACTGGGGATCCGACTGGGGATCGAGCGCGGGCGGTGCGACGGGGGCTGCGGCGCCCCACACGGCGGTATCCGTGGCCGCGAGCGGGGAGTTTGCCGCACCCCTGCGGAGCCCGTAATCGCCGGAAAGTTCTGCCGCAACAGACTTGCGTTGTGGGCGGGGCTTGGGTGTAGTATTGCTGGCACCTGGACATGGTCCAGGCGCGTTCAGCCCGACCCCCCGGGGCTGAACCCGACGGCCCCAGCCTCCTCCCCCCCCGGCTGGGGCCGTCCTCTATTCCGGGGACGGTTCACCTCCCCCTTCGCAGGCGCCGAATCCCCTCGTCGCGGAACTCGAAAGTTCTACACACCCCCGAGTTATCCACAATCGGCACATCTCCTCTTCTGCCGTCCGCCGATTTCGGCCACGCTCAGCCGCATGAATCTTGAAGTGGCGCCGGACAACAGCAGCCCGCCACCGGCCCTCGTGCTCCTGCACGACCCCCGGCTCCGCGACGAAGTGCGGCGCGTCGCCGCCGCGGCCGAACGCGGACTCGACGAACGCCTGCTACCCGTCGGGCGGCACGCGTGGACCGGTGCGCCACTGGTGATCCTGGACACAACCGCCGCGCGGGCGGCCGCCGAGGCCGGATATCTGCGCCGGGTCGGCGTCGTCCTGGCCACCGACGGCGAACCGGGACTGCCCGATTGGCAAGCCGCCGCGGCCGTCGGCGCCGAGCGGGTCATCGCGCTGCCCGGTGCCGCCGAAGGACTTATCGAGATGTTTGCTGAGTACGGCGAACACCGCACCGGAGACGGGGTTGTCGTCGCCGTGGCAGGTGCCGCAGGCGGGGCAGGCGCGTCAACCCTGGCCGCCGCCGTC
>NZ_BJXA01000020.1 GCF_007990755.1 Nocardia ninae NBRC 108245 | reverse complement strand
GTCCAAGCGGCCCTGCGCATCCTGACGCTGGCGTAATAGGTTGTCGCGCTGCACGGTCTGCTGGTCCAGCGCGGCTTTAGCGGCGGCGACGGCGTGCTCGGCGTCGATCTTGGCCTGCTCGGCGGCGGCTGCGGCCGCGTCGGCCGCCGACTTCGCTTGGCGCGCACTGGAATTCTTGTTGCCCTGGTCGACCTGGGCGCGGCGTAGGCCGTCGAGCACCTGCTGCTGGTTTTTCGAGACCAGGGCTAGCAATTGGGCCTGGTCGAGGGCGGCGGCCGGGGTGGCCGCGGCTAGGTAGACGACCATCGATTCGGCGGCCGGGCGGGTGTAGGCCTGGGCCGCGAACTGGTCGAAGTTGCGCCGGGCCGCGCCGACTCGTGTTCCGGCATCGGCCAATTCGCGCTCGGTCTGCACGACGAAGGCGGCGGCCGCGTCGGCGGCGTCCCGCGCGTTCTGCAAGTCGACGAGGGCCTTGTTCACCTCTTCGCGCTTGCGGGCGACCTCACCGTCGAGCTGCTGCAGCTGCTGGTCGACCACCGCGACCTGATTGATCAGCGCACCGACCTCGGTCACGCCCGCGTCGACTTGTGCTCCGGCGTCGGCGATCTCGCCGTCACTCGGGTTCGGCGGGGCGGGCGGCACCGCGACCGCGGGACCGGCCAGGAGCAGGGCGGTAGTCATCAGCAACCCCAGAGCGATCGCCAGTGGACGCCGATAGGCCACCTCGCGGTGATTGCGCATCGCACCTCCCAAGGACCCGACTCCGGCAACGCTCGTGAGCATCGACCGGACCAGCGGCCCCGTGCCCGCAGACTCGCAAGCGCTCTAACACGGGCGATGGTCGGCAGATAACCCCTGACAACCCTTCTTCCCCATCAGCAACTACACGACCATACGACACTTCCGTCACCAAGGGAACTCCAGCCACAGAATGTCAGGCGGGTAATTTTTCCTTTGCCTGGAATTAGCCGGATATGGCAAAGGTTTCCAGCCGGTAGAACATACCGGTCGTCAGGGAAAGTAGCTGGTTCGAAACCAGCTATGCGGGAGAGGTCCCTAGCGCGGGTCGGCGCCGGAAACGTCCACCGGCGTGGCGGGTTCGCCGCGCCGACGCGACTTCACGAAGTAGAGCCCGGCCACGACGGCAGCGGTGCCAACGAGCAACACACCGGTGATCGCGGTATAGGACACGCTCTCCGGCTGCTCCAGCTTGTCCACGAAAAGCCGTGCGGCTTCGGCGGAGTGCGCGCCGCCCTTGAACTTCGCGGTGTCCTCGGCCCACTCCAGGCGGACCCGGGAGATGGTGTCGCTGTAGGTGCCGACCCAGTCGTCGCTCAGCACCACCACGGTGCCGTGCTGGGTCTTGCCGACCTCGGTGGCCAGGTCCCGTAGGCTCGAATCGTGGCCTGGATTACCGGGAACGACCACGATGCTCAGCGCGATGCCGTCCGCCCGCGCGTCGGCGGCGACCGCGGCCAACTCCGTCTGATCCTTGCCGTCTACCGTGGCGACGTGATTGTCGGCCAGGTCGGCATTGATGGTGGTGACGGTGTCCTCGGTGATGTTCGGCGGCAGGCCGGCGGCCATGGGTGTGAAAACCGAGGTGTGCGAGACGGTCATCTTCCATCCGGTCTGTCGAGCCGCATCGGCATCCGAAGCGACGTGCATCCAACACTGCAAGGTGAGCTCAACGCCACCCGGCTGGCTCCGAAAGCACAGTACGCGACGGAGAGTCGGAGCACGCGCACACGGCACGCGACGCGCCCCGGCGTGGATCGCTGTGGGCGGTCGTGTCCGGTACCCCAGCCGCCCCCGTGCGCCTCACAGGACAAGCGTACTGTTAAGGTCGTAGCGCGAGGAACCGGCGCCCTCCGGCGCTGGAGCACCTGCAAAGACTCGGTCGCCGGCACAGCCCCGCCGACGACCAACCCTCACAGACGAGTGGAGCTGACGTGACGACAAGTATCGATACTTTCGGCGCCAAGGGCACCCTCGAGGTCGGAAGCAACTCCTACGAGATCTTCCGCCTCTCCGCCGTGCCCGGCACCGAGAAACTCCCCTACGCACTCAAGGTCCTCGCGGAGAACCTGCTCCGCACCGAGGACGGCGCGAACATCACCGCCGATCACATTCGCGCCATCGCGGACTGGGACCCGTCGGCCGAGCCGAGCATCGAGATCCAGTTCACCCCGGCCCGGGTGATCATGCAGGACTTCACCGGCGTGCCCTGCATCGTCGACCTCGCCACCATGCGCGAGGCCGTGGCCACCCTCGGCGGCGACCCGAACAAGGTCAACCCGCTCGCGCCCGCCGAGATGGTCATCGACCACTCGGTGATCATCGACGTGTTCGGCCGCGCCGACGCGCTCGAGCGCAACGTCGACATCGAATACTCCCGCAACCGTGAGCGTTACCAGTTCCTGCGCTGGGGCCAGGGCGCGTTCGACGACTTCAAGGTCGTCCCCCCGGGCACCGGCATCGTGCACCAGGTCAACATCGAGCACCTGGCCCGCACCGTGATGGTCCGCAACGGCCAGGCCTACCCGGACACCTGCGTCGGCACCGACTCGCACACCACGATGGTCAACGGCCTCGGCGTATTGGGTTGGGGCGTCGGCGGTATCGAGGCCGAGGCGGCCATGCTCGGCCAGCCCGTCTCCATGCTGATCCCGCGCGTCGTCGGCTTCAAGCTGACCGGTGAGATCAAGCCCGGCGTCACCGCCACCGACGTGGTGCTCACCGTCACCGACATGCTGCGCAAGCACGGCGTGGTCGGCAAGTTCGTCGAGTTCTACGGCAAGGGCGTCGCCGAGGTGCCGCTGGCGAACCGCGCCACCCTGGGCAACATGAGCCCCGAATTCGGTTCCACCGCAGCGATCTTCCCGATCGACGAGGTGACCATCGACTACCTGCGCCTGACCGGCCGCACCGACGACCAGCTCGCACTGGTCGAGGCGTACGCCAAGGAACAGGGCATGTGGCACGACGCCGAGCACGAGCCGGTGTACTCGGAGTACATGGAGCTCGACCTCGGCGACGTGGTGCCCTCCATCGCGGGCCCGAAGCGTCCGCAGGACCGAATCCTGTTGTCGGAGTCCAAGACCGCGTTCCGCAAGGACATCCACAACTACACCAGCGACGCGGAGGGCAGCCCCGCCGCCGCCACCCCGCACACGCACCTGGACGAGGCCATCGAGGAGTCCTTCCCGGCCAGCGATCCGGCCGTGCTGTCCTTCGCCGACGACGACGCGGTGCTGGTCCCGTCCGCCGCGAACGGCGCCGTCGGCCGGCCGAGCAAGCCGGTCAAGGTGTCCTCGGAGGAGTACGGCGACTTCGTGCTCGACCACGGCGCCGTGGTGGTCGCCTCGATCACCTCCTGCACCAACACCTCCAACCCGTCGGTCATGCTCGGCGCCGCGCTGCTCGCGCGCAACGCCGTCGAGAAGGGCCTGACCTCCAAGCCGTGGGTCAAGACCTCCATGGCGCCGGGTTCGCAGGTCGTCAACGACTACTACAACAAGGCAGGCCTGTGGCCCTACCTGGAGAAGCTCGGCTTCTTCCTGGTCGGCTACGGCTGCGCCACCTGCATCGGCAACACCGGCCCGCTGCCGGAAGCCGTGTCGAAGGCGATCAACGACCACGACCTCTCGGTCACCGCGGTGCTCTCGGGCAACCGAAACTTCGAAGGCCGCATCTCCCCCGACGTGAAGATGAACTACCTGGCCTCCCCGCCGCTGGTCATCGCCTACGCGCTCGCCGGAACGATGGACTTCGACTTCGAGACCGACCCGCTGGGCCAGGACTCCGACGGCAACGACGTCTTCCTGAAGGACATCTGGCCGTCGCCGAAGGAGATCGAGGAGACCATCGGCTCCGCGATCAGCCAGGACATGTTCATCAAGTCCTACGCCGACGTGTTCAAGGGCGACGAGCGCTGGCGCGGGCTGGAGACCCCCGAGGGCAAGACCTTCGACTGGGATCCGCAGTCCACCTACGTGCGCAAGCCCCCGTACTTCGACGGCATGCCGCAGAACCCGGAGCCGGTCACCGACATCAAGGGCGCGCGAGTGCTTGCCTATCTGGGCGATTCGGTCACCACCGACCACATCTCCCCCGCGGGCAACATCAAGCCGGGCACCCCGGCCGCGCAGTACCTGGAGTCCAACGGCGTCGAGCGCAAGGACTACAACTCCTACGGCTCGCGTCGCGGTAACCACGAGGTGATGATCCGCGGCACCTTCGCCAACATCCGGCTGCGCAACCAGCTCCTCGACGACGTCTCGGGCGGTTACACCCGCGACTTCACCCAGGACGGCGGCCCGCAGGCCTTCATCTACGACGCCTCGCAGAACTATCAGGCCGCGGGCATCCCGCTGGTCGTGCTGGGCGGCAAGGAGTACGGCTCGGGTTCCTCGCGCGACTGGGCGGCCAAGGGCACCTCGCTGCTCGGCGTGAAGGCCGTCATCACCGAGTCCTTCGAGCGCATCCACCGCTCGAACCTCATCGGCATGGGCGTCATCCCGCTGCAGTTCCCGGCCGGCGAGTCGGCCGCGTCGCTGAACCTGGACGGCACCGAGACCTTCGACATCGAGGGCATCACCAAGCTGAACGAGGGTGCGACTCCGAAGACCCTGAAGGTCACCGCCACCAAGGAGAACGGTGAGAAGATCACCTTCGACGCGGTGGTGCGGATCGACACCCCCGGTGAGGCCGATTACTACCGCAACGGCGGCATCCTGCAGTACGTGCTGCGCAACATGATTCGCGGCTGATCACGCACTCGCCGTTAGTCGAGAGTCCGCGCACCGCGTTTTCGCGGTGCGCGGACTTCTCACACCTCTTGGAGGAGCACGTCCGCTATGCCCAAAGTCAGTGATGATCACCTCGCCGCCCGGCGCAGCCAGATTCTCGACGGGGCGCGGCGATGCTTTGCCGAATACGGGTACGAGGGCGCCACGGTGCGCCGCCTCGAGGAAGAGATCGGCCTGTCCCGCGGCGCGATCTTCCACCACTTCCGGGACAAGGACGCACTGTTCCTCGCGCTGGCGCAGGAAGACGCAGAGCGGATGGCCGACGTGGCGGCCAACCAGGGCATCGTCGGCGTCATGCGTGACATGCTCGCCCACCCAGAGCAATTCAATTGGCTCGGCACCCGCTTGGAGATCGCGCGCCGCCTTCGCACCGATCCCGAATTCCGCGCAGGCTGGACGCAGCGCTCCGCCGAACTCACCGCCGCGACGCTGGCCCGGCTGGAACGCCGCAAAGCAGCGGGCGCCCTACGCGACGACGTCCCCACCGACGTGCTGCTCGGTTACCTCGACCTGGTCCTGGACGGCCTCATCGCCCGCATCGCATCCGGGCACACCAACGAAAACCTCACCGCGGTACTGGATCTCGTCGAAGCTTCGGTGCGTCGGCGGGACTGAGCGCCGTCTGCGGACGGCGGCGCATGCGCAACCACGCCGATGCCGCTGCGTCGGAGTCCGGACATCAGGGGGCTGGATGAGGCTTCGACGCAGGGCCTAGCCGCAACACGAGCCGAATCCCAGACCACCGGTCGGCAGCGCCGGATACTCGATCTGCGCAGCCGCCTCGACCTCCCGCAGAATGCGTTCCCGATCTGCGGGATCCAGATATCGGCCCCGGCAGACCACCGCGTGGATCCGCCGGGTATTGCCGATATCGGCGAGCGGATCACTGTCCAGGACAACAAGATCCGCGTGCTTGCCCACTTCGACGGTGCCACTGACCGCGTCCAGCCCGGCACATCGTGCGGCGTTGCGGGTGGCGGACTGCAGCGCCTGCATGGGCGAAAGCCCCGCCCGCACCAAGAATTCCAGCTCCTCGTGCAGCGAAAACCCGGGAAACACAAAAGGATTGCCCGCGTCGGTGCCCGCGACGATGCCGACGCCCGCGGCGTTCATCGCCCCGAGCAGTTCGAGCCGCGAGTCGAAGTTGCGTCGCAGCATGGTGACCTCTGCGGCGTCGGGCTCGGGGCCGGTCCGTTGCTGCCAGAACTGGCGCAGGAAGTCCGGCAGGTAGCGCAACCGCTCGTCGTCCGGACGCCCGGGCGCCACACCGGTCGCCAACCGTTCCAGGACAACCAAGGTCGGCGATTGCCAGACACCGCGCCGGATCATCAGATCGAACAACGCCGCGGCGACTTCGGGACTGTGCGAGTCCGCCGCCGCGCGTTCCATCCGGGCCCGATCCGCTCGCTGCGCATTCGGATCCACCGGTCCGGCATTGATCTCCGCGTAGAACTCGGGTGTCCGCGAAGAGGTGGACAACAGCATGCCGTACAGGTGCTCGATGGTGTGCTGCCCGAGCTCGACGGCCTCGGCCACCGGGATGCGGTGCGGCACGTGACCGGCGAAAGGCAAGCCGGCCCTGCGTGACTCGTCCGCGATGGCTGTGAATGTCTCACGGGTCAGCAGCGAGTAGACCTTCACGAAGTCGGCGCCCTCGTGCTTGCTCCGCCGGACGGCCGCCCGCGCTTCGTCCTCGGTCGACACCACCGTCGAACCGGGCCAGATGCCGGGCGGTCCGTCGATGATGCTGCTCGCCAGCACGATTCGCGGGCCGAGCACCGTGCCCTGTTCGATGCGCCGCCGCAGGTCGTGGATCTCGGGAAAGCCCCACATCTCCCGGATACCGGTGACACCGTGCACGACGTGCAGTGGCGGAAAGGTGTGCTCCGCCTGCGCCATATGGGTGTGCATGTCCCACAGGCCGGGGATGACGAATTTGCCGGCCAGATTCAGGGTTCGCACGGCGGGCAGCCCCGGCAGGTCCGGATACCGGCCCACGGCGAGGATCCGATCCGCGGCGAGCACGATCGTCGTGTCCGGCATCGGCGGCGACCCGGTGCCATCGATCACCGTCGCGCCGGAAAGCACCGTGATCGGGGCCGATGCACCGGGGTCCGCGCTCGCCGCGGACTGGGCCAGCAGTCCACCCGCCACCGCCCCTACCGCACCTCGGGCCAGCCAAGACAAGAACTCCGCGCGATCCATTTCCGGCACCACCGCGTCCCACCTTCCGGTGTGTGTTCGCTCCAGCCGACCGCGCAGGCGGATCGGCCGCTCACCCAAAGACTAACGACTCGAAGGCGGACAGTAGACGAAATCCATTGCCGCGGGACACCTTTGACTCGCAGTTGGCTTTAGTGTAGTCGTGGGCATCCGGTCACCACCGCGCCTGTGGCCGGAGTACAGCCCGTCCCGACCACCCGGCCCTGCGGTGGCACAGCCGATGATCCAGCGAACGGCGGTGGCATAGCGGTCGAGGCTCGAGCGACTACTCCCCCGGCTCCAGACTGCCGAGCAGTGCGCGGGCGATGCGGTCGAGTTCGCGGCGGTCGTGTGCGGAAAGTACCGACAGCATGCGGGTTTCGTTCTCGGTGTGTGCTGTGACGACCTTGTCGACAAGCTTGCCGCCGTCGTCGGTCAGGGCGACGCGCACGGCGCGGCGGTCGGCGGGGTCGGCGATGCGGCGGACCAGGCCTGCGGATTCGAGCCGGTCGAGGCGGCCGGTCATGCCCGCGCGGGAGAGCATCAGCGTGTCGGCGAGCACGGACGGGTTGAGTTCGAACGGTTCGCCGGAACGGCGCAGGGCGGCGAGCACATCGAATTCGCCGCGCTGCAAGCCGTGGGCGGTGAAGACCTCTTCGATCACCCGTTGCGCCACGACGAGCAGCCTGCCGAGGCGGCCGACGATCGCCATGGCCTCCAGTTCGAGGTCGGGTCGTTCGCGCCGCCACTGCGCGACGATCGCGTCGACAGGGTCGTCCATCCCGTCACGACCTTTGCCGGTCGCGCCCTTCCGAACAGAGGCCGGTGCCGGCTCGGGTGCGTCAGCCATGTGCATGCGAAATCAGTTGCCGCGTCTCCACCATGGACAGGATTCTATTCGCTGAGATATAGTTCGGTAGCGAATTATAAACCGGCGAACTACCTGGAGATCCCATGAGCACCACCACACCCCGCACCGACGTCGCCATCCGCCGGCCCCAGGACGCCGAGACACTCGGCACCGACGCGGTCACCGTGCGGCTACTGCTCGACGCCTCCGACACCGACGGCGCGCTGAGCACCCTCGAAGTCACCATGCAGCCCGGCGCCGACGGCGCAGCGCCGCACTACCACACCAGTTCCGACGAGCTGTTCTACGTCGCGGACGGCGAACTGCAACTGCTGGCCGGCGACCGGGTCGTCACCGTCGGCGCGGGCGGCTCGATCGTGGTGCCGAAGTTCATGCCGCACGCCTTCGGCGCCACGCCCGAGAGCTCCGCGCGCATCATGATCGCGCTACTGCCCGGCGTGCAGCGCTTCGAGTACTTCCGGCTGCTGGACCGCATCGCCAAGGGCGAATCCACCCTCGCCGATCTCGCCGCCGCGCAGGAGGAATTCGACAACCACTTCGTCGACGCGCCGAATTGGTGGGCCGAGCGCAACGCCAACCGCCGCTGAGGGTCGTGCACAATCCGACTGTGATCAACCCGTCGATGCAGGTCGGAACAACTCCGGCCGCGCAGGAGGTTTGCAGGAGATGACCTTTTCCGTCCCGATCGTCGTCCGCGGCTATGAACTCGACACGCAAGGCCACCTCAACCAGGCCGTGTATCTGCAATACGCCGAGCACGCCCGCTGGGAGCTCATGCGGGCCGCGGGCGCACCGCAGGAAAAGCTCGTCGCCAGCGGCGTCGGACCGGTCGTGCTGGAAAACACCATCAAGTATCTACGGGAGCTGCGCGGCGGCGACGAGGTGACCGTTTCGGTCGACTTCGAATGGCTGACCGGCAAGACGTTTGTGTTCCGGCACGAGATCCGCAAACTCGACGGCACTGTCGCGGCCGAGATATCGACGATTACCGGCCTGCTCGACCTCACCACCCGTAAGCTCGTCGCCGCGCCGGGCGAACGCTTCGCGGAGCTGGCCGAGCGGCCCGACCTGCTCGGACTTTGAATCGGCAAGTGCGGATGCACAGCCGCCAACCCTGAGCAATATATGGCTCAATTTTTCCATCCGGAAATAGCTCACCGGTTGCGCTCGAACCATGTCCGGAGCACCGAAAATCTTTCGGCGCTAGCGCATCCGGTTCCGAAATTCGGTTTGCCACCGGCCGTGAAATCTCTCGAACCGATCCGATCCAGCCGAGCTGCGCGTTATGATCCAAGTCACGCTCGGGGGTCGTGGCAAATCGCGAGCAGATCGGATTCAGATCGGAGAATGAGCTATGACCGACGCACTCCGCCTTCCCGGAACCGCGCCGAAGAGTGACCGCGTTGCTCCGCTGCGGGGTGTGCTGGTCGCGGAGTCGGAACGAGATATCACCGTGCGGGTGCCCGAGGGAACGTGGACTTTCCGTCGGTCCGACGTCGTGCGCGTGCTCGATTCGCCGCTGACCGACGGACTGTCCTGCGTGCCCGACGGCATCACGACATTGCCCGACGGCACCGCACCCCGGACCGGCAGAGTCAGCGCGGCCGGCGACGTCGGTGCCGTGCGCGTCGGCCGCCAGGTGGTGGTGGACATCCGCGCCGGTGCGACCGCCGATTTCACCCGCAAGATGCGCATCGATCTGGTCGATCGGCCGATGACCATTCCGGAGACGCCGTCCCCGGCGCGCGGCGACGAGGAATTGCGGCAGCTCACCGAGCGTTGGGCCGAGCGCCTGAACATCGTCGACCTCACCGGCGCGCACGGCGCCACCTACACCTACTGCCAGACCAAGTCGTTCGCGACCAGCGACGACGGCATCAACTGCGACAGTCTCGACTGAGCGGTGCGCGCATGACGGCACGCCGGGCGAGCTCGGTCCTCATAGTGTCGGAATCCGACGATCTGCACGCCACCGCCATGGCGGCGACGCTGCGAGAGCATCACGCGCTCAGCGCGATTCACCTCGACCTGCGCGACTTCCCGCGCGAGTCGGGCAGTTTCCGGCTGGATCGGCTCGGCACCGCACGCTCGCTCTCGCACCTCATCGGACTCGACGACGTACGCTCGGTCTGGTGGCGCCGCCCGCATCCGTGCCAGGTGCCCGGCGGGGTCCGCGCCACCGACGACGAGTACCGCCAGGCCGAATGCGACAGCTTCATCCAGGGCATGCTCTGGTCCATTCCGGCCAACTGGATCAACGACCCCGGCGCCGACCGCACCGCGGCCCGCAAGATCGTGCAGTTGGAGACGGCGCTGCGGGCCGGGTTCGCCGTGCCGGAGACGCTGATCACCAACGATCCGGACGAGGCCCGCAGTTTCGCCGAATCCCGGCCCGGCCCAGTCGTTTACAAGCGCACCGGGACCAGCCGCGCCGAGTTCGCGGAGACCAGGATCATCACCGAGGCCGACTACGGCAGGCTCGCGAGCATCCGCGCCGCGCCGACCACCTTCCAGGATTACATCGACGCCGAATGCGATCTGCGGGTCGTCTGGGTGGACGGTGTCGAATGGACGGTGCGCATCGACTCGCAGGCCGGCGTCGGCCGGGTCGACTCCCGCCTGGACACCTCGGTCGATTTCGTGCCCGAGCATCTGCCCGCGTCGGTGAGTAAATCGCTCGCCACGCTGATGGGTGCGCTCGGATTGTCCTTCGGCGTCTTGGACATTCGGCTCGGCCTCGACGGCGAGTACTACTTCCTCGAGGTCAACCCGCAGGGCCAGTTCGCCTACCTGGAGATCAAGACCGGCCTGCCCATTTTCCGCAGCCTCGCCAACCTGCTCGTCGACGGCGACGGCTCGGTCAGCGGCTACTGACGGCGGTAGGTCTTCCGGGCGCGGGCTGCCACGGCAGGTCCGGGTCCGGCTCGGTGGACAGCACGATCTTCGGCAGCGCGTTGACCAGTGGTGCCGGCAGCGCGTCGCCCGGCGTGGCCGGATCCTGTTGCGCGCCCGGCCAATACTGGGCGAGCAGCGCGCAGGAGGCACGGCCGAAGATCTGGGCGTCACCGCACCGAGCAGCTCGGCGAGGTACGCGTCCAGTTCGGGGTCGTCGACCTCGATCCAGTCCAGCGCACCGTCCGGGCCGGCGGCGTAGCCGTCCAGCGTCACCAGCATCTGCGGCCGTATCGTCCGCACCCGAGGCCTCTTTCGAGAGATGTGGCCTCGATGGTGCAGCCGGTCCGGGGCAAACGAACTCATCGGTTCGGTCGAAAAACATACCGTCCGAACCGGTTTCGAGTTCTGCGGACGCTACTGGCTCTTACGGCGGTTCGCACCGCCGCGGCTGCGGAGCTGCACATGCGACTCCACCAGCACATTGTGGATGAAGCCGTAGGAGCGACCGGTCGCTCGCGCCAGCGAGCGAATGCTCGCCCCTGCCTCGTACTGCTTCTTCAGCTGGGTCTGTAGGCGGTCCCGGGACTTCCCCGTGACGCGTGTTCCCTTACCCAGGGTGGCTTTGACTTGCGTTGGCCTGTCGCTCATGGCTTCCTCCGAGTCGCCGAGCAGCTCTTTCCAGGCTAAGCACTCGAGGGTCCGTGATCAACGGATTCTTGTGATGAAAGTCACGCAAGCTGAATAAGTTCCAAATATTCGGCGGACCAATGGTCTTCCGTACCGTCCGGTAGCAAGATCACGCGCTCCGGCGACAGTGCTTCCGCGGCGCCCGGGTCGTGTGTCACCAGGACGACCGCGCCCGCGTAAGTGCGCAGCGCGTCGAGTACTTGCTCGCGCGATACCGGATCCAGGTTGTTGGTCGGCTCGTCGAGCAGCAGCACGTTGGCGGCCGAGGAGACCAGCCCGGCCAGCGCGAGACGGGTCTTCTCACCACCGGACAACGTGCCCGCGGGCTGATCCAACTGGGGACCGGTGAACATGAACGCGCCGAGGAGGCTGCGCAGGTTCTGCTCCCCAGCGTCCGGCGCGGCGTGGCGGATGTTCTCCCACACGGTGGCCTGATCATCGAGGGTGTCGTGCTCCTGCGCGAAGTAGCCGACCTTGAGGCCGTGGCCGGGCACCAGATTGCCTGCGGTCGGCTGTTCGACCCCGGCGAGCATGCGCAGCAGCGTGGTCTTGCCCGCACCGTTGAGGCCGAGCACCACGACCCGGCTGCCGCGGTCGATGGCCAGGTCGACGCCGGTGAAGATCTCCAGCGAGCCGTAGACCTTGGTCAGGTTCTCCGCCATCAACGGCGTCTTGCCGCACGGGGCGGGTTCGGGGAACTTGATCCTGGCCACCTTGTCGGCCACGCGCACGTCGTCCAGCTCGGCGATCAACCGGTCGGCGCGCTTGGCCATGTTCTGTGCCGCAGTGGCTTTCGTGGCCTTGGCACCGAGCTTGGCGGCCTGCACGCGCAGCGCGCTCGCCTTCTTCTCGGCATTGGCGCGTTCGCGACGGCGACGCTGTTCGTCGGTGGCGCGGGCGTCGAGGTACTTCTGCCAGCTCATGTTGTAGACGTCGGCCTCGCCGCGCACTGCGTCCAGGAACCACACCTTGTTCACCACGTCGCCGAGCAGTTCCACGTCGTGGCTGATCACGATCAGGCCGCCGTCGTGGTTCTGCAGGAAGCCGCGCAGCCAGGTGATCGAGTCGGCGTCGAGGTGGTTGGTCGGCTCGTCGAGCAGCAGGATGGTGTCGGAGCGCCCGCCGCTGCCGTCGGAGGCGGCGAACAGGATGCGCGCCAACTCGATTCGCCGACGCTGACCGCCGGACAGGGTGCGCAGTGCCTGGGCAAGCACCCGATCGGGCAGGCCGAGGCTGTTGCAAATGCGGGCGGCGTCGCTCTCGGCGACATAGCCGCCGAGCGCGGAGAAACGCTCCTCCAGGCGGCCGTACTTGCGGACCGCCTTGTCGCGTTCGGCCTCGTCGGCAACCTCTGCCATCAGCGCCTGCTGCTTTTCCATGTCGCGGATCAGCGTGTCCAGGCCGCGGGCCGAGAGCACCCGGTCGCGGGCGAGGATGTCGAGGTTGCCCTCCTTCGGATCCTGCGGCAGGTAGCCGATATCGCTGGAGCGCAAAATCTTTCCGGCATACGGCTCGCCCTCGCCCGCCAGGATACGCAGCGTGGTGGTCTTGCCAGCACCGTTGCGCCCGACCAGTCCGATCCGGTCGCCGGACTGCACCCGCAGGGCCGGTCCGGGGGCCGACAGCAGGGTGCGGACTCCGGCCCGGACCTCCAGGTCGGTCGCGGTGATCACAGATTTCTCCTCGCGGATCAGTGGTGCTGGGCGGTAAGTACTCGATTGTGCGACGCCGATACACACAAGAACCACCGATTTTACCTGGGTTCGGACACCGTTCTTACCCGCGGCGACTCGGGTGTGACGGCCGTAACTGAACCGCCGAGTAACCTGCCGTGGCATGAGTAACGATCTTTTGGGCAAGAGCGCTCTGGTGAGCGGGGCAAGTCGGGGTATCGGTAAGGCCGTCGCGGCGGAGCTGCTGAGCCGCGGTGCGAACGTGCTGATCACCGCGCGCAAGCAGGATCCGCTGGACGAGACCGCCGCCGAGCTGCGGGCCCTCGGCCACCAGGGTGAGGTCGTGGCGCTGGCAGGCAACTCCGGACATGCCGAAGACCGCGCGGCCGCCATCGACCGGCTGATGGCCGAGTTCGGTTCGGTGGACATCCTGATCAACAACACCGGCATCAACCCCGTGTTCGGGTCGCTGATGGAGGCCGACCTGGATGCGGTGCGCAAGATCTTCGATGTGAACGTCGTCGCGGCGCTCGGCTACATCCAGCAGGCGTTCAAGGCGTGGATGGGTGAGCACGGCGGCGCGGTGGTCAACGTCGCCAGCGTCGCCGGCATCCGCTCGTCCGGCGTGATCGCCGCGTACGGCGCGTCGAAGGCGGCGCTGATCCGGCTCACCGACGAACTCGCCTGGCAGCTCGGGCCGAAGATCCGGGTGAACGCGGTCGCACCGGGCGTGATCAAGACGAAGTTCGCCGACGCGCTGTACGCCGAGGACGAGGAGCGGGCGGCGAGCGTCTACCCGATGAAGCGGCTCGGCACGCCGGAGGATGTGGCGCGGCTGATCGGGTTCCTGGTCTCGGACGAGGCGGCGTGGATCACCGGGGAGACCGTGCGGGTGGACGGCGGATTGCTGTCCACCGGTGGCATCTGAGCGTGCCGAAGCGCCGAGGACGGTGAGCCTGCACATGTCGAGGGCCTCGACGTGACGGCGGATGTCGTCGTTTGCGGACTCGGCCCGGCCGGCCGGGCGCTGGCGCATCGCTGCCTGGCCCGTGGGCTGTCGGTCATCGTGGTCGATCCCGCACCGGATCGTCGGTGGACGGCGACCTACGCGGCGTGGGCGGACGAGTTGCCCGGGTGGCTCCAGCCGACGGCCATCGCGGCGACGGTCGACCGGCCGACGGCGTGGGGAACTCGTGCGCACCGCATCGAGCGGGCTTATGTCGTGCTCGATACGGCTCGGCTGCGGGAGTCCTTGGATCTGACAGGGGCTGAGATCGTTGCGGATCGTGCGGTGGAGCTCACCTCCGGCACGGTGTCGCTGGCCTCTGGTCGGCTCCTGAGCGCGCAACGAGTCATCGATGCGCGTGGCATTGCCCGCTCCCCCGCGTTGGCCGAGCAGACGGCCTACGGGCTCGTGCTCGATGCTCAGCGATGCGCGGGACTCGCACCGCTGTTCATGGACTGGCGTGCGGACAACGGCGCGCCCGAGGACGCGCCGCGGTCGTTTCTGTATGCGGTGCCGCTCGGCGGCGGCGAGATGCTGCTGGAGGAAACCTGCCTTGCCGGTCGGCCGGCGCTGGACGGCACCGTGCTGCACGAGCGGCTGGTGCACCGATTGCGTTCCCGCGGCATCGAGCTCACCGGCGCCGAGCGGGTGGAGCGAGTTCGGTTCCCGGTCGAAGGCGGCAGGCCGGGGCGACGCACCTTCGGCGCGGCGGGCGGATTCGCGCATCCAGCTACCGGATACAGCGTGGCGGCCTCGCTCGCGGCGGCCGACGCCGTCGCGGCGGGAGCGGCGGTCTGGCCCGTGTCGGCGCGGGCCGTGTACCGACTGCGGGCCGCCGGTTTGCGGGCGTTGCTCGCCTTGCCGCCGACCGACCTCCCGGTTTTTTTCGACGCATTCTTCGGCCTGCCTGCCGCCGCGCAACGCGCGTATCTTTCGGGCCGCACCGACCTGAATGGCATGGTCAGCGCCATGCGGACGCTGTTCGTGTCGCTACCGCCGACACAGCGTCGGCGCGTCGCAACCGCGACACTCGGGATGCCGATTCGCTCGCCTATTCGAATGCGTTCCGCCATCATGGAGGAATGAGTGGGCCTTACCGTCCAGCACTCAACCGTCCCGGGCCGCTGCCGCAGCGGCCCCGCGGACGAGGTACCCGCGTCGAGGGGATTGCGCAGTGAGGTCGATCTGGAAGGGCTCGATCGCGTTCGGGCTGGTGAATGTCCCGGTCAAGGTCTATACCGCGACCGAGGACCACGACATCCGATTCCACCAGGTGCACGCCAAGGATGGCGGTCGGATCAAATACGACCGCGTCTGCACGGTGTGCGGCAAGTCCGTGCAGTACGCCGACATCGATAAGGCGTATGAATCGCCCGACGGCGACAAGGTCATCCTGACCGACGAGGACTTCGCCAAACTGCCCGCCGCCGAGAAGCACGAGATCCCGGTGCTGCAGTTCGTCCCGAACGAGCAGATCGACCCGATCCTGTTCGACAAGAGCTACTACCTCGAGCCCGATTCCAGCACGCCCAAGGCCTATGTGCTGCTGGCGACGACGCTGGACCGCATCGACCGCACCGCGCTGGTGCACTTCACGCTGCGGCAAAAGACCAGGCTCGCGGCGCTGCGGGTGCGCGACGGAATGCTGGTGCTGCAGACGCTGCTGTGGCCCGACGAGGTGCGCGAGGTCGAGTTCGAATCCCTGGACGGGGTCGCCGAGCCGAAGCCACAAGAGATCAAGATGGCCGAGACGCTGGTCGAGACCATGTCCGACGATTTCGACCCGGATCAGTTCACCGACGAGTACCAGATCGAGCTCAAACGGTTGCTCGACGAGGCCATCGCCAGCGGCACCGGCAAGGTGCCCGAGCAGCCGGAGGCCGCGCCCGCGGAGATGGACGCCGAGGTGGTCGACCTGGTCGCCGCCCTGCAGCGCAGCCTGGAGGCCAGTGGCCGACGCGCGGCGGGCAGCGGCGACGACAACGGCAAGGCCAAGCCGGCCAAGAAGGCGGCAGCCAAGAAGACCCCGGCCAAGAAGGCGGCTGCGAAGAGCACCGCGAAGCCCGCGAAGAAGGCGGCCAAGAAGACCGCGGCGCGCAAGGGGGCCTGAGGGTAGGACGGCTTCCGGCTGGCAAACTGTCGGCATGGATTCTGCCGTAGTGATCGTCCCGATGGGTCTCGGCCACCTGCGCCAGGTCCTCGATCTCGGTCACGAAGTCTTCGACGTCACCGCCAAGCCTTACACGTCGTGGTCGCTGACCTCGGTCGCCGAACACCTCGACAGCCCCGACAACGCCTGCTGGGTCGCGCTCGATTCGGACCGCGTGGTCGGTTTCGTGCTGGGGTCCATGGAATTCGAGAACCGCGACGACTGGGCCTATCTCGAATGGATCGCCGTCGCACCGGACATGCAGGGCCACGGCATCGCCCGGCGGCTGGTCGACGTGTGCTCGGAGGCATTGTTCGCGCGCGGTGCGCGGCGCATCGTCACCGATGTGGAAGACCGCAACACCGCGTCGACGGCATTGATGACACGCAGCGGGTTCACCCCTGCCGCCACGGTGACGCTGTTCGTCCGGCCGAATCCCAACGATCCCGATCCGGACTCCCAGCTCACCCCCGCCGCGATCGCTCCCGGCACCAAGCGCGCGCTCATCCGCAGAGGCCGGCTGGCCGGGGACAACCGGATGGCGCGCTAGCGATTCTCAGAACATGCCGTTGGGAATCTGATCCTCGTCCGGCACCGGCTGCAGCGCATGCCAGTGTTCGGTGATCATGCCGTCGACCAGCCGCCAGATGTCGACCACGGCCGCGCCGCGCGGGTCGTCCCGCGGAATCAGGTGGTAGTGCACGGCCACGTAGTCGTCGTCGGCGATCACCCGTTTGATGTCGAGCCGGGACGCGGCGATCGGCGAGTTGGCGGTGAACTCGAGGAAAGCGTCTCTGCCGGAGGGGTTTCCGGGGGCGTGGGCGCGGAAGTCTTCGTGTAGCAGCGCACGCATGCCGTCGAGGTTGCCGTCGGCGAATTGCGCGAGGCCGTGCAGGACGAGGTTCTTGTTGCGGGTGGCGAGGTCGTTTGTCATGCGGCCACCGTGGCAGTCGCGGTGGCGGGCTGTCGATTACCAGGGATGTAATGGCTGCGGGGTCGCTCGGGTGGTGATACTGGGCGGGTGGATCAGGAGCATCGTCCGGTCGGTGAGCTGCTGCGCGAGTGGCGGCTGCGGCGCGGGCTGAGTCAGCTCGAACTGTCCGTTCAGGCCGACATCTCGTCCCGGCACGTGAGTTTCGTCGAGACCGGGCGGACCGTACCCAGCGCGGTGATGGTCGAACGGTTCGCCGAGCATTTGAATGTTCCACTGCGGGAACGCAACCGGCTGTTGCTGGCGGCCGGGCACGCGCCGGTTTACCGGCATCGGTCGCCGGACGATCCGGAGTTGGCCCGGGCACGGGAGGCCGTTCGGCGGGTGCTCGATGTGCATGAGCCGTTTCCCGCGTTGGCGGTCGACCGCCGGTGGAATCTGTTGTTCGCGAACACGGCCACCCGCGTCTTCTTCGACGGGGTGGATCCGATGCTGCTGCGTGCGCCGATCAATATGATGCGGATCGGGCTGCACCCCAACGGTTTCGCGCGGCGACTACGCAACTTGGATCAGGTGCGTGGTTTTCTGCTGCCGCGGCTGGCTCGTCAGGCCGGGCAGACTGGTGACGCCGAACTGCGCGCCCTGTACGACGAATTGAGCTCGTATTATCCGGCGGGCGAGACGGTTCCGATCGATCCGGCGGAGGTCGCGCTGCCGATTCGGATTCGGCATGGGGACGCCGAATTGTGCTTCTTCAACACGATCACCACCTTTGGTGCCGCGTTCGACATCACCCTCGATGAGATCGCGGTGGAAGCCTATTTTCCTTCCGACACGGTGACTTCCGACTATCTGTATGCGCTTGCGCAGGAGGGCGAACGGGTTGGCACGAACGGGTCCTGACAGGTCAGCCCGCTGCAGCCCGGCCTTGTTCGAAGAATGCCAGCAGTTTCGACGCGGTGTCGACTTCCGCGCGCTCGCGCAACGCGCCGAACGAGGCATTCCAGAATTCTCCGGTGCGTAGGTTCCAAGGACCGACGTAGGCGTAGGGCGCCGGATGGCTGGCATCGCCCGGTGAGACACCGTAATTCACCTCACCGACGGAGCTGGACAGATCGAAGTGTTCCGGCCACAGCACCGGCGTGATATCCGGTGCCAGACATCGCAATGCCTTGTCCCCCAGTGCGAACCACTCACTGATCTGACGTGCTGCCGCGGGATCGATCTCCATCGAGCTGTCGGGGTCTACCCCTGTCGTATCTTTGTACAGCTCCTTCGGCGCCTCCGGCTCGAATCCGGCCAGCTTCGCGATGTCCCGGTAGGTCCCGCGAAGCGCTGCCCGTCCTTCCGGCCACACGAGTTCAGCGCCGACGACCGACACCGGCCACTGCACGCCGCCGAAGCCGTGGTGTACGGCGCGTAGGCGGATCGTTCCGTATTGCCGGTACTGCGGTCCTGCGATCAACAACTCCGCGGCCGCGTGCAGGCCCAACCGCGACTGCACGTAACTCTGCTCGTCCACACAGGCATCATTGCCGGTGTGGACGCGTCATGCAGGGGTTTCGGCTAGGGCTGGACCGCATCCTCGGGGATCGTGATGCCGAAGTGCGAGACGATTGCGTTGACGCTTTGCTTCAAACCCGATACGTCCTGCTGCAAGGCCGAAACATCGCGCCTGACGGTTGTGAACTCCTCTCGGACATCCTGCTGGAACGTTTCCATTTCGTGCTGGAACATTCTCGTTTCGTGCTGGAACACACCCATTTCCTGACGGAACGAACTCATGTCCAGCCGGAACGACACGAAGCCCTCCCGCAACTCCCAGACTTCCTGTTGGATCCCCTGCACCCAACGATGGGTCTTCTTCACCTTCTTGTGCGTCCGATGGAGGGCTTCCTCGTACGCGTCCCGATCCTCTTTCAGCACTTCGTACTTCTTCTCCACACCGCGCACACGCACATCCAGCGCCGGCAATGTCAGTGTCATGTAGAGCCCCCTGTCGTCTCGAATGGAAGCCCCAGTGTAGGACCGAGTACCGACAGAAAACCACTCGGAAATCCCGCCCAGCGAACGCATTTCAGCGACACACCGGCGAATCGCCGATCTCACCATTTTTAGGAACGTTCGCAACTGGAACTACTTGCGAAACTTCGCTGCCAATTCCGCCGCAGCGGCCTGCAGATCGGCCGGATCGTTATTCTTGAAGATCCCTTCGTACCCGGTCTCCGCCCGCACCGCCGCCTCGACCTCCGGATCGTGGTACAGCCGAGCCAGTTTCAGCAGCGTCGGGTTGTCCTTGTCGGCACCGCGCGCGGCGAAGATGTTGATGTACTGCTTCAGTTCCGGGCGTTCCGGGTCGTCGGTGTAGATCGTCTCGTTCTTCGTCAAACCGGCGGGCCTTGCGAAGGTGTCGTCGACGAAGGCGGCGTCGACGCTGCTGAGGGACTGCGCGGTCAGCGTCGGATCGATGGGGGTCAGCCGCACCTTCGACGCGGCGGTGTCCACGTCTTCCAGCTTGGAATCCCAGCCTGCGTTGCCCCGCAACACGATCAGACCGGCCGCGGCCAGCGACAGCAGCGGCCGAACCTGATTGGCCGGGTTGTTACTCAAGGTGATCTGGCCGCCCTGCGGGATGTCGGTGACCGACTTGTGCTTGCGCGAGTACAGCGCCAGCGGGAAGATCTCGGTCGCCCCGATCGGCACGAGGGTGTCGTTGTTGCGGGCGTTGTAGTTGGCCAGGTACCGCACGTGCTGAAACTTATTGAGATCGATGCGGCGTTGCGCCAGTGCGGGGTTGGGCTGGTTGTAGTCGGTGAAGTTGACGTACTCGACGGCAATGCCCTGCTCGGCGGCCTTCTTCTTGTACACGTCCCAATGCGGCAGTGGGACGTCGTTCACACCGATGCGGATCACGTCGTCGCGGTGTTCGGCGCCACAGGAAACCGAGGCGACGGCCAGGGCGGACAGGATCGGGATCAGCAGTAGTCGGTGCTTCAAGCGCATTGCGAGCAAACTAGATGGTCCACCGATGCTGTGGAATGGTTTGGCTCATCACAATTCAAACCGTTGTCTCCCCCGCTGCCGGATCGCTTGGATTACCGGGTTCATATCGCGACAAGCATTTCGGGAGCACGAGTGAAATTCCATCGGGTACTGGCGATCCCGGTCCTGGTAGCCACCGCGGCCCTCACCCTTACGGCGTGCGGTTCTGACGACAAGGCCTCCTCCGACACGGTAGTGCGGATCGGCACCACCGACAAGGACAAAGCCTGGGACGTCTTCGAGCAGCGGGCCAAGGACAAGGGCATCACGCTGAAGATCACCAACTTCTCCGATTACCAACAGCCGAATCTCGCGCTCGCGCAGAAGCAGATCGATGTGAATCTGTTCCAGCATCTGCAGTTTCTCGGTGCCTACAACGTCGCGAACAGCGACACTCTGACGCCGATCGGGTCCACCTACATCGTGCCGCTGGGCCTGTATTCGAAGAAGCACAAGACCCTCGCGGATCTGCCGCAGGGCGCGGAGATCGCGATCCCGAACGACCCCACCAATCAGGCGCGGGCCCTGTTCGTCTTGCAGGCGGCCGGCCTGCTGAAGCTCTCCTCGACCACCAACTCCCCCACCCCCGCCGACATCGACAAGGGTGCGTCCAAGGTCAAGGTGACCACCGTCGATGCCGCGCAGACCGCGCTCTCGCTCGCCTCGGTGGACGGCTCGATCGTCAACAACACTTTCCTAGAGCGTTCCGGCATCGACCCCAATTCAGCGCTGTACAAGGATGATCCGAAGAATCCGGCGGCCGAGCCGTACATCAACGCGCTGGTGACCAGGGCCGAGGACAAGAACAACCCGAAGCTGCTGCAACTGGTCGAGCTCTGGCACGACCCCGAGGTGCAGCAGGCGCACCACGAGGTGACCAAGGGCACCGCCGTCGAGGTGCGGCGCACCGGTCCCGAGCTGGAACAGATTCTGCAGCGGGTGCAGCAGTCCATCCGCGACGGAAAGTGAGCAACCCGCCTGCCGTCGAGTTCCGTTCGGTCACCAAGGTTTTCGGCAAAGGCGTGGATGCCCAGGTCGCGCTCGACGATATCGATCTTCGGATCGAGCAGGGTGAGATCTTCGGCGTGATCGGCTATTCCGGCGCGGGCAAGAGCACGCTGGTCCGCTTGATCAACGCGCTGGAGAAGCCGACCAGCGGCACCATCGAGATCTCCGGCACCCCCATCACCGGGGTGCCGGAGCGGGAGGTGCGCCGCCTGCGCCGCGACATCGGAATGGTGTTCCAGCAGTTCAATCTGTTCCGATCCCGCACGGCCGCAGGCAATATCGAGTATCCGCTCAAGGTGGCGGGCTGGAAGCGGGCTGAACGCAAAGCGCGGGTCGCGGAGCTGCTGGAGTTCGTCGGGTTGTCCGACAAGGCCCGCAGCTACCCCGATCAGCTCTCCGGTGGGCAGAAGCAGCGGGTCGGAATCGCCCGCGCCCTGGCGACTTCGCCGTCGCTGTTGCTCGCGGACGAGTCGACCTCGGCGCTGGATCCGGAAACCACCGGTGAGGTGCTGCGGCTGCTGAAGAAGATCAATCGGGAGCTCGGCGTCACCATCGTGGTGATCACCCACGAGATGGATGTCATCCGCGCGGTGGCCGACCGGGTCGCCGTGCTCGCCGAGGGCCGGATCGTCGAACTCGCCAGCACCTTCGAGGTTTTCGCGACCCCGCAGGCCGCGCCGACGCAGTCGTTCGTGGCGACGGTGCTGCACAACCGGCCGTCCGAGGAGGAACTGCGCCGGCTCGGCGAGCTGCACGGCGGCAGGCTCGTCACGGTCGATATCGACGACCGGCGCGGTATCGGCCAGGCCTTGGCTGGTGCGGCATCGGCCGACGTGCGATTCGAGGTGGTGTACGGCGGCGTCAGCACGTTGCAGGACAAGACATTCGGCAGCGTCACGCTGGTGCTGCACGGGGACGACGAGGCGATCGACAAGGTGATCTCTGAGCTCGACCGTCCGCCTTTGCTCGAGAAGATTCCTACGGACTGAAAGGAGTACCGATGCAGACGGATTGGGACAAACTCCGGCCGGTCCTGAACGAGGCGATCGGCACCACCATCTATCTGGTGCTGGTGGCGTTCGTGATCGGCGGACTGATCGGGCTCTTCCTCGGCACCATGCTCTACACCACCCGCAAGGGTGGGCTGCTGGCGAACGCGCCGATCAACGTGCTGCTCAACGTGATAGTGAACGTGGTGCGGCCGATCCCCTTCATCATCCTGCTCGCGGCGCTCGGCCCGGTGACGTTGCAGGTGGTCGGCACCACCATCGGCACCGAGGCCGCGGCGTTCGTGATGGTCGTCGCAGCGTCGTTCGGTATCGCCAGGATCGTGGAGCAGAACTTGGTGACGGTCGACCCCGGCGTGATCGAGGCGGCCAGAGCGGTCGGCGCCGGGCCGCTGCGCATCATCTTGACGCTGTTGATCCCCGAGGCGCTCGGACCGCTGATCCTCGGCTACACCTTCGTGGTGATCGGGATCGTCGACATGTCCGCGATGGCGGGCACCGTCGGTGGCGGCGGGCTCGGCGATTTCGCGTTGGTCTACGGCTATCAGCGATTCGATTGGCAGGTCACCCTGGTCGCGACCCTGGTCATCATCGCGGGGGTGCAGGGCATCCAGTTCGCCGGCAACTGGTTGGCCCGAAAGGCCCTGCGCCGCTGAACAGCTCGCTGGGTGTGCGGACACTTCGTCCGGACACCCAGCGGCAGGACTTATTCGGCGTTCGCGGTGCAGTGGGTGGTGCCCGCGATCCGCGCTGCGTCCGGCGCCGAACTACCGAAATTCAGTGGCGGCGGGCCGAATGCGGCGATGGCCGCCCGCTCCGCCTCGGCCCGGGTGGCGCCCGTGCCACCGAGGTAGCGGCCGTCCCGTTCCGCGATGGCGCCGCATCCGTTGACGAATCGCACGATGATCGTGCAGTTCGTCGCGCCCTCGTCGCGGCAGTCCGCCAGCGCGGCCGCGTCGGCTTCCGCCCAGTTCGGGTAATCCCACGCCGTCGAGACCGACGCGCCTCCCGAAGTCACCGAGATCGCCTTCGACCCGTAGAACGAGCCGTCCGAGCCGGGCTCGGCGGTGGCCGATCCCGCACCAGCCGCGACGAAAGCGGCGGCCGCGCACAGGCCGAGGGCAGCCTTGCCCGATAGAGACATCATGATCCTCCCCGAGAAGAAATAGGTTTCGGATCAGAGCATGGAGCATCGCATCCGATATGTCCAAATATTCGACTAACTGCTGTGTATCTGAAAAGCACAGGTGTGCAGAGTCATTCGAAACGAAGCCCTCGGGTCGGTCAACCGTCGTGACGAGCCTCAGCTCGCGTTCTTCGTGCACGAGGACAGCGCGATGCTCGCCGCCCGCGGTGAAGCGCTACCGAGATCAGGGAACGGCGGCGCACTCTCACCGAGCTTGGCGATAGCCAACCGCTCCGCCTCCGCCCGCGTCGGCGCCCAGTCCGCCGCGAACTGCCCATCGGCGCCCCGCGCTACCGCCGCACAACCGTTCGCGAACCGCACCATGATCTTGCAGTCCCACACCGCACAATCCCGGATCGCCGCCGCATCCGCCGCCACGTACGACGGATGATCGACCGCCTCGACCACCTTTCCGGTCCCCGGCGAAACAGCGAGCGTCCCATAGTAATTGCCCGCAGCATGTGCCGAGCCGACCACGGCGAGCGCTGCGGCGGATGTCAGCACCGCACCCAGCGCAGCCCTATTCAGAAGTGACACAGTAATCCCCGTCTCGAGAAAAGTTGACGCGACGCTGATCATCGCCGAGCGCAGGCACCGTGTCCAGTATTTCGTTGCGGCCCATGGGGATCGCGGTACCGCAGCACCTTAACGCGATTGCCGCAGTGATTCGTCGTGCTCACGGTCTTCGCGGTAGTAACGCTGCGTGAGGGCGGCCAGGCGATTGATCTCCGCCGCCATAGCGTCGCCGTCCATCGGGCGGGCAACGATCGGGTCACCGGTTCTGACGTAGTAGCGGCCGTCCGGGTAGTCCATCCACCAGAAGGCGCGACCGAACGTCGGACGCGAGTCGACGGCGGCGCCCGGCGACACCGTGATCTCGCCGAGCCCGAGGCGTTCGCGTTTGAACAGCCGATCCAGTTGCTCGGCGAGGCCGAGCCGGCCCGACGACCGCGTCGTCCGGTCCCGATCCGCCGCCACCTCGGCCCGGCGCACTTCGATCGGCGCGGAGCTACCCGCCGACGTATCGGGCAGCGCGGCGACGAGCAGCGCAGCGGCGCCACTGGCCGGGCCGTACCTCATGATGACATCGGCCCCGGTGTCAGCGGCTCGCCCAGGAAGCTGCGTGAGGGTGGTCGCTGCCGAGCCGTTTACTGCGGCGTGAAAACGTAAGGTACGCGCCAGATCCGGGCCGTCGAAACCCTTCGACTCGATCCGCACCTCCGGCTCGAGCAGCACCCCCAGCGCACGTTCCAGCTCGAGCGAATGCCTGCCGAGCAGCGCATCGACCGCGGCTTCCCGCTGCCGCACGAGATCATCGAAATCGACCGCGCCCGGGCGGAATTGCAGCGGATAAGGCAGACGGTCCCGGCCATAGGCGGACAGCAGCAGCTGAAATTCGAGACCGCTGAAACGCCAATTATCCACTGTCACCACCGATTACCGGCGGGACCGCCTTCGGCAACGAGTCCAAACCGGTGACCTCTTCGCCGTGTTCCCTGGTGATCAGATAGTCCTTGGTGCCGGAGGTCTGCTCCTCGTCCTTACGCTGCCCCGCCGCACCCGGCGCCATACCGCCCGGCGCACCCGCCGTCCCCGTCCGCGCACTGCTCGCATTGGATGCTGCGGCGGCCGCCGGGGTAACACCGGGCTGCTGCGGTACGCCGGGGATGCTGCGTCCCGGATTCGGCTGCGCGGTGGGGGTGCCGGGGACCCCGGTGGGGCGACCTGAGGTCGTGCCAGGCGATCCTGGACTCGGGCGCGTCGGCGAGGTCGGCGTCCCCGTACCGGTCGGCGACGGGGTCGTCGTGCCCGGCATGTTCGTCGTGGGATTCGTACCGGTGGGTGCCTGCGTGGTCGGGTTCGCCTGCGTCGCAGCGGGATTAGCCGACGGTGAGTTCGTCGAGGCCGGTGTCGTCGACTCCGGATTCACGCCGGCCGGTTGCGTGCCCGGTGCCGCGTTACCAGCTTCCGAAGGTTGATTGCTCGGCTGTCCACTCGTCGCCTTGTCCGGCGCTGCGCTCGGGTCACCATTGGAATCCGTCCCCTGCGGTACGGACGGCATCGGACCGGACGACGGCGTAACCGGCCCCTGCGAGTTACTCACCAGGGTCGGCGCGGGCGGAATGATCGGCACACCGTGGTCAGTCTGATTCGCGACCTGCCAATACACCGACTGCAGAATCCGCTTGGCCTCTTCCCTGGCCTCCTCAGCGGAATAGTCGCCTGCCTTCATCACGCCGTCTTGTGGAAGCGTCTTACCTTTAGGATCCGGTGCCTCGGTGACACCTGGCATCAGTGTCTGCGTTTGATGCAGACCGGTGTACATCTCGGCAAGCTTCAAGTGCAGCAGATGTGCCGCGGTGGTGAGCTCCCCCGCGCCCGCGCTGTATTTTTGTACCGCCTCAGCGGCCTTACTCGCAGCCTGCCCCGACCATCCACCAGCGATGGTCCGCTGCACGCTCGCATTGAACGTCTCGGTGGTATCCCGAAATGCCGTACCAATCTTGGACCACGCCTCAGCAGCCTGCAGCACGTTGCCCGGCTTCATCGCCGCCACCCGCTGAACCAAATCCTCCAGCGGCAGCGTCTCGAACAGCGCAAGATCCTCGTTGGTGATCTTCGGCGGCTCGAACCCACCGTTGAACTGCTCGCTACCGATGTTCGTGACCGTATAGATCGCCGCGCGATCCTTGTTCCACTGCTCCTGCGCAGCGATGATCCTGGCCCGGTACTCGTCGTAGGTCATGAGGGGAAGTCGATTCCGGCGAGGTTGGAGGCGTTGGATTGGTCGACGGAGTGGTAGTTCTCGATGGCTTTGGCGAAGACTTGCTTCATGAGCATCACTTCTTCGATGTGCTCTTTGATCCGAGTCTGGATCGAGTCCTCCCCAGTCGAGCCCTTCAGCGTGAATTTCTCTTCGAGCACCGTGCCCGACGGGAAACCACCAAACCCGGAAATGACCGCTACGTCACGCGCGGTACGCAGGATTGCTTCCAAATTGTCGATGTTTCGATCACAGTCCTGGGCAAGTCCGTTACCCACGTCGGGTGCCAATCGGAGCTCCCCAGCGTTAGCAGAGTCGAGCAACGCCTGCCACTTCGATCCACTCGCTTCAACCATGGAACGCCCCCTAGTTCTACGGCAGATACTTCGCCAGCTCAGTCGCATGCCTGCCAGCGACTACACATGGATCCTCTTGAAGCGGTTCGCTGTACCGGCCCAGTACGTCGAATATGACTGTCCCCCTGGGCACTTCGACTGCCACGCCGCATCCGAGATGATCATTATCGCTTGCGAGCTTGAACTGAACCGCTTGACGACCGTCGATGCCCAATGCCTTGAGATCTGTGAAATCCTTCCGGCCTCGAACCTCTTGAAGGCTCGGAGAGCCCGCGAAGATGCTCGCGGTGTACCAACGCGCCGACGCTCGCCAATTGCAGACTTTCCATCCCTCGAAGTCCACGCCAGCGGCACCCTTCTTCTTGCTGTCCGGGTCGAGCCCGGTCGCTCGCAAAGCGTCCGGCGAGAGGGTGCAGGGATCCCAAGGGGCAGTGTCTGTCGCAGGTGACGTCTGCGCCGACGTACCAACGCCGACCGACGTGCTCGTAACACCAGCACTGGTAGGCGTCCCATTCGAACTGTCCTGGCAACCAACAAGCACCATCACAACGCCAACCGCAAGCCCCACAGCGCGGCCAACATTCCCCCTGCTAGTCATCGCACCCTTTCCAAACCAGAGTTCACCACTGGAACGTCCCAGTTGAGCCTGGACAATCTGGACTCCCCCGCGACCTGCCCAAACCCTACCGCCCGCCAACAACCACCCGCAACGACCACGGTCGAGGTTGGTGTGGCGGTGGACCGGATGGTGAAATTTCAGCTTCGATGGAACCGATCGTCGGCTCGCTGCGTCGGTATTCAGTGACGGAGCGAAAGTTTCAGCAGAGGGGTTCCTGATGGAGGACAGCGGGCGCGAGGCGATGCGCGCACGGAATGACTCGCTACGCGACCAAGTCGACTCGCTGCTGGAAACTTTCGATCAACAGCGCAGAAACCTTGCCGAAGCCCAGGCGACTCTGGCGACCGCCACGGTCACCGCTCGCTCCTCGGACAACCTGATTCGCGTGGTCAGTAACGCGGCAGGGGTTCCGGTGGAGGTTCACGTCGAGCCTGATGCGTTCAAACGATCCACCCCGGAGAAGCTCGGTCGCTCGATCACCGAGGCGGTGCAGTCCGCGGCCCGGCAAGCCCTCGAGGCGACGCAACAGGCCGTCGCCCCGATCGAAGCTGCCGCAGACGGGATCCCGGACCTATCAGACCTGATACCTGGCGCGCCGAATATCCGGCAGCTCGTCCGCTCCATGTTTCCGGAGCCGCTCACCCAGGAAGTCACGACGGCAGCAGAGCCGATGCCATTGGACGAGGAAGCCGAAGACGAGTACTACCGCAACCGCTCGTATCTGCAGGACCGCCCGTGACCGACTTCCGGGTAGACCCAGATGCGTTGCGCGCCACCCGCCCTGGATTCACCAGTGTCGCTGACAAGATCACCGCCGCAGCACAGAATCTGCGCCGGGTGATCGAAGCCGAGGGCGAGTGCTGGGGCTCCGACAAGATAGGTCAGAGCTTCGCGAAGAACTACACGCCTAGCGTTCCAAAAGCATTGAAGAGCATCGACGGTCTCAGCAAAGCGATGGGCAACCTGGGCGACCGCATGGTCGCGGCGGCGAATACGCTGCAGAACCGCGACGAAGCCAACGCGGCCGATCTGAACCAAATCCAACCCTGATGGGTATCGAAATCCCCGACTCCCTGCAGTGGGTCGCCAAATGGATTGTCGGGGCGGGTGATTGGCCCGAAGGCGATGAGACCGCGATGCGGCGTGTGTCCGACGCATGGTCGGAGATGGCCTCAGCGCTCAACGAACTCGATGACGATGCCGGACACGTAGTCGCCCAGGCGTTAGCCGCGATCGATGGCCAGACACACGACGCGATCGCCGCGTACTGGGACCAGCTGACCGGCCAGAAAGGTGCTTGGACGAGCCTGGTCAAATATCTCGACAGTATCGCCGACCAAATCGGTGACGGCGCAGCCGATATCGAGCAGACCAAACTCGTCATCATCGGCACCATGGTCATCTTCGCGCTCGAGATGGCACCGTTGCTGGCGACCGCGTGGACCGGGATCAGTGCCGCGGGTGCGGTCGCCCTGCGGGTAGCCACCCAGATCACCATCCGGATGGCGATCAAGCAGTTGATCGCTCGCATGCTCACCCGCGCCGCAGCCAAAGCCGCCGCACGGGCCGCCTTATACGGTGCGATCTTCGAGGCGATCGAAGAAGGCGGCCTCGAGATAGGCACCAAGTACCTGCAGGTCGGGATCGGCCACCGCGACGACATCACCGCACAGGATTGGAAAGCCGCCGGCATTGCCGCCGCTGCCGGTGCCGCAGGAGGCGCAGTGGGTGCGGGACTGGGCAACGGCGGACTGCTGTCCGGGGCCGCCGACGTCGCGGCCACGCGCGTCGGCCGCGCCACCGTGGCGGCAACAACTGAGGCCACCACTGGCATCGCAGGTGAAATAGCCGGTGCAGCGACCGCCGCCGCGCTCACCGACCAACCCTTCAACCTCACCCTCGACAGCATCACTTCCTCCGCCGCTCAAGGCGTCCCTGGCGGGCTCCATGCCGTAGGGAATCAGCACACTGGCAACGAAACACCAACGCCCGCAACAGAAATCACTGAGCTGGGCGACTTGCCGACTGCGCCGTCGCCGCACGACACCCAACCCGCGTCCGACAACCCGGACGCCCAAGCCAGCCCAAGTGCTACCAATCAGAGCAGCCCGACAGAGACACCGGCGAGCACGACATCCGCCGCGAGCAACCCGGTGGAAACAACTCAGCCAGCCTCCACCAGCCCCGACGATGTGCCGTTGAGCCTTCCCGAGCACCACAATCCACCGGCGACGGCCGCTGCGGAGGGCACTGGTCCCGAACAATCCAGCGCGTCGATCGACAACCCGATCGCCACCGGAACGGACCACCCGACGACACCGACTCCGTCCGGCACCGACGCTGCGTCCAGTATCACGCAGTCGCAAAATTCGGCCGCCATCGATTCCGGGGCGCAGGAAGACACCGCTACGCAAGCTGTGCCTGCACATGATGGCCAACCGGATTCGAGTCCGGCAAAACCTGACATCACGGACCCAACACCGAACGCTCCGTCCGAGACCGGCACGGGCTCAGGCCAACCGAGCACACCCAACATTGCGGATACCACGCAGATTCCGGCCGAGACGATCGAGCAATCGATCACATCGAAAGACTCAGACCTTGCCGCGCCTATCGCACATGATGGCCAGCCCACACCCGCTGCGCCCGTGCAGCCGGACCATGTCTCAACTCCAGCTCCGGCGACCCACGAAAGCCCATCGGCGGTGGTGCCCGACACCGCAGGCTCGGCGCCGCGGGACGAGCCATTGTCGGCTGCCGTACCACGAGATGCTGGTCAGCCCGAACAGCTAACGGGCACTACAACATCGGCACTCACCACCGCCGACACAGCCGCTGCACCCCTCACTGCGCCGTCCGCTACGACGACCTCACCTTCAGCAGAAACTCCGCACCGCTCGACAACACCAGCGCCGGATCCGGCCGGAAGCTCGACATCGACCAGTCCAGCGCCTGGCCCGCAATCCAACGTTCCCGCGGCTGCTGGACCTACAGGGGCAACAGCCGACCCGGCCCGGCCGACAACGTCCGGGCCGACACCGCCGGACTCGACGCGCCCGTCTCCAAGTCTCGCTGAGCAAGCACGTCCCGCGTCTCCCACCCCCGCGCAACCCGGATCCGAACCGACACGGAACGCGCCCACCACCGCCGATCAGTCGAGGCCCGCGCCCAAGACAACACCGCGGCTGAACCCGGCGCCAGCCCCCGCATACCCAGGCGACCCATCGACACCTCGCGACCACCCTCGCAACGACGGCCGACCTGCCACCGACCACTCCAGAGCTCCGGAATCGCTACCGCCGCAACTTATCCCCGGCCGTGACGCAACACCTGGCCATCACCGACCACAACATGTCTCGCCGACCCACAACGCGCCCAATCCTGCTGTCCAGCACATGGATCAAGCGCGCGCGGCACGTGAGTTCTTCCGCAACCGAACACCCGAAGCTGGCCGCATCACTCAAGTCTCCACCAGCGGCGACCCATTCTCTTCCAACGCACCTGCCTTCGATGTCCGTCGCTTCCCCAACCAAGCGGCCAGCGTGCTCACCATCCGAGTGCACCTCGCACCGGGTCCATACGCCTCACCGCTGGACATCCAAAACCTTGTCGACTCCGCACAAACAGCGACTGACCGCGCTTTCAACACAGTGCCTCGCCTACTCAACGGCGATCGACTACTCATCGACATTGTCTTCACCACCGACCCCGTCACCGCTCACCTCCAAGTAACCGCTACGCAAGCACCTGGTGATCGCAACAACTGGTCGGTCCACGCTCGCCCCGAAACCCTCGTAAACAACATCCGCCGCCAAATCGGGCTGTTTCCCGCTGAGCCGGGCACCGATCCCGGACTCTCCTCCACCGATTTACGACAGATCAGCAACGACATCGCGGCAGCGAACACACCCAGCCGCTACGAAAATCTTCCCGATACCCGGGTCATCGATCACCGCCGGCTCAGTGAGCTGGAAGATCAGGCATATCAGGAGATGGTCGAAGATTCACTCCGCGACGGCGATCGCTTCACACGCGGTGCGGACCCCCGAAGTCACCCTTACGGCCGACTGGTCAACGACGGTGGGCCGACCGTTCAAGGCCGCCGCAACAACTGCTTGGACAACGCTCTGGCAGCGCTGTCGTCATTTTTCGGCCGCCCGCAGGTTGCCCTGCCGAGATGGCCGGATCCGCTGCCCGACGGGAGAATCGACCAAAACAGCGGTGAGCACGGCGGAATGGAGCGCGCGGCCGATTGGCTCGGCAGCGGAGTATCGGACTACGCCAATCGGGGCATGTCCTTGCCGGAACAGTTCGAGGCGGTCCACAACTGGATCGCCCACCTGGGCCCAGGTTCGGCAGCCCTCGTCGTCAACACCTGGCACGCCCGGGACGCCAACAACGCATTCCAATACGACTCGAACGGCAATCCGGTCCCCAACGGCAGTCACGCGACAGTCATCGTTTACCCGCTAGGTGCGACCGGCCCCGTCTGGTGGGATCCGCAGTCGGGCGCAACCTCTGACCACCCGCCGACCTGGATGGTCGACTACTCAACCGAGTTATCGTTCACACCGATTCCGCCGGATCAAGGAGCAGGTAATGCCGGAGCAGTATCGAACCAGGGGCCAAGTGGAGCAGTACCTGGCACACATCTTCAACCCCAATCGGGAGTACCGGCTCAATCCGTTCGAGAAGGGATGGGTCTGCAGCCCGATCCTGACATCGGAGGAGATCGCAGCCGGACAGGGATTGGGCTCGACGAGACTGGTGATCGATTCCGAGACCGGCGTGGTGATCGAGTACCCGAGTTGGTCGGACCAGATGGTGATGGACGACTACAACGAAGCGAAGCGGACCGGCCGAGCACCGATGGGCGGCCAGGTGTACCCACCTCGGTGGCAGGTGACCTTCGACCGGATACGGGAGGACCCGACCGAAGTGGAGTACCTAGTCCACGTGTCCTCGCCGACGGAGCCGGCCACCCAACAACGACTGATCATCAACAAACAAACACTCCGCTCCCGGACCAGCACGTCGCCGATCCATCCCGCGTCCGCGCAAGCGAAAGCTTGGGCCCACGCGAACAGGGAACCGGACGGGACGTGGCCCCCGCGGGGGACGTTCAGCTTCTAGGACCCGCACGCGACACTTCACCCGGCGACAACACCACCACCCTTGCGGTCACACCGCCGACTGCTCATCAGCCGTTAGCACCCGCCCCCACCCGTGACTTGCCTGTCGACCCGGGAAGTGGTCGGGATCGCTCAGGGAACTCTGAAGATCGCGACAACGGCCGCTACCCGCCATACATCGACCCCAACGCTCACACACGATCAGACCGTCCACCGCTAGATCGGTCAACCGATCCCGACGCTCCACGAAAATTTGCCGAAGCCGCACGCTCTGCTCATCCGACCTCGAACGAGCGGCCAGTGGAGTCCCGTGTGGAACGCTCCACTGATCCCAACGCCCCGAACAGATTCGCCGAGGAACAACGCACGGCCCTACCGTCCCCAACCGATCCTCCGGCGCAGCCACGTGTAGAACTTTCATCGGATTCGTCCCTCAGCAGTCAACCCGCCCCTCCAGGTATGCACCGCGGCGACGATGGACTGCTGCACAAGCCAGGGGATCGCGCCGACTCCTATCGAGACCCGGACGGCAAGTGGCATCGCGTCGGTGATCGAGATGGCACATACCGTGACAAAGCATTCCAGCTGAAAGAAGGCCGCAGCTGGGTTGATGATCCTGCGGTCAGGGAGGATATCGCCTTCCTAGCCGATCAGAGCCCGGCCGAGCTATACGAGGTCATCGACCCCAGCAGTAGAGGCAAGCTCGACGAATTGGTGGCAGAGGCCGCACGGCAAGACGTCGATCGTGCCGCCGCCGGTGCTGCGGCAAAAGCACACATGAAGGAGTTCGGGGTCGACAGGATCGCTCTGCTGAGCGAGAAGAACCTCCCCGAGTTCATCCAAGCCCAAGAAACACACATAGCCGACGATTCCACACTCAGCGACCAAGCAAAACTGGCCAAGCTCGAGCGGTTGTATGAGATGGCAGACAATGCTAGTAAGTATAATTTGCTCGGCACCGAGATGGTCAACACCTCAAAAGCGCTGGGAGAATTTGGTGGAATAGCGCACGCCACCGACCGGCCGGACATAGTGCTGCTGACACCGTTCGACGGCGCATTTGACGGGCGCGACACCTTTGATGTCATCGCTTTCACCGATAATCCGCACCCCACCCTCTTGCTCGAAGAGTGCAAAGGCGGCTCATCGCCACTGGGTGCCGCCGGGACCGAGAAAGGGCGCGCCCAGCAGGGGTCGCCCGAATACGGCGAGCGCACTGCAGCAATCGAAAAGAATCTCGCCCGTCTGCTGTCGGAAACTCCCGAGCAGATGCGTGCACGCGGCGTGGATCCGGACGGGCCCGAGGGCCGGCAGCTGTTGAACGCTCGCGATCAGCTGCTGCGCGCCCATGCTGACGGCACACTGCGGGTCGAGTACAACTTGGTCCATGTCTCTCGCGACGGGACGATCAGCGTATCGCGGTTCAATCTTGAACGTGACGGACAGTCGTTCTTACTCGGAGTCATCGGGGGTATCGACAAATCGCAAGCCCAAGAACTCCTACGGATTTCCGAGACTCGAGCCTTGGAACAAGCCATGGCTCGAGTGATGGAGGACCATCGGGCAAGGCTGCTCCAGCCGCTGCACCCGCGTGACCGCGAAGCCGTCTTGAATGCCGTTGAATTCGCCCGAGAAACGGCAGTCCCAGACGGTCGACCGGAGGAGTTCCGAGCGCAGGCACTCGAATTAATTGAAAAATCCAGGGAAACACTCGGTCAAGATCCTGGCCAGGCAAGCAACGAGCTTCTCAAGGCGGCTCAGTATTTAGACCGGGCACAGGCCTTGGAAATCTATCCAGCTATCGATTTATTGCATAACCTCGACATCGACCCGCAACTAAAGGACGTCGCCAAAGATGTTCTGACGGCTGAAGTGGTCGACCGCGATCGAGCAATCGCGGCGAGCTTGGAAATAGGGAACCAGGAAGTAGTTGCCTCGGTGACGGAGCGAGTGCTCGCGACCAGAGACCCGCAGCTGCAAGATCGTGAGAAGCTTCTACAGCAGGCAATCGAAAAGGTCGTACAGCTGGAAGGAGAACGAGAACAGGGAGCCGGAGCCAACATGGCCAGACTGCTCGAAGCTCATCAATCAGTTGAGCGCGCCGAGCAAGCAGCAGCAGTTGAGCGCGAACACGAGGCACGCGCGGTGACAGTTTTCGGATTGACGCCCGAACTGGGGCGGGAAGTCGCTCAGGCGCTGGACGCTGACCGTGCACTAGCTATAGAGCAGGCTAGAGAAGTAGTTTTTCGAGAGGCTGTACAGCAACATAATAATGTTGTCGAGTATAATCCTGCGCTGCGAGTGCCGATCGGACGAGAGGGTTCTTTCGATGCTCGCACGTATTTGTTGAGGCTGGGACACGAACATAGCAGGTTCGACAGACAAAGGGGCACATTGGTTTATGAGCTGCCCGGTCGGGAACCTATGTTCATTCCGTACGACTCGGAGGCTGCCCGCTTAGCGGCTGCCGCAAAATCGATCCAACATGGTTTGTCGATCGAGAACGCTGCAGTGGTTCATTTAGCTCAAAAAGGACAAGGTACACCCGCGCATGAAGTCGTTCAAACTCCACCCACGGTGGAGGAATTACGGATGCGTGGCCGCGGTCGAGAACTCGATCGCGCGCGCGAACGTGGTATAGAGCAAGGCCGTTAGAACGATTACTATGTCGCGTAGCAGAAATGGTCGGATGAACGGGTATTCGAGAGTGTCTTCCATGCTTCGCGGAGGGGTAATCTACCGGACCCGCACTCTGGGCGGTCATGGCACGCGGTTATGTCTGGCTGCCCGCTCGTACGAGAGCGACTACCCGGGATGGATTGAACGTAAGGTGATGTCATGACGGAGTGGCGAGCACTGAGTGACGCCGAAATCATCGAGCTGGCAACCAGGTTGCTTTCGCTGGACTGGTCGTGGCAGATGTCGGAAGTCCCCGAACTAGCTAGCGCGTTCGGTTGGCAGATACAGAGCGCCCGGCCACGGTCAGTCATCCTCGACGTTGGATTCGGGATGGCTAGCGGCCGTGTTCACGGCCGCGATAGTCGGGCAGAGATCGTTGAATTGGCCGTGACTACACGGGCGACGGGGGACGGTGCTGAGCGAGCACTAGTGCTCGACACATTCGCACGGATGACCACCGCACTGACCACCGCGTTAGGCGCACCTGCGAGGCGAATCCCCGGTGAGCTTCCCGAGATTCGTTGGGCTGGCGAGGAAACAACGCTGCGGCTACTGTGCATGTCGTCGTCGGTGCGACTGTCTCTGGAGACCAATTCATGGCTCGCTCTCCACGATGAGACGATCGAGCTGCAGGAACAGGGACTGATATGACCAGTTGGGCAGGGTTCGAGGACGGTCTGGCGGAGCACCTGACATCCTTGCCTGCCGGCGTGGTGGTGATCATCGATGAGGCCGAGCGTCAGCAGGAGCGCCGGCGGTTTGCGCAGTTCCGGCAGCTCGAGGACATGATCTGGGCCGAACTGCCAGGCGATGATTCGCTGGACCCGGATGTGCAGGTCCGTGAAGCTGGATCGCGGGTGATTGCCGAGGCAGGCTGGCAGCACCCGGACGCCGACCACTGCGACAATTGGTGGTTTGAACTGCCATGGCCCGCCGATGCGGGTGCCTATCGGCGACTGGCGTCGATGATCGTTACCGGGCTACGAGATGCCTATCGAGTAGTGGCCCCGGACCGTCTCGTGTACGACGCGTGGAACGAGAGCGCCGGCAATCGAAAGTTCGAACTACCGCGCACCGGATTGATACGGAAGAGCTGACGATGGCAGATTTCGGTTCTGGGAGCGACGCTTTCGATGCTGGGTGGCGAACGAACAGCGACGGGGAGATTGTCGAACTCGCCACCACGCTGCGGTCACTGGTCTGGTCGTGGCGGATGGATGACCTGATGAGTTTGCTGGTGGTATTTCCCTGGCATGACCCGATCATCGAGTCGCCGGACTGGGCTCGATTCGATGCCGGCCTTGGAGCGGGCACCTGCGATGTGCTCGGCCGTAATAAAGATGCAGAGCGCATCGAGGTAGCGGTCACGACCCTGTCGGCCGATAACACGGCTGGTCGGGACGAGGTCCGCAAGACGTTCGATCATATGACCGCAGTGCTCACCGGCCCGCTCGGTGAGCCGAGCCAGCGGATCGCGGACGCGATCCCTGAGATCCGATGGACGGGCGAAGAAACTACCCTACTGCTCACGGATCTGTCGCTGATGGTGCGACTGTGTCTTGTGACGAACACATGGCTCGTTGAATACGACGAGACAAACGGATTGCAAGGCCAGAGCACGACCTGACAGGCCTTACTGTGCGTTCGCCGGTGGACGCTTCCGTCGCCGAGAACGGTACACCGCTTGCCGGCAAGGATTGCGTTGGACGAAGCCGGTCGTGTTGAGCCCGGCGACCAAACGACCTTTATGTCCACAAGTATCGACTACAGCAGGTTTCGCAAGTGGATCCTTGATTCGCTTCGAACGGATTACATCGGTCTCGCCCCACCACCCGCGACCGACTACAACCCGCGCATGCGAAGGGATGAACGATGGCGCTCTACGCGGAGATTCAGAAGCTGGACGAAGACAGCGGGCATATCCGGTATGGATACACCGATGTCGAGGGAGTGCAGCGGACTTTGCTGCTGGACAAGGCGGCCGAGACGATCGGCCTTGAAAGTGGTTCCGAGGACATGCTTTATCGAGCTGTGGCGCGCAAGATCGCCTCAGCATGGGTGAACGGTCTGGTACCCGACCACATGATCGTGCAGTCGTGACGCAGCCCTGGTTCGGCGGCACCAGGGAGCTCCACTGCCCCGGCTCGCGATGCAACACGACAACGGCCGCCTCGATGGCGGCCCCTGTTGCCAAGGGCGCCTCGATCGGCGGCCGTTCGTACTGCGGTGCGGTCAGACAGTGAAACCGAGCGCACGAAGCTGTTCGCGCCCATCTTCGGTGATCTTGTCCGGCCCCCACGGCGGCATCCACACCCAATTGATCTTGAGATCATCGACGAGCCCGCTGCGGACCAGCGCGTTGCGGGATTGGTCTTCGATGACGTCGGTGAGGGGGCAGGCGGCGGAGGTGAGGGTCATGTCGAGGATGGCGACCTCGTCCTGCACGGACAGACCGTAGACCAAGCCCAGGTCGACCACGTTGATGCCGAGTTCGGGGTCGACGACGTCACGCATCGCCTCCTCGAGGTCCTCCAGGCGCTTGATGTCTTCGGCGGACAGCTCGACCTGTTCGGCTGTCTCGGTTGCCGGTGTGTCTGTCATCGCTGGTCCCCATTCTTGGATACTTCACTGCCTATAGAACGCTTTGCCTCTTCTGCCGAGGTTATCCGGACCACCGCGTCTTTGAACGCCATCCACCCGAGCAATGCGCATTTGACCCGCGCGGGGTATTTGGAGACGCCGACGAAGGCGATGCCGTCGCCGATCATGTCCTCGTCACCCTCGATGGTGCCGCGGCTGGAGATCATCTCGTTGTAGGAGTCGACCACCTTCAGCGCCTGCTGCACGGGCAGGCCGATCACCTGGTCGGTGAGGACCGAGGTGGCGGCTTGACTGATCGAGCAGCCCTGGCCGTCGTAGGAGACGTCGGCGATGTCGCCCTTGTCGTCGAGCTGGACGCGCAGGGTGACCTCGTCGCCGCAGGTCGGGTTCACGTGGTGCACTTCGGCACCGAACGGTTCCCGCAGCCCGCGGTGGTGCGGGTGCTTGTAGTGGTCCAGGATCACTTCCTGGTACATCTGCTCCATGCGCATGTCTTATGCAACTCCGAAGAAGCTCTGAGCCTTCCGCACGGCCGCGACCAGTGCGTCGACCTCGTCGAGGGTGTTGTAGGCGGCGAACGAGGCGCGGGCGGTGGCGGGCACGCCCAACCGGCGCATCAGTGGCCACGCGCAGTGGTGGCCGACCCGCACCGCGACACCTTCGTCATCGAGAATCTGCCCGACATCATGGGCGTGGATGCCGTCCACCACGAACGACACCGCGCCACCGCGGTCGACGTTCTCGGTGGGTCCGACGATCCGCACGCCGTCGATCGCACTCAGACCGGTCAGCGCGGCCTCGACCAAAGCGTGTTCGTGGTCCGCGACGGCCTGCATGCCGAGCGCTTCGAGATACCGGACGGCGGCACCCAGCCCGACCACCTGTGAGGTCATCGGCACGCCCGCCTCGAACCGCTGCGGCGGGGCGGCGTAGGTGCTGCCCTCCATGGTGACGGTCTCGATCATCGAGCCACCGGTGATGAACGGCGGGGTCTCCGCGAGAATCGCGCGACGGCCGTACAGCACGCCGACACCGGACGGCCCGAACATCTTGTGTCCGGAGAACGCGGCGAAATCGACATCGAGCGCACGGAAGTCCACCGGCATGTGCGGCACCGACTGGCAGGCGTCGAGCACCGTCAGCGCACCGACTGCCTTGGCGCGGCGCACCATTTCGGCGACATCGGTGACGGCACCGGTCACGTTGGACTGGTGGGTGAACGCGACAACCTTTGTGGCGGGCGACAATTCGAGCGAATCGAGGTCGATCCGGCCGTCGTCGGTCACGCCGTACCACTTCAGTGTCGCGCCGGTGCGACGCGCAAGCTCTTGCCACGGAACGAGATTCGCGTGGTGTTCGAGCTCGGTGATGACGATCTCGTCGCCCGGCCCCACGTGGTAGGGGAACCGGTCGTCGGCGAACGAGTAGGTCACCAGGTTCAGCGACTCGGTCGCGTTCTTGGTGAACACGATCTCGTCGGCGTCCACCCCGACGAACCGGCCGATGACGGTGCGCGCGTCCTCGTAGGCGTCGGTGGCCTCCTCGGCGAGCTGATGCGCGCCGCGGTGCACCGCCGAGTTGTGCGTGGTCAGGAACTCACGTTCCGCGTCGAGCACGGCGAGCGGTCGCTGCGAGGTGGCGCCGGAGTCCAGGTACACCAACGGTTTCCCGTCCCGAACCGTGCGGCTCAGGATCGGGAAGTCGGCCCGGATGCGGGCCACGTCGAGTGCGGGGACCGTGGCGGTCATAGTCAGGCTCCTGCAGTTGCAGACTGAGTGAAGCGGACGTAGCCGTTGGCGTCGAGTTCGTCGGCGAGTTCCGAGCCGCCCTCGGCGACGATGCGGCCTGCCACGAAGACGTGCACGAATTCCGGCTGGATGTAGCGCAGGATGCGGGTGTAGTGCGTGATCAGCAGCACGCCACCGTTCTCGCGCTCCTTGTAGCGGTTCACACCCTCGGAGACGATGCGCAGCGCGTCGACGTCCAGGCCGGAGTCGGTCTCGTCCAGGATGGCGATCTTCGGCTTGAGCAGGCCGAGCTGCAGGATCTCGTGCCGCTTCTTCTCGCCACCGGAGAAGCCTTCGTTGACGTTGCGCTCGGCGAAGGCCGGGTCGATCTCCAGCTCGGCCATCGACTCCTTGACTTCCTTGACCCAGTGCCGCAGCTTGGGCGCCTCGCCGCGCACGGCGGTGGCGGCGGTCCGCAGGAAGTTGGAGGTGGAGACGCCGGGGACCTCGACCGGGTACTGCATGGCCAGGAACAGGCCGGCGCGGGCGCGCTCGTCGACCGACATCGCGAGGACGTCCTCGCCGTCGAGGGTGATCGAGCCGGAGGTCACCGTGTACTTGGGGTGACCGGCGATCGCGTACGACAGGGTCGACTTGCCGGAGCCGTTGGGGCCCATGATGGCGTGCGTCTCACCGGACTTGATGGTGAGGTCGACGCCCTTCAGGATCTTGATGGGCTCGCCGGACGCGTCCGGGTTGGCGACCTCGACGTGCAGGTCCTTGATCTCCAGGGTGGTCATCGAATTCGAGTTCCTTTGCAGGGTAAGTGAGTGGTTCAGACGCCGACAGCGGCGAGCTCGGCCTCGATGGCCGACTCCAGCCGCTCCCGGATCTCCGGGACCGCGATCTTCTGGATGATCTCCTGGAAGAAGCCGCGCACCACCAGGCGTCGCGCCACGTCCTCCGGGATGCCACGGGCACGCAGGTAGAACAGCTGCTCGTCGTCGAAACGTCCGGTCGCCGAGGCATGTCCGGCGCCGGCGATCTCGCCGGTCTCGATCTCCAGGTTCGGCACCGAGTCGGCGCGGGCGCCGTCGGTGAGCACCAGGTTGCGGTTCACCTCGAAGGTGTCGGTGCCTTCGGCGGCGGCGCGGATCAGCACATCGCCGACCCACACGGTCCGCGCGTCACCCTTCGGGGAGTCCGGATCACCTTGCAGCGCACCCTTGTACAGCACGTTCGACTTGCAGTTCGGCTGCGAGTGGTCGACCAGCAACCGCTGCTCGAAGTGCTGCCCGGCATCGGCGAAATAGAGTCCGAGCAGTTCGGCGTCGCCGCCGGGGCCCGCGTAGCGGACGGTTCCGGTGAGGCGAACCAGGTCGCCGCCGAGGGTGACGGCGATGTGCCGCAGTGTGGCGTCGCGGCCGAGCAGCGCGTGGTGCGCGGTGGCGTTCACCGCGTCGTCGGCCCAGTCCTGCACCGCGACGACGGTGAGCTTCGCGCTGTCACCGAGCACGAATTCCACGTTCTCGGCGTAGGTTCCGCTGCCGCGCTGGTCGATGACCACGGTGGCGGTGGCGAAGTTGCCGAGCCGGATCTGCAGGTGGCCGTAGGCGGTCTTGCCTTCGCCGGGGCCGGTGACCGTGACCACGACCGGTTCGGCGACCTCGGTCTCCGCGCCCACCGACACCACGGTGGCCGACTCGAAGCCCGAGTACGCCTGCGCCGCAACACGATCCGCGGGCGTGCCCGCGGCACCGAGGCGCGCGTCGTCGCGGCCGACGGTCTCCACCTGGATGCCCTCGACCGAGCTGACCTCTACCGTGGCCTGCCCGTCGCGCACGGCGGAACCGTCGTGCAGGCCGCGCAGACGGCGCAGCGGCGTGAACCGCCACTCCTCGTCCCGGCCGGACGGGATCTCGAAGGCGTTCACATCGAACGAGGTGAACACCTCGCCCTTGTTGATCGCGGCGCCCGCGCCGGGGTTCTGAATCGGCTTCGAGGGGTTCTCGCCCTCGACCGCGCCAATGACACCTGTCGCCATCAGCCGACGGCTCCTTCCATCTGCAGCTCGATGAGCCGGTTCAGTTCCAACGCGTATTCCATCGGCAGTTCCTTGGCGATGGGCTCGACGAAGCCGCGCACCACCATGGCCATCGCCTCGTCCTCGGTCATGCCGCGGCTCATCAGGTAGAACAGCTGGTCCTCGGAGACCTTCGAGACGGTCGCCTCGTGCCCCATCGTCACGTCGTCCTCGCGGATGTCGACGTAGGGGTAGGTGTCCGAGCGGCTGATCGTATCGACAAGCAGCGCATCGCATTTCACGGTCGACTTGGAGCCGTACGCGCCCTTGTTCACCTGAACCAGGCCGCGGTAGGAGGCCCGGCCACCGCCGCGCGCCACCGACTTGCTGATGATGTTCGAGGAGGTGTGCGGCGCCAGATGCAGCATCTTCGCGCCGGTGTCCTGGTGCTGGCCCTCGCCGGCGAACGCCACCGAGAGCACCTCGCCGCGGGCGTACTCGCCGGTCATCCAGACCGCCGGGTACTTCATGGTGACCTTGGAGCCGATGTTGCCGTCGACCCACTCCATGGTCGCGCCCGCCTCCGCCTTGGCCCGCTTGGTGACCAGGTTGTAGACGTTGTTCGACCAGTTCTGGATGGTGGTGTAGCGGCAGCGGCCGCCCTTCTTGACGATGATCTCGACCACCGCGGAGTGCAGCGAGTCGGACTTGTAGATCGGCGCGGTGCAGCCCTCGACGTAGTGCACGTAGGCGTTCTCGTCGACGATGATCAGGGTCCGCTCGAACTGGCCCATGTTCTCGGTGTTGATCCGGAAGTAGGCCTGCAGCGGGATGTCGACGTGCACGCCCGGCGGCACGTAGATGAACGAGCCACCCGACCACACGGCGGTGTTCAGCGCGGAGAACTTGTTGTCGCCCGCGGGGATCACCGAGCCGAAGTACTGCTGGAAGATCTCCGGGTGCTCCTTCAACGCCGTGTCGGTGTCGAGGAAGATGACGCCCTGCTTCTCCAGATCCTCACGGATGGAGTGGTAGACGACCTCGGACTCGTACTGCGCGGCGACACCGGAGACCAGGCGCTGCTTCTCCGCCTCCGGGATGCCGAGCTTGTCGTAGGTGTTCTTGATGTCCTCGGGCAGGTCGTCCCAGGTGGCTGCCTGCTTCTCGCTGGAGCGCACGAAGTACTTGATGTTGTCGAAGTCGATGCCGTCGAGGTTGGAGCCCCAGTTCGGCATGGGCTTGCGATCGAAGATGCGCAGGGCCTTGAGGCGGATGTCGAGCATCCAGTCCGGCTCGCTCTTCTTGGCCGAGATGTCGCGGACAACCGCCTCGGACAGGCCTCGTTGCGCGCTGGCTCCGGCCACATCCGAATCGGCCCAGCCGTAGCCGTATTTACCCAGTGACGCGATGGTCTCTTCCTGAGTGAGCGGCTGCACCTGGTCGGTGGTTGTCGTCATTCGGCACTCCTTCCGGAGTCGTTCGTTCGAAGTGCTGCGGGCTGTGCAGCGGTTTCTGGTGAAGTTTTCTTGGTGATCGGTAGGACGAGCAGCGGCACGTGCGTGGTGCACGCGCAGTCGCCGTTGGCGATGGTGGCCAGGCGCTGCACGTGGGTGCCGAGCAGGTCCCGGAACGCCTCGAGTTCCGCCTCGCACAACTGTGGGAATTCCTCCGCCACGTGCGCGACCGGGCAGTGATGCTGGCAGATCTGCACGCCCGTGCCCACCTTGCGGGTGGAGGCGGCGAAACCGGCGTCGGTGAACGCGTCCGCGATCTCCTCGGCCTTGGCCTCGGTGCGCTGCGGCGTGTGCTCCTCGACCGGTGCGATCCCGGCCACGATAGTCCTGGCCCGTTTCCTGGCGAACTCGGTGATGGCCTGTTCGCCGCCGATCTCGCCGAGCTGGCGGATCGCCGCGCCTGCCAGGTCGTCGTAGGCGTGACCCAGTTGGCCACGGCCCGCGGCGGTGAGCTGGTACTGCTTGGCGGGACGGCCGCGACCCTTCTGCTGCCACGGCGCGGACCGGCTGGCCCGAGCCTGACCGGAGTCGATCAGGGCGTCGAGGTGACGCCGCACACCGGCCGGGGCGAGCCCCAGCGTCGTGCCGATGGCCGTCGCGGTGATCGGGCCCTCCGCCAGCAGCAGCTGAACGATGGCCGCGCGGGTGTGCCCCTCCGCGACGGTCGTGGACGCAGCAGCCGACCCGGTGCCGGCCTTTCGACCAGCCCTTTCGTCTTCGCTCCGCAAACCCACGGTTTTCACAACATCAGTGTGGCGGAATTCGTTCCCGAAATCTAATAAGGGTGCCCTGAGTTCTCGGGCCTCGTGACCTGCGTAGACCGCCGATGACGGGCGCTCACGAGCGCGGTGGGCGGTGGGCGGGAGGTTGCGAATCGACCGAACCGCAGGCCCATATTTAAGCCCAGCCTTCACACGGTCGCGAATATGGGCTCTGACCTGCGGAATCATCGCGCACCCCGCAGCCGCCGCGGCATGCGAGCAGTTCGCCTGTCACGGACCGATCACCCACGCGACGGACGCTCCGGCGATCTTCTCGGCACGCATTCGGTCCAGTGCGTTACGTCACATATGTCGATCCGACTATCCCGCCGAACCCCTCAGCGGACGGCGACGAGCTTCATCGGCGTCTCCACCAGAGCCGCCACCGCCTCGTCCCAGTTTGCTGTCCGGGTGGTAACCAGCGACGGATCGAACCGCCCCGCGGCCACCAGCTCCAGCACCTCGGGGATGACGGGACGGGCGTGCGCGCGACCGGTGTGGAACGTGCAGCAGCGCGAATACATCTGAAAGATCGGCAGCGGCACATCGGTGAGCTGGACGCTAACGCTGGTGCACCAACCGTCATAGGTGGTGGCGTCGATCGCGGCCCGCAGCGCTTTGGCACCTCCTGCGGATTCGACCGTGATCGGGAACCGGCCGACGCGGGCATCGCGCGGACCTTCGATCGCCTCGGCCCCCAACGACTTCGCGATCTCCAATCGCTCGACGGAGTCGTCGAGGTAAACGACCCGGGACGCGTTCAGTGCGACAGCCAGTCCCGCTGCATACAGGCCGATGGACGGTGCCGCGGGACCACCGATGACCAGCACCTCAGCCCCGGGATGATCGGCGAGCTGCGGGCCGACGGCCCGATAACCGTCGGGGATGTTGTCGCTGGCACTGGCGACGGCGACCGGATCGACGCCCGGCGGCAGCGGCACGAGCATGGCGTCCGCGTGCGGGATCAGCGTGAGATCGGCCCAGAGCCCGCCCCAGTCCAGGCCGCCGAGCGGGCCGAGACCGCTGCATCTCTCCAGTGTTGATAGAACGTTCTTTCTAGTCAATGCCCGATGCGGGATTTTGTTGCTCGGCAACAACTTCCGGAATATTTTCGGTCGACGCCGCGGCCGCGGCCACCACACTCGCGTCGACGTCGGGTTGCGCGGACTCCACCGCAGGCATGCACGCGTCGATATCCGACGAGCCCGTGCCCGTCGAACCCGTGGTCATCTTCGGCAGCCCCGCTTCGGTGAACGTCACCCGGATCAGCCGTTCCATCGCCACCGCGACCGTGCGCAGCGGTGCGTCCGAGCGCCGCACCCTGGCCAGCATGGTCGCGCCCTCGTACGCGGCGACCACCGTCGTGGCCAACTCCCCCGCGTCCTGAGCGGACAGCCCCAATTCGGCGAGCATGCCTGCGAACGCCTGCTCCATCGCGTCGAAGGCCGCGGCGCAGGCGGCGCGGATCGCCTCGACGTCGCTGGCACCGTCCAGCGCGGGGGTGCCGATCGGGCAGCCGTCGTCCCAGTCCGAGCCGGCCAGTTTGCCGACCATGAAGTCGAACAGGGTTGTCGTGGTGGCGAAGACATCGGTCGGCGCCTGCCGGATCATCCGCCCGGCCGCCGTGCCCGTTCCGGTGATGGCGGCTACCGCGATCTCCTCCTTGCCACCCGGAAAGTGGTGGTAGATAGAGCCATACGGCAATCCCGCCGCCTCGCTCAACGCCTTGAGACCGAACCCGTGATACCCGTGCTGTGCGAGCAGCCCGCACGCGGCCAGCTCGATCCGCCGCCTGGACTCCGAAACCATATGTCCGATTGTGCCCTCGGTCGGCGACGCTTCCGATCGGAACGAGCAGGCCCGTCCCGGGCTGTGACAGGACTGTGCCGGGGCGCGCCCACTACGCTTCGTCTCGTGGCGGTACTGGAGGGCGCGCGGCGCAGAACACTGGCATTCGGGCGCCGAGCACTCGGGTTGGACGCACCGGCCGCCGATCACACGATCGCGGTCCTGCACCAGGACGAATCCGAGGTGCCCGGGCTCGATCGCAAAGAGCTGGTCCAGCTCGACCGGATCCGGCTGATGGGCGCGACCGGGACGGTGCTGATGGCGATCAGCGCGCTCGGCATCGGCGCGCAACCGGTGCACCAGAACCCGACCTCGGGCGTCCGGGTGCTCGGCATCTTCGCCCGCGCGCACACCGGCTCGCTCGCCATGTGCATGACCGGCACGGTCGTGGTGGTGCTCGCCTGGCTGCTGCTCGGCCGGTTCGCGGTCGGCGGCTTCGGCGGCGCGCCACGCCACCGGCTCAGCCGCTCCCAGCTCGACCGCACCCTGCTGGTCTGGATCATTCCGCTCAGCGTCGCGCCGCCGCTGTTCAGCAACGACGTGTATTCCTATCTGGCGCAGAGCGAGATCGCGGCCCGCGGCATCGACCCCTATCAGGAGGGGCCGGTCGACGGGCTCGGCATCGACAACGTGCTGACCAACAACGTGCCGACCATCTGGCAGAAAACACCGGCCCCCTACGGTCCGCTGTTCCTATGGATAGGTCGCGGTATCGCCGAACTCACCGGCGACAACATCATTTTGGGTGTCTGGGTGCATCGCGCGCTGGCGATCGCGGGCGTCGCGCTGATCGTGTGGGCGCTGCCGCGGTTGTCCCAGCGCTGCGGGGTCGCACCGGTCAGCGCGCTGTGGCTCGGCGCGGCCAACCCGCTGGTGCTGTTCCATCTGGTCGGTGGCGTGCACAACGACGCGCTGATGCTCGGCCTGATGCTGGCGGGCATGGAGCTGTGCCTGCGCGCGATCGAGGACATCCATCCGTTCGACGGACGGGCCTACGCCTGGTTGATCGGCGGGGCCATCCTCATATCGCTGTCGTCGGCGGTCAAACTCACCTCGATCATCGCGCTCGGTTTCGTCGGAATGGCGTTGGCCCGCCGGTGGGGGTTCAGTCTGCGCACGGTCGCCGTGTCCGCCGCACTACTCGGCGCGATCGCGCTCAGCACAACGCTTTTCATCGGTTCGGTGAGCGGGCTGGGCTTCGGGTGGATTCATACGTTGAATGTCGCCAACGCCGTGCGCAGCTGGATGTCGGTGCCGACCGTGCTCGGCATCATCACCGGATTCGGCGGTGTGCTGCTCGGACTCGGCGACCACACCACCGCGCTGCTCAGCATCACCCGGCCGATCGCCGCGGTGGTCGCCGGGTTCCTCGCCCTGCGCATGCTCGTCGCGACCGGCATCGGACGGCTGCACGCGGTCGGCGCGCTCGGTGTCGCACTGGGCGCCATCGTGCTGCTGTTCCCGGTGGTCCAACCCTGGTACCTGCTGTGGGCGATCGTGCCGCTGGCCGCCTGGGCCACCCGGCCCATCTTCCGCGTTCCCGCCGTGACGTTCTCGGCGATCGTCAGCGTCATCCTGATGCCGCGCGGCGCCGACCTGGAGGTCTTCCAGATCGTCGGCGCCGCCATCGCCACCGTGATCGTCGCCGTGCTGTTCATCGTGATCACCCGTAACAAACTGCCGTGGCGTGGCCAGGAGGGGGTGTCGGCTCCGTCACAGGTGGTTACCTCTTACGGTGTGACATCGTGAGCGAGCGAAGCGAGCGAACCATCGGCGCAGCCCCGGAGGGCACGGCGGAGCCGAGCGCCAGCGAGGTGAAGTCGTGACCTCCTCCGGACTTGCCGTTCGCGTCGAGGGTGTCGTCAAGCGATACGACGAGACCACGGCGGTCGACGGTTTGAGCTTCGATGTCGAACGAGCGCAGGTGCTCGCGCTGCTCGGTCCGAACGGGGCGGGCAAAACCACCACGGTCGAAATGTGCGAAGGGTTCGTGACTCCCGACGCCGGGTCGGTGCGGGTGCTCGGTCTGGATCCGATCGCCGATTCCGATCGGCTGCGGCCGCGCATCGGAGTCATGTTGCAGGGCGGCGGCGCGTATCCGGGCGCGAAGGCGGGCGAGATGCTCGATCTGGTCGCCGCCTACTCCGCCGATCCGCTGGATCCGGACTGGTTGCTGCGCACGCTCGGGCTGCAGGACAACCGGAGTACGCCGTATCGCAGGCTCTCCGGTGGCCAGCAGCAGCGGCTCGCGTTAGCGTGTGCGCTGGTCGGCAAGCCGGAGATCGTGTTCCTGGACGAACCCACCGCCGGGCTGGACGCGCAGGCGCGGCTCATCGTGTGGGAGCTGATCGACGCGTTGCGCCGCGACGGCGTGACCGTGCTGCTCACCACGCACCTGATGGACGAGGCCGAACAGCTCGCCGACCAGCTGGTGATCATCGATCACGGCCGGATCGTCGCCTCCGGCACGCCCGCCGAGGTGACCGCGCACGGCGCCGCCGGGCAGCTACGCTTCTGTGCCCCACCGAAACTCGATCTGGAACTGCTGAAATCGGCGCTACCGGAAGGTTTCTCGCCACGGGAGACCACGCCGGGCACGTATCTGGTGGAGGGCGAGATCAATCCGCAGGTACTGGCCACGGTGACCGCGTGGTGTGCGCGAGTGAACGTGCTGGCCACCGATATTCGGATCGATCAGCGCAGACTCGAAGACGTCTTCCTGGAACTCACCGGACGGGATCTACGCGGATGACTCAGCCCGACCTGACCGCCAACCGCTTCACCCCGGGCACCTTCGCCCCCGACCCACGGCCGAGCTCGCGCGTCGCGATGATGATCGCGCAGACGCGGCTCGAGCTGATCCTGTTGCTGCGCAACGGCGAACAGCTGCTGCTCACCATGTTCATCCCGATCACGCTGCTGGTCGGCCTGAGCCTGCTGCCGTTCGGCGATCTCGGCGACGACCGGGTGGACAAGATCGTGCCCGCGGTGATGATGGTGGCGGTCATGTCGACCGCGTTCACCGGGCAGGCCATCGCCGTCGGCTTCGACCGCCGCTACGGCGCGCTGAAGCGGCTCGGCGCCACCGCACTCCCCCGCTGGGGCATCATCGCGGGTAAGAGCGCGGCGGTGCTCATCGTCGTTGTGCTGCAAGCGATCCTGCTGGGAGCCATCGGTTTCGCGCTCGGCTGGCGGCCCGAGCCGGCTGGGCTCGCGCTCGGCGCGCTCGTGATCGCGCTCGGCACCGCCACTTTCGCGGCGATGGGCCTGCTGCTCGGTGGCACGTTGAAGGCGGAAGTCGTGCTGGCGCTGGCGAACATCCTGTGGTTCGTCATGCTCGGCATCGCCAGCGTGGTCTTCGCGTCCGATGATCTGCCCGCCGCGGTGAATGTGCTTGCCCGCCTGGTGCCCTCGGGCGCGCTCGCGGTCGGTCTGGAGGATGCGATGCGCAGCACCGTCGACTGGTTCGGTATTGCCGTGCTCGCCGCGTGGGGCGCGGTCTCCGGCGTCCTCGCCGCGCGCTACTTCCGGTTCCAGTAGACCGCTGCCACACGCACCGCGTTCGCCCCGTGAGGTGGCGGTCTCCGGCATCCTTGCCACCCGCTACTTCCGGATCCAACAGACCGCTGCCACACGCACCGTGCTCGCCCGTGGGCGCGCAGTCTCCGGCGCCCTCGCCAACCGCTACCTCCGGTTGCAGTAGACACGCTCGGACTGCGCACCGCGCCGCGAAGCTGCCGACTGGGCTTGCCATCCGGCACCGCCGACACCCCAGCGGCTTAGTTGCGGACGGCATCTCGACTCCAGCGGCTTCCTAACTGCGTACAACAACCCGACCACACCGGCCTCCGAACTGCGTACAACCCGACCCCACCAGCTCCGAGCTACGTACAACAACTCGACCCCACCGGCTTCGGAGCTGCGTACGGCTTCTCGCGCATCGCCCACGCCCCCGCAGGCGTACCGCCGACCCGTACCAACGACAGCGTGTAGTTGACCGTGCTCTACCATCGTGACGTGCTGTATCGCGCCTTTCTGCGACTCGTCGACAAGCTGCCGCTGCCCTCGCTGCGGGTGCAGCGCATCATCGCTATCGCGGTGATCCTCTCTCAGGCGGGCATCGCGGTGACCGGGGCCGTCGTCCGGGTCACCGCCTCCGGGCTCGGCTGCCCGACCTGGCCGCAATGCTTCCCCGGCAGCTTCACCCCGATCGGCGTCTCCGAGGTGCCGGTGCTGCACCAGACCGTCGAGTTCGGCAACCGGCTACTCACCTTCGTCGTCTCGCTGTGCGCCGCACTGATCGTGCTCGCGGTGACCCGCGCCCGGCGCCGCAACGACGTCCTGCTGTACGCGTGGCTGATGCCCGGCGGCACGCTGCTGCAAGGCATCATCGGCGGTATCACCGTGCGCACCGGCCTGCTCTGGTGGACGGTTGCCGTGCACCTGCTGGCGTCGATGCTCATGGTCTGGCTGGCCGTGGTGCTCTACGCGAAAATCAACGAACCCGACGACGGCATCGAGGTCGTGCGCGCACCCGCGCCGCTGCGCTGGCTCACCGGTCTCAGCGCCGTCGCGTTGAGCGGCGTGCTGATCGCCGGAACACTCGTGACTGCCGCCGGCCCGCACGCGGGCGACAAGAGCATCGAGCGTCCGGTCGCGCGGTTGGAGGTGGAGATCGTCACCCTGGTGCACCTGCATTCCCAGCTGCTCGTCGGTTACCTGGCGCTGCTGGTGGGCTTGGCGTTCGGCCTGTTCGCGGTCGGCATCACCCCGCCGGTCCGTAAACGAATACTCGTACTGCTCGCGATCGTCTGCTCACAGGCTCTGGTCGGCGTCGTCCAATACTTCACCGACGTCCCAGCCGCCCTCGTCGTCATCCACGTCGGCGGAGCCGCCGCCTGTGTAGCCGCCACCGCCGCCCTCTGGGCCTCCCTGCGCACCAGGGAGAAAATCGAAACCCCCACCCCCACACCCCAACCCGCCTGATCCGCACCCAGCAAAACCCGCACCCTCTCTCGGGATCCGCCCCACTCGGGACCCCCGTAGTCAGTGCGGATCCCGAGAGCCAGTGCGGATATTGCTGAACCACCGAGCCCGCCAGCATCGGCGCGATTTCGCATACCCTCTGGCGCTCCGTTCATGATCAACGGAGCCCAGCGGCACCAAAGCGCGCGGTTCACCGCCGCTATGCCCCGCTGGGCGACCAGCTGGTTGCCCAACGGGACACCATGGTGGACGTACTCGCGTTTTCCCGCCCTTATGTCCCGCTGGGTGATCGGCCCAGCCTCGAGTGGGACGTCACGGCGGGCTTACTCGCACTTCGCGCCCTCATGTCCCGTCGATCACGAAAACGGGCCGCTGCCAGCAAAATCCGCACCCTCTCTCGGGATCCGCACCCACTTGGGCCCGATGCCCGGATAGTGCTGGGCGCGTCAGGTGGTGTCCCGGCTTTCTCTTCCGCAACCTGGGATGGGCAAGGTGAAAGCTCCGGCGTGGGGATTGGCGGTGGTGCTGATCTCGAGATTCTTCCGAGAGGGAAGTCCATTGGGCCGCCGACCGGGGCGGCAAAGTGCGAGTCGGGCCGCCCTTATCCCGTTGATCATGGTCGACTTGGGGTGGCTACGCTCGGAGGGCATCGGCGTAGGGCCGGTCGTCGAGGAGGGGTTATCGATGAGTGCGAGCCAGCCGGAACATGTTGCGGCACAGCCGTTTCCTGATATCGAGCCGTATGCGCACGGGCTGCTGGAGGTCGGGGACGGGAACCGGATCTACTGGGAGACCAGCGGTAATCCCGATGGTAAGCCCGCTTTGGTGGTGCACGGCGGGCCGGGGAGCGGGGGTCGGCGGGGTTCGCGGAAGAACTTCGATCCCGCGATCTATCGCACTGTGCTGTTCGATCAGCGTGGCTGTGGTGAGAGTCTGCCGCATGCCTCGGATCCGGCAGTCGATATGTCGCACAACACCACTGAGCACCTGATCGCCGATATGGAGCGGCTGCGGGTGCACCTCGGTATCGAGAATTGGCTGCTGTACGGCGGGTCCTGGGGGTCGACGCTGATTCTCGCCTACGCCGAACGGTTTCCTGAGCGGGTCTCCGAAATCGTGCTGGTCGGGGTCACGATGACTCGGCCGGAGGAGACGGAGTGGCTCTACCACGGTGTCGCCCGCTTCCTGCCGGGTCCGTGGGAGGCGTTCCGGGACGCATTGCCGGAATCCGAGCGCGACGGGAATCTCGTTGCCGCATACAGCCGTTTGATGAACAACCCCGATCCGGCGGTACGCGCGGCGGCGGCCCGTAATTGGTGCGCGTGGGAGGACGCCGTCATCGCGCACGAAACCCTCGGCAACCCCGGCCAATACAGCGACAAACCCGACGCGGCACTGCTCGCCTTCGTCCGGATCTGCACGCACTACTTCGCCAATGACGCGTGGCTGCCGGATGGACAACTACTCACCGACGCACACAAGCTCGCGGGCATCCCCGGCGTGCTGATCCACGGACGCCTGGATCTCGGCAGCCCCTTGCGAACTGCCTGGCAGTTGGCGCAGGCCTGGCCCGACGCCGAACTGCACGTCATCGATGAATCCGGCCATACCGGCAGCCCCGAGATGATGACGACGATCCTCGAGGCCATCGCCCGCTTCGGCCGCCAGTAAAGCGCTTTCAGGGTTCGAGCACTGCCCGGACGAACCCGACGAGGTCATTGCGGACACGTTCCTGGTCCAGCCCGTCGGCACCGGCCCGAATCGCGGACAACAAGGCGGACAACAGAATCGACAGCAGAATCTCCCCGGTCAACCGCGGATCGAGCTCCGGATCCAGATACCCGAGCGTCATCCCCTTCTTGAGCCGGGCGGTAGCCTCGTCGCCGTACACGGTCAGGTTCCGGATCGATCGCTCCGCCACCTGATCATCGATCGAGGTCGCCTCCAGCAGAATGAAGGACACCAAACCCGGTTCGTCCGCGACCAATTGGTAGCAGTGATCAACGACGCGACCGAACAGCGCACAGAATTCGTCGAGGGTCTGCGGACGTTGCCCGGTCACCGCCTGGCCGAACACCCGCTCGCGGATCAACGCGAAGTAGTGGTCGATGACGGCGTCGAGGACATCGCGCTTGTTGGTGAAGTAGTTGTAGAAGGTGCCGTGACTCACGCCGGCCCGCGCCACGATGTCGGCGACGACGACGTTGCGATACCCCTTGTCGACGAACAGCTCATACGCGGCGAAAACAAGCTCGGCGCGGCGTTTGGCGCTGCGATCGGCGGCATTCACCGAGCCGGCCCGTCCGCGACGGGAGCGCGCGGCCGCAAGGCCTTCTCGAGCACGGTGAGCACCCCGGCGGTGGCCCGTTCCCGCGCCTGTGGCGTGTTGTCGCCGCGCATCTCCTGCAACACCCCGGGCACCACCAGGGTGAGTGTAGTGTGCGCGGTCACCTCGACGTCGATGTCGGCCCGGATCCAGCCCGCCGCGACGCCACGCCGAAGTTCTTGCGCCACAAAGGTACTGACGAGCAGCTCCAGACCGAGCAGTCGGTCGCTGAGCTCTTTGTCGATGGCGCTTGCCTCGACGAGAACCAGGCGAACGAAGTTCGGGTCGTGCTCCAGCATCGCGTACAACCGCTCGATGGCCGCCCGGACACCGGCGAGCATCTCCGCGGCCGAGGTCGGGCGGCTCAGCAGGGTGTGCGGCTGCAACACCTCGACGAGCTTCTCGACCCCGAAATCGACTACATGGTCGAGGATTTCGCGTTTACTCGCGAAATACCGGTACACCGTGCCCTGCCCGATGCCTGCGTGCGCGGCCACATCGGAGATCGCGGTCGCCTCGTAGCCGCGTTCGGCGAACACGGCGTAGGCCGATTCGATGATCTGCTGTCTGCGCCGTTCCGGCAGACCGGCAAGCGGCGGCCGACCACGGCGGGCCGCGCGGGACTGGTCCGGCACAGCACTCCCTCTCGACGGAACCGGGACAAATAGCGCGTCAGCTTATCAACGTCCCGGCGCCTCGCCCTTCGGGCCGTAGTCCACCACCTGCCAGTCGCCGCCGTTCTTGGCCACGGTCACCACCAGCAGGTTGGGCACCGTGGCCGGCGTCGGCTGCTGGATGTTCTGCGTCTTCTGGGTGGCGAGCACCGTCACCGAGTACTGGTCGTTGCCCTGGGCGTCCACCGTGGTGCCCAGCACCTGACCGGTGGCGACGACCTGCGCCTCGGTCATGATCTTGGCCAGCGTGTCGTGCACTTCGTCGTAGCGCTTGCGCAGCGCGTCGGAGGTGCCGCGCTGCACGCCGTCGAAGAACGCGGGCAGGTTCTTGTGGTCGTAGGTGAGCGAGCGCAGCGTGTAGTCCTGGGCGACCTCAGCGGCCTTGGCGCGGTCGGCATTCTGCTGCCGCAGCGCGCTGAGGTCGTCGGCGGCCGACTGCCAGGACAGGCCGAGCACGATGCCGAGCACCGTGAGCAGTACGGTCAGGCCGCCGAGTACGTAACCGATGGTGTTGCGCTGCTGCACTTCTGGCGCGGGCTTCGCTGTCAATTCGGTGCCGGTTTCGGCCGCGGGATCCGGTGTGGTCATGATGGCCTCAACTCTCTACTTCGGAATGTCGAGCGTGATTCGGGCGGTCCCGTGCTCCGGGAAGGTCGCCGACAGCAGGTCGATGATCGAACCGGCGTCCACCCGAACGGGTTTCAGCACACTGGTGGCCGGCCGCAGCGCGGTGGCGATGTGCGCCAGGTCCGGTCCGAGCACGGTGAGGTACTGGTCGATCTTGCGCACCAGCGGTCCCATCGGCTCGTCCCAGACATGTTCGCCCGCATAGGAATAGCCGCGGAACGCCTCGATCAGGTGCACCACCTCGGGCAGCAGGTCGGTGAAATCGTCGGCCCAGCCACCGATCACCGGTCCGTAGCCGTCGAAGTTCTGCGCGAGGTCCTGCCCGTTCAGATACAGCCGGGTGATGGCGTCACGCTTGTCGTGCAGCAACTGCGCCGTCATGGTCAGCGTCCGGGTGAGGTTGGCGATCTCCGGCTCCCGGCCCGCGTACCCCTGCGACAGGATGGCGGCGAGCTGTTCGATCTTCACCGGATCGATCTGCGCGTTCAGCACGTCCAGCTTGGCCAGCGCCTCGCTGACCGTCGTCGCGATGCGCACCTGATGGGCGGGTACGACGCTGCCGTCGGTGAGGTACGGGCCCGCCGTGCCGGTCGGGCGGAAGTCCATGAACTGCTCCCCCGCCGCCGACAGGTTGCTGACGTGCACCTCGCTGCCGAGCGGCACCCGGTACTTCGCGTCCAACTCGATCCGCACCGCGAGCCCGGTGCCGGTGGCGGTGATGGCGCGCACCTTGCCGATCCGCATGCCGCGCAGGTCGACCTGGGAGGTCTGCATCAGGCCGCCGGACGAATCCATCAGCACCGTCACGGTATTCGTGCTGCGCCGCGGATCGATGTCGAGCACCCCGATCGCCATGTACGCCGCGCACACCACGGTCATGACGAGCAGCAGCACCAGCGAGACCGGACCGGAGAGCTTCATCGGACCATTCCTATCGACCGGAGCACCTGGATCATCTCGTCCGAGCGGGCCGAGGCGTCGGCGGCGACCGCCTCGGGCGTCACCCGCTGCACCCGAATGTTGGGCGGCGCACTGAAGAACGGGATCAGCTTGTCGCGCAACAACCGGTTCATCGCGGCGACGTTCATCGGCACCGTCGTGTCGGCGCTGCCGATGGTGCGGGCCGCCGGCGCCAGGATGCTGATGATGTCGTGCAGATCGCCGCGCAGCGGCAGCGCGAGATCGCCCACGTACGTGGCCAATTCACCGCCGTCGATGATCAGCTGGACCAGGCCGAACAGCACCTCCGACAGACCGGCGGCGCGGCCGGGCCCGAGAGTGAGGGTGCGGTCGACATTGTCCTTGTTCGCCTCCAGCGTGGTCGTCACGCTGGCGGCGGCGGCCAGGATCCGGTCGAGTTCGCTGGTGTGCGTGGCGAGGTCGTGCAGCGCGTTCCGGCCACCGGCCAGGATGCGGGACAGATCCACCGGGTCGGTCGGGAAGGCGGCGTTGACGCTGGCGACGAGCTCCTGCATCTCACCGAAGCGGCCGCCGGTGACGATGTTCGACATCGCCCGCAGGATGTCCTCCACATTGGCGGCGGGCACCGTGCGACTGCGTGGGATGACATCACCGTTCACCAGAAACGGCGGACCGGCGTTCGACGGCGCCTGCAATGCGATGTGGATGTCGCCGAGGATGGTGCTCTGCCGCAGTTCCGCGGTGGTCGACTTGGGCAGACGCACATCGGCTTTCAGGTCGACCGTGGCGACGGCGGTGTCCCCGATCAGTTCGATCCGGTCGAGCATGCCGACCTCGACGCCCTCCGCGATGATCTTGGCCCGGTCCGGCAGATTGAGCACCGAGCCGAATTCGATGCGGATCGAGAACGTATCGCCCGCCAGATACGTGCCGGGAATCGGTACGTCGGTCGCACGCACGCCACAGCCGGTCAGCACCAGGACCATCGCTGCGAGCACCGGAATCAGCCGCTTCATGGCGCCCCCAGCGAGCCGAGAATCACCCGGACCAGTCCGGGCTGGCTACCGTCGGCCGACTCGTAGTGCGGCGGACGGTAATTCACCCGCACCGCACCCGTGGCCGGGTCGTACACCCGCGCCAGCCGATCGGCCAGCGGCGGCAGCTGCACCAGCAGATCCACGATGCTGCCCGCCAGCACCGCGTAGCGATGCACCTCCGGCACGATCCGATCCAGGAATTCGAAGGACTGCTGGTCGTACTTGCCGACATTGCGGGCGATCACCGGCAGGAACTCGAGCGCGAGATCCACCGCCCTGGACAGTTCCGCGGAGAAGCCGTGGACCAGATCGATGCCGTTGTTCAGGTTGTCCAGCAGCGCTTGCATATCCGGCCAGTTGGTGATGAACATCGTGGTGAGCAGGTCGAGATTGTCGACGAGCTTGCGGATCACCACGTCCCGGTCGGCCGGATCGCCGATCACCTGGGACAGGCGCTGTAGCAGTGAATTCCATTGCGGGCCCGTGCCGTCGAGCGTGCGGACCGCGCCGGTCAGGGTGTCGTCGAGCAACGTGTCCGACGGTGCGCCCGGTGTCGGAGACTGCTGTGCGCCGAGCAGGTCACCGGACAGCTTGCCGAGCGCGTCGAGCGCCTCGCTGATGCCGACCGGCGTCTTGGTGCGCGCCAACGGAACACACTGTGCGGTATCGAATTTCGGGCCGCCGGTGTAGGTCTTGGTGAGCTCGACGCGCCGATCGGTGACGATGGAGCTCGACATGGTGACGGCCTCGACGTCGGCGGGCAGCGTCAGCTTGCCGTCGATCGTCATGGTCACCCGCATCCGGTCGCCGAGTGCTTCGATACCGGAGACGGTGCCGACCTCCACGCCCAGCATCGTGACGCTGTTGCCTTCGTAAAGTCCTACGGTGTCGGTGAATTCGGCACACAGACGCTGCTTGGCCGGCTGCACCTGATCCAGCCAGGACGCGCCGCTCACGCCGACCACCACCGCGACGGTGACCAGCATTGCGCCGATGACCACGCCCGCTCTTACCCAAGCACGCATCAGCAAGCCCTCCCCTCGAACGGAATGCACAGTGCCGGACCGCGTATCACGCTGGCGGACTGGTCGATGGTCACGCCGTCGACGCCGAGCATCGCGGAGATCTTCCCGATGAAGTCCTTGATTCCCGCGATGACCGTGTCGAGCCGGCCGGGGTCCTGCACGAGTTTGTTGAACAGCTCCTCGAATTCGGCGACCGACGGTTCGATCGAGTCGCCGTAGGCCATCACCGGCCGGTGCAGCACCGCGAAGAACCGCTTCAACAATTCGAAGACCTGCACGACCTCGCCCCTGCGCTGCCCGAGCACCACGGCGACGCCACCGAGCTCGCGCACGAAGTCGGCGAGCACCGCCCGGTCGGTCGCGATCGCGCCGATGTATTCGTCGGACACGCGGACCGCGGAGTCCAGCTGGGTCGACCGCTCGGCCAGCACGCCGGTCAGGTCGTTGAAGTTGCCGATGATCGAGCGCACCGCGTCGGGCTGACCCGCCAGCGCCGCGTTAACCTCGGCGATGGTGCTGCGCAAGGTGGTTCCGTCGACCTGGCTGAGCACCGGAGTGGCGACGTCGATGATGTCGGTCAGCTCGAACGGGGTGGTGGTCCGTTCCGGCGGAATGTGCTTGCTACCCAGCGCTCGCTCCCCCTGCGGAGCGAGCGACAGGTAGTGCCCGCCGATCGGCGTCAGCATCTTCACCGCCACCGACGAGGCGTCACCGACCCGGACCTCGCGGTCCACGCCGAAGCGCACCTCCACGTGGTCACCGACCAGCTCCACCGAGCGGACCTGGCCCACTTTGATGCCCGCGATCCGCACCTCGTCGCCGGTCCGGGCGCCGCCCGAGTTACGGAAGTCCGCCGTGTAGGACTGCTCGCCGAAGGGCACCACGTACAGCACCGCGGCGGCGAGCAAACCGAGCACGCTCACCAGCACACCGGCTATCCCCCACCGCATCTGCGACCAGGAGTCCGACTTCTCCGCGCGCAACTGTTTGACCTCGCCGAACAGCCGCCACGGCAGTCCGATGAGTTGCTTTGCCGCACCGGTCATTTGCACACCACCAGCTTCTGATTGCCGAGCACGACATCGCCGATACCTGGTAGCCCGAGCTCGCCTCCGGCGCAGGAGTACGTCTTCGCGGTGCCGCTCGCGGGGACGTTCTGGTTCAGCCCGGCGATCAACGACGGCACCAGCGACAGGATCTCGACCAGCTGATCGGTCTGCGGCAGCAACCTGCGCAACAGCCCGTCCAACGGCAGGTAGCTGTCGTCGTAGGCGCCTTGCAGTTCCTCGAGCAGCGGAATGAGCGGCACCAGCGTGCGATTCGCCTGCTCGACCGCGTTGACGATCATCGCGGTCCGGCTGCCGAACTGGTTGAGCACGCCATTGAGCTGCTTGACGAGATCGCCTACCGCCGCGGACTTTCCGCCGATCGAGCGGGAGATCGCGCCGAGGTTGTTGATCAGCAGCACCACTACCGCCTCGCTGCTCTTGGCATGCTTGGTGAGCCGGTCGAGATCGGCCAGCGCGGGACCGATACCGCTGCCGTCGCCCTGCAGCACCCGCAGAATGTTCGTGCCGAACTGGTTGAGCTGTGCGGTATCCAGCGTGTCGAACAACGGCTTGAAGCCGTTGAACAGGGTGGACACATCGAAACTCGGGATGGTGCGCTGCACCGGAATAGTGCCCCCGGGCGCCAGCCGCATGCCGCCGGATTTCGCGTTCATCACCTCGATATAGCGCTGCCCGATCAGATCCTGGTAGCGCACAGCGGCTTCGGTGTTGTCGTAGAGGGGACGCTGGCGGTCCACGGTGAACCGGACGCGTGCATGCTTGCCGTCCAGCTCGACGCTGTCGACCTTCCCGACCGCCACGCCCGACATGCGCACCACATCCCCGGCGTACAGCCCCGAGATATCGGTGAACACAGCGTCATAGGAGACCTTGTCGTCGGGCACCGGCGTATTCAGCGCGGCCACAATGAAAGCCGAGCACACCGCGACGATCGCGACGAACACCCCGAGCTTCACCGCCGCGGCGGTCACACTGTTCATCGCGGCACCCCGATGATCGAATCGGCGAGGTAGGGCATGTTTTTCACGATCACCTCCAGCTGCAGCTGCACCCGGCCGTCGATCACCGGGAACGCGCTGTCGATCCGGGCGAGCAAGGCGGGCAGCCGGTTGTACGCGGGCGCGACCGTGCCGAGCGACGCGCTGATCGGCACCACCAGATCCAGCACACCGCCGATCGTGACGGCCAGATCCGGGTTGTTCCTGCGCAGCAGATCGGTGATCGGCAGCAGCAGTTCGGTGTCCAGGCCGGACAGTGAATGCTTTGTCCGTTCGCGGTTTTCGAGGCTGCCGAAGTACTCGCTGCTGTCCAGCACGCCGAGGATCACATCGACCACCGGCGAGGTGGTCTGCGCGACGCCCGCACCGACGTCGGCGCCGATGTCCAGGTAATGCCCCAGTGGCGCACGCTGATTCATGGCCAGCACCCGGGCGGTGGCGAAGAACGACCGCACCGCCGGACCCATCGAGGCGGTGTTGTCCAGCAGCAGATCGAACAACGCCCGCACGGTGTCGGAATCGAGCACCTGGGTCAGCCGCGCCGCGCGGCGGAACACACTCGACACGGTCGCGTTGGACGCGTTGGCGCCGATGAACAGCGTGGTGTTCTCCGGCAGCGGCCCACCCTTGCCGGTGTTCACCAACTCGATGGCGCTGGAGCCGAAGATGTTCGACGAGGTGAACCGCGCCGACACGTCGTCGGTCAGTGCACCGGCCTGGTGCCGATCCAGCGCCAGCTCGATGCGCTGGTGCCCGTAGTCGACGGTCTGCACCGTGCGCACCGTGCCGATCGCGAAGCCGCGGAACTTCACCTCCGCGCCCGGCGCGAGACCCTCACCGAGGGTGGCCGCGTCGATGGTGAGGGTGAACCGGTCCGCGAATTTTCCCTGCGCGTACTGCGTGGTGAGCACCGCGACCACCAGGATGACAACGGCGACGATCAGCCCACGTAGCCGCAGCATCCACCGCCCGGCGGCCCGGCCTGAGAGATCAACGAATATCGGCATCAGTCACCCCGAAATCTTGATTCCGACATCGAGCCCCCAGAAGACGATCGTCATGATCATGTCCGCGACCACCACCAGCACCAGGCTCGCGCGGATCGCCCGGCCGGAGGCCCGCCCGACGCCCTCCGGCCCGCCGGTCGCGTAAAACCCTTGGTAGCCATGGATCAGGATGATCATCACCACGAACACCGTCGCCTTGATCAGTGAGGCGACCACGTCGCCGGGTTGCAGGAAGGCGTCGAAGTAGTGGTAGTAGGTGCCCGAGGACTGACCGTGCAACACGTTCACCACCACCGCGCACGAGAGGTAACTGAGGATCAGCGTCAGCAGGTAAAGCGGGACGATGGTGATCATGCCCGCGATCACCCTGGTGGTCACCACGAACGGAATCGGCCGGATACCAATGGCTTCCAGTGCGTCGATCTCCTCGGAGATGCGCATCGCGCCGATCTCGGCGGTCATCCGGCAGCCCGCCTGGGCCGCGAACCCGATCGCGGCGACCATCGGCGCCATCTCCCTGGTGTTGGCGTAGGCGGAGACGAAGCCGGTCAGCGGCCCCATGCCGACCATGTTCAGCGCGGTGAAACCCTCCACGCCGATCGAGCCGCCGACCGCGACGCCGAGGAAGATCAGCACCGCCACCGTGCCGCCGCCGACGATGATATTGCCGCTGCCCCAGGTGATGTCGGTGAGCGTCAGCATGGTCTGGCGCCGGTACGCGCGCAGCGTGTGCGGTATCGCGGCGAGCACCTGGATGACGAAAGTCAGCTGGTGGCCCAGCGATTCGAACAGGGTCAGCGGTCCGCGCGTGCCGCGCTCGACGAGACGACCGGCACGGCCGAACGGCCGATACTGGGCCGGTATTTCAGTCATCAGCCCACCTTCTGCGGCAGGAACATCGAAACCAGCTGAGTGATCACGAGATTCACGCCGAACGCGGCGATCACCCCGATCACCACCGCGGCGTTGACCGCGTTGGCGACGCCCTTGGGCCCATGCGTCGCTTCGAGTCCGCGCTGGCACGCGACGACCAGCACGATGACCCCGAAGATGACCGACTTCCCGATCGCCACCGCGAGATCGGCCATGGTCGCGAAGGCCGCGAACGAGGACAGGTAGCTGCCCGGCGTCACCCCTTGGAACCCGACCGCCACCACGTATCCGGTGAACACGCCCATGAAGATGACCAGCAGGCACAGCAGCGGCGTCAGCACGATCATGGCCGCCAGCCGCGGGGCGACCAGCCGCCGCACCGGGTCGATGCCCATGGTGCGCAACGCGTCTACTTCCTCGCGGATGGTGCGCGCACCCAGATCCGACGCGATGGCCGACCCGGCCGCGCCGCCGAGCAGCAGCGCGGTCACCATCGGCGCGCCTTGCCGGATGACGCCGAGCCCGCCCGCCGCACCGGCCACCGAGGTCGCGCCCACCTGCTGGGTCAGGCTGCCGACCTGCACCGAGACGATCACGCCGAACGGAATCGCCACCAGCACCGCGGGAATCGCGGTGACGCTGACGATGAACCAGCCCTGCTGCAGTGTGTCCCGCCACGGATGGCGCAGCTTGAGGATGTCGCCGACGAGGTAGCTGAACGCGGCGACGGCGAGCTGAAGGGTCCGGCCGAAGGTTCGCAGACTCGTCAGGACGAGCTCGAATCCCCACCGCACCAGTGGCTCGGACACCCGAGCGACCCTGTCGACCACCACTACCTCGATTCCGCCGGCTCCACCCCCGACCGGGCTCAATTTAACCGACTGATATGTCACTCTGCGGCGAATTGGCTCGATTCGCTCAACTGACCCAGACAGTACATGCCCGAGCGGATGATTGCGCTTCCGCATTGCGGCAGACCGGAAAAAGTCCAGCCGGATGCGCGCCCGGCCGGGACGCTAACCTGGCCAGCATGGCGGTGATTGTTCTGGTGCCGGATGACTACGGCTTCGAGGTCCTGTCCGGAATCGACGGCATACAGCCGTTGCGCTACGAAGCGGGCGAGCCCCTCCCCGAGGGCGCCGAACACGCGGAAGTACTGGTGCCCAAGTTCCTTTCCCGCGCCGACACCGTCGACCTGACCCAGCTGCCCAAGCTGCGGCTGGTGCAGATGATGACCGCGGGCGCCGAGGGCTGGATCAGCCGGTTACCCGATGGGGTGCGCCTGTCCACCGGACGCGGTGCGCACGGCGGCAGCTCGGCCGAATGGGTAATGGCCGCGCTGCTGCACATCTATCGCGAGCTCGGCGGCTTCGCCGACGCCCAGCGCGCCCAGCAGTGGACCTTCCATCAGACCGGAACATTGGTCGGCAAGCGGATTCTGGTGGTCGGCGCCGGCGATCTGGCCGCCGAGCTCGTCCGCAGGCTCGACGGCTTCGACACCGAGGTGACACTGGTCGGCACTCGGGCTCGCGACGGAGTGCACGGCGTCGATGAACTACCCGACTTGCTCCCCGGAAAAAACGTCGTCGTCCTGACTGTCCCGGTCACCAGTCGCACCACCGGCATGGTCGACGCCGCCTTCCTCGCCGCGATGGACGACAACGCCATCCTCGTCAACATCGCCCGCGGGCCGGTCGTCCGGACCGATGCCCTGCTGGCCGAACTGCAATCGGGCCGGCTGCGCGCCGCACTGGACGTCACCGACCCCGAACCCCTGCCACCGGGCCATCCGCTCTGGACCGCGCCGAATCTCCTGCTCACCCCGCACGTCGGCGGGAACAGCACCGGCAGTTACGAACGTGGCTACGCCGTGGTCCGCGCGGAGATCGCCCGCTTCGTGGCTGGTGCAGAGCCCAAGAACCTGGTGCGCGGGGAGTACTGAGCCAGCCCGCCGAATCCCTTGCCGCAAGGACCTTTACCCATTCCATAAGAGGACGCTCGGCACCCGTTGACGCGGGCCCGTGGCGGGCGTACGGTCGTTTTTGACAACTTCTCAAAATATGTCAAGGTGACAAAACGATGAGCGTCAATGAGTTCGAACGCGAGCAGGCCATCCTCGATGCGGCGGCCGACCTGCTGTGCCGGATCGGCTACAACAAGCTGACGATGGGCGACGTCGCCGATGCCGTCGCCCTGCACCGGGGTTTGGTGTATCTGCAGTTCAAGTCGAAAGACGAGCTCGTCGAGGCGACGGTGCGACGCGAGCTGAGCCGGTACGCGGACACCTGGCGGGCCCAGCTGGAGGCGGACCCGCAGGCAGGCAGCGTGGCCAGCGTCTACCGGGCGATGGTGCACACACTCACCCGACTGCCGCTCGCCGCTGCAATCGTCGCGCGCGACGAAGACATCCTGGGCAAGTACCTGCGCAAGCCGGGCAACGTCTTCGACCGGCTGCCGAAGCTCGGCACCGGCGACTTCCTGCTCGCCATGCAGGAGGCGGGCACGGTCCGCTCCGACGTCGACATCCGCACGGCCGCTTTCATTCTCGACGCGTTGGCCCCCGCCATCCGGCGCACCTTGCCATCGGATCGGGCCGAACTCGCCGATCCGGACCAGCCGTCCTCCGATGAACTACTCAGCACACTGGCCGACCTGCTCGAACGGGCGCTGACCCCGCCCGAGGGCGCCGACCTCGCCCGTGGCAAAGCGCTGCTGCTCGATGAGCTGGCGCGCGCCCGTGCGAATTTCGGCGCCGAGCCTGGCCGGTAGGAAGGAAAGATCTGATGACCACAAGCAATCCGCTCGTCCTCGACCTGGACGACACCAGGGCAACACTGGAGGTGGCCGGCGGTAAGGGCGCTTCACTCGCCCGGATGGCCGCGGCGAAACTCCCTGTGCCACCCGGGTTTCACGTCACCACGGCCGCGTACCGGCACTTCGTCGATCGCGCGAATCTGCACGAGAAGATTCTTCGGACGGTCGCCGCGGCAAACCCGGATCGGCCCGCATCCATCGAAGCCGCGGCGGCGGAGATCGCCGGACTGTTCGCCGAACAGCCTGTGCCGGAAGAGATCACGGCGGCCGTCCGAATGGCCTACGCCCAACTCGGCGACGAGGTGGCGGTAGCGGTGCGTTCCTCGGCCACCGCGGAGGATCTGCCGGAGTTGTCCTTCGCCGGGCAACAGGACACCTATCTCAATATCCTTGGCGTCGAACAGGTCTTGGCCGCGGTGCAACGCTGCTGGGCGTCCCTGTGGACCGCGCGGGCCATCGATTATCGCGCCCGCCAAGGCATCGAGTCCGACGACGTGAGCTTGGCGGTGGTCGTACAAGAGCTCGTGCCCGCCGACGCCGCCGGTGTGCTGTTCACCGCGGACCCGCTGACCGGTGCGCGGGACCGGGTGATGATCAATGCGGCCTGGGGTCTCGGTGAGGCCATCGTCAGCGGAAACGTCACGCCCGACACACTTCTCGTCGCGAAGTCCGACGGGCAGATCCTGCGCGAGGACATCAGCGACAAGCGCTCGATGACCGTGCGCACGGCAACGGGCACCGAGGACGTCGCGGTACCCGAGGAGCAACGGAACGCGCGGGTGCTCGAAGCCGATCGAGCCGCCGAACTGACCGAGCTCGCCGTGCGGATCGAGGAGCTGTACGGACAGCCCATGGACCTCGAGTGGGCGGTGCACGCGGACGAGCTGTTCATCGTGCAGGCACGGCCGATCACCGTGCTGCCCGACGCGGTCGAGCCGCAGACCGAATGGGAGTTGCCCGACCGTAAGGGCAAGTACATGCGGGCCAGCGTGCTGGAACTGCTGCCGGAGCCGCTGTCGCCGCTGTTCGCCACGCTGGGGCTGCCCGCGTTCGGCAAGGCCACCAAGGACCGGTATCACGACCTCGGGCTGCCCTACTTCGACAATCCGTTGGTGGTGATCAACGGGTATGGCTACTACGACATCACCTACACCCCGGGGATGCTCGCTCGAATGTTGGTGGCGCAGCCGCGATTTCTGGCGTCGACCTTGCCGCGTGCGCTGCGCACCGCGCCACAGCGGTGGCGAGCGGGACACACACGGTATACCGAGGTCACCGCGGAGAAGAACGGGCTGAATCCGGCCCAGGCGTCCGCCACCGAGTTGCTGGAAGCCGCCAGGGCGATCGTCGAGGAGGCGGCGCGCTACTACCTCACCTTGCAAGGGGGTGTGCTGCCCGCGACATACATCAGCGAGGGCCTGTTCTCGGCTGCGTACAAGACGCTGAAGCGGCGCGACGATCCGGCCGCGTTGACGTTCTTGCTCGGGCTCGACAGCAAGCCGTTGCGAGCGGAAAAGTCGCTCTACGAACTGACTCGCTGGATCCACACGCAGCCGGGCCTCGCCGATCGAGTCGAGAATCTCTCGGGCACAGACCTTCTCGCACTTCTGCACGACAAGGACGCAAGTAGCGGGAACCAGGCGTGGCACGAGTTCCTGAGCCGGTTCGCCGAACACCTGTCGACCTACGGCGATACCGTCTACGACCTCGACTTCGCCGCACCACTGCCCGTCGACGATCCAGCGCCGCTGCTGCAGACGCTTGCATTCTTCGGCACCCCAGCGGCACACGATCCGCACGACCGTCAGCGCAACGCACAGCTGAAGCGGGAGCAGGCGATGCGCGCCCTCCAAGCGAGACGGCCGGGCGTACGGCGTTGGCTGACACTGCGTTTGCTGCGCTGGGCGCAAACCATGAGCCCGTTGCGCGAGGACGGCCTCGCGGATGTCGGCCTCGGCTGGCCGACCGTGCGTCGCCTGCTGCGCGAGCTCGGTCGACGCCTCGTGACCGCAGACGCACTCGGCACGGACGAGGACGTCTTCTGGTTGCGCCTCGACGAACTACAGGACGCGGCGCACGCACTGGATAACGCTCGCCCCGTGCAGGATTCACGCGCCGTAGTGGCCGAGCGCAAGGCGACCGCAGCGGCGCAGCGCATGGTCACCCCGCCGCATGCGCTACCCGCCGGCGGCGGCACGAAGCTCCTCGGCCTCGACTTCTCGAAGCTGCTGCCCGCGGGCGCCGACCAGGATTCCGGCGCGGTGGTCAAGGGCGTGCCCGGCAGTCCCGGCCGCGTGACGGCGCCCGCGCGAATCATCAACGGCCCCGGTGATTTCAGCCGCCTCCGCCCCGGCGACGTACTGGTCGCCAAAATCACCACACCGGCCTGGACACCGCTGTTCGCCCTGGCTTCCGCGGTCGTCACCGACGTCGGCGGGCCGCTGAGCCACAGCTCGATCGTGGCCCGCGAGTACCACATTCCCGCCGTGCTGGGCACCGGCGTGGCCACAGAACGGCTGCCCGACGGCGCACCGGTCACCGTCGACGGAGACGCAGGCACGGTCACCCTGGCCACCAGCTGAAACGGAATCCACATGAGCAGAACGACATCCGAAGAGATCATCCCGCTGTGGCCGGACTCGAGCCCACGCCTGCCGTCCCCGTATGGCCAGGTGACCACCGTCCCCGGCTTGCAGGACGGCAAGGCGGTCACGCTGATTCGCAATGTCACCGAACCCGCACTGACCGTCCACCGGCCGGATCCGGCGCGCGCGACCGGAACCGCCGTCATCGTCTGTCCCGGCGGCAGTTTCATCACGCTCACCCGAGGGACCGGCGCTGACATCGCCGATGCCCTTGCGGCACAGGGCTGCACGGCCTTCGTGCTGCGCTACCGCCTGCTCCCCTCGGCGCCGAACGACGAAGACTTCATCCGGCACTGGGCCACCGACTACACCATGGGCGATATCGAGTCGCAGTCCTACCCGGCGGCCATCGATGCACGCCGAGCAGTCCAGTTCGTCCGCGAGCGCGCCGCCACCTGGCAGGTCGATCCCCGGCACGTCGGCATCCTCGGTTCCTCCGCGGGCGGGCAACTAGCCTTCAGTGCCGCAACAGATTACGACCGGCAGAGCCGTCCCGATCACGCCGCCGCGCTGTATCCCCCCGCCTGGCACGAATACACCGTCCCGGCCGACGCACCCCCACTGTTCCTCGCCTTGGCCGGCGATGACCCCGACGAGAACGTCGTGCCCGGGAATCTGGCCCGCTACCAGGCCTGGCAATCCGCAGGTCACGCCGCGGAGCTGCACGTCTACGCCCAAGGTGGCCACGGTTTCGCGATGGAGCCGCGCGGTCTGCCCTGCGACAGCTGGATGGACCGCTACCTCGACTGGCTTGCCACCACGAGGCCGTCGGACTAGACCGGAACCGTCGCGTTGGGTCCGATCCACTGGTCGAACAGCCGGTCCACCGTGCCGGTGGCGAGCTGCGTGGTCAGGTACCCGTTGAGCAGCGTGGCCAGCACCGGGTCGTCCTTGCGGATCAGCAGCACCTTGCCGAAGGAGTCGAACGGCTTGTCCGGGTGCAGAACCTGGAGGCCCGGGTGCTGGCGGACGCGGTAACGACCCTCGACAGCGTCGGTGACGAAGACGTCGGCCCGGCCCTGTTCGACCTCGTCGAAGATGGTGAGATTCTCCGGCCAGAGGGTCAGCTGGGCGTCGGGGAAGTTCTTGCGAGCGAACTCCTCGTTCGTGCCACCACGATTCGCGATCACCCGCACCTCGGGCCGGTTGATCTGCTCGATCGTCGAGTAGTCGGCACCGCTGGCGCGGCGGGTGATCGGCGTCTTGCCGTCGGTGCCGTAGACGATCGAGAAGTCGGCGAAGGCGCGGCGCGCGGGCTGGTCGGAGATGCCGCCGACCGCGATATCGCACTGGCGCTCAGCGAAATCCGTCTTCAACGTCGCCCAGGTGACCGGGACGAACTGGATCGGCCTGCGGAGCAGCTCGGCGAAGCCGCGCGCCAGTTCGATGTCCACACCGCGGTATTCGCCCGCACCCTCGGCGACCGAATACGGCGGATAGTCGCCGGGCGTGCACACCCGCAGCGCGTTGCTCTGCTGCGCGGTCGCCGGAATCGCCGGGGCCACAAGGACTATGCACGCGGCAAGCAGTACCGCACCGAGGCGGCCGAACAGCCGCGTCACGCGCATTGCTCAGTGCTCGTTGCGCGCCTTGGGGAATCGCTTCTGTTTGGCCACCCAACCGGCCATCTGGGCCCAGTGCGACTTGCGCGGGGTGACGATCGAGGTCAGTTCCCGGTCCCACTCGTCGGCCTCGGTGAGACCGTCGATCGTGGCGACGAGTTCCTTCGCGGTGGCCATATCGGTGACGACCCGGTCGCCGAGGATGCCGTCGGCACCGACCAGCGTCACCCGGACACCGGCGCGGCCGAGCGGCTGCAGCACGGCCGTGGCCGAGCCGTCGTGATCGGCGACGAAACCCTTGACGGACTCCACGAGGGCACCCGGCAACTTCACCGGGGCCGTGGCGACATCAGCACTCATGGCACGGAGTTTACCGGCCAGTAGCAAACGGTCCAGTCCCCCTGCCGGATTTGTCCGCCACCGTCGGGTCCGACGCGTCCACCGTGAAGGTGTAGAACAGATCTCATGCGTGCGATTCAGGTGTCCGAACACGGTGGTCCCGAAGTCCTGGAGTACGTCGAGGTGCCGGACCCGCAGCTCGGTCCCGATCAGCTGTTGGTCGACATCCAGGCCATCGGCATCAACTTCATCGACACCTACATCCGCACCGGCCGCTATCCGCAGGACGTGCCCTACGTTCCCGGCGCCGAGGGTTCCGGTGTGGTCGCCGAGGTCGGCGCGAACGTCACCGAGTTCGCCGTCGGCGACCGCGTCGCCTGGGCGGCCGGACCCGGCAGCTATGCCGAGCGGGTCGCGGTGAACGCCGCGGTGGCCGTCAAAGTGCCCGGCGAGGTCGACCCGAAGGTGGCCGCCTCGGCGTTGCTCCAGGGCATGACCGCGCACTATCTGCTCGAATCGATCTACACCCCGCAGCCGGGCGAGTCGGTGCTGGTGCACGCGGGCGCGGGCGGCGTCGGCCTGGTGCTGACCCAGCTCGCCGCGGCCCGCGGCGCGCGAGTGATCACCACGGTGTCCACCGATGCCAAGGAGAAACTGTCCCGCGAGGCCGGCGCCGCCGAGGTGCTGCGTTACGGCGACGACCTCGCCGACCAGGTGCGCGCACTGACGGATGGCGTCGGCGTGGCCGCGGTGTACGACGGTGTCGGCGCGGCCACCTTCGAGGCCAGCCTCGCGTCGCTGCGAGTCCGCGGCATGCTCGCACTCTTCGGCGGCGCGAGCGGCGCGGTTCCCCCGTTCGACCTTCAGCGCCTCGCCGGCTCGGGTTCGCTGTTCGTCACCCGCCCGACGCTGGCCCACTACACCCGCGACCGTGCCGAACTGCTCTGGCGCGCAACGGACATCCTCAACGCCATCGACAACGGCACGCTGCGGATCCGGATCGGCGCGACCTACCCGCTCGCCGAGGCCGAGCAGGCACACCGCGATCTCGAGGCACGCAAGACCACCGGCTCCATCGTCCTGCTGCCCGGTTCCTAGACCAGTTCAGTAATCGCGGCCGGTCAGGCCGCGATAGATGAAGCGCGTCAGGCCGTCCACTGCCTGCTTGTCGGTCAACTCGACCGTGCCCTCCTCGACCGCCTGCACCATGCCGGTGGCGAGTTGGAACATCATCGCCAGACTGGCGTCGGGCGTGCTCGGCAGCGTCGGCCCGTCCGGACCGAAACCGTCCAGATGGTTGACGATGTCGCGGCGCTGCTGAATCGCGAACTGCCCGGCCTGCCTGGCGAATTCGTCGTTGACCAGCGCCGCCTGCTGGATGGATCGGTACACGGCCCAGTGCTGGCGCGCCGAGATCCAGTACTGCTCCACGTGGAAGCGGATCGCCGCGGGATCGGTGAAGTCCGGGTTGTGGTCCGGCCCCTCCGCCGTCACGTCGCCGGCCGCCGCCACGTCGTCCAGCAGCGCCTGGAGTAGCTCTTCCTTACCCGCGAAATGGTTGTAGAACGACCCGGCCGCGCGACCCGCCGCCGTCGTGATGTCGACGATCTTCGTGTTCAGGTAACCGCGCTCGGCGAATAGGCGCAGCGCAGCCGCCTTCAGCGCGTGCTCGGTTTCGGCCGACTTCTCTTTGCGACTCATCGACACCCGCACCCACCTCCTTGACAGGCAAGGTACCAACTCTAATACTGAATCAGTATTCATTGAATCTTAATTCAGGAGAAGAACGTGCACGAGCAGGTACTCATCGCAGGCGCCGGACCCACCGGCCTGACCCTCGCCCTCGAGCTGGCCCGCCGGAACATTCCGGTGCGAATCATCGACCAGGCCACCGAGTTCTTCGCGGGATCCCGCGGTGACGGCATCCAACCCCGCACCCTCGAGGTGTTCGACGATCTCGGCGTGCTCGACGCGGTGCTGGCGGCGGGCGCGACCGGGCCGGTCATGCTGGCCTACCTCGGTGGCGAGTTCGTCGGCGAGCACCGGATGTGGGACCCGATCGAGCCGACACCCGCGGTCCCCTACCCGAATGGCTGGGTGCTCGGGCAGGCCGGGACCGAGGCGATCCTGCGTGATCGGCTCGCGGACTTCGGTGTTCGCGTCGAACTCGGCACGACGCTGCGGACGTTCGCCCAGGACCCGACCGGCGTTACCGCGATCCTGCGGTGCGGCGATACCGACGAGACCGTGCGCGCCGCCTATCTGATCGGCGCCGACGGAGGCCGCAGCACGGTACGCAAGACGCTCGGTATCGCGTTCGAGGGCAGCACCGACGAGTCGCTGCGGATGCTGCTCGGCGATGTCCGGGCCGACGCCCTCGACCATGCCTTCGGCTACTGGTTCGCCGGTGCCGACCGGCCGATGGAGGGGATCGCCCTGTCCCCCTTGCCCGGTGGGCGCCACTTCCAGTTCGCCGCGCCGCTGACCGACGAGGCCGAGCCGACCCTCGCGGTACTGCAGGAGTACGTCGACCGCTACTCCGGCCGCACCGACATCACGTTGTCCGAGCTGACCTGGGTGACGGTGTGGCGGCCGAATATCCGCCTGGCCGAACGGTTCCGGGACGGGCGCGTCTTCCTCGCCGGTGACGCCGCGCACGTTCATCCGCCGACCGGCGGTCAGGGCATGAACACCGGCATCCAGGACGCTTACAACCTCGGCTGGAAGCTGGCCGCGGCCATGCACGGTGACGAATCACTGCTGGACAGTTATGAATCCGAGCGCAGGACGGTCGCCGCCCGCGTGCTCGGTATCAGCTCCGCGCTGCTCGACAAGCTGGTCGACGGTGCCGAGGACGCGATGCGGCGCGGTCCCGAAACCCAGCAGTTGGACATCAGCTACCGCGACGCGGCCGACCTCGGTCCACTCGTCGCGGGTGACCGCGCCCCCGACGCTCCGCTGAAGGACATGGCGGGCAACCCGATTCGCCTGTTCGACCTGTTCCGCGGCCCGCACTCGACGCTGCTGTGCTTCGGCGAGACCGGCGAACTCCCCACCGGCACCGAGGCCTACGCGGTCGTCCGGCCCGGCACCACGGCGGCCGGACGGCACGTCATCGATGTGGAAGGCCATGCCTTCGCCGCGTACCACGCGGTCGACGGCACCCGGGTCGAGATCCGGCCCGATGGTTACCTGGCCCGCCGCGACTGAAGGTGGATCAGAGGAAGCTGCCGACGGTGTCCCAGCCGAGCACGGAATCGACCGCGAGCCCGCAGAACACCACGGCGAGATAGTTGTTCGACTGCAGGAACAGTCGCAGCGGCTTCACCGATTCGCCGCGCCGCACGCCGGAGTACAGCTGGTGCGCCATGAGCAGGAACCACGCTCCGGCCACCAGCGCCACGGCCGCGTAGACCACGCCGGTCGCGGGGACCAGCGCCAAGGTGGCGAGCACGGTGAGCCAGGTGTAGATGACGATCTGCTTGGTCACCACCTGCTCGGTGGCCACCACGGGCAGCATCGGCACGCCCGCCGCGCGGTAGTCCTCCTTGTAGCGCATGGCCAGCGCCCAGGTGTGCGGCGGCGTCCAGAAGAAGATGACAGCGAACAGCACAACGGCGGGCCAGCCGATGCCGCCGGTCACCGCGGACCAGCCGACCAGGGCGGGCATGCAGCCCGCGGCACCGCCCCACACCACGTTCTGCGAGGTGCGGCGCTTGAGACCGAGGGTGTAGACGAAGACGTAGAACAGGATCGTCGCGACCACCAGGACACCGCTGAGCAGGTTCGCCTGCCACCACAGCCAGGCGAACGAGCCGAGGCCGAGCACCACACCGAACACGAAGGCGTGCGAGGTCGGCACCGCCTCCCTGGCCAGCGGGCGCTTCGCGGTCCGCTTCATCACCTTGTCGATATCGGCGTCGGCGACACAGTTCAGCGTGTTCGCGCTGGCCGCGCCCATCCAGCCACCGAAAAGGGTGACCACGATGAGGCGGAGGTCGATGTGGCCCCGATCGGCGAGCAGCATCGTCGGAATCGTCGCGACGAGCAGCAATTCGATGACCCGCGGCTTGGTGAGCGCGATATACGCGAGCACTCGTCGCAGTAGTCGGGACGGCAGCCCTGGCCCGGCGAACCGGTCCGCCAGCGCCGTCGGAGCGGAGCCGTGCGCGCCATTGCCACCCGGCTGTTGCCCAATCCGCACTGTTTCTCCTCGCACGCTGTGCATCGCATCCGGCATGGACCAAGCAGCACGCTCGGTCCCGCTGAGCTGGATGCGCGAGAGCTGGACCTTCGCCCGCCTCGGCGCCTCTTCAGCCGTGCGGCGCGGCTACTACTACAGAGGATGGTAGACCCCGCCGAGCATGCGCCTCGCATAGCCCCACGCAACAACATTGGGAATGTGACCCAGCTGACGGTGCGCCACGGGTCCGGAGAACCCCGGCCGCAGGCGGGTTTCGAGCGCCGTTCGCGGGGCAAATAAAGACAGGGTTCCCCGCACCCCGCTCAATGGGCACATCTAGGGTGGTTGGGTACACACCCGGTATGCACGCGCCGCTGCCGTGCGTTCATCGCCGCCAGTAAAGCCGCCGTCGACGAAACCAATGTCAGGAGAACCTCGGTCGTGTCAGTCACAGACGACATCCGCGCCCTCACTCAGCCGAATCACCCGGACGACTGGACGGATCTGGACACCAAGGCCGTCGACACGATCCGGGTGCTCGCCGCCGACGCGGTGCAGAACGCCGGCAACGGACACCCTGGCACCGCGATGAGCCTGGCCCCGCTGGCGTACTCCCTCTACCAGCGGACCATGCGGATCGACCCGAGCGACCCGAGCTGGGTCGGCCGGGACCGCTTCGTGCTGTCCTGCGGTCACTCCAGCATCACCCAGTACATCCAGCTCTACCTGGCCGGTTTCGGCCTGGAACTGGACGATCTGAAGAACCTGCGCAAGTGGGGCTCACTCACCCCGGGCCACCCCGAGTTCCGGCACACCGACGGCGTCGAGATCACCACCGGGCCGCTCGGCCAGGGCCTGGCCGCCGCAGTCGGCATGGCGATGGCCGCCCGCCGCGAGCGCGGCCTGTTCGATCCGAACGCCGCGCCGGGCACCAGCCCGTTCGACCACTTCATCTACGTGATCGCCTCCGACGGTGACATGGAGGAGGGCGTCACCTCCGAGGCGTCCTCGCTCGCAGGCACCCAGCAGCTCGGCAACCTCGTGCTGATCTACGACGACAACAAGATCTCCATCGAGGACGACACCACCATCGCCTTCGACGAGGACGTCGCCAAGCGCTACGAGGCCTACGGCTGGCACGTCCAGGTGGTCGAGGGTGGCGAGGACGTCGTCGCCATCGAGTCGGCGCTGGCCGCCGCCAAGGCGGAGACCGGCAAACCGTCGATCATCGTGCTGCGCACCATCATCGGCTACCCGGCGCCCAACAAGATGAACACCGGCGCCGCGCACGGTGCCGCCCTCGGCGCGGACGAGGTGGCCGCCACCAAGAAGATCCTCGGCTTCGACCCGGAGCAGACCTTCGAGGTGGACGACGCGGTGATCGCGCACACCCGCAAGGCCATCGATCGCGGCAAGCAGGCGCACGCGCAGTGGCAGCAGCAGTTCGACGCGTGGGCACAGGCCAACCCGGACAACAAGACCCTGTTCGACCGGCTCGCCAAGCGGGACCTGCCGCAGGGCTGGGCCGACAACCTGCCGAGCTACGAGCCGGACCCGAAGGGCGTCGCCACCCGCAAGGCCTCGGGCAAGGTGCTCGCCGCGCTGGCGCCGGTGCTGCCGGAGCTGTGGGGCGGCTCGGCCGACCTCGCCGAATCCAACAACACCACCATGTCCGGTGAGGCGAGCTTCGGCCCCGAGTCGATCTCGACCGGCATGTGGAAGGCCAACCCGTACGGCCGCACCCTGCATTTCGGGGTGCGTGAGCACGCAATGGGCGCGATCCTCAACGGCATCGCGCTGCACGGCCCGACCCGCCCGTATGGCGGCACCTTCCTGGTGTTCAGCGATTACATGCGCCCCGCGGTGCGCCTGGCCGCGCTGATGCGCGTGCCCGCCATCTACGTGTGGACGCACGACTCCATCGGCCTCGGCGAGGACGGCCCGACGCACCAGCCGATCGAGCACCTCGCCGCGCTGCGCGCCATCCCCGGCCTCAACGTGGTCCGCCCCGGCGACGCCAACGAGACCACCTACGCCTGGCGCACCATTCTCGAGCGCGACAGCAGCGAGCACACCTCGCACTTCTCGGTCTCGGAGATGCCGCACCAGGACGGGCCGTCGGCGCTCGCGCTGACCCGCCAGGATCTGCCGATCCAGGAGGGCACCAGCTACGAGGGCGTCAAGAAGGGCGGCTACATCCTGGCCGAATCCTCCACCGACACCCCGCAGGTGATCCTCATCGCTACCGGTTCGGAGCTCCAGCTCGCCGTCGGCGCGCGGATTAGCCTGGAGAAGCGTGGCATCGGTACCCGGGTGGTGTCGATGCCGTGTGTGGAGTGGTTCGACGCGCAGGACCAGGCCTACCGCAACGAGGTGCTGCCGCCGACGATCACCGCACGCGTGGTGGTCGAGGCGGGTATCGCGATGCCGTGGCACCGGTTCGCCGGTGACGCGGGCCAGATCGTCTCGATCGAGCACTTCGGTGCGTCCGCCGACTACAAGACCCTGTTCCGCGAGTTCGGAATCACCACCGAAGCCGTGGTTGCCGCCGCGCTCACCACGTTCGAGAACAGCGGCGCCGTCGAAAACGTGAAGGGATAAGCGCTCATGACACAGAACGCGAATACCGCCGCCCTGTCCGCGGCAGGAGTCTCGGTGTGGCTCGACGACCTGTCGCGCGACCGCATCCAGTCCGGCAACCTGGCCGAGCTGATCGAGACCCGCAGCGTCGTCGGGGTGACCACCAACCCGACCATCTTCCAGGGTGCGCTGAGCAAGGGCCACGCCTACGACGGACAGCTCAAAGAGCTTGCCGCCCAGGGCGCGGACGCCGACGCCGCGATCCGCACCATCACCACCGACGACGTGCGCTCCGCCTGTGATGTCTTCGCAGGCGTGTTCGAGGCGTCCAACGGGGTGGACGGCCGCGTCTCCATCGAAGTCGACCCCCGCTTCGCCTTCGACGCGGACAAGACCATCGCGCAGGCCATCGACCTGTGGAAGACGGTGGACCGGCCCAACCTGTTCATCAAGATCCCCGCCACCGAGGCGGGCCTGCCCGCGATCACCCGGGTGATCGCCGAGGGCATCAGCGTGAACGTGACGCTGATCTTCTCCGTCGCGCGCTACCGCGCCGTGATGGGCGCCTACCTCGACGGTCTGCGCAGCGCCAAGACCGCGGGCCACGATCTCGGCAAGATCCATTCCGTCGCTTCGTTCTTCGTGTCCCGGGTGGACACCGAGATCGACAAGCGGCTCGAGGCGATCGGCTCCGACGAGGCCCTCGCGCTGCGCGGGCAGGCCGGAATCGCCAACGCCCGCTTGGCCTACGCCGAATACCAGGACGTGTTCGACGGCGGCAAGCACACCTCCACCTACAACCACCTCGCCGCCGCGGGCGCGAATCGCCAACGGCCACTGTGGGCTTCGACCGGCGTGAAGAACCCGGACTACTCCGACGTCATGTACGTCACCGAGCTGGTCGCGCCGAACACGGTGAACACGTTGCCGGAGAAGACACTCGAGGCCGTCGCCGACCACGCCGAGATCCGCGGCGACACGGTCAGCGGCACCGCCGCGGCCGCGCAGGAGGTCTTCGACAAGCTCTCGGCCGCCGGCGTCGACCTCGACGACGTGTTCCAGGTGCTGGAGCGCGAAGGCGTGGACAAGTTCGAGAAGTCGTGGGCGGAACTGATCTCCGCCACGACGGAGGAGCTGTCCGCAGCGGCCGGGAACAACTGACCCCGATGGCCGGCCCCAAGAACCCGACCTGGCAGAACCCGCTGCGCGACGAGCGGGACAAGCGGGTCCCGCGCATCGCGGGCCCGTGCAGCATGGTGATCTTCGGCGTCACCGGCGACCTGTCCCGGAAGAAGTTGATGCCGGCCATCTACGACCTCGCGAACCGGGGGCTGCTGCCCCCGGGCTTCGCGCTGGTCGGCTTCGCCCGCCGCGATTACGCGGACGAAGACTTCGCGCAGGTCGTGCTCAATGCCGTGAAGGCGCACGCCCGCACGCCCTTCCGGCAGGAGGTCTGGGACCATCTGGCCGAGGGAATCCGGTTCGTGCAGGGCAGTTTCGACGACGACAAGGCCTTCGCCACGCTCGCCGACACCCTGGCCGCGCTGGACACCGAGCGCGGCACCGGCGGCAATCACGCCTTCTACCTGTCGATTCCGCCGAACATGTTCCCCGTGGTGCTCAACCAGCTCTCCGAACACGGACTCGCGCAACCGGACAGCACCGACGCCGCGGGTCGTAAGCCGTGGCGGCGAGTGGTGATCGAGAAGCCGTTCGGCCACGATCTGGAAAGCGCCCAGGAGCTCAACGCGCTGGTCAACGGGGTGTTCCCGGAGGAGACCGTCTTCCGGATCGACCACTATCTCGGCAAAGAGACGGTGCAGAACATCCTGGCGCTGCGCTTCGCCAACCAGCTCTACGACCCGATCTGGAACGCCAACTACGTCGACCATGTGCAGATCACCATGGCCGAGGACATCGGATTGGGCGGTCGCGCAGGCTATTACGACGGCATCGGCGCGGCCCGCGATGTGATCCAGAACCATCTGCTGCAGCTGCTCGCGCTCACCGCGATGGAGGAGCCGATCAGCTTCCAGCCCAAGCAGTTACAGGCCGAGAAGATCAAGGTGCTCTCGGCCACCAAACTGGTCGAGCCGCTGGACGAGACCACCGCGCGCGGCCAGTACGCCGACGGCTGGCAGGGCGGCGAGCAGGTGGTCGGTCTGCTCAACGAAGAGGGCTTCGACCCGGAGTCGCGCACCGAGACCTACGCCGCGATCACGCTGGAGGTCGACACCCGCCGCTGGGCCGGGGTGCCGTTCTATCTGCGCACCGGAAAACGGCTGGGCCGCAGGGTCACCGAGATCGCGGTGATGTTCAAGCGGGCGCCGCACCTGCCGTTCGACCAGACCATGACCGAGGATCTCGGGCAGAACGCGCTGGTCATCCGGGTGCAGCCGGACGAGGGCATCACCACCCGGTTCGGCTCGAAAGTGCCAGGGTCGAGCATGGAAGTGCGCGACGTCAACATGGATTTCAGCTACGGCGAGGCGTTCACCGAGTCCTCCCCCGAGGCATACGAGCGCCTGATCCTCGACGTGCTGCTCGGGGTGCCGTCGCTGTTCCCGGTGAACGCGGAGGTCGAATTGTCTTGGGGCATCCTCGATCCGGTGCTCGAGCACTGGGCCACCGAAGGCAAACCCGAACCGTACGAGGCGGGCACCTGGGGTCCCTCCTCGGCCGACGAGATGCTCGCCCGCACCGGGCGCGAATGGCGGCGGCCGTGATCATCGACATTCCGCACACCACCACCGGCGAGGTCACCAAGCGCATCGTGCAGCTGCGCGAGAGCAACGGTGTGATCACCATGATGCGGGTGCTCACCCTGGTCGTGTGCACGCTGGACAGCTCCGAGGCCGAGGACGCGATCGACGCCGCCAACGATGCCAGCCGCGAACACCCTTGCCGGGTGGTCGTTCTGGCGCGTGGCGACCGCGACGCGGAGACCCGTCTCGACGCCCAGATCCGGGTCGGCGGGGACGCGGGCGCGGCCGAGGTGATCGTGCTGCGGTTGCAGGGCGAGCTGATCAATCACGAGAGCAGCGTCGTCATCCCGTTCCTGCTGCCGGACACCCCCGTGGTGGCCTGGTGGCCGCGGGGCGCTCCCGAGTTCCCGTCCAAGGATTCGGTGGGCCGCTTGGCGACTCGCCGCATCACCGACGCCACCTACGCCGCCGACCCGCAGGCCGCGATCAAGAAGCGGCTCGGTTCCTATGCGGCAGGCGACACCGATCTGGCGTGGAGCCGGATCACCTACTGGCGTGCCTTGCTGGCCGCCGCGCTGGACGAACCGCCCTTCGAGCCGGTGGAATCGGTGCTGGTGTCCGGGTTACGCGACGAACCCGCGCTGGACACGCTGGCAGGCTGGCTCGCCGGCCGCCTCGGCTGCCCGGTGATCCGCCGCTCCGGCGCGTTGCGCGTGGAGCTGCACCGGCCGTCGGTGTCGGTCACCATCGAACGCCCGCAGACCGGACGCACCGCGACGCTGACCCGCACCGGTGACCCCGACCAGCGAATCGCGCTGGCCCGCAGAGAAACTCGCGACTGCCTCGCCGAAGAACTGCGCAGGCTGGACGCCGACGAGATCTACGCCGAGGCCCTCGCCGGAATCGAGAAGGTGACCTATGAGTGAATCCGCCAGCGACACAGTCGAAGTCCACATCGATACCGACTCGCTGATCGCCGCCGCGGCGGCCCGGTTCGTCGAGATCGTCGCCGCCGCACAGGAAGAACGCGGCACCGCGTCGGTCGTGCTGACCGGCGGCGGCACCGGCATCGGACTGCTCGAACTGGTCCGCAAGTCCCCGGGTGATATCGACTGGTCCAACGTCGACTTCTTCTGGGGCGATGAGCGTTTCGTCCCCGCAGGCGACGCGGAACGCAACGACCTCCAGGCGCGCCAAGCTCTGCTCGACCACGTCCCGGTCGACCCGGCCCGAATACACCCTGTAGCAGCCTCCGACGGTGAATACCCCGACCCGATCGAGGCCGCCGCCGAATACTCCACCGCCGTGCACGCCTACCTGGCCGAACACGGCTCCTTCGACCTGCACCTGCTCGGCATGGGCGGCGAAGGACACATCAACTCGCTGTTCCCGCACACGGACGCGGTCCGCGAAGAACACGAACTCGTTGTCGCCGTAACGAATTCACCGAAACCACCCCCGGTCCGAGTCACCCTCACCATCCCCGCCATCCGCCGCACCCGACACGTGGTGCTGGTCGTCGGTGGGGCGGCCAAGGCGGACGCGGTCGCCGAAGCGATCTCTGGGGCAGACCCCGTCGACATCCCCTCCGCGGGAGCGGTTGGACTCGAATCCACCACCTGGCTGCTGGACCAAGACGCGGCGTCAGCATTGCAGTTGCCAGACTGAGCATCGCCGTTCATCGCCACCCTCATGTCCCGGCAGCCAACACGCGCGGGACATTAGGGCGCAGAACATCGAGCCGCCGCGCCACCACGTCCCGTCTGCGACGTCCCGGTACTCCGAACGGGACCTGACGGCGGCAAACGTCGAGTAAGCACACCACCACGTCCCGTCCGCCACATCCCAGGGCGCCGAACGGGGCGTCACGGCGCCAACCGCCGAGTGGACGCGCCACCAACCCCTGTCGCCCTCCTGGCTTGCTGGAATGGGGGGGCGTCACGGCGCCGAATGTCGGGTGAGCACAGCCACCACGTCCCGTTGGCGCAACCGCCGCCCCCCGCACGCCCAGTCCACGAGTGGGACACGAGAATGACAAACCCGAGAAGGCACGCCCTTGTGTCCCGTTCGGCACCGGTGGCCATTCGCGTTGCTCACCCAGCGGAACACGAAGGCGCAGAACATCGAGTAAGCACGCCACCACGTCCCGTCCGCGACGTCTCGGCGCTCCGACCGGGACCTGACGGTGGCGAATGCCGGGTAAGCACGCCACCACGTCCCGTCCGCCACATCTCGCGCCCTCGAACGGGACATCGTGGCGGCGATGTCTAGTGAGCGCGCCGCCATGTCTAGTTGGATGTGCGTGCCGCCATGTCTTGGGCGCGGAGGGGGACACGGTGGTGGCGAACGAGTCTAGTGCGTGGTTCATCGTGTCCCGGCGGAATGCTGGTCGCCGATTCAGGCGAGCTAGGGTTCATGTCCGGTTGGTTGAGGGTTTGGCCGGAACTTATTCGGCTGAAATGGATATGGCGCGCATAATCATCAGGTTTGCCGATAAGGTGGGGCGGTGAGTGAGCGGGCAGCGAACCCGGGATCCAGCCCGGGCAAGGTTCTCGATGATCGGTTTCGGGCGGCGGTCGGTGCGCTGACACCGGTGCTGGATCGTGCGGCGGCGGACATCGCGCCCGGCGTCAGCGGTGCGACTCTGCTGGAGCTGTTCGAGGCGCAGGCGACGAGCAGGCAGTTGGATCTCGCGGCCCGGCAGTTGGGGGCGAGCAAGCGGGGGTATTACAGCATCGGGTCGTCGGGGCACGAGGGTAACGCGGCGCTCGGGGTGGCGTTGCGGGTGAGCGATCCTGCGCTACTGCACTACCGGTCCGGCGCGTTCTTCGTGCAGCGCGCCCGGCAGGTGCCTGGTCTCGACCCGATCCGCGACGTGCTGCTCGGTGTCGTCGCCGCAGCGGCGGATCCGATATCCGGTGGACGGCACAAGGTTTTCGGCAGCAAGCCCGCCGCCATCATCCCGCAGACCTCGACCATCGCCTCGCATCTCCCCCGCGCGGTCGGTCTCGCGTTCGCGATCGATCGTGCCGCGCGACTGGGTGTTTCGAGCGAGTGGCCGTCGGATGCGGTGGTGCTGTGCAGCTTCGGCGACGCCTCCGCCAACCATTCCACCGCGGCGGGCGCGATCAATGCGGCGATTCATACTGCCCGCCAAGGTGTTCCGCTGCCGATCCTGTTCCTGTGCGAGGACAACGGCATCGGGATCAGCGTCCCCACCCCCGCGGATTGGGTCCAGCAGGCGTACGGCTCCCGCCCCGGACTGGAGTACTTCGGCGCCGACGGCTGCGATCCCGTCGACGCACTGACCACTTCGATTGCGGCCGCAGCGTGGGTCCGCGAGCACCGCAAGCCCGCGTTCCTGCACATGCGAACGGTCCGCCTGCTGGGCCACGCCGGTTCCGACGTGGAAGCCGCCTACCGCAGACCCGCCGACATCGCCGCCGACCTACTCCGCGATCCGGTGACCGCGACCGCCCGCCTGCTGGTCGCCGCAGGTGTAGCGACACCCGCCGAGGTGCTGGAGCGCTACGACGACATCGCCCACCGCGTCACCCGCACCGCCGAACTCGTCTGGCGCGAACCGAAATTGACCTCCGCGACCGCAGTGATGGCGCCGCTCGCACCGTCGCGCCCGGCACTGGTACGCGCCGATGTCCTGCGCACCGGCCAGCTCGGCGCGTCCTCGGCGACCGAGGCGCAAGCAGACAGTTCACCCGTCGGCGCACCGCAGGCCGACACCTCGCCGCACGCGACAACCGCAGCCGACAGCACACCTCGCATGGCACCCGCCATGGTGGATACGAACCCCGTTGCAGGCAGCGATGATTCGTTAACGCTGGGGCAGGCGATCAACCGCACACTGGCAAGCTTGCTCGCCCGCGATCCGGACGTGCTGGTCTTCGGCGAGGACGTCGGCCTTAAGGGCGGCGTGTACGGCGTGACCAAGGGTCTGCAGAAGCAGTTCGGCAAGCGACGCGTCTTCGACACCTTGCTCGACGAGCAGAGCGTTCTCGGCACCGCGCTGGGCACCGCGCTCGCCGGTTTCGTGCCGATCCCCGAGATCCAGTACCTGGCCTACGTGCACAATGCCGCCGACCAGCTGCGCGGCGAGGCCGCCACCCTGTCCTTCTTTTCCCATGGGCGCTACCACAATCCGATGGTGGTCCGCATCGCCGGCTACGCCTACCAGAAGGGTTTCGGCGGCCACTTCCACAACGACAACTCCATCGCCGCCCTGCGCGACATCCCCGGCCTCGTCGTCGCCTCCCCCGCGCGCGCCGACGACGCCGCCGCCCTCCTGCGCACCTGCGTCTCCGCCGCCCGAGTCGACGGCCGCGTCTGCATCTACCTCGAACCCATCGCCCTCTACCACACCCGCGACCTGCACGAACCAGGCGACAACGGCTGGCTCGCAACACTTTCCGACACCGACCACGTCGAGATCGGCCGTGCCCGCGTCTACGGCGACGGCACCGACCTCACCATCGTCACCTTCGCCAACGGCGTCCCCATGAGCCTGCGCGTAGCCCGCCGCCTCGCCGACCGCGGCATCCGCCCCCGCGTCCTCGACCTCCGCTGGCTCTCCCCCCTCCCCCTCGACGACCTCCTCCAACACGCCCGAGCCACCGGCCGCGTCCTTATCGCCGACGAAACCCGCCACAGCGGCGGCGTCTCCGAATCCGTCTGCGCCGCCCTCATCGACGCCGGCTTCGACGGCCACATCGCCAGAGTCACCAGCGAAGACACCTTCATCCCCCTCGGCCCCGCCGCCGACACCGTCCTGCTCGACGAAGCCAAGATCGAAACCGCCGCCGGAAAACTCTTGGCACAGTAGACATCATGGTCGGCACCGACGAGGAAACTGTTCCGGCGGAGCACCGGCGTTACCGGCAGTACCAGCGAGACTTGGCCGCGGTAAACGACAAGGCAGAACCCGAGCTGGTCGCCACCGTCTTACGCGATCCGGACAAGGTCATGGCCGAGGCCGCCATATCCGGCCACTTCGACAAGCGTGCGCCCCAACTGATGCACCTCGACGGCACCCACTTCGACCAGTGGGCGACCACCATGTCCGAACTGATCGCCGACCACAACTTCCTCGCTCGCCGGCTACGGGAATGGACCCTGCTGAAGTCGATCATTCTGGGCCACACCTGGATTCCCGAGGAAGTTGTCGCCGCCAGCGACTGGCTCCAGCGCAAGGCGCTCGATCTGATCACCGAGGCCGATGCGCTGGCCATGCTGGCGGAGCAGGGCAGAACACGACGGGTTCGCAATGCTGCGGACCGCAAGCTACGCCGCGGGAAGGCGCGCCTCGACTGATTCGAGGCGCGCCACTACTCGGCATCCCTATGAGGAATCAGCCGAGGTGAACGGGGAACGCCGCCAGGTCGTTTTGCGTGAGCACTGGAAGATTGCGGATTTCCTCTACCGGGACGGCAAGCCGGAGATTGGGGAACCGCTCGAAGAGAGCGGGCAGGGCGATGCCTGCTTCGAGCCGGGAGAGGGCCGCCCCGGGGCAGATGTGCGGACCGTGGCCGAAGGTGAGGTGGCGGTGGGAGGTGGTGCGGGTGAGGTCGAACTCGTCGGAGTCTTCGCCGTGCACGGCGGTGTCCCGGCCGATGGCGCGGTAGGACATGACCACACCCTCGCCTTTTTCGATCACGGTGTCACCGATGGTGATGTCTTCGGTGGCGAAGCGCATCAGCAGGTGGGTGACCGGGCTGTCCCAGCGCAGGGTTTCCTCGACGGCCTGCTTCCACTCGATGTCGCCGGAGCGGACCTTGTCCAGTTGTTCGGGCCGGGTGAGCAGGGCGCGCACGGCGTTCAGAATGAGGCCGACGGTGGTTTCGTGACCGGCGGCGACGAGCGCCTTGAGGTTGCCGACCACTTCTTCTTCGGTCAGCGGCTCACCACCGTCGGTGGCCAGGATGAGGGCGCTGGTGAGGTCGTCGGTGGGGTCGGCGGTCTTCTTGCGCACCAGATCGGTGTAGTACCGGTCCATTTCGTCGATCACCCGCAACCGCTCGTCCTGCGGGGTGAGCAGTGAGAAGAACGCTTTGTACCAGGTGAGCAGCATCGGATGGTCGGCGCGGTCGACACCCATCAGTTCACTGATGACGCGCATCGGCAGCGGGTAGGCGAACACCTCTTTGAGGTCCACCACGGAATCACCCGCCGCACTGAGATCGTCCAGGAGCTCGCCGGTTAGTCGCTCGATGACGGGACGGATGTCCTCTAGTCGACGCGGCGACAAAGCCTGCGTGGTCTTGATCCGCAACCTGCGATGCTCGGCACCGTCCACGGTGAACATGGAACGTCCCGCGTCGATCATGCCGATCAGCGGCCACTGCCGCGTCACCACACCGGAGTTCCACAGCGACCAGCCGTTGATGTCCTTGATCAGCCGCGGATCGACGAGCAGCTGCCTGGCCACCGCATGCTCGGTGACGGTCCAGGCGGGCACGCCGAGCAGTTCGATGCGGGTGAGCGGACCCGCGGCCCGCAGGTAGGCGGTCTCGCCGGCGAGGTCACCGACCATCGGATCGATGGCAAAAGGGCATGTTTGTGTCACTGGGGACCTCCGACTGCACGAACTGGGGTGAAACGAACCGGCAAAGAAGTCATGCCGCGCAGGAACGCCGACGGGCGCCGGACCAGGTTCTGCGCGGGAACCATGAGATCGATGTCGGGCAGTCGGTCGAGGAGCACCTCGATGCTGGTGCGCGCGATGATCTCGGCCAGTTGCTGAGCCGGGAACGGGCACCGGTACTCGCCGTAGCTGAACGCGAAGTGCGCGCTGTTGCCCGCGTGCGCGGGTTCGACGCCGTCGACGAGATGCTGACGCACATGCGGGTCGGCGTTGGCGGCCGCGAGTCCGAGCAGCAGCATGTCGCCCGCCCGAATCACCTTGTCCGCCAACCGCGTATCGCGCGCCGCCCACCGACCGGCGAGGATCTGCGTGGGCGTGTCCTCCCACAGCACCTCGTTCATCGCCTCGCCGACGCTGCGCCGCCCACCGCCGAGAGCCGCGGCGAACCGGTCGTCGGTGAGCATGAGTCGCACCGAGTTCCCGATCCAGTCGGCGGTCGGCAGGTGCGCGGCGGCGGTGACCGCCATCAGGTCCTGCACGTACTCTTCGTCGCTGAACTGCGCGGGGTGGGCCAGCATTCGCGACACCAGGTCGTTGCCGGGCCGGGCTTTCTTCGCGGCGAGCACCTGCTGCATCTGCTCGTAGAAACGCCCGTACGCCGCCTGCGCGTCGGCGCCGCCGTCGGCGAGCGCCTTCATGCTCCACGCCAGCCGCGCGCCGTCCTCGTCGGGAAAGCCGAGCGCCCAAGCGAGCGCGAGCACCGGCATCGGCACCGCGAACTCGGCGACCAGATCGGCCTCGCCCCGCCCGCAGAAACCGTCGATCAGCCGGTCCGCCAATTCCTCACAGGTGCGGCGCAATTCGAACGGATCGACCGATTCGAGCGCGGGCTCGACCATCGCCACATGCCTGCGATGCTCGGCGCCCGCGGTGAAGTAGATCGACGGCCGAGGCTGCCCGACCATCGGCAGCAACGGCCAGTCCTCGGGGATGTTGGGCCACTGGTTCCACAGGCTGACATCGCGCGGGAACAGCTCCGGATCGCTGGTGACCTGATGCAGCTCCCGATACCCGATGACCAGCCAGGACGGGACACCACCCGGCAGTTCGACGGACACGACGGGCCCGTGCTCGCGGCGCATCTCGCGGTAGAGATGCTGCGGGTCGGTGTGGAAGCGCGGACCGCTCAGCGGCACGGCGCCGGTCTCCGGGTGGACCGGGCAGCCGCCGGTGGCCGCCGCGGCGGCACTCGAGGTGGTCATGATGCGGTCTCCGCTCGGGCGTCGGCATAGATGTGCTCGACCAGGCTGATCAGCACACGCTTGCTGGACTCGCGCGACCTGGCGTCGCAATCCACCAGCGGCACATGCGGATCCAGGTCGAGGGCGTCGCGCACCTCGGCGAGCTGAGAGGGTCCGCCGAAGTTGTTGCACGCCACCACGAATCGGGTGCGCTGGGCTTCCAGCCGGTCGATGGCGTACCAGGAGTCGGCAATTCGGCGCTGGTCGACCAACACGATCGCGCCGAGCGCACCGGCGAACAACCGGTCCCAGAGGAAGAAGAACCGTTCCTGCCCCGGGGCGCCGAACAGGTACAGCACGTTCTCGGCGTCGATGGTGATGCGCCCGAAGTCGAAGGCGACCGTGGTCGTGGATTTGCCGGGCGCGCCGGTCGGGTCATCGATCCCGACGCCCGCATTGGTCATCGTCGCCTCGGTATCGAGCGGGCGGATCTCGCTGACCGCGCGGACCATGGTGGTCTTGCCGACGCCGAAGCCGCCGACGATGACGATCTTCAGCCCCTGGCGGGTCGCGCTGTTCAGCGGGGCGTCGGCGCGGGCGGGCCGAGCGTCAAAGGTTGCGGAGTCCAACGAGCACCTTCTCGAGGGTGGTGGAGTCGGGCACCGAATTCCACGGCGCAGCCGGGCCGACGTCGGGATGCCGGACGGTGATCTTGCCTGCGTGCAGCAGGTCCGACAGCAGGATGGTGGCGATGCCGAACGGGATGCGCAGCTCGGCCGCGATCTCGACCACCGCGGTCGGCGCGCGGCACATGTCCAGGATGGCAACGTGTTCGGACTGCATGCCCTGCGTCGGCGCGCACTCGCTGACCACCAGGGTGACCAGGTCGAAACTGTCGGAGTCCGGTTTGCTGCGTCCCCCGGTCAGTGTGTAGAGCCGGTCGGGGTCGTCGTCGCGGCCTGGCCTTTTCACGACACGCTCGCTCCCCCGACGCGTGGCGCGGACGCGAGATGATGACTCAGCTGTTCGACCAGCTCCCGCATGTTGTGCCCGACCAGGCCCGCGTCCGCATCCTCACCGGCCACGACCGCGATGTGCGCCGCGAGACCCGCCTCGACAATGAACAGGATGCCGCCGTAGAACTCCGTCATCGACTGGCGCACACCGCCTCTGCCGTCGCCGAACTCGACAGACGCACCGTGCGAAAGACTTTGGATGCCCGCCGAGATGGCGGATAGCTGATCCGCCTTGTCCATGCTCAATTCCGGCGTGTGGCAGATCTTGAGACCGTCACCGGAGAGCAGCAGCGCGTGGCGGGCGCCGGGGGTGCGGGCGAGCAGTTGCTCCAACAGCCAGCTGAGTTGCGACGGCACAGACGTTGTCATCGATCATTCTCCACGGCAACGGTAGGGGGCGGGGAAGGTGTTGCGGCAGCGGAGGTGTCGGTGTCCCGACCGGACACCGCGCGCTGGAACGCACCGAAGGACGCAGGCGTCGACACCGGCGGGGTGGCCGCGGCGGGCGCATCATGCGTGGGTAGCGAGAGTCCGGCGGGGTGGACGGCGGCGAGGGTGCTGCCGCGGCGGCGTTTGGGTAAGCCCATGCTGGTGTGCTCGACGGTGGGCGAGAGGTCCGGAGCGGGCGTGGAACTCGGGGTGGCCGAAGGGGTCCACGCGGTGGGGTTCGTTGGATTCGAAGAATTCGGAGCGGCGGAAGTCGCGGTGTCCGCACGGCTCGCGCCAGCAGCAAATTTCAGGTCAGCCGCGGCGCTCGGGACCGCCGCGAAGTTCAGGTCAGCCGTAGGGTTCCCGACTGTCGCAACGTTTCCGTCACCCGCAGGGCTCGCGCCGAACTCGGAGTTCACGTCAGCCGCGAAGTTCACGTCAGTGGCAGGGTTCCCGACCGACGCCACGTTTCCGGCACCCGCAGCGCTCGTGCCAGCCGGCGAATTCGCGCCAGCCGCAACGTTTCCGGCACCTGCAGAGCTCGCGCCGCTCCCGGAGTTCCCGCCAATCGCGAAGTTTCCGGTGCCCGCAGGGCTCGCGCCGACCTCATGGCTCACGGCACCGACAGCGTTTCCGGCAGCCGCCGGATTCGCGGCAGTGGTGGCGTCCGCGTCAACAGGGCTCGCCGAGGCAGCGAGGTTTGTGGCAGTGGTGGGGTTCGTGCTGCCAGCGTTCACGGCTGCGAGGTCCGGCAGTGCCGCGACTCGCGCGGCCGACGCTGGTTTCGGCTGTGACAACGCGGTGAGCTGCGACGTCGCACTGGGCAGCGTAGCGGTCGGTATCGCGGGAATAGTGCCGAGCGCAGACGGTTGCGAACGGTCGACGCGCGCAGTGAGATCCCGCGGCACCACCACGACGACAGCCGTGCCACCGATGGCGGAGGGCCGGAAGGACACGGTGAGTCCGTGCTTACGCGCGAGGTGCCCGACGACGGCGAGCCCCAACCGCGTGCCACTCAACGACGACAGGTCCGAGGCCCGCTGTCCGCGCCCGTCCGGCCCGTTCGACACGGTCTGCTCGGCGCGGCGCAGCGCCGATTCGCTCATCACCAGTCCACTGTCCTCGATGGTGAGCACCACACCCGCGGGCACCTCCGCGGCGTAGACGTGCACCTCGGTGGTCGGCGGGGAGAAATTACACGCGTTGTCGAGTAGTTCGGCCAGCGTGTGCATCACACCTTCGGCCGCGTGCCCCGCGATGGCGATCTCGGCGATGGCCCGCAGCCGAACCCGCTGGTAGCCCGAGACACGCCCCATAGCCCCACGCAGGATCGACTCCATAGCAATGGGTTTGGCCCAGCGTCGACCGGAGCGGGCACCACTGAGCACGGCGATGCTGTCGGCGAGACGCCCTGCTTGCGCGGTGCGGTGGTCCAGGTGCAGCAGGTCGGCGAGCACCTTCGGATCGGCGTGCCGATGCTCCATTTCGCGCAGCTCGGCGAGCATGCTGGTGGTCATCGCCTGCATGCGGCCCGCGGCGCCGGCGAACGCGGCCATCGCGGCGGACCGGCGGCTGTCGCTGTTCTTCGCTTCCCAGGCGTGCAGGTTGGTGGCCTCGCTCGCGGCCGCCATTCTGGCCGACGCCTCTGCGGTGACCGCCGCCGCGGCCTGGCGGGCGCGGATCGCCGCACCGCGATAGTGCACCGCCGCGGTTACCGTGGCGCACAACGCGATAGCCGCCACGACGGCGCCGATGGTCAAGGGGATGCGGAAGTCGGTCGGCGCGTAATACACCGCGACCACCACGACAACCGAGGTGACGGCGGCGCAGGTCAACAGCGCTAGCAGAGGTATGCGCAGACGTCGAAACAGCGGTTCCCGACGCTCGCCTTCCGGCGCGTTCAATGACTGTGACAAGTTCCGTACTTCCGCACTCACGTTCACCAAGAAGGCATGCTGGCTGGTCCCGACCCCTCCTGCAGCGTTCGGGCTGCACCAAATGTACAGACCACCAAGCAGTTCCGCATCTCGGCGGAACGCACATACCTGCACTGTCACAGAATTGCGCAGTAGTTGTATTGTATTGCGCTACTTTATTTTTCAATCATGCTGGCGGTTTGCCGACGCGCCCTCGGTAATCGCGAGCGCACCACTTCGTCACACAGCGGTCACACCGCCGCCGTCCGCAGGCCGCGTCGGCGCAAACTTGGCAGACCACCAGCCGAGGCGCGCCGCACCGGTATCCCAGCGATTCGGATTCGACGGGGGAATACTGGAAATACAGTGGCGGTGACGACGACAACCAGCGGCGAAGGGCACGGCGATGACCATGATGTCCATGCTCGGTGAGGTTCGGCCGGAGCACGATCGCGCGGCGGACGGCGATCTGGTGCTCCTGCACTATCTGCGTTCCTTCCGCAAACCGGTGCTCGACGTGTGGTCGGCGGCGACCGATCGCGCACAGTTGGCGCGCTGGCTGGGTACGGTGTCGGGCGGCCATGGCAATCTGACCATCGAACCGATGGACGGACCGGTGTCGCGACCGGTCGCGGTGCGCGTCGATCATTGTCAAGCCCCGCACGAATTGGTCGTGCACGTCGACGGCTGCCTGCTAGAGGTTCGGATGACCCAGGTCGGCGTGGTCACCAATGTCGAGCTGATCCGCCGCCACGTGAGCCCGGCGGAGGCGAGCGCGATCGGCCCCCGCTGGCAGTACCTGCTGGATCGGCTCACCGCGTACCTCGATTACCAACCGCTGCCGCAGTGGGCCGACTACCCGAAGCTGGCCGACGAATACCGTTGAGTCGCAGCTCTCCCGTCAGAGGAAGAACCCGGCAATCCCCCAGCCCGGCCGTGCCTGCGCCTCGCGGATCCACTCCATGCACGATTCGATCGCGGCGAGCACCTCGTGGTCGACGTCCTCGCGCTGTTTCGGCGTGGTCGACTCCCATTGCACCAGGGCTTCCGCGCACTGCTCCGGCGTCCATTCGCCGTAGCCGGGTAGCTCGTCGGGCTGAGGTAGGGCGGCGGGCAGCGCGTGGTAGACGAAGTCGGCGAGGCTGATCGCCTTGATGCCCAGCTCGGCCAGGCCCTCGTCGACCTGCTCCAGCCAGCTGCCACGGAACGGGGAGAAGTAGCGGTTGTCGAGGAACCTGCCGTAGAACTGGCAGATCGTTTGGTAGGCGTAGGCGTACTGGAAGCCGTACACCTCGTCGAACGGGCCGCCATCGATGACGGCGCGCACCGCGTCGTAGCGCGCCGGGGCGCCGTTCGCGATCTCCTCGGCGAACCAGTCGTCGGCGTGCGCCAACTGGGCTTTGAACCGGCCGCCGATCATGCGCCGGAGCTTGTCGTCCCGCGAGCCGATCGCGGCCCTGACCCTATCCAGTTCGACGACGTAAACGCTCAGGCTGTAACTCATGATCGAACATTAGCGGCACCCACCGACACGAACGCCGCACCGACGGAAGGCGTTTGACGCTACGCGGTCTGCACGGTGACCCGATAGCTGAGAGTGATCCCCTTGGCGATATGCGCTGCGCCACCGAGGTGCAGCCGCCGCGTGGTGCCGCCCTCGCGAGGATCGGCCAGATAGGTAGCACGCACGTGGTCGACGCCGGACGGAAAACCGCTGGCCGGAGCCGAAACAGTGCTCGCGACAAACGCTTCGGCCCAGAGGTTGGGCTCGGTCGCGCCATCGAGCAGAGGCGCGGCATCGGGGAGGAACACGCCGAACTCGTCCGGTTGCCCGCGCAGCGACTGGAGGAATCGGCCGGTCATGGCGAGCTGCACAATGCCGGTGTGGATCGTGCAGTCCGGGGTCAACCGCAACGGCGGGGCGGGGTAGATGCGGAGCTGCAATGCCATGAAATGACTCTACGGATGTCGTTGCGGCGACCCGGTACCGGCGAGCGGCCGAATGCCGAAGTGCCGCCTCGCAACCCGATCGCTCACCGATCGATGTGCGTGCAAATCCAGCGGCCCGGGATACTGAAATGTGGTCCCGAGTATCGAGGAAGAAGAGAAGCGCAGAACACTACAGCCAGGCCGACTTGGATTCGATCGCCGACGAACTCAACGGGCGCCCTCGACAAACCCTCGGATTCCGCACACCATCAGAAGCACTCGAAGAAATGTTGCGTTGACCGCCTGAGCCCGCAGGCAGAAAAGGACGTTCGCGAACGCGCGCCACGCGGCATGGCAGCGCACTCGGGTATCCTGTGAGTGTCGGTCAATCGGCATGTGTCCATGGCGATCGCCGGATAAGCGAACCGGGGTTGGTGCGTATCGCGCGGTTCAGTTGGACGCAGATACTCGACGGAGTGCGTCGAGGGTGGTCTCGGGGGAAGTGTTGAAGCAGAATCGAATTCCCGGGGCCGCCTCGACTACGACGTTGATGACGCGCTCGAACAGCAGGGTGTGCCCGGGAAGGGCGCGTACCGCACCGCCGATCATGACGAGGTCGAATCGCTGATCGGCCAGCAGCTTCCGGATTTCCGTTTCGGCTTCGTCAGGTGATGCGCTGACCAGGCATGGGGTGATATCGAATTCGGCATCTCGCAGGGCATTGTTCGCGGCACCAATCCGGGCGGTCAGTTGTGTCTCGTCCAGATCGGGAAGGCCGCTGTAGTCCATCGCGTGTGGATGTAGTCCGATGGTCAGCGCCTTGGGGTGGACGACTGGTTCGGTCAATGACTCTCCTCGATCGAGCATGGGATCCGCGCCTTCGCATGGGATCATGAGGCCCGATGCGCCAAATACCTTTGTAAGCAAAGATAGTATGGAGAGGGAGGCATGTCAACGGAGCCTGATCCATCCTTGGACGAGAGCGTTCGCGCCATGGTGCTGCTCATGCCGCGGCTGGTCGGGCGCGCGAAACGCCTGCCGGTTCCCGCGGCCTTGCAATCGTTCGAGCTGGCGCCGCGTCATCTTTCATTGCTGACTTATGTGCTGTTGGACGGTCCCGTGACAGTGAACGAGCTGGCGAAGCGGCTGCAGGTGGCGCCAACGACTGTGAGCCTGATGGTCGCCGACCTCGACCGCCAAGGCGTCGTGAACCGACAAACCGACGACAACGACCGGAGACGAACCCTCGTCACCATCGCCGACTCCCATCGACCGGCCGTAGCCGCCTGGCTCGGCGGCGCGGACCGCGGCTGGCGCGCCGCACTGGGCCCGCTCACCGCCGAGGAACGCGCCCTCGTAATAGCGACGCTTCGCGCCTACGAGGAAGCCGTCTCCGAACTCTGACAAGCCATATCGCCAGCTCGGTTGATCCCACGTGCGACCGCGGGCAGCAATGGAAAGCCGGTCACCACCGCCATCAGTCGCGCGACCGTGGCGGCTTGAATCGACGGACTTCGCGCATCCATCCGACGTACTAGTGAGGGCTCGAACTCTGTTTCAGTGAAGGCGTTTCCGGCTCATACCGACTGCATCGATGACCAGCCGACCCCGCGCCCCTAGGTCTCCCGAATTTTCTTCTTGAACGATCCCAGTCCAGGAAGCCCGAGGGTGAACAGTAAGAGAGCAGGAAGGATTGCAAGCTTCCACCAAGATCCGGCATAGAAGCCACCCAGCGCGATGGCTGCTGCCGTACTCCAGAGCAGTAGCAGCGCTACGATCCCAGTCCAGTCACGCCTTGCACCACGTTCATGGCCTGCTAGCTGATCAATCCGCCACGCGATGTGTTCCTGAAGCTTCTGCACCCCCGAGCTTTCGGGATGGAGCTCCTTCAACAGTTTCAAAGCCTCGATGTCACTCTTGATCATCGTGCGCACATCACGTCGCGTCTGACGTTGCGTGTAAGACGCGATCCAGACTGCACCAAATGCCGTCACGGCAGCTCCGAAAACCGGAATCCAGACCTCCACCGCGACAGCGTATCTGCCCTGGCACCAGGATTCGGCCATCTTCGAGAGCTCACGTTGCGCAAGATTGTCCGAGGGTTGTCAACCCGAACTCGGCTCGCAAGCCCTGCACGAGGGCACCGCGGCCGCAACCAATTCGGCAGACGCGGATGTTCTGAGCACAGCGGCTCGGGGCAGCCGGCCATCGCCTCGTGACCGCTTCGCTCAGTGCTCATAGCGGTACGGGCTCAGGCGGACTCTCGACTTCAAGACACCATCAGAAGCACACGGTGAGGTGTTGCGATGACCGCCTGAGCCCGCACCGACGGGCGGATGTCCATCAGCATCCGGACGAATCACTCCGGTTGTGACACAGCGCATGTGCCCGAGCCCGTGAGATCGCCGAGGCCCGCGAGTCGCTCGACTCCTTCGGCGTACATCAGCCGACCGGCGACCGCTACAGCCTGGGCTGGATCCTCACACACATGGTCAGGAATACGCTCGCCACAACGGGCACGCCGACCTCATCCGCGAACACGTCGACGGACAGACCGGCGTAAAGAGCCGAACGCACGGTCAGCCAAAATCCGGACATGGCGCCTGCAGTGCGTTGGTCAATCGACCATAATGCTTGGCGGAAAACGCGTTTCCAACACGCGGCAATGCCGATTTCAGGGTATGCCGAGGCATCCCTGATTGGCTTCTGCCGTGCGCGGTTGGTGTGGACTAAGCACGGAACGCGGCCACCCATTCATGCCCTGGGGGGTGCCAGGATCGCGGGCGGGGATTTCCGGGGTGCCGAACCAACGCGTCAGGCGAACTGGCCCGGTTCGGCGTCCTCGGGTGCGCCGGGCTTTCGAGCGGAGGTGGGAGGGCATCGAGTTGCGAGGGGCGATGGGGGCGGGCAGGCTGATCTTCGCTCGCAACGGCGCATTCCCGCAGGAGGATCCGACTAGATGCCGAACTGGCCGACGCTCGACCCGGTCGAGCAGCATGACAAGCTCACCGACATCACGAGCGAAGTGCTCCCCACGCTGCCGACCGGTTGGACTCGGCTTGTGGTGCGCGCCAGGATGATCGGAACGCATGCGGAATCCGATTCCGGAGTGCGGATGCCCGATGGAACGGTGCGAGCCTGGTCTTTCCCGCCCGAAGTCTGGCGGAAATTTCAGCAACTCAGAAAAGGAATGTACATCCAAGACAGCGGGTCATGGCACGAGTTCGAGTACATTCTGGATCCACCCAGCCACTTCACCATTCAATACAACCGAGATCTGATGCCAGCCTTCTCGACTCCGCCGACGGCTGAACACTTCGCGACCGAGAACCGATGGTTTCCGCGATCAGATCAAGCCATGCCGGATTGGTTTCGCCGCGGGCTCGGTCAGGTCTAGCGGCTGCTTGTGACGCGGCAAGCAGGTCCCAGTCAGCGCCAGCTACATCGACTGCGGTTACGCGGGCACGTCGGACGGGTTCGGGACGAGTTCGCGCAAGTGTGCGGTGATCAAGGTGTCGACCTCGGATGCGCGCTCCAGTTGCACCAGGTGACCCGCGTCGGCGATCTTCGTCACCGCGCGCAGGTCCGGAACGTAGGTGCGCAGCGTCGTCAGCGGATCTCGGCCGCTGAAGCCCTCCATGTCGGGGTCACGGTCGCCGTACATGAAGTAGGCGGGGACGGTGACGGACGCGTCGGCGTAGGCGGCGGCGAGTTCCCAGTTGCGGTCCAGAGCGCGGTACCAGTTCAGGCCGCCGGTGAAGCCGGTGCGTTCGAAATCCTGCGCCAGGGTGTCGAATTCGGCCTCGGTGAGCCAGCGCCACGGCAGTGGCGGCGCGGTCGGCAGCACATCGAGGTAGCCGGTGCCCTCGGCCGGGAACTGCCAGGTATCGAGGTAGTGGTAATCGGCACTGAGCGCGTAGTAGACGTTGGTCAGGAATTCCCTTGGACGCGCAGCCAATTCGGCGTCGGCCACGCCCGGCTTCTGAAAGTAGTCCAGGTGCAGGAAGTGTCGCGCGGCCGCCTTTGCCCACAGTTGGGACGGTGAGCGGGGCGGGCGTGGCGCGAAAGGATTGTTCAGGACGATGACGCCGCGCACCCGTTCGGGCGCGCGTAATGCCAACTCCCACACCAGAGCCGCGCCGAAATCCAATCCGACGAACACCGCCTGCTCGGCGCCGATGTCGTCGAGCAGGGCGAGCAGGTCGCCGATGACGGCTTCGTTCGTGTACGACTCGACGTCCGCGGGCACGTCGGTCTGCCCGTACCCGCGCAGGTCCGGCGCGATGGCGCGATACCCGGCCGCGGCAACCGCTGCCAGCTGGTTGTGCCAGATGAACCAGGTGTGCGGAAAGCCGTGGCAGAAGATCACCGGATATCCCGCGCCCTGCTCGGCGACGTGCATCCGGACGCCCTTGGTCGTGATGAACCGATGCGTGATCTCCACTGCGGCCTCCAAAATCTAGAACGTGTTCTCGTTTCACGGTAGTGTCCTGAAGTCGTGAACGGAATACCTGAGGCACTCAGCGGCAAGATCGCGGTCGTCACCGGCGCGAGTCGCGGCATCGGCAAGGGCATCGCACTGGAACTCGGTGCGGCGGGTGCGACGGTGTACGTCACCGGGCGATCGGCCACCCCGGGTCGCCTGCCCGGCACCGTGCAGGAGACCGCTGCCGCCATCGATGCGGCGGGCGGCGTCGGCGTTCCGTTCGTCTGCGATCACCACGACGACGACGCGGTACAGCGACTGTTCCAGCAGATCGGCGCCGCGCACCAGCGCCTCGATGTGCTGGTGAACAACGTGTACAACTCCCCCGCCGCGGCGCGCTGGCTCGGCAAGCCGTTCTGGGAGGTACCGCCGAAAGCATGGGACGAAACCTTCGACATCGGTGTCCGATCACATTACGTGGCAAGCGCTTTCGCCGCGCCGCTGCTGATCGAATCCGGCGGGTTGATCGTCAACATCTCCTCACCGGGTGCGCAGCGGTACATGCACAACGCGGTATACGGCGTCGCGAAGACCGCACTGGACCGGCTGACCGCCGACATGGCGCACAACTTGGCCGACACCGGTGTCACCGTGGTTTCGCTGTGGCCCGGCATCGTGGATACCGAACTGCTGCAAATGGTTCCGTCCGACGCGCAGGGCCAGCGGTTGGTCACGCTGCCGGGCGAAGGCACCTACGATCTCGCCGACGCAGAGACACCGCGGTTCCCTGGGCGGGCGGTCGTCGCACTCGCCACCGACCCCGCCCGCCGCTCCCGCACCGGATCAGCCTGGCGGGTAGCCGATCTCGCCGACGCCTACGGCTTCACCGACGTCGACGGGCGCGTCCCGCGCGCGGACTGACCTCGGAGCAAACAACATCAAGCAACACCCAAGAACCGTTGCACCGCACGGGAGGGCGCGGGCTTGGCGTGCCATGCGAGGTACACGTGCGACGGTGGCGCGTCCGGAATGTCCAGGTAGACAACGCCGGGATGTGGTGCGCGGCTGCGGGCCAGCGCGGGGACGCCGCCGATGCCGCGGTTCGCCGCGACGAGTTCGATCCATTCGTCGAAGTTCCGGCAGGTGATGATCGGCCGGTCCGGATCGCCCTGCTCCCACGAGCCCGCATGGGTGGTGCCGGACACCACGTTCACCACGAGCGGATAGCCGGCCAAATCGGCCCAGCGCAGGTCGGTCGCATCGGCCAGTGGCGAGTTCGCGGCGACGGCGAGCATCCGCTGCTCGGTCGCGATCACCCGGGACTCGAGATGGCTCGGCAGCTGAGTTTCCCTGCGGTATATGGCGATATCGATGGCTCGGGCTTCGAGGGCGGCCAGCGGATCGTCGACGCGGTGCAGCGTGATGCGCCCGCCGAGTGCCTCGTAGCGGCGGCGGGTGGCGGCGAGCCAGCTGGTGGGCAGCAGCCAGGCGAAGCCCACCTCGATGGCGGCCCGTGAGCGCAGCTGCGCGGCGACGGTGTCGACGTCGGCGAGGATCCGCCGGGCATGCGTCAGCAGTTCGGTGCCCTCGTCGGTCAATGCGAAGCGACGGGAGGTGCGTTCGATGAGCCTGCACTCGATGTGCCGCTCCAACTGCTGGATGGTCCTGGTCAGCGCGGGCTGACTGAGGTGCAGGCGGGCCGCGGCACGCGTGTAGTTCGACTCCTCGCACAGCGCGACATACGCGCGCAGATGCCGCAACTCGATCTGGGTAGGGCTGTCCCCGCCTCGATCGCTCGCGGCCGTCGGAACGGTCCCGTCCGGCTGCGCACGTTCGTCCATGCATCAAGCGTATACATGGTGCATAGAAAGCATTTAACAGACGCCGGAACGGACCGTACGGTCGCTGGAGTGACCGTTACTCGCACCCACCCACCGCGCAGCGGTCTCGCCCCCGCCTTCGCGGCCGCCGCCGGGTTGGCCGCCGCGATGGGCCTCGGCCGATTCGTCTACACGCCGCTGCTGCCGATCATGGTGGACGCGCAGCAGATCAGCACCCATGACGGCGCGGTGATCGCGACCGCCAACTACGCGGGCTATCTCCTCGGCGCGATCCTGCTCACCCGATGGCCGGAACTGAACAGCCGCAACACTTTCCGCATCTCGGCCGCCCTGCTGATTATCAGCGAGGTCTTGATGGCCGTGCCAGCGCCAACGCTGTTCCCTGCCGCGCTGCGCTTGATCGCGGGCGTCACCAGCGCCGTCGTCTTCGTCGCGTGCGCCGGGGTGGCCGCGCGGCCGGGCAGCAGCCGGGATGCGGCCGGAATCGCTTTCGGCGGTATCGGATTCGGGATCGCGCTCACCGGGGTACTGGTGTTGGTGGTGCGGCCGTTCCTGGGGTGGCAGAGCATGTGGCTGGTCTCCGCCGTGCTCACCGCCGTGTTGTTGGCACCCGCAGTGCGGCTCGATATACAGCCGGGCCGGCGTGCGGGCAAGGCCACCATCCGGTCGCGGGGCGCGTGGCGGGCGCTGCTCGTCGCCTATTTCCTGGAGGGTGTCGGCTACATCGTGATCGGCACGTTCCTGGTCGCCGCGGTCAGTGATCAGCGCGGCCCGGTGGTCGGCTCGGCGATCTGGGTCGTGGTCGGCGTGGCCGCGGTGCCCGCCACGGTGCTGTGGGGTGTCGCGGCGCGCCGCTGGGCGCCCGCGATCGCCATGCCGATCGCCCTAGTGGCGCAATGCGTTTCGGCGGTGCTGCCCGCCGTCTCGAGCGCCGTGTGGCCCGCCGTGCTGTCGGCGGCACTGTTCGGCGCGACGTTCCTCGGCATAGTGATGCTGGCGATGCGGATCGGCGGTGAGTTGTCCGATGGTGGCGCTGCCGCGCCGCTCACCGCCGTTTATGGTGCGGGACAGATGCTCGGTCCGTTGGTGGTGGCGCCGGTGATCGGCGACAGCTATCCGGCCGCGTTCGTCATCGCCGCCCTGGTGCTGGCGGCTGCGACGATCGCGGCCGGTATGGTGACGCGCCTGATCAGGCGAACTTGATCTCCAAGCCGATGCCGAGAATGGCGATGACCCAGACGAGGCCGGTGAAAATGGTGATTCGGTCGAGGTTCTTCTCCACAACGGTCGAGCCGGAGAGGCTGGACTGCACACCACCGCCGAACAGGCTGGACAGACCTCCACCCTTGGCGCGGTGCAGCAGCACCAGCAGCACCAGCAGCAAGCTGGTGATGATCAGGAGGATATCGAGGAACATCCGCATGCCCGACAGTGTATGCGGACGATCGGATCCCACCGAATCAGGCACTCGGAAACGTCGATCCCAGGCCCTGTGTCGAAGTCCGGCCGGATGCATCCGGGGGCTGGATCATCGCCTGGCAAGGCGGAGGAGTTGCCGATACCGGGTTGTATCGGCGACGACGACAACGCGGCCAGGCGGCGATCCAGCCCCCGGAGGCGCCGGATGGGACTTCGACACAGGGCTTAGGGTGGCAGGATCGCGACCAGGTGGGTCACCTCGTCCTCGCCGATGGTGAATTTCGACGCCTCCTGCTCACGGATCTGATCCTGAGCGGTGAGTCTGACCTGGTGCTGGTGCATGTGCTCAGCCCAGGAGCGCACGACGAACGCCTCGACATACCGGTCCAGCACGCCGACGTCACGGTAGAGCCGCCACTCCATCGCGCCGGTGCGTTGCCGGGACCGGCCGACGAACGCCATGGCGGTCATGAACTCCTCGACGTTCTCCGGCGGGACGTCGTAGGTGCGCAACACCATGACCGGTCCGTCGGCGGGGTCGGGTTCGACAACGAGCTGCGGTTCCGGCCAGAACGCCGAGGGGGTCTGATCGAGGTTCTCGGCGTTGTGACTGATCGGCAGCCAAACCGTGCTCACCGCACACAGCGCGAGCAGCGCCGCGGCGATCAGCAGGGCCTTGACCGGTCCGGCGGCACCGGCGACCACACCCCAGACCAGCGAGCCGATCGCCTGCCCACCCATGAACACCAGCAGATAGACCGACAACCCGCGCGCCCGGACCCACGCGGGCAGCAGCAACTGCATGGTCGAGTTCATCGTGGACATCGCCAGCAGCCAGGCGAAACCCGCGAACACCAGCAACACCAGCACGACCGGCACCACATGCAGCACCGCCGCGGCGGCCGTCGCGACGCCGAACAGCACGGCGGCCGTGCTCAACCGCTGGGTCGGCGTGAGCAGCAGGCGCAGTCGCGACAGGCCGACGGCCCCGAGTACCGCGCCGACACCCAGCGCAGCGAGCATCAAGCCATAGCCCGACGAGGACAGTCCGAGCTCGTCACGCGCGATCACCGGCAGCAGCGCCCACAGCGCGCTGGCCGGGGCGATGAACAGGATCGAGCGCAGCAGCACCCGACGGATCGCGGGCGCAGCCTTGATGAACCGTGTCCCGGCCTGCAACGCCGCCAACGGGCGTTCGCTCGGCAGCTGCCGATCCGTGGCCGGCCTGCGCCAGACCCCGAGCACCACGACGATGCCGATGAACGACACCGCGTTGAGCGCGAACACCAGCGTCGGCCCGGACAGCGAGACCAGCACACCGGCGATCGCCGGTCCCACTGCCCGCCCGATATTGATGCTCATGCTGCCCAGCGCGGCCGCCGACGGAATCTGTTCGCGCGGAACCAGTTCCGGCTGGATCGCCTGCCACGCGGGCCCGGTCAGCGCCTGACCGCAGCCGAGCAGGAACAGCAGGGTGAGCAGCACGGCCGGGGTGGTGTGTCCCGTCGCCGTCGCCACCGCGAGCACCGTCGCGAGGATCGCCATGGTCGACTGCGCACCCAACAGCAGCCTGCGCCGATCGACCAGATCGGCGATCACGCCGGACGGAATAGCCAGCAGCATCACCGGCAGCGTGATCGCCGTCTGCACGAACGAGACCAGGACCGCGGCATTCGGCTCGTCCACCAGAATCCACTGCGCGCCGACGGTCTGCATCCAGGTGCCCAGGTTGGACACCAGTTGCGCGATCCAGAGGGCGCGATACACCTTCGACCGCAGGGGTGCCCAGGTAGAGACAGGGGTGTTGGCCGCAGTGATCACTTACCGAAGCTTAGGCTCACCCACCGCTCGAGGTATTCAGGCGAGACCGGGTGCTGTCGAAGTGACCTTGGTGGTCGCGATGATCTCGTCGCTGCTTGCACGTGCGCACGCGGACTACCCGTGCGCAGGCGAAAGCAAGGCAACCTCGGCGTCCGTGCCACCGCGATATGCGCCCCGGCCGCAGTGCGCTCGGCAGCCACGATTCGCGCTCTGCGCGGTACCCGCGACTCGCGCTCGCCACGGTTTGCACGCCACCCGCGACTCGCGCTCGCCGCAGCGTGCACGCCACCCGCGATTCACGCCTCGGCCGCAGCTTGCACGCCACCCGCGACTCGCACCCCGGCCGCAGCGTGTACGCCACCCGCGACTCCGCGCTCGCCGCAGCTTTCACGGCGGCTCTGTACTTGCGCCCGTCGGGGTTTGCGAGCCCGTCATGTTTGCGGCCTTCCTGTTCTCCAGACGGGTCTGCCACGAACGCGCTGTCGGCGGCCGTACAGCCATGGGCTAGTCCGCCGATACCCGGCAAAGTTGCCCATGCGCTCACGAAATCGGCCGTTTCCACGTATCCGGCTACACCCCGTCGCTGGGCCGCGACTCGTTGGCGGCGAGGAGGAGGGCGGCGGTCAGTAGCGCGCCGCCCATCATGCCCAGCGGTGTCAATCGCTCCCCGAGGACTATCGCCGCGAGGATCGCACCGGTGAGCGGCTCGAGCAGGGCGAGGACCGCGGCGGTGCCGGGGCCCGCGTCCGGCAACCCGCGGAAGTACAGCGTGTAGGCGACCGCGGTCGGCACGAGTCCGAGTGCTGCGAGCAACGCGAGACTGCCTGCGTTCGGCTCGAAGGTGATACCGGTGGTCAACGCCAGGGGCATGAGTAGTACTGCGCCACCGGTGAATCCGAGACCGGTGGTGGTCATCGCATCGAGCCCCGGTATCGGCCGGGCGCTGATCACGGTGACCGCAGCGAACGCGCCGGCCGCCGCGACGGCCAGAGCCGCACCGGCAAGCAGCCCGGTGGCGTCCAGATCATCGGACGGCACACCGACCAGCAGTGCCAATCCGGCGAGTGCGAGCCCGATGGTCGCGGCGCGTCTGCGGTCGACAGCCCGACGGCCGGTGACCTGTTCCAGCACCGCGACCACCACCGGCGACGCACCGATGGTGATCAAGGTGGCGACGCTGACCGACGATGCCGCGACCGCGCCGAAATAGCACGCTTGGAAGGTCGCGGCGAGAGCGGCGACCGCGCCGATTCTGCGCCAGGCCAGCAGATTTCGCGGCCACGGGCGGCGCGTCAGAGCGAGCAGGGCGACTAACAGCAGCCCGCCGACGGCAAGACGGCAGGTGGCCACCGCGACGGGTGACAACCCGGTGGCACGACCGAGCAGGGTGCCGAGCAAACCGCCGGTGCCCCACAGCATTCCGGCGCCGACAAGGTAGACCAGCCCGGAACGGCCGGTCGTGGACAGAGATATGGACATGAAGGATTCGCGCTCCTGCGACAGAGGGGGATGGGGTCGCGGAAGCGAGGTGCACAACGAATGCCGAAGAGACGCACTCACCTATCCAGGTGGTGCGCTGACTGCTACACCTCGCTCAGGAGGCGGGCGGCGGGGTGATCGGAAAGCATCGGTGCACGCGGCCGATCCTAATGCCCGGCGGCATGCCGTGTCGCTCGGGTTATTTGCCGAACTCGCGCAGCAGCGGATCGGCGGCGATCCGGGCGGCCGTATCGGCGTCCGGCGGATAGGGCTTGGCCCGAACGATCCACTCACGACGCAACTCGGGGATGGTCACCTGGAGTTCGTCCCACTCCGAGGTCAGCCGACCGGTCCAGTCCATCTGTTCGGGACCGTCGAGGAATCCGCAGGTGTAGCCGAGATAGTCGTTCCACACCGCGTACGAGGTGGCGAGCGTCAACTCATCCGGCACGTCGAGCTTCAGCAACCATCGCCCGTGCGCCCACTCATGATCTCCCAGCAGCGAATTGGCCGTACGACGGACGACGGACCTGCGCAGACCACGCCCCGGCCAGCACCACACCGGCGGTGCATCCCCGCAATCGATTCCGCGCCTTGCCATTTCGGCAGCGAGGATCCCGAAGCCCGGGCGCAGGTTCGGCGAGATGAGCTCCCAGCTCGCACGATACGAGCCGTTCGCCCGCACGGCAGCGATCACCTCGGGTGCCTGTAGCGTCCACAGCCTCATCCGGATCTACTCGTCGACCGTGTCGGCATAGGTCTGCATCATGTCCTCGATCAGCCGCAGGACCGCCTCGTCGCGTTCGGGGCGCTGGTACACCCCGCGCACCACTGCCTGACCCGAAAACAGATGCAGCGCAAGGAAGAACATCGGCTCACGCAGTCGCTGCGGATACCGGCCCAGCACCCCGGTGCGCTCGACCGCGGCCACGATCTCGTCGTAGTAGTTCTCCACCGTCGGCGCGATCCTGGCCCGCAGCTCGGCGTCCGAGCGAGCCGCGAGGTAGATCTCGCGCAGCGCGTGGGTGATGTTGTCCGACTGCGCCGCCTGCAGGAACCGCAACGCCGTATCAAGCGAATTCGCTTGATCCCCAAGCTGTTCCATCACCTCGATGAACGCGGCGGTCTGCCGCGTGACGATCTCCTCGGCGGTGCGCACGATCAGGTCGAGTCTGCTGTCGAACTGCCGGAACATCGCCCCGACGGACAGCCCGGCGCGCCCGCAGATCTCCTGCACGGTGGTGCGCTGATAGCCCACCTCGCCGATCGCGGCGATGGTCGCGTCGACCAGCTTGGCGACGGTGGCGGCGCGGCGTTGCTGCTGCGTCCGGCGTGGACGCGATATTTCGGCGCTCCCGGTCATGATTACCCATCCTGCCCGGCCGGTCCGGCCACCTCTGACATCGGGTCAGCGTGATCGTTGACACAGCGTCGAGCCGCCCTCTACAGTCGACCCGCCAGTTAGGAAACAGTCGCTCTCTTTTCTGCCCGAGAGCCGGCGCGCAGCGCTGCGTTATGTCGAGGAGTTCCAAATGAAGATGGGCACCGCTACGGGCACCAAGAGGGTGGTCGCACACGTTTGCCTGGTCCTGACCGCGGGTTTGACCGTCGCGGTCTGCCCCGCGATGGCCGGCGTCGCGCAGGCCGAGCCGGTCGCGGTAGCACCGCCGCTACCCTTCCCGCTGCCACCCGCTCCGCCGTACCTCGATCCGGGTTTCTACAACCCCGATCCAGGCAAGGTCGCCGCGGCACAGCCCGGCGAGATCCTGGCGGCTAGGCAGGTCAACCTCGCGAATTTCTTCCTGATCCCCCTCAATGTGCGGGCCTGGCAGTTGTCCTTCCGCAGCACCAACACCCGCGGCGAACCGATCGCGGCGGTCGCCACCGTCATCGTGCCGCACCGCCCGTCCCCCACCCCGGACCGGAATCTGGTCGCCTTCCAGTTCGCCGAGGACTCTTTGTCGATCAACTGCGCACCGTCCTATGTACTGCAGATGGGTTCGCTGCCCAATCCGACGAACCCGGTGATCTCCGCAGAGTTCATCGAGGTCCAGGCCATGCTGCAACTCGGCCACGCCGTCGTGGTGCCCGATCACCAGGGGCCGAACGCGGCCTACGCAGCCGGACCACTCGGTGCTCGAATCACCCTGGATTCGATCCGCGCCGCCGAGAACTTCGCTCAGGCGGGCCTGCCCGGAGCGGCCACCCGGACCGCACTGTGGGGCTATTCGGGCGGCGCCATCCCGACCGCACACGCGGCCGAGCTACAACCCACCTACGCACCAGAGCTCAACATCGTGGGTTCCGCGGTCGGTGGCCTGCTGGCCGATCTGCGGATGAGCCTCGACTACAACAACGGCACGTCGACCTTCGGCGGCGCGGTACTCGGCGGATTGTTCGGTGTCGCACGGGAATACCCGGTGCTGAACCAATTCATCGATCAGTACATGAACCCACTCGGCAAGGCGGTGCGGGTCGTGCACGAAGGTCAGTGCGTCGCTTTGCAATTCGCGGGCTTCCCCTTCGTGAACATCAAGGGCCTGTTCAACTACCCCGGCGGCGATCCGATGACCGCACCCGAACTGCAGCCGCTGCTGGACGAGATGACCCTGGGCCGGCGGGGCACTCCCCCGTTCCCGCTCTACATCTACGAGGCGCCGCTGGACGAGGCGATGCCGATCAACGCGGTCAACAAGCTGTACGACACCTACTGCAAGGACCCGAACGCCCAGGTCGCCTATACCAGGGAGATCATCAGCGAGCACGGCATCGCCGCCGTCTCCGGCGCGGGCTCGGCCGTGATGTGGCTCAACGATCGGCTCAACGGTATTCCCGCGCCGCAGGGCTGCAGCAACCGCGACGTGCCGTTGCAGATCCTGGATCCCGGCGCGTTCGCCGCGGTCGTCAACGCCCTCGGCCAGACCCTGGCGTCGGCTCTCGGCATGCCGGTCTGACCTGCCGAAAACCCGGCCGAACCGCACGATATCGGTACCATCGCCGTCATGGCGGCTAATTTCGTGCGGTTCGGCCCGATCGTTGCCCTGGCACTGCTCGCGGTCACAGCCTGTTCGAGCGGCGACTCCGACCCCAAGCCGGCCGAGTCCGGCCTGGTAGGCCGCACCTTCCTCTCCACCGAGGTGAAGGGTGCGCCGATTCCCGGCGGCGGACCGCTGACGCTCACCTTCAAAGACGACCGGATCGCCGCGGACGCGGGCTGCAACTCGCACTCCGGCGTAGTCGCGCTCGATGACCACAAGCTGCACGTGTCCGGCCTGGCGAGCACCCTGATGGCCTGTCCCGGCGATCGGGAAGGCGCCGACGAATGGCTCAGCGGCCTACTGAATTCCGACCCCACCTGGCAGCTCGACGGCCCGAAGCTCACCGTGCAGAACGACAACCTCACGGTGCACCTGCTGGACAAGAAGGTCGCCAAGCCGGACAAGCCGGTCAAGGGCACCACCTGGATCGTCACCGCCCTCATCACTCCCGACGCCCAAATGCGTTCCCAGACAATCGATGAGGTGAAGCCCACGCTCACCATCGCCGAGGACGGCAGCGTCTCCGGTAGCGCGGGCTGCAACCGGATGACCGGGCGCGCAACGGGTCCCGACACCGAGCTCACCTTCCAGGTCGGCACCACGAAGATGCTGTGCTCGCCCGAGGTGATGGAGGTCGAGCAGGCGGTGCTGAAAGTGTTGGACGGCAAGACAACCGCGACCGTCGACGCCGACGTGCTCACCCTCCGCAATGCCAACGGCAACGGCCTCACCCTGCACGCGGAGTAGTCGGCAGACGACACCATCGGCGCTGGGCACAGACTCACAACGCAGAAAGAGCCAGGCAACGCTCTCGCGATGCCCGGCTCTACTCCGTGAAAACGGTTACGGCAGTGGGCCGCCCGCGGCAATCGCGGAGAGGGTGGCGAACTCGTCACCCTTCAGCGAAGCACCGCCGACCAACGCGCCGTCGATGTCGGTCTGACCGACGAGCTCGCCGACGTTCTTGGCGTTGACCGAGCCGCCGTAGAGCACGCGCACGCCCGCGGCGACCTCCGGGGAGGCCAGCACGGCCAGTTCCGCGCGGATCGCGCCGCAGACTTCCTGCGCGTCGGCGGGGGTGGCGACCTTGCCGGTGCCGATGGCCCAGACCGGCTCGTAGGCGATGACGACCTTCGAGATCTCCTCCGCCGTCAGGCCTTTCAGCGAACCACGCAGCTGCTCGAGGTTGTACTCGACGTGCGTCTTCGCCTCGCGGACGTTCAGGCCCTCGCCGATGCAGACGATCGGCGTGAGCCCGTGCTTGAGCGCCTGCTTGGCCTTGGCGAGCACGGTGGCGTCGTCCTCGTGGTGGTACTGCCGCCGCTCGGAGTGGCCGACCGCCACAAAAGTGCAGCCCAGCTTGGCCAGCATGGCGCCGCTGATCTCACCGGTGTAGGCGCCCGAGTCGTGCATCGAAACGTCTTGCGCGCCATAGGTGAGCAGCAGCTTGTCGCCCTCCACCAGCGTCTGCACGCTGCGCAGATCGGTGAACGGCGGCAGCACCGCGACGTCCACCTTGGCGAAGTACTTCTCCGGCAACGCGAAAGCGATCTTCTGCACCAGCGCGATCGCCTCGAGGTGGTTGAGGTTCAGCTTCCAGTTGCCCGCGATGAGCGGCTTCCTGGCATAGGACTTCGTCACAGCACTCCTCAATCTTCCAGCACTGCGATGCCCGGAAGTTCCTTGCCCTCCAGGTATTCCAGCGACGCGCCGCCGCCGGTGGAGATATGCGAGAAACCGTCATCGGGCAGCCCGAGCGCACGCACGGCCGCGGCCGAATCGCCACCGCCGACGACGGTGAACGCACCCTTACCGGTGGCCGTGACGATGGCCTCGGCCACGCCGCGGGTACCGGCCGCGAAGTTCTCGAACTCGAACACGCCCATCGGGCCGTTCCAGAACACCGTCTTCGCCTCGGTCAGCAGCGCCGCGAACCGGTCGGTGGATTCGGGTCCGATGTCCAGGCCCATCCAGCCGTCCGGAATCTCGTGCGCGGGCACGACCTTCGAGTCGGCATCGGCGGCGAACTTGCTCGCCGCCACGATGTCGCGCGGCAGATGAATCACGTCCGCGTACTGGTCGAGCAGGCCCTTGCAGGTCTCGATCATCTCTTCCTGCAGCAGCGAGCTGCCGACCGAAAGACCCTGGGCGGCAAGGAAGGTGAAGCACATGCCGCCGCCGATGACCAGCGTGTCGACCTTCGGCGCGAGCGCCTCGATCACCGCGAGCTTGTCGGAGACCTTGGAGCCGCCGAGCACGACCGCGTACGGCCGCTCGGTGTCCTGCGTCAGCTTGGCCAGCACCTCGACCTCGGCCGCGACCAGCTTGCCCGCGTAATGCGGCAGCAGCTTCGCCACGTCGTACACCGACGCCTGCTTGCGGTGCACCACACCGAAACCGTCGGAGACGAACGCGCCGTCGTCGCCGACCAGCTCGACCAACGCGGCGGCGAGCTTGGCCCGCTGCGCGTCGTCCTTGCTGGTCTCGCGCGGATCGAAGCGGATGTTCTCCAGCAGGAGCACATCGCCGTCGGTCAGCCCCTCGGAACGCGCGAGCGCGTCTCCGCCGACCACGTCACCGGCGAGCTGGACGTTGCGGCCCAGCTCTTCGGCGAGCTTCGCGGCGACCGGCGCCAGCGAGAGCTTCGGGTCCGGCTCGCCTTTCGGGCGGCCGAGGTGCGCGGTGACGACCACCTTCGCGCCGGCCTCGACCAGCGCCTTCAGCGTCGGCACCGAGGCGATGATGCGACCGGGATCGGTGATCTGACCGTTGTCGTCGAGGGGGACGTTCAGGTCGGAGCGCACCAGGACGCCCCGACCTTCGACACCCTCTTTCAGCAGATCCTCGAGAGTTTTGACTGTCATGGCCTCAGAGCGACTTGCCGACGAGGCCGATGAGGTCGGCGACACGGTTGGAGTAGCCCCACTCGTTGTCGTACCAGCCGACGACCTTGACCTGATCGTCGATGACCTTGATCAGCGGCGCGTCGTAGATGCACGAGTGCGGGTCGGTGACGATGTCGCTCGACACGATCGGGTCGACGTTGTACTTCAGGATGCCCTTCAGCGGTCCCTCGGCGGCGGCCTTGTAGGCGGCGTTGATGTCGTCGATCGAGGCCGACTTGCGCAGGGTGACGGTGAGGTCGGTGACCGAGCCCGTCGGAACCGGCACGCGCAGCGCGTAACCGTCCAGCTTGCCCTGCAGTTCCGGGAGCACCAGGCCGATGGCCTTGGCCGCACCGGTGCCGGTCGGCACGATGTTCAGCGCGGCCGCGCGGGCGCGACGCAGGTCGCTGTGCGGGCCGTCCTGCAGGTTCTGGTCCTGGGTGTAGGCGTGGATGGTGGTCATCAGACCACGCTCGATGCCGAAGCTGTCGTTCAGCACCTTCGCCAGCGGGCCGAGGCAGTTGGTGGTGCACGAGGCGTTGGAGATGATGTTCTGGCTGCCGTCGTACTTGTCGTCGTTGACGCCCATGACGACCGTCAGGTCCTCACCCTTGGCGGGCGCGGAGATGATGACCTTCTTGGCGCCCGCGGCGAGGTGACCCTTCGCCTTGGTGGCATCGGTGAAGATGCCGGTGGACTCGACCACCACGTCGACGCCCAGGTCGCCCCACGGCAGCGCCGCCGGGCCCTCCTTGATGGCCAGCGCCTTGATCCGCTGGTCACCGACCACGATGGTGTCGTCGCCGTCGAGCGAGACATCCTGCGGCAGGCGGCCGAGGATCGAGTCGTACTTGAGCAGGGTCGCGAGAGTCGCGTTGTCGGTGAGGTCGTTGACCGCGACGATCTCGATGTCGGTGGTGCCCAGCGCCTTCTGCGCCTCCACCGCCCGGAAGAAGTTACGTCCGATACGACCGAAGCCGTTGATGCCTACCCGGACAGTCACGTTATCGCTCCTCAGCTTTCAAGCGGATCATTCCGATGTCTAGTAACAGTAGTGCCCGCCTGTAACCCCACCGACATGCACCTGTCCGTTGTGAACTGGCGATCTCGACGCGGTCATCAGGCCACCAGGGTGCGAACGTTCCCGAGTCACCACTTCACTACCGTAACCAGGGAAATCGATCACCGACTGGTCTGTTTCCTCACAATCCGGCGCGCCGACCAGCGCAGGAACATCGTCAAGAGTCCTGGCATTCCGACACACCGGTCATTCTGACGTCTCCGGCAGTGGGGTTACCCCGTTGCCGTTCCGGCACACGTGTCGACATTCGAGTGGCTCGGCCACTGTTCCGGCTCGACCCACCCGCCGATCGGCCCGTCATTCTGGTGCACGCCTGAATAGGAAGTCGACTTCCCACCGGACGCCGAGGTTCGTCGACGACGTTTGCCGGGCCTCCGACCGTGAGCCGGGGTCGAGTGCTTCCACCCCATTCGGAGTTCGGCACGCATCGCGATGCCACGCGTCGATCTACAGCCGAATAGCGGGATCATCCGGCCGGTCGACACGCTGGTCGACCGACCGGATGACAAACTCCCGAATCAGGCTTCGTCGAGCAATTCGGCCGTGACAGCGGACTCCGTGTCGGGGATGCCGAGCTCCTTGGCCCGCCGGTCCGCCATCGACAGCAAGCGCCGAATCCGGCCCGCCACAGCGTCTTTCGTCATCGGCGGGTCGGCCAGCTGGCCGAGCTCCTCCAGCGAGGCCTGCCGATGCTGCACGCGCAGTTTGCCCGCGGCGGCGAGATGGTCGGGCACGTCGTCGCTGAGGATCTCCAGCGCACGCTCCACCCTCGCGGCCGCGGCGACCGCGGCCCTTGCCGAGCGGCGCAGGTTGGCGTCGTCGAAGTTGGCCAGCCGGTTGGCGGTGGCCCGCACCTCGCGGCGCAGCCTGCGCTCCTCCCAGACGATGCGGGTGCCGTGCGCACCCATCCTGGTGAGCAGCGCGCCGATGGCCTCGCCGTCCCGCACCACGACCCGGTCGGTGCCGCGCACCTCCCGCGCCTTTGCGGTGATGCCGAGCCTGCGGGCCGCGCCGACAAGCGCGAGCGCCGCCTCCGGACCCGGGCAGCTGACCTCCAGCGCGGAGGAGCGACCGGGCTCGGTGAGCGAGCCGTGCGCGAGAAACGCTCCGCGCCAAGCTGCTTCGGCATCGGCGATGCTGCCGCCGACCACTTGGGCGGGCAGGCCGCGCACCGGACGACCGCGCACATCGAGCAGCCCGGTCTGCCGGGCCAGCGCCTCGCCCTCCTTGGACACGCGCACCACGTAGCGGGAGGTCTTGCGCAGACCGCCCGCGCCGAGCACGTGCACATCGGAGCCGTAGCCGTATAGCTCGAAGATCTCCCGGCGCAGCCTGCGTGCGATGGAACCCATGTCCACCTCGGCCTCGACGATCACCCGCCCGCCGACGATGTGCAGGCCGCCCGCAAAGCGCAGCAGCGCGGACAGTTCCGCCTTGCGGGAACTGACTTGCGACACCGTGAGCCTGCTCAGCTCGTCTTTCACATCGGCTGTCATCGCCACGAGACGCGCTCCTTTCCACCCAACCCGGAACGCACATCCTGACCCATGTGCCGTCCCTCGACTCGAAGCCCTGCCATTTGTGGCCGAGGTTGCCGGATCAGTTGATCCAGTGCGGCGGCAAGCTTTCCGGGATGATGCCGGTCCGTTCCCGCTTCGGCGACATCGGAGAAGGTTACCCGTGCCCGCAACTGTTCGGCAGCTCTCGCCACATGTTCTCTTTCGCGACCCTCGGGCACCGACCCCGAATCGACCAAAACTTCGTCGACCACGAATTCCGGTGCGTGCTGGGACAATACATGCAGGTGCCGTTCGGCGGAGAAACCCGCCGTTTCGCCGGGCTCGGCGGCCAGGTTCAGCACGAGAACTTTTCTCGCTCGGGTGTACACCAGCGCCTCTCGTAGTTCGGGGACGAGCACATGGGGGATGACGCTGGTAAACCAGGAGCCCGGTCCGAGCACGACAACGTCGGCGTGTTCGATGGCCGAGGTGGCCTCCTGGCTGGCGGGTGGATCGGACGGAATCAACCGCACCCGCCGGACTTTTCCTGGGGTGGTCGCGATGGCGACCTGGCCGCGGATGCAGCGGCTGACGCGCGGATCCGCTTCCAGCCCAGCCACATCCGCTTCGATATCGAGCGCGATGGGCGACATCGGCAGCACCCGTCCGGTGATGCGCAGCATTTTCGCGAGTTCATCGAGCGCGGCGACCGGATCGCCGAGCACCTCGGTCAGGCCGGCCAGGATGAGGTTGCCGACCGAGTGGCCGGCCAGTGCGCCGGTGCCGCCGAAGCGGTGTTGCACGGTCTTGGTCCAGATGCCGTCGGAGTCCGCGGCCAGCGCGGCGAGCGCCATCCGTAGGTCACCGGGCGGTAGCACGCCTAGCTCGGCGCGTAGGCGACCGGACGAGCCGCCGTCGTCCGCGACGGTGACGACCGCGCAGATCTTTCTGGTCAGCCGCCGGACGGCGGTCAACGTCGCGTACAGGCCGTGCCCGCCGCCCAGCGCGACGATATTCGGGTCGGATTCCCACCCCGTCATGCCAGCGCCTCGCTAACACTCGGCTCGCGCGCACTCATTCGCGCCCCAGATCGCGGTGCACGACGCGCACCACGTCGGCGGGGCCCTCGCTGCCGCCGGTGCCCTCGCTCATCAGTTCGCCAAGAGCCTCGGCTATCGCCACGCTGCGGTGCCTGCCTCCGGTGCAGCCCACTGCCACCGTCATGTATCGCTTCCCCTCTTGGCGGTAACCGTTCATCGTCAGCTCGACCAGGTGGTGGCAGGTACGCAGATAATCGGCCGCGCCGGGGCGCGACAACACGTACTCGCTCACCACTGATTCCTGACCAGTGTGTTCCCGCAATTCCGGTATCCAATGTGGATTAGGTAGAAAACGCACATCCAACACCATGTCGGCGTCCAGTGGAACCCCATGCTTGAAGCCGAAGGATTGCACGGTCAGCTGCAATGCACTGGGTGCACCGTCGCCGAAGGCCTCCTCCAACTTGCGGTGCAGCTGGTGGATGGACAGTTCGGTGGTGTCGATGACCAGGTCCGCCGCGGTTTTCACGGCCGAGAGCCGGACGCGTTCGGCGGCGATGCCCGACGAGAGCGTGCCGTCTTTGCTCTCGCTTTGCAGCGGGTGGCGGCGCCGGGCGAAACCGAAACGCCGGATCAGCACATCGTCGGAGGCTTCGAGAAACAGCACCCTGGTTTCGATGCCGAGTTTGCGCAACTGCTCGGTGACCACCGAGAGATCACCGGTGAAGAACCTGCTGCGCACGTCCATCACCAGGGCCAGACTGCGGATCGGCGGGTCGGCGGAGGCGCCGAGTTCGACCATCCGGCCGATCAGCTCCGGCGGCAGGTTGTCGGTGACGTACCAGCCGAGATCCTCGAGTACGCGGGCGGCGGTGCCGCGGCCCGCGCCGGATAGTCCGGTCACGATGACGACTTCGACCTGCGGGTTCGCCGCTGCGACAGCGCTCGAGGGGCCGGCCCGCCCCTCGGTCTGTCGCGGATTACCCGCAGTGTTGTTCGCTTCGACGCGTGTCATGTCCTACCGGATCCGTCACACGACTGCACCTCGCGGGCGCTCGGCTCCGCCGTGCGCCGTCGCACGCTGTGTTGTCGGTTCACTCGCTGCGCTCGCTCTCTGGGTACCTCTCGAATCATCCCGCACCGGTTCCGGTATCGGGCGCAGACATGCGCGATCACCTTCCGTGGTGCACGTGGAAGGCTAGCGACTGGTACCGAGAATATAGGTGTATCGGAGCAAAGCCGATGTTTCCGATGGTCCTCAGCCCTCCTGTAGCGCCGCGAGCACGGCCTTGGCGGTGGCCAATCCGATGCCGGGGACCTCGGTGATCTCCTCTACCGTGGCCTGCTTGAGCTTGGCGACGGAACCGAAATGGGTAACCAGCGCGGTTCGGCGCGCCGTCCCGAGCCCGGGCACCGAGTCCAGCGCGGACGCGGTCATCCGGCGGGAGCGTTTGCTGCGGTGGAAGGTGATGGCGAACCGGTGTGCTTCGTCGCGGATCCGCTGCAACAGGAACAAGGCCTCGCTGTTGCGCGGCATGATCACCGGGTCGCTCTCCCCCGGTACCCACACCTCTTCGAGGCGTTTGGCCAGGCCGATCACCGCGACATCGGTGATGCCGAGTTCGTCGAGCACTTCGGCCGCGGCCGCGACCTGGGGTGCGCCGCCGTCGACGACGTAGAGGTTGGGCGGGTAGGCGAATTTACGCGGACGGCCGGTCTGCGGGTCGATGCCGGGGCGGGACACGAGTTCGGCGGTGTCGTCGAGGGCTTCGACCGCCGCCAGGTCCTCGTTCACCATCAGCTCGCGCTCTTTCTGCAGCTTGTAGAAGCGCCGCCGGGTCACCTCCCTGATGCTGCCGACGTCGTCCGAGCGGCCGTCGCCAGCGGCCTCCTTGATGGTGTAGTGCCGGTATTCGGATTTGCGGGCCAGGCCGTCCTCGAACACCACCAGCGAGGCGACCACATCGGTGCCCTGCACGTGGCTGATGTCCACGCACTCGATCCGCAGCGGGGCGCTGTCCAGTTCGAGGGCGTCCTGGATGGCTTGCAGCGCAGCCGATCTCGACGTCAGGTCGCCCGCGCGCTTGAGCTTGTGCTGCTGCAAGGCCTCCATCGCGTTGCGCTGCACGGTCTCGGCGAGGGCCTTCTTGTCGCCACGCTGCGGCACCCGCAGCTGCACGGCCGAGCCGCGCAGGTTGCACAGCCACTCCTGCAACTGCTCGGCGTCGGCCGGGAGTTCGGGGACCAGCACCTCCCTGGGCACCACGGTCGCGGGCTGCTCGGCCTCGCCCAGTTCCGCCACCGCGACCTGCTCGCCGTAGAACTGGGTGAGGAACTGCTCGACCAGCACGGCCAGTTCACTGCCCGCCTCCGGCGAGTCGATGGCGTCGCCGGATTTGTCGACCACCCAGCCGCGCTGACCACGGACCCGGCCGTCCCGGACGTGGAAGATCTGCACCGCCGCCTCCAGCTCGTCGGTGGCGAAGGCGATCACGTCGGCATCGGTGCCGGTGCCGAGCACCACGGCCTGCTTCTCCAGCGCGCGGCGCAGCGCCTGCACGTCGTCGCGCAGGCGGGCGGCGTTCTCGAAGTCGAGGTCCTCGGCGGCGTCCTGCATGCGGCGTTCGAGCTGGCGCACCATGCGGTCGGTGCGCCCGGCCAGGAAGTCGCAGAAGTCCTCCACGATCCGGCGGTGTTCGGCGGCACTGACCCGGCCGATGCACGGCGCCGAGCACTTGTCGATGTAGCCGAGCAGGCAGGGGCGCCCGATCTGGTTGTGCCGCTTGAACACTCCGTTGGAGCAGGTGCGCGCGGGGAACACCCGCAGCAGCAGGTCCAGGGTTTCCCGGATCGCCCAGGCGTGCGCGTAGGGGCCGAAGTACCGCACGCCCTTCTTGCGCGCGCCGCGGTAGACGAACAGACGCGGGAACTCCTCGTTCAACGTCACCGCGAGCACCGGATACGACTTGTCGTCCCGGTATCGCACGTTGAACCGGGGGTCGAATTCCTTGATCCAGTTGTATTCGAGCTGCAGCGCCTCCACCTCGGTGGAGACCACGGTCCACTCGACGCTCGCGGCCGTGGTGACCATCTGCCGCGTCCGCGGATGCAGCGACGCGACGTCGGCGAAGTAGGAGTTCAGCCTGCTGCGCAGACTTTTTGCCTTGCCGACGTAGATGACCTGCCGATATGCGTCCCGGAACTTGTACACCCCTGGTTCGACGGGAATCGTGCCCGGCTTGGGCCGGTACGTCGCTGGATCTGCCACCCATCAAGCCTATCGAGCACGTCCGACAAGCTCGGCAAGGCGATCCGGGTTCGGTTCTCCTCCAGGGTTGCGACCGGGATCGACCTGCCGCCTTTTGTCGAAACGCGCTGCTGGACAGGAAGTTCAGTGCCCAGGTCTGTCACCGCGCTCGTTATTCGTCGGCGCCGAACCACTCCTTGGCTTCGGCGCGGCACAGCTGGTAGACGACGGCGCTCGACGTGCCGAGGGAGAAGAGCACCGCCACGATCCACTGCTCGAACGGAATGTCGTTGGGTTGGGTTCGCCAGCCGACCACCGCCTGCGCGAGCGCCAAGATGACCGCCAGCACCCGCACGCCGCTGGCACCGCGGATGAATCCCCAGGCGACGAGGCCGAGCAGCCAGCTGAACAGGAATTGGATGGCCGCGCCGCCCGCAGCCTCGGCGCTGCGCGTCACACCCATGATCACTGGATAGGCCAGTCCGAATCCCGCCAACCCCCAGGCGGCTTCCCGTGCTTCTCTGACGGTCTCGGGCAGCTCGGTCAGCGCCCATAATTTCTCGGCGACCGCTAAATCCTCGTCCGAAAAGTCCGCGCCCACGGCGCTCCCCACTCCCGATCAACACTCTCGACCCGCATCGACGGGTGCGCCAGCAGGACGCTAGAGCACCGGCGAGAGTCGGACAACTCGGGCGCGGCGGGGGTTATCCGGAAATGATGCCGTGTTGATCACGGGCGCGCCGGTCGATCAGGACAGTCCGTGCTGCTGCAATGCGTCGAGCAGACCGGACGGGCGTTCAGCGGTGGGCAGCGGGTCTACCAGGGCGAATCGGCAGCCGAGGGCGGTCGCGCCGCCGTCTGCCTCGGCGCTGTCACCGACCATCAGCGCGGCGTCGGGATCGACGCCGAGCTTGTCGAGGGTGCCGGCGAAAATTCGGGGATCGGGTTTCACCGCGCCGATCTCGAAGGAGAGGGCGAAGGCGTCGATGTATCGGTCCCAGTTCCGGGTGGTGAAGGCGGGGCGGATGTCGAAGGCGATGTTGCTCACCACACCGACCTGAATGCCTTGGGCCGCAAGCGACGTCAGCGCTTCGTCGACGTCGGGGTAGGGCGTCCAGGACATCGGATCGATCAGGCGGCCGTAGAGGACGGCGGCTTGGTCGTCGGTCGGTACGCCGGACTTGCGCAGGACCTCGAGGTAGGCGCGCCGATGCAGCTTCGGATCCAGGTCACGGTTGTCCCAGGCGTGCTGACCGTCGGCGTCGAATCGCACCAGCTGGCCGACCGGTGCCGTCATCCTGCGCAGGATCTCGGCCTTCTCGTGCACATCGAAGGGGCGGCCGTCGGCCGCGACCAGGTCCGCACCCCAGGATTCGTCCTCCTCCAGTCGAAACAAGGTTCCGGAATAGTCGAAGAGCACCGCTTCGATGGTCACCGGGCCAGCCTACCGACCGGTCCGCCGCGCTCGGCGTCGTCGCAGGTCACGCGGGTGACGGGTGGATATGTGGTGGCGCGCAACCGAGTTCGTCGTCCGCACGCCTGCCTGGTTGTGCCGGAAAGAATCCCTTCGATGCGCCGACTTCCTTCCGGCACTCGAATCACCGGACTCTCCCGGCGTTGGTCGGACAAACTCTCCCCCGGTCTCGGTGCCGGGCGTTAGAGTCCCCCCATGAGGCGCGCGCGAGGAACGTGGACGGGTGTGGCGGCAGTGGTGCTGCTCGCCCTCGGGACGGTCACGGCTTGTTCGTCCGACGAGGACAAAGCCGGAGCCGTCTGCGACACGGTGCCGAACGGGACACCGGTGGCCGCGACCTCGGCAGGCGCCACGGACGGCAAGACCCAGGACATCAGCACCAACCCGGAGATCTCCACCGGCTACCGGTCGGGGATGACGGCGGTGCGCACCAAGACGTACGCGGTCGCGACGGCGAACCCGGTGGCCACGAAGGCCGCGTGTGGCGTGCTGCGCGAGGGCGGCACCGCCGCGGATGCGCTCATCGCCGCGCAAACGGTGCTCGGACTGGTCGAACCGCAGGCCTCCGGCATCGGCGGCGGCGCGTTCCTGATGTACTACGACGCCGACACCAAGACCGTGGACGCCTACGACGGGCGAGAGGTCGCGCCTGCGGCGGCCACCGAGAACTATCTGCGCTGGGTCAGCGACACCGATCGGTCCGAGCCGAAACCGAACACGCGCGCCAGCGGCCGATCCATCGGCGTGCCAGGGGTTTTGCGGATGCTGGAGATGGCGCACCGCGACCACGGCAAGACCGGCTGGCGGGAACTGTTCGACCCGGCCATCGATCTCGCCGACCGCGGGTTCCCGATCAGCCCCCGCTTCGCCGGGCAGATCGCGGAGTCCGCCAAGGATCTGGCGCTCGACGAGGCTGCGAAGGCGTACTTCCTGAATCCCGACGGCACCCCCAAGCCCGCGGACACCATGTTGACCAACCCGGCGATGGCGAAGACGTTGGGCGCCGTCGCGACCGAAGGCGCCCAAGCCTTCTACACCGGCGCTATCGCGGCCGACATCGTGGACGCGGCCACCTCCGCGTCCGGCGGCCGCACCCCGAGCCTGATGACCACCGCCGACCTGGCGAACTACCAGGCGAAGAAGCGCACCGCGCTGTGCACCACCTATCGCGCACACGAGATCTGCGGCATGCCGAACCCGTCGTCCGGCGGCAGCACCGTCGCCGCCACCCTCGGCATCCTGGAGAACTTCGACCTCGCCGCGCTGCCGCCGGACAACCTCGGTGCCGGTTCCGACGCCCGCAACGGCGGCAAGCCGAAGGCCGACGCCGTCCATCTCATCGCCGAGGCCGAGCGCCTCGCCTACGCGGACCGCAACAAGTACGTGGCCGACTCGGACTTCATTCCGCTGCCGGGCAATTCGCCGCAGACCCTGGTGGACAAGAACTACCTGAAGCAGCGCTCCGCACTGATCGACCGCGGCCGCAGCATGGGCACCGCACAGCCCGGCGACTTCGGCCCCGTCCCGCTCGGTGTCGGCGCGCAGCCGCCCGAGCACGGCACCAGCCACATCTCGGTGGTCGACAAGTACGGCAACGCGGCGGCCATGACCACCACGGTGGAATCCGCGTTCGGCTCGTTCCACCTGGTCAACGGTTTCGTGCTGAACAACCAGCTCACCGACTTCTCCGCGGACCCGCTCGGCACCGACGGCGCACCGGTCGCCAACCGGATCCAGCCCAACAAGCGCCCGCGCAGCTCGATGGCCCCCACCCTCGTCTTCGACAAGGCTCCCGACGGCACGCGCGGCGCCCTCACCCATATCGCCGGCTCCCCCGGCGGCTCGGTGATCATCCAGTTCGTCGTGAAAACCCTGATCGGCATGCTGGATTGGGGCCTCGACCCGCAACAGGCCGTCTCCGCCCTGTCGTTCGGCGCAGGCAACACCCCCTCCACCGGCGTCGGCGGCGAACACCCGAGCATCAACACCGCCGACAACGGCAACAACGATGCCCTGGTCATCCGCCTCCGCGAACTAGGCCACCAGGTCACGGTCGCTCCGCAATCCAGCGGACTCAGCGCGCTGCAACGCGACGGCGACGGCTGGATCGGCGGCGCCGACCCGCGCCGTGAGGGAGCGGTCCTCGGCGACACCCGCTGAGTCGTCAGCTCACTGACCGACGGGGCATGGCGGCGGCCAGGTGCGAGTAGGGCCGCCGCCATGCCCCGTTAGTGAAGTACGGCGGTGCGGCGTGAGGTTTGTCAGGCGCGTGAGGTTTGTCAGGCGAATGGCAGCGTGGGTTTGGACGGCGTCCTCGTCGCGCGTGTCGGGGGTTTATCTCGCGATGGCGCCTCGGTTGCCGGTTAACCTGCAGTTATGCAGACCGGTGCGTTCGTCCTCGCGGAGGCTTTCGCCGAGGATCCGCTGATGACTTACTTCTGGCCGCGACCTGGGTTGCGGCGGCAGGCGCTGCCGGCGTTCTGGGATTCGCGTATTGCCTCGCGCGCTGAAACGGGCATGGTCGACGCGGCGTGCGACGCGGACGGGAACATTGTCAGCGTTGCGTTGTGGGAACCGCCGGGGGTTATCTCCTCGATCGCGAAGCCGTTCACCCTGTTCCGGGCGTTGAAGGGCAGTCTCCCCCGGGCGCTTGCGGCTTCCCGCCAGATCGAAGACGTCCGACCCGATACTCCCCATCTGTATCTCGCTGCCGTCGGTACCCACCCGAACTGCCGGCGTCAGGGCTTCGCGTCGTCCCTGATCGAGCAGCGGCTGGCCGGCTCGACCGAGCCCTGCTTCCTGATATCCAATTCCCGTGCGTGCTGCCCGTTCTTCGAACGCTTCGGCTTCAAGCGGCAGGGCGAGCTATCCATCGACCACGGGCCCATCGTCTATCCGATGCTGCTGTCCCGCTGAACCTCGACACCGGGCGGCGCAATCAGAGCGCCACCGATCACTTCGGCTCGGCTGTGTACTTCACACCCAGTTCGCGGAGCTGCTCCATTGCTTCGGCGGCACGCTCCTTGTCGTTGGAGCGGATTGCCAGCATGGGGACGTAGTCGTCGTTGACGAGTTCGAGCCGGGCCCAGGCCTTCCGGTCGGGGAAGGTGACGCCGCGGACGGTGTCCCAGGGGAAGTCGTTGTCGCCGAGGATGTTTCGCACCGAGACGCCTGCGGCGCCGACACGCACGCGCGGCCGGGTGAGCAGCAGGACCGCGGCGGCGATGACCAGGCCGATGCCGATCATGGCTATCTGGTCGACGACGCGGAAGTTCACGCCCGTCGAACCGGTGCGCAACCAAATACCGCCTGCGAGGAAGGCGGCGGCGATCACGACCGCGACGATGCGCGCGTTGCGCACGGCACGGCGGGGACGGATCTCGAGTTCCCACTCGGACGTATCGCCTTGTCCTGCGGCGGGTTCGGCGTTCCTTCGGAAAATGCGAGAGACCGGCATCAGTTACCCGCACCTACCCCTGCGACATCGGCATGGAACTGCAAAACGTCCGCGACAGTCGCCGATCCGATACCGGGAACCGCTGCCGAACCACATAGGCCGACTGCGCGGTGGAACCCGACCGCACCCACTACGCGGACTGCCGCAGGGAACGCAGCGTCAGCGCGGCATCGAGCGCCGCGGCGCACGCCTGCTCGCCCTTGTTCTCGGCCGACCCGGGAAGACCGGCCCGATCCAGCGCCTGCTCCTCGTTGTTCGTGGTGAGCACCCCGTTCGCGACGGGCGTGCCCGCGTCCAGCGAGACCCGGGTGAGCCCGGCGGTGACCGCATCGCAGACGTACTCGAAATGCGGTGTGCCACCCTGGATCACCACCCCGAGCGCGACCACCGCGTCATGCGTGCGCGCCAGTTCCTGGGCCACCACCGGCAGTTCCATCGCGCCCGCGCAACGCACCACCGTGACGTGCAGGACGCCGGCGTCTTTGGCCACCTGTTCGGCGTTCGCCAGCAGGGTGTCGCAGATCGTGGTGTGCCAGCGCGATGCGACGATGCCGAGTTTCAGATCCTTGGCATCCGCGAGCGCGAAAGTCGGTACGCCGGTACCGCTCATCGATGTCTGCCTCTCCGTGAATTAGCGGGCGGTCTCGCCCAGATCGATGTCGTCGAGCCCGATCAGGTCGTGGCCCATCCGGTCGCGTTTGGTCCGCAAGTAGCGCAGGTTCTCGGCGTTGGCGCGCAACGGCATCGGCACCCGGTCGGTGATCCGCAGGCCGTAGCCGTCCAGGCCGACGCGCTTGGCCGGGTTGTTGGTGAGCAGCCGCATCGAACGGATCCCGAGGTCCACCAGGATCTGCGCGCCGGTGCCGTAGTCGCGCGCGTCGGCGGGCAGCCCGAGTTCCAGGTTCGCGTCGACCGTGTCGTGGCCGGAGTCCTGCAACTGGTAGGCCTGCAGCTTGTGCATCAGCCCGATGCCGCGGCCCTCGTGCCCGCGCATGTACAGCACCACACCGCGGCCCTCCTGGGCCACCATTTCCAGCGCGGCATCCAGCTGCGGACCGCAGTCGCAGCGCAGCGAACCGAACACATCGCCGGTGAGGCACTCGGAGTGCACCCGCACCAGCACGTCCTCGCCGTCTGCGAGGTCACCGCGCACCAGCGCGACATGCTCGACCTCGTCGTAGATGCTCTGGTAACCGACGGCCATGAATTCGCCGTGCGCCGTGGGGATCCGCGCCTCGGCGACGCGCACCACGTGCTTCTCGTGCTTGCGCCGCCAGGCGATCATGTCGGCGATGGAGATGAGCGCGAGGTTGTGCTCGTCGGCGAAGACGCGCAGTTCCTCGGTGCGGGCCATGTGGCCCTCGTCCTTCTGGCTGACGATCTCGCAGATCACGCCCGCGGGACGCAGTCCGGCCATCCGGGACAGGTCGACCGCGGCCTCGGTGTGCCCCGGCCTGCGCAGCACGCCGCCGTCCTTCGCGCGCAACGGCACCACATGGCCGGGGCGGGTGAAGTCGTCGGCCTTCGCCTCGTCGGAGGCGAGCAGTCGCATGGTGGTGGCGCGGTCGGCACCCGAGATACCGGTCGTGATGCCCTCGCGGGCGTCGACCGACACGGTGTAGGCGGTGCCGTGCTTGTCCTGGTTCATCGCGTACATCGGCGGCAGGCCCAGCCGATCGCAGTCGTCACCCGTCAGTGGCACACAGATGTAACCGGAGGTGTAGCGAATCATGAAGGCCACCAGCTCCGGGGTGGCCTTCTCCGCCGCGAAGATGAGGTCGCCCTCGTTCTCGCGGTCCTCGTCGTCGACGACGACTACGGCCTTACCGGCGGCGATGTCGGCGACTGCGCGCTCGATGGTGTCGAACCTGGTCACGTCTGTTGTGCTCCATCTCGAATTAGGTCCGCCCCTACACTACGGCGTCGCTCGCGGATGATGACCGTCCGGCCGTTCACCCGCGCTGCTGCAGGCGCTCCACGTACTTCGCGATGACGTCCACCTCCAGATTGACGGTGGTGCCGACGGTGGCAAAGCCGAGATTTGTCAGGGCAAGCGTGGTGGGGATGAGCGAGACCTCGAACCAGTCGCCGCTGCCCGCCTCCGCGGGCTCGTCGGCGACGCCGAGGCCGGAGACGGTGAGCGAGATGCCGTCGACGGTGATCGAGCCCTTCTCCACCACGTAGCGGGCGATCTTGTCGGGCAGCGAGATGCGCACCACGTCCCAGTTCTCCGAGGGGGTGCGGGAGAGCACGGTGCCGGTGCCGTCGACGTGGCCCTGCACGAGGTGGCCGCCGAGCCTGCTGTTCAGTGCGGCGGCCCGTTCCAGGTTGACCTTCGATCCGGTGTCCAGCTTGCCGATGCTGGAGCGATCCAACGTCTCTTGCATCACGTCGACCGTGAACGAATCGCCGCCCACCACCTCGACGACCGTCAGGCACACGCCGTTCACCGCGATCGAATCACCGTGCCCGGCATCGGAGGTCACCAGCTCGCCCCGGATCGTCAGCCGGGCGGCGTCGGCCAACCGCTCGGTGGCGACGATCTCGCCCAGCTCCTCGACGATGCCTGTGAACATGCCATGACTCCCTAGTCGTTGTCCCCGGTTGCGGAACAGCCCGGCCGCGACGGGTATTCCCGCCGGTCGATGCCCTTGGCTCAGCTTAACGACGGCTGGTCGTAGCCGACAGCACGGTTCCGCTCAAAGAGCCAGCAGACCGTGTCCCGGCAACCGCCGGAGGAAGCAGACCGGCTGCCGGGGGACATGCGCGTAGGCAAACGATCAATAAAGGATTGATGTCGAATTCAATTCGATGATACGGATATTGCGACTTTTTCAGGTCGACAATGATTATTGGGCCGCGATATGGATACCACCAGTTTGCGTTTTGCACACTTCCGGCAAACTCACGAGCTCTGTTCGTACCCAGTTGCCGCTCACTTTTAACATTTGCTTGCGCCGTGACCGAAATAGCAGCAATATTGTTATGTAGCTGATTCCTATCGTTCACCGAACAGTTCGACGAGGGACCGTTAGACCTGGTGAAGCACGTGATGCCGCCAGGAAGTTCGACCGAAGGATTGTCCACCACTCACGGAAGTCAGAAGACCACAGTGGGCCTAATCAAGTTCGACACAGTTGGGGGCGCGGCGTGACCACTCTTCTCGATTCGACGCTGGAAGTTCGCTGCGTGCAGTACCGGCGCGAATTGCACCTGCCCGCCTCGATCGATCCCACCTCGCGACGCATCCTGTTGCATATCGGCACTCATTACGGCGCCATCACCATGCCCGCCGACCTCGGCGAACGGGTGCAGCAGCGGCTCGAGCAAGCCGCCATCGCGGGACCGGTCCTCGATCATCCCCGCGCCCAGCGCTGGACCTTCCTGACCGGACCGTACCGGCCGGACACGCTGACCGCCGCGGTCTCCGCCGAGCTGTTCCGGCTGTACGCGACGGTGGCCTGCACCGGCAGCCAGATCGTGCTCCCCTCGCCCGACGACGAGCACACCGGCTACCGCACCTGGATCCGCTCCCCCGCAACCGCAGCCACCCGACCGCCGCTCAACGCGGTGATCGAGGCGACCCGCGCGATCGGCGCCTGCAAAACCCGCGCGCTGTAAGCGATTTCGCCGGGGCAGACCCCGCGCGGCCCGGCACCGCTCCGCGGGGGCGATCGCGCGACGAGATCGAGCGTTGCCCGCAACCCGTGCGCTGCAGACGATTCGCAACTCGCGTCAGGTCGCATACTGACCGCCGCTCAACGGGACGCCACTCGCACGAACGTTGCGCAAAACCCCGCGCAGTTAGCCGAGCGTCCACTCAGCCCGCGCGCACCACGGCGGCTTGCCTGCGCAGCGACTCGACGGCCGCCTTGGGATCGGCCGTGTTGTAAACAGCGGACCCGGCGACGAAGCAATCGATGCCGGCCTCCGCGGCAGCCTCGATCGTGTCGGTGTTGATCCCACCGTCGATCTCCACCAGCAGCCGCAGCTCGCCCGCGTCCACCAGCCTGCGCACCGTGCGCGCCTTCTCCAGCACGTCGGCGATGAACGACTGTCCGCCGAAGCCGGGCTCGACGCTCATCACCAGCAGGGTGTCGAACGAACGCAGGATCTCCAGGTACGGCTCGATCGGTGTGTTCGGCTTCACCGAGAGACCCGCCTTGGCACCCGCCGCGCGGATGTCGCGGGCCACCGCGATCGGATCGTCGGTCGCCTCGGCGTGGAAGGTCACATTGTGCGCGCCCGCCTCGGCGTACGGCGGCGCCCAACGGCCCGGATCCTCGATCATCAGGTGGCAGTCGAGGGGGATGTCGGTCGCCTTCAGCAGGCTCTCCACGACGGGCAGGCCCAGTGTCAGGTTCGGCACGAAGTGCGCGTCCATCACGTCGACGTGTAGCCAGTCGGCTCCCGCGACCGCCTTGGCCTCGTCCGCGAGGTGGGCGAAGTCGGCGGACAGGATGGAGGGGGCGATCATCGGAGCGGCCGGGCGCGCGTAAGTCGGGGTGGACACAACGTCGCAGTCTATCGGTAGTGTGGGTTGTCCAGCGCGGGAGTGGGTAGCCTGCATAGGGTGATCAACATTTCGGCGGAACAGGGGCTGTACAGCACCCCGGTGGAGATTCGGGTGGCCGCATCGGTCACACAGCTGCCCATCGTTCGTGGGCTCGCCGAAACTCTCGTCCTACTAAGCGATTTCACGCTGGACGAGGTGGCCGACATCCGGCTGGCCGTCGACGAGGTCTGCTCGACCCTGATTGCCGTCGCCGGACCCGACACCAGCCTGAACTGTCGATTCACCGTCGGCGAGACCGAGTTGCTGGTCCACGTCAGCGGGATCGCGGCCAAGGCGGGTCTACCCGATCAGCGCAGCTTCGGCTGGCATGTACTGCGCACCCTCACCGATGAGGTACAGGCGAAACAGGATTCGTTCGATTCGACGGTTTCCGGATATCCGACGACGGTCGAGTTCCGTCGGGTCCGGGGGAAAGCGTAGTGGCGGACGAGGACACCGTGTTCGACTCCGATCGCGACGACAACGCCGACACCGTTACCGACAAGGCGGATCCCGCCACCGAGAAGGCCGACGACGCGGAGAGCGCCGCCGAGGACGCGGACGATGTCAGCACCCAGGACGCCGTCGAGGAAAGCGAAACCATCGAGGCGGTAAAGACGGTCGCCAGCTACGACGACGTCGGGCTGCTCTTCGAACAGCTCGGTGCGAGCAAGCCGGGAACCGCGCGGCACAGCGCGATCCGGGCCGAACTGATCAGTCGCTGCATCCCGTTGGCCGATCACATCGCGCGCAAGTTCAGCGGGCGCGGTGAACCGTTCGACGATCTCACCCAGGTGGCGCGGGTCGGGCTGGTGCACGCCGTCGACCGGTTCGACGTCGAGCGCGGCTCGAACTTCCTGTCCTTCGCGGTGCCGACGATCATGGGCGAGGTGCGTCGCTACTTCCGCGACAACACCTGGGCCATGCGGGTGCCGCGGCGGGTCAAGGAGACGCATCTGCGGATCGGCGCGGCGATCGACGCGCTCTCCCAGCGGCTCGGCCGGTCACCGACGGCCAAGGAGATCGCCGCCGAACTCGACGTGGACCCGGACGAGGTGACCCAGGCCGTCATCGCGGGCAACGCCTACCAGCCGAGCTCCATCGACGCGGCCACCCTCGGCCGCGACACCGATGCTTCCCTGCTGGACACCCTCGGTGAGGAAGAGTCCCAATTCGACCGGGTGGAGGAGTACGTCGCGATCCGTCCGCTGCTGGCCGGGCTGCCCGAGCGGGAACGCCGGATCCTCACCATGCGGTTCTTCGAATCGATGACGCAGACCCAGATCGCCCAGCAGATGGGCATCTCGCAGATGCACGTCTCGCGCATCCTCGCGAAAACCCTTGCGCGGCTTCGGGAGCAGTCGAGCCGGGAGTAACGGGCTCACCCCTTGGCGGACGCTCGCTGCTTACGCACTTTCGGCGGAGCGGTGAGCCACCATGCATCGTCCAGCATTTCGCGCAGCTGTTCGCGGGCGACGCGTTCGAGATCGATGAGGATGAACGGGTGTCCGTCGTAGTGCGGGGTGGTGTAGAACGCCGGATCGCCGGAGGCCAGCAGCGCCTCCTTCTCGGCGGGATCACACACCAGAGCCAACCCACCCTCGGCGTCGACGCGTAACCGGCCGAAGCCCTTGCCGCCGACCTTCAAGGCTGGACTGTTCCACCACGTCGACTCTTCGACGCCGGGGAGTTCGGTCGCGAGAGCGACCACGTCTTGCCACGTCAGTGCCATGAACGTCAGTCTGCCCGACGGGCTGGGCCAGGGATTGGACGAATGGAATCGGCGAGATGGGCGAACCCAGAGCTGGACGAGTGATCATGGGGAACTGATGTTGGCGAATCGCGAGAAGCCGCCGGCATCAGTTCCCCCTCGATCCTGCGGGTCAGGGTTTGCGGAGAGCCGCCATGAACATTGCGTCGGTGCCGTGGCGGTGCGGCCAGAGTTGGGCGGTCGGGCCGTCGCCGAGGTCGTCGACGCCGGGGAGGAGGGGGCGGGCGTCGAGTTGTTCGGCGCCGAGGCGGCGGACCGCGTCGGCTACCACGACGACCGTTTCCGACAGGTGCGGTGAGCAGGTGGAGTACAGCAGGACGCCGCCGGGGCGGAGCAGATCCCATGCGGCGGTGAGCAATTCGCGCTGCAGGGTGACCAGTTCGGCGACGTCGGCGGGGGTGCGGCGCCAGCGGGCCTCGGGTCGGCGGCGCAGTGCGCCGAGGCCGGTGCATGGTGCGTCCACCAGAATGCGGTCGTAGCCGGGGGTCAGTCCGCTGTCACGGCCGTCGGTGACGTGGACGTCGACGGGCAGGCCGTGCACGGACTTGCGGACGAGTTCGGCGCGGTGCTCGGCGGGCTCGACCGCGTCGACGCGGAAGCCGTCGATCGCGGCGAGGGCACCGAGCAGGGCGG